>CAMAUX010000004.1 GCA_945861435.1 Chthoniobacter flavus | reverse complement strand
TTTGCGGATTGCGTTCACCGACCGGCTTGTCGCTCCCATGCCTCCGGCATGCTGAAGTTGCGAGTGGCTTTTGCCTGCTCGGGCTCCCTCAACAGGGCAGGATCGATGCCCTTTACAATGTGCGATTCAGACCTGTCTTCGATGATCTCGCGCCCGCTGCCGGGGCGCGTGCGTGGGGGTGGTGAACCGGTGGTTCCCTTCGTCCGCTTTGCGGATTGCGTTCACCGACCGGCTTGTCGCTCCCATGCCTCCGACATGCTGAGGTTGCGGGTGCCTTTTGGCTGCTCGGGCTCCTTCAATAGGGCAGGATCGATGCCCTTAACAGAGTGCGATTCGGACCTGTCTTCGATGATCTCGCGCCCGCTGCCGGGGCGCGTCGCGTAGGGATGGTGAACCGGTGGTTCCCTTTGTCCGCTTTGCGGACTGCGGTCACCGACCGGCTAATCGCTCCCATGCCTTCGGCATGCTGAAGTTGGGAGTGGCTTTTGCCTGCTCGGGCTCCCTCAACAGGGCAGGACCGATGCCCTTAACAGCGTGCGATTCAGATCTGTCTTCGATGATCTCGCACCGGCTGCCGGGGCGCGTCGCGTGGGAAGCGGCGATCCGGTGGTTCCTTCCAGCCGCGTTGCGGACTGCGGGCACCGAGTGGCATCTCATTTCTCCATGCCTCCGGGTTGCATTTGGGCCCGCTCATCAACTTCGGAGCCAAGGACGGCGGCGTGGTCGAGCGCTTTGGTAATGAACGAACAATGGCCCACGGAACGCACTGAGTGCACGGACCATGAAATAGAGTTTCCTCGTTCGACTTCTCTTTTCCGTGTCGTCCGTGCATTCGGTGGGCCAACGCTCCTCCCATCGGTCTCGTGCATCGGGGAGCCGATGGGGACAGGCGTGCGCCGGTGAAGGCGGTGTACAGGCGGGTGAAAGGCGGGTGAAAGGCGGGTGAAAGGCGCGTCTGCCGAGTTGGCTGTATGCGGCAGTGATGGGTCGGCAACTGCGTCGGCGTGGGGCGGGGTGGAGTGTCAGCGGTCACTCAAAGTGTAACACCTGCGGTCGAATTAACCAGGTTCAAAGTGCACCACCTTTGCGGGGCGGAAACCGCTCCATCTGAGTGCGCCAAGGCGTTTGGACTGGGGTATGTCGAACGTCCTGAAGGTGAGTCTACAAGAAGCAATCCGCTGCCTGCATGCGAAGAGGTGGCGCCTGCGGCGGATAGCGCGCGAGCTGGGATTCCACCGCAAGACGGTGAAGGTTCACGTGGACGGGCTTTCAGCGTGGTAGCCGGTGGGGCGGCAAGCAACTCGCTTTGGATGGCGTGCCTCTTCTGCGAGGCTTCCATGCGCAAGATCATGCGGGGGCGCGAGGATCAGGCGTTGGCGTTGGCGGGCTGGCTGACTTGGGCGATGCGCGCCTGGTGGTTGAGGAAGCTGTCGGAGATGAGGGTGTGGAGCTCGAGGGCGGAGTCCAGGAGTTGTTTGAGCAGGGGCTCGAGATCCTCGGTGGGGCGGTGGTCGAGGGAGGGGATGTGAGCGGGGGCTTGGGTGGACGGGGATTGCGCGGCTGTGGGGGTGGTGGTTTTGCGCTGGGTGCTGGTTGCGGGAGTGGGGACGGGTTTGTGCGTGGCGGGTTCGTCGTCGGAGGGGAGGAGGACGTAGGGGCGCCAGTCGATGGTGCGGATTTGTTGGAGGAGAGAGTGAAGTGCGGCAGGGGCTTGTGTGGGGCTGGTGGGGTCGGCCGCCATGGATTTGTGAATGAGGACGCTGCAGCGTTCCAAGCAGTGGAGGACGCTGCGCGGGACTTCCTCGTGCTGCCAGAGCATTTGAAAGACGTGGACGGGTTCGGCGCGCATTTGGAAGATGCGGCGGTAGGCGTCGCGGCAGCCGAGGAGGCGGAGGAAGGCGCTGAGTTCGATTTCGGAGCCGTGGGGGGAGGAGCGCAGGACTTGGCCGGAGACGGAGGCGCTGATGGAGAGGAGGGAGTTGGCGGTGATGATGGAGCGCTCGAGCATCTGGCCCAGTTCGCAGAAGCGCCAGCCGTCGTCGGCGAGCATGGTGTTGGCGGCAGTGGCGAAGAACTGGGGGATGAGCTTGGTGACTTGTTCGGCGAGGCGTCGGGTGACGGAGGCGGCTTCGGGTTCGGAGAGGTTTTGGCGGAAGCGTTTGCGGTGGAAGCGGGAGCGGAGGTCGTTGAGGGTGGCGAGGGCTTCAGGGCTGAGGCTGTCTTGGACGGAGTGGGCGTTGGAGCAGGCGCTGAGGATGGCGTGCTGGACGGAGCCGGGTTCTGGGAGGAGGAGGAGGCGGTAGCGGTCGATCTGGCCGGCGATGCTGCGGCGGCTGGTGCCGGCGCTTTTTTCGATGGGGGGTAGGAGGCGGTTCCAGACTGGGCGGTAGAGTTTGCGTTCTGCGGAGTTGAGTTCCTCGGTTTCGAGGGTTTCGACGACGGAGATGAGGTGGGCTTGGTGGTGTGCGCGCTCGAGGTAGCGGCCCATCCAGTAGAAGGCGTCGGCGACGCGGCTGGTGACCTGGCGCGAGGGGAGCGGGGCGTCGGTGATTCTTGGGGAGAGGGAGTGGAGGAGGTTGTCGGTGGAGGGGGATTGGAGGACCCAGGTGTCCTTGCTGATCCAGCCGAGGCCCTCGGCGGGGTCGCTGTGAGGGGTGGAGTAGACGCGGGTGAGTGCGCCGGGGAGGAGGTCGAAATCGGCGCCGGTGCGCAGGGCGAAGAGGACGTGGTCCTGAGGGCTTTCGCGTTTGCGGCCTTTGTGGAAGCAGAGGGTGTGTGCGCCGTCGTCGCGGGGTTGAGCGATGAAGAAGTGTGGTTGTTTGCGGACTTCGGCGAGGAGAGCGGCGGAGGGCTCGGAGTCGCGGGGCTGGGTGTGGAGGGAGGGGACGACGGAGGTGAGGCGGAATTGGTCGAGGTGATCGAGGACGTGTTCGCGCTGGTCGATGTCGCCGAGCCAGAGGGTGGGGATGGAGGGGAGGAGTGGGGATTCGTTGAGGTAGAAGGTGATGATTTTGTTGCTGAAGGCGAGGAGGGTCTGGTCGTCGGCGACTTGGGAGCCGAGTGCGTTGACGAGGGCGACGGTGCCTTTGCGCAGGCAGTGGACGAGGCCTGCGACGCCGTGGGAGGGGTTGCCGCCGAAGACGAGGGGATCGAGGAGGGAGTCTGGGATGGAGTTGCTGATGACCTCGACGCGTTTGAGGCCGCGGACGGTTTTGAGGTAGACGCAGCTGTCGAGGACGAGGAGGTCGCCGCCTTCGACGGTGGGGATGCCCATGCGGCGGGCGAGAAAGCTTTGTTCGGAGGAGAGAGCGCTGTTGGTGCCTTGGGAGAGGAGGACGACCATGGGTTCGCCCTCGAAGGATGCGGCGGCCTCGCGCAGCTGTTCGAGCATGAGGAGGGAGGTGTCCGCGAGGGGTTGGACGGGCATTTCCTGAAAGATCTCCGGGACGATGCGCGCGAGGGCGCGTCGGTTTTGGAGCATGGGGGAGATGCCGCTGGCGTGGGCGAAGTGCTGTTGGCGGACGAGGAAGCGGCCGTGGGAATCGCGGGTGAGGCAGAGGCCGCTGAGGTGGAGGTAGGCGTCGCGCGGGCGCGGGAGGCCGATGGCGGCGGGTTGGTAATGGGGGCTGCCCAGCACGAGGGGTGCCGGGAGGGTTCCTGAGCGCAGGATGTGGCGTGGGCCGTAGACGTCGGCGAGGAAGAGTTCGAAGGCGCGCAGGCGCTGGCGGAAGCCGCGGACGAGGAACTCCCATTCCTGCGAGGTGAAGACTTGGGGGAGGAGGTCGCAAGCCCATGGCTGGCGTCCCCATGGGTCGCTGCGGATGACGTCGAAGGTGACGCCCATTTCGCGCAGGGTGGCGGCCATGCGGTCCTCGAGGAGGCGGAGTTCGGCGGGTTTGAGGCGGCCGAAGTGTTCGAGGAGGGGGTGGTAATGAGGGCGGGCGAGACCGTCCGTCGTGAGCAGTTCGTGCCAGTGGTCTGGGCGGCTTGGGCGGTTTGCGGGGGTTAAAGAGGTGGAGCTTCTGGCTGTCGCCATCGGGGGGAGAGGATTTGCGCGGTATGGGGGAGGGTCAAGGGTTGAATGGGATTTGGGATGGGGAGCGTGCAACCTTGAGCGCTGCGGTCTTGTCCGTGCTGGCGATGCGCCGGTGGACTGGCGGGGAGTCGGGGGTGTTTGTGAAGCGTGTGGAGGTGTGCTCCGGGCTCACGGGTGCTGGGTGTTGGTTAGGCGATGATGGCGCCGGCTGGGTTCCCTTGGGTTACGGGTTCCAGAGGTTTTTGGGGGTGTGTGCGGTGGTGCGGTGAGGGATGGTGAGCATGGCGAAGTGAGGGCCGAGGCGGCGGGCGAGCGGGCCTTTGAAGAGGAGGTGGCGCATGGCGAGGTCGCGTACGCGGGAGGCGAATGCGCCGGTGCGTGTGCCCAGCCACATGCCGCGTGCAGCGCGGTGGGTGGCTGCGAGGGCGGCGCGGCGGCGGTAGTGTTCGTATGCGGCGAGGAGGGGTTCGGGTGAGCGGCCGCGGAGTTGGATGGAGGTGAGGGCTTGGGCGAGGAACTCGGCGTCTGCCCAGCCGGTGTTCATGCCCTGACCGCCGATGGGGCTCATGAGGTGGGCGGCGTCGCCGCAGAGGAGGACGCGGCGGTCGCGGTAGGTGCGGGCCTGCATCCAGCGAGGGGAGAAGGCGTTTTGGTGGAGTTGGTCGTGGGTTTGAAGATCGAGGCCTGTGCGCTGGAGGATGGTGGCGGTGAGGTGGCCGGGCGGGGCGTCTGGGAGGGGTTGCGTGGTTTGGACGACCCAACGGCGGTGAGCGTCCGGGAGTGGGAAGGATTCGACGGCGCCGTGTGGGGTGAACCAGAGATGGGCGTCGGAGCCGAGGGGTGAGTGGTCGAGGAAATCGCCCATGAGGAAGTGGCAACCGTAGAAGGCGCCGCGGGTGAGGATGCGGAGGTGGTTGCGCACGGTGCTGCGGTGGCCGTCGCAGGCGATGAGCCAGTGTGCTGAGGCTGTGAGGTGAGGGGCATGGAGGGTGACGCCGTTTGGGTCCTGCGAGAGGGAGGAGAGTTCGGTGTTGCGCAGGAATTGGACGTTGGGGAGGGAGGCGAGGTGGTTTTCGAGCAGGGCGATGGTGTGGTGCTGTGGGAGGGAGAGGATGTAGGGATGGGGGCCTGGGATGTTGCGAAAGGAGGCGCAACCCAGAAGGCCGCGGTGGCCGTGGACATGGCAGTCGCGGATGGGGATGCCACGGTGGACGAAGGTGTCGGCGAGGCCGAGTTGGGCGAGGATTTCGAGTGAGGGCGGTGTGATGCCGATGGCGTGCGAGCGCCGGGTGGGTTCGGTGCGTTTTTCCAGAAGAAGGACACGGAGCCCTTTTTGGCCGAGGAGCGCTGCGAGGAGGAGACCGACGGGGCCTGCGCCGACGATGGCGGTGTCGTACATCATGGCGTTGTGCTTGGGGGAAAAAGGGAGGGGTGGCGTGGATCGATGCGGGGGATGGCGCTGCTCATGGTGGAGGGGATGAGCAGGGGCGGTGGTGCTGTCAGCTTTGTATTGGAGGGGCTTGGAGAAGCGCTGGTGGTTCGGGGGCGGCGGGTCCGATGCGCTGCATGAGGGCGGTTTCGATGGTGAGGCCGGGACCGAAGGCCATGGCGCAAAGGGGCGCCGGGGCGGGGTGTGGGGAGTCGAGGAGGAGTTTGAGGACGAAGAGGATGGTGGCGCTGCTCATGTTGCCGTAATCGCGAAGGATGGAGCGCGAGGCGTGGAGGGCGTTCGGCGGGAGGGCGAGGGCGCGTTCGATTTTGTCGAGGATGGCGCGGCCGCCGGGATGAACGGCCCAGAGGGCGATGTTGTCGGGATGCGTGTTGTGTCGGGAGAGCAGGGAGGTGAGCAGGGGTGCGATGTGGGCGGCGAGAAGATCGGGGACGTAGCTGGAGAGGACGATGTTGAAGCCGTGGTCGCCGATTTCCCATGCCATGTCGGCTTCGCCGGCAGGGAGGAGTGCGGAGGAGAAGGAGTCGAGGCGCAGGGCGGGGCGGTTGGCTGGAGGGGTGCGGCTGCTGACGAGTGCGGCGGCGGCGCCGTCAGCGAAGAGGGAATGGGCGAGGATGCTGTCTGGGTGGTCGTGGACTTGGAGGTGGAGGGTGCAGAGTTCGAGGCAGAGGACGAGGACGACGGCGTTGGGGTCTGCGGCACAGAATTGCTCGGCCATGCGCAGGGCGGGGAAGGCGGCGTAGCAGCCCATGAAGCCGAGGGTGTACCGCTGGGTGGTGTGCGGGAGGCCGAGTTCGCGGACGATGTGGTAGTCGGGGCCCGGGTTGGTGAAGCCGGTGCAGGAGGCGAAGATGATGTGGGTGACGTCTTGGGGTGAGAAGCCCGGGGAGTCGGAGAGGAGGGAGTGGGCGAGTTCGACGGCGATTTTTTTGGACCAGTGGGCGTAGATGCGGTTGCGGGCGGCGGTGCTTGGGGGGAGGAGGGTGCCGTGGGTGTCGGAGTGAAAGAGGGTGGGTGTGGTGTGGGGGAGGAAATCGGGGCAGACGCTGTGGCGGGTCTGGATGCCGCTGCGTTGGTAGATGGCGTGGATGAGGCGGCGCTGGCGAGGATCCGGGGTCCAGCGTTTGATTTGATCGCGGGTGAGTTCCTGCGTGCAGGCGTGTGGGCCGGTGGCAGTGCGCAGCGTGTGGATGAAGGCAGGCATGGATGCTGGTGGTGCAGCCGACGGAAGCGGGATGGGTGGCGATGGGGCGAGCGGAATCGGAGAATCGGGCGGCGTCCGGTATGGGTGTGGGTGCGGATTGCGCGAAGAGCGAGGTTTTCCGGGCAGTGGATCTTATCGATGGGCGGGCATGAATGTTTGCGCTCGCGGGCGTTCAATACCGTTCAGTGCGGTGCGATGCTGCGTGAAGGTGGTGTAATATCGTGGGTGCCTCCGGTGGCGCTGCTGCGATGGGTGACGCATCCCGAAGGCCGTTTTGCGCGTTTGCGATCTGCCCCTCGGTGGTCGTGACCATGGTCGCGGGGTCGAGGCTCATTCATGGGACGGATGCCTGTTTTGGATGCTGGTGGGAATCCGAGCGGTGCAGGCAGATGCGGGAGTTGGGGCTGGCGAGTGAGGCTGTGGATTTTCGCCAGAAGTTCGTGCGAGTGCTTGGAGATGGGGTGAGGCGGGGGGCCGATGGAGGGGCCGGGAACCAGCGGTGAACGGGATGGGCTGGCGGTGCGGGCGCGGTTTCAGGCAGTGAATCCGAAGAGTTTGGCGGCTGTGCCTCCCATGATGAGGGTCTGGTCGTCTGCGCTGAGATGGGAGAGGCGTTCCCGTGCATGTTCGCGTTCGGCGCGGTAAGTGGTTGCGGTGGAATTGCCGTTGAAGGATCCGCCCCACATCATGCGGCCGGCACCGTAGGCTGAGGTGAGCGCGCGGATTGCCGGGCCTTGGTCGCGGTGCGGGTATTGGTTGGGTTCGGAGAGGGCGGAGAATTTGACGATGGTGTTGGGTTTATCGGCCCAGCGGACGACGACTTCGTGCTCCTGGGGAGTGCCTTGGGATGGGCGTCCGAGGTGGTCGATGATGACTGTGGTGCCTCGGAACTCATCAATGAGCGGTGTGAAATGCGGCGCGTAGCGGGGCTCGAAGTGCAGTTGGATGGCGAGTCCGGCATCCGCTGCGGCGCGCCAGAGTGTGCGCAGTGCCGGTGAGCCGAAAGGGGGGAGGCGTTCTGGCGCGTAGGCGTGGATGCGTGCGGCGATGAGAGGGGCACGTTTGGCGAGTGCGGTGAGTGCAGTGGGCGCTGCGGGATCTTCGGCAAAGAAGAGGCACGTGCCCTTGAACCGGCCGGTTCCGAGTGCGAGGGAGTGTTCCAGATAGCGGTTGTCGTCTTGGTAGGGTTCGGGGTGGACGATGATCGCGCGGTCGACGCCGGCGCCGTCCATGCAGGCGAGGAGGTGCTCTGGGGTTGCGTGTGTGGTGGGGCGGTAGGGGCCGCGGGGGTGGGCGGGAAACCGCTTGTCGTCTGGGGCGGCGAAGCAGTGGACGTGGGTGTCGATGATCATGGAGGTGTTTTTCGCCTGTGAGGTGGAGCAGACGCCGAGCAGGGTGGTGGCTGTGAGTGCCAGTGCCTGGCGTCGAGTGATGGCTGTGGGGTGGTGGGCTGGAGGGTTCATCTGTTGAGGTTGGGGTGGGTGTTTGTGTGCGCGAGAAGGAGATTGCGCAGTGCGCTCAGATCCTTGCGCTGGCGGGTGGATGGGCGTTGTGCGTTCTCGTTTTGGGGCGGTGAGAGGCTGAGCCGTTGCGGCGCATCAGAGGCTGTGCTGCTTTTAGACCTCCGTGCGGAAGTGCGTCTACCGGAAAGCTGGCGTGGGAATTGGTGATTGAAGGGCATACCAAGGCACCAGAGCAGCACGGCATCAGGCAGACGTGTTTTAGGGACAGACAAGAACGGCACTTAGTGAAGGCGCTTCACCGTGCCTTTTGGGAGGACGATGGCGCGCAGGCGTGTGCGAGTATTGGAGCCGATCGGCACGGGCAAAAGTTACGCGGATCATCGCGCTTCTCGCGCCCGCTACCGGGGCGCGTCGCGTGGGAAACTGTGATCCGGCGGTTCCCTGCGTCCACCGCCGGCTAATGGCTCCCATGCCTCCGGCATGCTGAAGGTGCGAGTGGTTTTTGCTGGGTCGGGCTTCGTCAACAAGGCACGACCGATGCCATTAACCCAGTGCCATTCGGGGCTGATATGGGTGGAGCCCCCTCTGGCGTTGGCTTGTGGACGTGCGAGTGGATGGGGGCGGGCGCGGCAGAATGTGCGTGTGCGGATAAGGAGTAAAAAAGGCAGCGGGGGCAGACGTGTGCTAGGGACAGACAAGAACGGCACTTAGTGAAGGCGCTTCACCGTGCTTTTTGGGAGGACGATGGCGCGCAGGCGTGTGCGAGTATTGGAGGCGATCGGCACGGGCAAAAGTTACGCGCATCATCGCCCTTCTCGCGCCCGCTACCGGGGCGCGTCGCGTGGGAAACTGTGATCCGGCGGTTCCCTGCGTCCACCGCCGGCTAATGGCTCCCATGCCTCCGGGATGCTGAAGGTGCGAGTGGTTTTTGCTGGGTCGGGCTTCGTCAACAAGGCACGACCGATGCCATTGACCCAGTGCCATTCGGGGCTGATATGGGTGAAGACCCCTCTGGCGTTGGCTTGTAGACGTGCGAGTGGATGGGGGCGGGCGCGGCAGATGTGGGTGTGCGGATAAGGAGTAAAAAAGGTAGTGGGAGCTTAACGGGGCAAGGGAGGCAATTTATGGTCTGGAGGCAGGAGCAATTGAGGAAAGATGGGTGGTGGGGATGGTGCGCGATGGGTGCGGGCGTTTCTGCCGCTCTGTTGCTGATGGGCGGTTGCAAGCCGCGTGTGCCGAAGGCGGAGGCTGTGAGTTCTGCGGCCGCGCAGGCGGCGGATGATTCGGTGGAGAAATCGGTGGTGGAAGTGCAGAGGCCGGCGTTTGAGCAGGTGGCGGTGCTGGGGTATCACCGGTTTGTGAGCCGGGTGCGGCATCCGGACACGGAGGTGACGCCGGAGATGTTCGAGCAGCAGCTGGACCAGTTGCGGGATGCTGGGGCGACGGTGGTGGGGCTGCGGGACTTCATGGAGTGGAAGCAGGGGCGCAAGTCGATTGCGGAGCGCAGCGTGCTCATCACCATCGATGACGGGTACCGGTCGGTGTACGAGGTTGCGTGGCCGATTTTGCGCAAGAGGGGTTACCCGTTCACTCTGTTTGTGTACACGGATTACATTCGTGGCGGGAAGCGGTCCGGGGGTGAATCGCTGAGCTGGGAGGAGCTGGCGGAGATGCGGGATGCGGGGGTTGAGATTCAGAGTCACACGGTGTCGCACCGGGATTTGCGCGGGGGCCGGGGGATGGGGGCGGGATACGAGGAGTGGCTGAGGAATGAGCTTGTGGGGTCGAAGTTCGAGATCGAGCGGCGGCTTGGGGTGCGGGTGGATGCGCTGGCGCTTCCTTACGGGGCGTCGAACGAGCGGGTGCGTGCAGCGGCGCTGGAGGCGGGATATGAGGTGGTGTTTACGGTGAACGGGCAGCGGGTGGTGAAGAGCACGCCAGCGGATGCGACCGGTCGTTTTATGGTGATGGCGAATCGGCCGGAGGTTTTGGCCTCTGCATTCCAGTTCCCGGCGGTGGAATCTCACGCCGTGGCTGCGGCCGCTCTGCGCACGCCGATGCCAGCGGAGGGAGCGGAGTTGGAGAAGGCGCCGGAGCGCATCGAGGCGGGCTTGGACACCTTCGGAGCGGTGGATCCCGCGAGTGTGACGGTACGCCTGAGCGGCGCAGGGCCGCTGACGGTGGAGTTCGATCCGGTGCGCAAGCGGGTGAGTGCGCGGGTGCCGGAGGGTTTGAAGGCGGGGCGTTATGCGGCGATCATCGCTGCCACGGCGGATGGACGGCGGATGGAGGCGAGTTGGGAGTTTGTTGTGAAGGAGCAGGCGAGAACCGCCCCCGCGGAGTCCGAGGGGAAGGGGGGAGGTGGTTCGGCGGCGGCGGTGGGGGCGGTGGGGGCCGGGCGCTGAGACGATTGAGCTGAAGAGCGGCGACTGGGTGGTTGATCGGAGCGTGGGCGGAGGCGCAAGGGTGATCGCTCACGTCGACATCGTTGCCCGCTGCACTATGCAAACGGGACGGGCCCGAATGGCACTGAGATGGGGGGCTTCGCCGTGACATTTGGACTTCTGGGGGGGCGCCTGCAAGGAGCCTGGCCGATAGGGACGGGCAACGATTCCTCGCACCATTGTCTTTCTCGCGCCCCTGAGCGGGGCGCATCGCGAGGGGGACTGCGATCCGGTGGTTTCCTGCGTTCGCGAAGCGGACTGGGATCGCCATCGGCTATCGGCTCTCATGCCTCCGGCATGCAGACGTTGTTGGAGAGCGGAGCTGAATTGGGGCAGGCGTGCGGACTTGGCATTAACTTCTACTTCCGGCTCTGTGGTGGCAGCATGAGAAGCCCGTCGGTTATAGAGTTGCTCGATCATCGGCAACGCCATCTTCCCAGCAAACGGGCTGGTTTGCTGAGGATAAACCCTAAAAAAGACTCCCATCCGGGGATTAGTTCTTTGTTTACTGGCGGCGCGGTTGAGGTCGGGACCTCGGACAATTAACTTATGAATCGGCGACGTTTTATTCTGAAGTCTCTCGGCACTACGCTGGCTCTGCCCTGGCTCCCTTCGCTGATGGCTAGTGCAGTCGGGGGGAACTCGGCTGTGCGGGCAGCGCGGGGTGCCGGGGTGGGGGCCAGACGTTTCGTTGCGGTGGGTAATTTGCTCGGGTTTCAGGTGAAGCAGCTTTTCCCGACGACAGCAGGGGCGGAGTACGAGAAGACGACGCTGCTGGAGCCTTTGTGGGAGAACCGCAGCCAGATGACCGTCTACCGCGGACTCGATCACGGGGTGAAAGGGGGGCACTTCGCGGTGCATTCCTTTTTGTCCGGCGTTTTGAACTCCGAGGCGCAGGGCAGGGCGAATGGGAATGTGACAATCGACCAGCACCTCGCCGATGAGGTGGGGTTTGAAACTCGGTTCCCTTCGCTGACGGTGGGTTCGGAGGGGGGGATCCACGGAGGATGCCAGATTGCGTGGACCAAGGCCGGGGTGCGCGTGCCGCCGATCACGGGGCCGGCGGAACTTTTTGAGAGGCTTTTCGTGAGTGATTCCGATGAGCGGCGGGTGCGTCGTGTGGAGGAGAATCAGGTGCAGGCGTCCATCTTGGATTCCGTGCGGGAGGAGGGGAACCGTCTCTCGGGACGTGTGAATCAGGAGGACCGGGCGAAGTTGGACGAGTATCTGACGTCTGTGCGCGATGTGGAGAAGCGGTTGGAATTGCGCCAGCGCTGGACCAGTCATCCGAAGCCGGGCGCGCCTTTTGAAAAGCCGGCGAATCGCAATGCGGTGGAGGATTTGCCGCTGCTGTATGAGTTGATGGCGCTGGCGTTACAGACGGACTCGACGCGTGTTGCGACGCTGGAGATTGGTGGCGACTTCATGCCTCAGCACCTTGGCATCAAGAAGGATCATCATGGGCTGTCGCATCACGGTAACGATCCTGAGTCGATCGCGAGCCTGATTACTTTGGAGCAGTACCAGATTGAGCACTTTGGGAAATTCCTCACCCGTCTCTCCAAGATGAATGACGGCGAGCGCACGCTGCTCGATTCGACGGCGGTTCTTTTTGGCAGTGGGATGGGCGATGCGAATGTGCATAAGAACTCGGATCTGCCGGTGATCCTGGCAGGGGGTGGCTACAAGCATGGGGAGTTCCGCGTGGTGCCGAGTCAGGGCCTTAACAAGGTGCCGTTGTGCAATCTCTTCGTGGACATCGCCCAGCGCATGGGGGTGGAGTTGGAAGCTTTTGGCAGCAGCACGGGCCGCTTCTCGTGATGCGGGTGCGGAGTCTCTGCCGGGCTGTGGCCTGTATCGCGGCGCTGGTGGTTGCGCGGACGCTTTGCGGGCAGGAGGCGCTTCCGGCGCAGAAGTTCGTGGGGCAGTTTCTGGAGAAGTACTGTCTGGATTGTCACAGCGATGGGGTGAAGAAAGGCGGTCGTGATTTTGGGAAGTTTGGACTGCCGCTGAAGGCCGAGGCGGAGATCATTGAGGCGAAGGAGATCATTGATCAGCTCACACTGCGGGAGATGCCGCCGAAGAAGGCGGATCAGCCCGGGGATGACGAGCGACTGGCCGTGCTTCGCGTGCTGCGTGAGAGCACCGCCGCTGCCCGGGACAAGATCACGAGCACGGGTGCGCGCACCGTGATGCGTCGGCTTACGATGCGTGAGTACGAGAACACGCTGGCGACTCTGTTTGGGCGGCGCGTGGACACGCTGGGGCTGACGGGGAATTTTCCGAAGGAGAAGACGAGCCAGCACATCGACACGATTGGGAAGTCGCTTGTGACCTCGGGCTTTCTTGTCGATCAGTACTTCCAAGCGGCAAGCCGTCTTGTGGAGACGCGATTGGGAAAGCCTGTGACGGAGCCGCGGAGTTGGAGTTTCAGCGGGCACTTCGTGCAGTACGAGGAGCTGCAGGGCCCGCACAAGGCGGCGTTCAACTTTCGCTACCTCAACCTCTACGAGCAACCCAACACCGACACGCGGCAGGGTGGGTACGGGCACATCGAGGACTTCAAGAAGGGGGTGCCGGTGTCTGGTCTTTACGACATCGAGGTGGAGGCGCAGGCGATGCATCGCGACACGCACTATGATCCCAAGATCTTCGGCATCGATTTCTCGGAGCCGTTCGTGCTCGGCGTGGTGCCGGGCGATATCAGCAAGGGCCACATTCATTATCCGCAGGCAGTGGAGCCGCTGCTTGGCAGCGCGGTGGTTCCCGATGAGCAGCCCGCATGGTTGAAATTCCGAGTGTGGCTGGAGGCCGGGCAGACTCCGCGCTTCATTTTTCCCAACGGGCCGTACGAGTCGAGGGCATCGGTTTTAACGATCAACCAGCGTTACAAGGAGGAGTTGACCGCGCGACCCGGTTCGTCCGGGGTGGACCGAACGCATCTGCTCAGGGATGGCAAGCTGCCGCACATCCGCATCAGTGAGGTCAAAGTCCACGGCCCTGTTGCCGAGGAGAGTGGGGGCTTGGAGGAGCAGGCCGTGTTCGGCAGGGACGGGTTTGAGGAGGGGCGTGCATTGGAGCAACTCCATGCCTTCGCGGAGAAGGCGTATCGGCGTCCGTTGACCGACGCTGACCGGCAGACGGTGCGCGCTTTTTATGAGAAGCGGACTGCGGAGAAGGCGACGGCGCGGCAGGCGGCGTTGGACGCGGTGAAGCTGATGCTGTGCTCGCCATCCTTTCTCTACCTGAGCGAGATCACGGCCGAATCCGAAAAGGCTCTGAACTCTTACGATCTCGCCGCCCGTCTGGCGTATGCACTGTGGGCCGCGCCGCCTGATGAGACGCTGCTCGCCGCTGCAAAATCCGGCAGTCTCACGCGGGATGAGGAGCTCCGAAGGCAGGTGGAGCGGATGATTGCTGATGAGCGCGTGACTGGGTTCGTGAACGGGTTTCTTGATAGCTGGCTGAACCTGCGCGATCTGGGCGGGATGCCGCCTCCGCGCGAGACGAACCGGGTTTATTATGCCGAGGATCTGGTTTCCTCGATGAAGGCGGAGGCCCGGCTTTTCTTCCGCGATCTGCTGGTGCGCAACGGGTCGGTGGGGCAGTTTCTCGATGCCGAGCACAGCTTTGTGGATAAGAAGCTGGCGAGGCTCTACGACCTGCCTGAGAAGGACACGCTGCGACTGGCGGACGGGTTTCAAAAAGTGAGTATCAAGGGGAACGCGCACCGAGGTGGTCTGCTGGGGATGGCCTGTGTGCTGACCGTGAGCGCGAATGGGGTGGAGACGTCGCCTGTCACGCGCGGCGTGTGGGTGAGCGAAAACATCCTTGGGATTCAACCGCCGCCGCCGCCGGACGTCGTGCCTGCGATTGAGCCCGACGTGAGTGGGGCCACGACCATTCGCGATCGTCTTGCCAAGCACCGCGCGGACAAGGCCTGCGCGGAGTGCCACCGCAAGATCGACCCGCTCGGGTTCAGTCTTGAAACCTTCGACCCCATCGGCCGCTGGCGTGCGAAGTACCCGGGGAATGGCAAGGGCAAGGAGCCCTCGCGGGCGATCGATGCGGCGGGTGAGTTTGCGTCGGGCGAGAGCTACGCGGACTTCGCGGGGTTCAAGGCTGTGCTGGGTGCGACGAGGGAGGATCTGTTCAGCCGTCATCTCCTCCGGCAGTTTCTCGCGTACGCGACTGGTCGGCGGATGGAGTTGTCCGACGAGTTTGTCATTGAGGAGCTGCAGGAGGCGTTGAAGGCACGCGGGCTTGGGCTGCGGACGCTCGTTGTGGACTGCCTGATGAGCGAGATATTCCGGTCCCGCTGAGGGACGAGAGGGGGGTGCGCAGTGTGCGGGTTGAGGCGATGCAGCACGTTGTGTGAGCTTCTGAGCTCTGAGTGTTCGGTCCGTGCGAGGGTCTTTGGTGGTGCTGCTTGGGCAGGCGGGTGCCGTGCACTGTGCGTGCGGCGGTGATGGCCGATGAGTCGGACATCGTGAGGCGGGTTACACGACGGTGAACGTCCCGCTGGAACCGGCGGTGGCGAAGGTGAGGGCGGAGGTGAGGCGGAAGTCGCTGAGGCCCGGTGTGCCGCTTGGACGGAAGGCGCGCACGCGAGCGGTGGCGACGTTTTGGGAGGCGGTGACGATGTCGAGACGGCCGTCGTGGTTGTAGTCGGCGAGTGTGACATTCATGCCGCCCGTGGACTCCTTCGGGAACGGGGTGAACTGGGCGAGGCGCTTGCCGGCGAGGTTGTAGACGCGCATGGCGGGCGCGGTGATGTCGCCGACGCTGACGATGAGTTCATTGACTCCATCGCCGTTGAGGTCACCCACGGCGATGCGGTTGGCGGAGGCTGGTTGTTGGTGGAAGGCCTGGAAGGAGACCACGCGGGCGGCGGGGTTGTTGAGGTCGAAGATGCGGACAGTGGAGTTGGCGAGCGAGACTACGGCGAGGGTGCTCGGTCCGTTGGTGGTTTGGCTGGCCATGGCGACGTCGACTCCGTCCCTGTAGCTGGCGCTAAAGGGGTTGAAGGACTTGATGAGGTCGCCGGTGAGGGAGTCGTACATCTTGACGGTGGAGGCGGATCCGGGGCCCGAGGCGACGGCGAATACGGAGCGGGTGGATCCGTTGATGGTTGTGAGGCCGGAAGTGACGCGGGCGCCGCCCTTGAACTTGTTGCCGAAGGCGTTGAATTCCATCACCTGCTTGCCGGTGGCGGCGTCGATGATTTCGACGGTTGAGAGGTTGCCCGGGGAGGCTTTGGAAACGAGGAGCGATTCTGGGACGCCGTCGCCGTTGCGGTCGAGGGCGCTTGCGGAGATGAGGCCGGTGTAGCCGCTGAAGGGGACGATGCGTTGGATGGTGCCGGCAGTGAGTCCGTCGGAGACGGTGCTGAGGATGATCTGGGCAGTGGAGCCTTTGAGGGAGGAGACAATGACTCCGGGATCGAGGGTGAACGGGTCGGTGACTACAGGGCCGAGGGGTGTGGGGATGAACTTATTTGCGATGAGCTGGACATCGTTGCCGTTGGGGCCGCCTTTGTAGGTGATGGTGTAGGCTTGTGAGCCGAGGTTGAGGGAGCCGCCCTCGGGCAGGTTGGCGAAGGCGCCTGAGACCGGGTTGGTGCTCGTGTTGTCGATGATGGTGAAATGAGTGCCGGTGGTTGGATTGAAGGAGGGGTTGGTGGTGACGAGGTTGAGAATGCCGCCGAGCGATACGCTGGGGGCGGTGACCTGGCTGTGCTGTGTGCCGGCGTTGAGGCCGTCTATGCTGACGGTGTAGGTGCCGCCGGTCGCGGTGAGGTTGTGGACGCTGCCGTTGGCCTGGAAGGTGCCGCCTTGGAGGAGGAGATTGCTTGCGGGCAGCGAGCCTGTGAGGACGAGTGTTCCGTCGGCGAGGATGGTGTCGCCGGTGTAGGTGTTGGTTCCGGCGAGGGTGAGTGTGCCGGTGCTATTGAGGGTGAGGCCGAAGGCGCCGCTGATGGCGCCGGCGAGTAGGATGTTTCCAGAGCCCGGGGACAGGGTGATGTCGGCGTTGAGTGCCACCGGGGTGGTGCTGTCGCCGATGGAAATGTTCGTGTCGGTGGAAGCGATGGTTCCGGCCAGACTGACGGAGGAAGGAGCCGTGGCGGTGAGGCCGCCAGTGAAGGTGGTGTTGCCGTAGCTGGTGCCGAGCGTGAGGGTGCCGGTGTTGTTGAAGGTGGTGGAGCCGGCGATGGAGATGAACTCGCCGGTGATGCTGACGTGGTAGGCGCCGTTGGCGGCGATGGTCATTGCGGTGGCGATGGTGAGGTCGCTTTGGAAGGCGATGGTGTGGCCATCGGCGGTATCGGTGATGGCGAGCGTGGCGGCGTTGACGGGGTTGGGGAAGGTGGCTCCGCCGGATTGCGTGATGGTGAGGACATCGAGCGCCTTGGTGGCAGTGCCGACGGCGCCGGCGACCGACAGGGTTCCGGCGGTTCCGGCGTCGAGTGTGAGGGAGCGGTGGTTGGACACGTCGTCGGCGTTGATGAAGCCGGCGAACGTGATGTTTGCGCCGTTGGAGCTGTCGTTTCCGGTGGTGGCCACCGAGACGTTTCCGGTGAGCGTCACGTTTCCATCGAATTTGATAGCGCTGCCATTCGAGGTGACATCGCCGGCGGTGTGGATGCCGTTCAAGCCGTAGAGGGACACTGAGCCGGCGGCGGTGATGTCGCCGGCCCGGGCGATGCGGAGTGTCGCTGAGTCACTTCTATCGGCATTGAGTCCGACACTGATTGCGGAAGAGATGGTGTCGTTGACTGCGATGTCGTTGCCGTTGACGACGATGCTGCCGTTCGTGATGGCAACGGGGCCGTTGAAGGTGGTGGTGCCGGTCGCGGACATGGCCAAGTCGGTGGTCTTGAGGGCGACCGCGGTCATGTTTTTGGCGCTCCTAATGTAGAGGCCGCCGAGTTCGGTCTCGGATCCGACTGGTGAGCCAAACCACACATTTCCGGTGCCGTCGGCCGTGATCGTCAGGCTGTGGTTCCCATCGAGCGTGCCATGGAAGGCGATCGTCCCGTTGTTCTTCGTGGAGAGGCCGGTGATGGTGCCGAGGGTGACGGAGTCGTTATAGGATTGGTCGCCATCGGTGATGATGGTGCCGATATTGAGGGCGGTGTTTCCGCCGGTGTCTGTGGTGAGGCTGGCCAGGGCGGTGAGGGTGCCGATGCCGCAGTTCAGTGTGGTGGCGCCTGTGCTGTTGAGAGTGAGGGTGAAGGCGCCGTTGACGTTACCGCCGAGGGTGAGGTTGCCAGCGCCGGAGGACAGGATGGTGGCGGCGTTGAGGGTGGTCAGGGTGTTGTCGGTGCCGATGGAAATGTTTGCGTCGGTGGAAGCGATCTTTCCGGCCAAGCTGGCGGAGGAAGGGTCCGTGGCGGTGAGGCCTGCGGAGAAGAGGAGGGAGTCGCCGGCGGCATCGCCGAGGGTGACGTTGCCGGTGTTGTGGAAGGTGGTGGTGCCAGCGATGGAGTTGAGGGATCCGGTGATGCTGACATGGTAGGCGCCGTTGGCGGCGACAGTCATTCCGGTGCTGAGGGCGAGGTTGCCTTGGAACGCGACGGTCTGGCCGTTGGCGGTGTCGGTGATGGCGACGGTGGCGGCTTGGACGGCGTCGAGGAAGGTGGCTCCGCCGGATTGCGTGATGGTGAGGACATCCAGCGCTTTGCTGGTGGCAGTGCCCACGGCACCGGCGATCGAGAGGGTTCCGCCGGTTCCGGCGTCGAGGGTGAGGGAACGCTGGTTGGACACGTTGTCGGCGTTGATGGAGCCGTAGAAGGCGATATTCGCACCGGTGGTGTTGTTGTTTCCGGTGCTGGCCACCGAGATGCTTCCGGTGAGGGTCACATTGCCGAAGGCTGTGATGGAGCTGCCATTGGAGGTGAGATCGCCGGCGGTGCGGATGCTGGTGAGGCCGAGGAGTTGGACTGAGCCGGCGGCGGTGATGTCGCCGGCGGAGGCGATGGTGAGCGTTCCCGTTTGGGCATACAGGGAGACATTGTTCGCGGAAGTGACGGAGCCATTGACCGCAATGTGCTTGCTGATGACGGTGACGTCGCCGGTCGTGCTGATTACTGGAGCGTTGAAGGTGGTGGTGCCTTTCGCGGAGAGGAAAAGGTCGGTGGCCCTGAGGGCGGTCGTGGTGAGATTGTTGGCGTTGCGGATATCGAGGCCGGTGAGTGCGCTGTTGGATCCGACCGCTGCGGCAAAGGAGACGTCGCCGGTGCCGTTGGTGTTGATCTTCAGGAGGTGGCTGCCATCGAGCGTGCCATTGAAGGAGAGCGCGCCGCCGGTATTTGTGAGGAGCGTGGTGTCGGCGCCGAGGGTGACGGCGTCGTTGTAGGTTTGGGCGCCGCTGGTGGTGACGGTGCCGCCATTGAAGATGGTGGTTCCGGCGGCGTCGGTGGTGAGGCTGGCCAGAGGGGTGGAGGCGCCGATGGCGGTGGTGAGTGTGGTGGTGCCGGTGCTGTTGAGGGTGAGGGCGAAGGCGCCGTTGACGGTGTTGCCGAAGGTGATGTTGCCAGTGCCGGAGGCGAGGGTGGTGTTGGCGTTGAGTGTCACCTGGGTGCTGCTGTCGCCGATGGAGATGTTCGTGTTGGTGAAAGCGATCGTTCCACCGAGGCTGATGGAGGAAGGCGCCGTCGCGGTGATACCGCCGGTGAAGGTGGTGGTACTGTTACTGCTGCCGAGCGTGAGGGTGCCGGTGTTGTTGAAGGTGGTGGTGCCGGCGATGGAGTTGTTGAAACCAGTGAGGCTCACATTGAAGGCGCCGTTGGCGGGGACGGTCATGCCGGTGCCGACGGTGAGGCTGCCCTGAAACGCGACGGTCTGGCCATCGGCGGTGTCGGTGATGGCGGCGGTGGCTGCGTTGACGGAGTTGTAGAAGGTGGCTCCGCCGGATTGCGTGATGGTGAGGACATTCAGCGCGTTGGTGGAGTCGGTGCCTACGGGGCCATAGAGCTCCAGAGTTCCGGCGGTCCCGGCATCGAGGGTGAGGGAGCGGTGGTTGGAGGCGTTGTCGGCGTTGATGAAGCCGTGGAAGGTGACGTTTGCACCGGTGGTGCTGCCGTTTCCTGTGGTGGCCACCGCGATGTTTCCGGTGAGCGTTACCTGTCCGTCGAATTCGATCTGGTTGCCATTGGATGTGATATCGCCGGCGGTGCTGATGCCGGTCGAAGCACCCAAGTACACACGGCCAGCTGCGGTGATGTCGCCGGCCGAGGCGATGCTGAGTGTCGCTGCGCCCAGATTGACATCGCCTGCGGCAGTGATTGTGGAGTTTACGGACACCTTCGTGCCGCCGCGGATGAGGAAGCTGGGGAGGGTGGATTCGGTGCTGGCGGTCGTGGTGACCACGGGGCCGTTGAAGGTGGTGGTGCCGTAGGTGTTCATGACAAATTCGCCGACCCTGAAGGCGACCGCGCTCACATTGTTGGCAGCCGAGATATCGAGGCTGCGGAGGGGTGTGATGGATCCGACCGCCGCGCCAAACGACACGTTCGCGGTGCCGTCGTTTGAGATTTGAAGGTCGTAGTTCCCATCGAGCGTGCCATTGAAGGTGAATGCCCCATTGGTGTTCGTGGACAGCCCGGTGACATTGCCCAGAGTGACTGCGTCGTTGTAGGTTTGGGCGCCGCTGGTGCGTATGGTGCCGACGCTTGGATCGAGGAGGACGGCGCCGAATAAGGTGGTGCCACCGGCGTCGGTAGTGAGGCTGGCCAGAGCGGTGGTGCCGCCGACGACGCCGAAGAAACTGGTGGTGCCGCTGCTGTTGAGGGTGAGAGCGAAGGCGCCGTTGACTGTGCGGCTGAGGTAGATATCGCCGGCGGCGAGAGTGGTGTCCGCGGCGAGGGTTAGGGCGTCGAGGTAGGTTTGCCGGCCGCTGGTGGTGATGGTTCCTCCGCTGATGACGGTGGTTCCGCCGTCGTCGGTGGCGAGGCTGGCGAGAGCGGTGGTGCCACCGACGATGCCGGCGAGGGTGCTGGTGCCGGTGGTGTTGAGGGTGAGGTCGAAGGCGCCGTTGACGGTGCCGCCGAGGGTGATGTTGCCAGAGCCCGAGGTGAGGGTGGTGTTGGCGCCGAGAGTCACGGCGTCGTTGTAGGTTTGCGCGCCGCCGGTGGTGATGGCTCCGGCGCTGAGGACCGTGGTTCCGCCAGCGTTGGTGGTGAGGCTGGCCAGCGTGCTGGTGCCGCCGAGGGTGCTGGTGCCGGTGCTATTGAGGACGAGGCCGAAGACGCTGTTCACGGTGCCGCCGAGGGTGATGTCGCCAGAGGCAGAGGAAAGGGTGGTGTCCGCGTTGAGCGTTACCGGGGTGCCGCCGTCGCCGATGAAAATGTTCGCGCCTGTGGAAGCGAGGGTTCCGGAGAGGCTGACGGAGGAGGGCGCCGTGGCGGTGATGCCACCGGCGAATGTCTGTGTGCCGCCCGCTTTGCCAAGGGTGAGGGTGCCGGTGTTGGAGAAGGTTACTGCGGTGGTGATGGTGCCGCCGGTGCCGGTGGTGGTGAAATTTCTGACCCCGGAACCGATGTTCAAGGCATAGGCGGAAATGGCGGAAGCCGTGGTGACGGAATTGGCGCTGAGAAAGCGCAGGGCGGTGAGGGTCAAGTCGCCGGCAATCTGCGCGTCAAAGTTGACATCGCCTGTGGAGCCCGCGGTGATCTCCAAGGAGTTTGTGTCGTTATTTACGCCGGTCACGGTGCTATCGAAGTCCACCGAACCGCCGGTGGCGCCGTTCGCCGTTGTGTTGATGACGATGGGACGGACGAAGACTGTGGCGGATTGGAAGTTCACCAGACCGCCGCTGGTCGTGATGTCGCCGCCGGTGTAAATCCCTTGTGCGCCCGATTTGAGGGTCACACTGCCGCCTGCGGTGATATTGCCGGCGCCGCTTACATCCAACGGGCCGCCTGAGTTGACGGTGATGGCGTCGGCGGCCTGCAGCGAATTGTCGACGAAGATGGAGGAGTTGCTGGACAGGGAGATGTCGCTGCCTGAACCGCCCGCAACGGTGGGGCTGACGATGGTCAATTGGCCGCCAATGGTGCTGAGGCTGATGGAGCCGTTGGTGGTGCTCGTTGTGTAAAATGAGGCGTCGCCGGACAAGTTGTTGAAGGTGATGGAACCGGTGCCGGTGCTGAGGTTGGTGACGCTGGTCGCGATCGCGTTGGTGATGGTGATGTTGCCGTTGGTGGAAGCGGCGCTGATGCTCGCGGCTGAAAGTCTGGAGGCGATCCCGGTGGTGGCGGTGAGATCGACCGTGGTGGCGGTGATGAGGCCGTTTCCGGAGATGTTTCCGGCGGTGAGACTCACGCCGCCGCTTCCGGCAGTGAGGTTGGCGTTGGTGACAATGGCCGTGGAGGCCGCGACCGAGATGGCGGAGGAACCGCTGCTGGCGTCGATGGTGTTGTTGAAGGTGACGGTTTCCACGCCGGTGTTGGAGAGGCCGTCGGACAGGCTGATCGCGGTGCCGGCGGCGAATGTAAACGACTGGCCGGACATCGCCCCCGAATCGGTGACGATGATTTTGTGAACGGCGGAGGAGGAAAAGCTGGTGCCGGCGCCGGTGAGGGTTTGGGTACTGCTGATGGTGATGTTGGTGCCATCGTGGGAGAGGGTGACGGCTTCATTTGCGAAGTTGAGGCTGAGCGAAAGCACACCGCTGCTGAAGGCGGTGATGGCGGGTGCGATGCGGTCTTCGAGAGGCTCGACGAGGACCTTGGGGCGGCGGGTCTGCTTGGTCTGTTTGGTCTGTTTGCGGGGCGTGCCTTTGAAAAGAGACCGTAAACGATAAGGCCAAGATCTATGTGTCATATGGAGTCCTCGAAAAACCCTTGGATTTTTGCCGTAGCTAATTACGTAAAACCGCTGGCCGCAGCTACTTTAATAGGGGGCTATTGACAATAGTTTGTTTGGTTTTTTCGGCGGAGTAATGAATGAGGTTTTGTAACTAGTTAGGCGCTGGGGGGCCGGTGGGACTTAGGAGCCCCACATGGACGACATGGACGACATGGACGACATGGACGACATGGGGGTGGCGGTGCTGGTCTGCGGAGCCTGGGATCGGGGTGATGCTGGGATTGGGGCGTGGGTACGCGGAGACAGGGGGGGCAATTCTTGAATATCGGGGCGGCTGGTGTCCTAATTAGACACTCTGGTGCTGTTTCCCCAATGAGCGGGGAGAATGCTTGGCTTTTTGACCCAGCCCTTGTCCGCTTTGTCTAGCATCCTGTTCGTCTCGAGCTCCCCCCCATGAACCGTCACTCCCTGCTGATCGTCACGTCCACCTTGCTGCTTGGCGCTGGTGTTGGTTTTGCCAAGGAGAAGAGGGGGAAGATTCCTGCGAAGAGTTCCGATGCGAAGCCTGTGGCTGAGAAGACGGCTGAGCCGGAACCGGAGGCCAAGCCTCTGGATGCATGGCATGTGTGGAGCGATGCGGATGGGCGGAAGGTGGAGGCGGAGTTTCGGAGTTCGGATGGAGAGTCAGTGGAGGTGCGGACCCGGGAGGGGAAGATCTACAAGCTGGCGCTGGCGAAGTTGGTGGAGGAGGACCGGGAGTTTGCGCGCAGGGCGGAGGGGGAGCGTGCGCCGGCGTTGAGGGAGGGGGCCGCGAAGGTGGATGCGCTGGTGCTGGCGGGGCTGACGAAGGCGGGGGTGAAACCCAATGTGCCGGCGACGGACGAGCATCTGGTACGGCGGCTTTATCTGGATATTGCGGGGCGCATTCCGACCGCGCCGGAGACGGCGGCTTTTCTCAATGACAAGCGAGCGGACAAGAGGGCGCGGCTCATTGACACGTTGCTGGCGTCGCCCGGGTACACCTCGCAGATGTATGACTGGCTGGGGGACATGCTGCGGCTCACGGATGACTACGGCAAGGGGGTGAAGACGTATCTGTATGAGGAGTGGGTGAAGGAACAGGTGAAGGCGAACACGCCGTGGGACAAGATGGTGTACGAGATGATCACGGCGGAGGGGCGGCTCTCGGACACGGGGCCAGTGGGGTATTTGCTGCGGGACCGGGGGATGCCGTTGGACAATCTTTCCAACACGCTGAGCACTTTTCTTGGGGCGAATGTGGCGTGTGCGCAGTGTCACAATCATCCGCTGGCAGACTGGAAGGAGATGGATTTTTACGCGATGGCGTCGTTTTTCGGGGCGACGGACACGACGTATGCGAAGGCGACAGGGGTGGCCAAGCGCATTGGGAAGTCTGCGAATGTGGACAAGAACATGCTGGTGCGCGTTCTGGCGCCCAATCTTGCGGAGGTGGAGACGACGGGGCGCAACCAGACGAAGTTGCCGGAGGATTACAAGTACAAGGACGGGAAGCCCGGGGAGGCGGTGGCGCCCCGGCTCATCATGTGGTCGGAGAAGGACAAGGAGAACCCGGCGTATCAGATCAAGACGGATTCTGTGCCGGATTTGCGGCGGCAGTTTGGGCGATGGATGACGCATCCGCAGAACCCGCGTTTTGCGACGGCGATCGCCAATCGTGTGTGGAAGAAGCTCTTCGGGCTTGGGGTGCAGGAGCCGGTGGCGGATTTGGATGATCTCACGAAGGCGTTCAACCCGGAGTTACTGGCGGGTCTCACGGAGTTGATGAGGCGGGAGCGTTTTGATCTGAAGGAGTTTCAGCGGGTGCTTTTCAACACGCAGGCTTATCAGCGGCAGGTGAGTGTGACGCCGGATCTGGCGAAGGGGCCGTACCTTTTCCAAGGGCCGGTGCTGCGGCGCATGAGCGCATCGCAGACGTGGGACTCGGTGCTGGCGCTGGTGATTGGGACGGAGCTCGACCAGTTCAAGCTGCAGCGCGCGCAGCAGATCCGGGATGTGGACCTCGATGGGCCGTTGAGCGTGGAGGCCGTGGTGGCGAAGGTCCAGGAGCTTAGCGGTGAGGGGAAGGGGAAGGGGAAGGCGCGGAGGGGTAAGAAGGGGGGCGATAAACTGGATAGCGCCGACTTCGGCGGGTATGCGCCGCCGCAGTTTGAGGGGATGACGATGGCGCGCGCCTCGGAGTTGCCGCAGCCTTCGCGGGAGTCGCATTTTTTGAGGATGTTTGGGCAGTCGGATCGTCAGATTGCGGACAGCGACAGTGTGGAGGGCGGAGTGCCGCAGGTGCTGATGCTCATGAACGGGGATGTGCAGAAGGTGATCGCGAGTCAGAACTCGAAGGCGCTGCGGGATGCGGCCAAGGAGAAGACGGTGGAGAAGCAGGTGGAGAGCCTGTACTTCAGCTTCCTTGGGAGGCGGCCGGCGATCACGGAGCGTCAGTACGCGGTGAAGTTGATGAGCGAGGGGATGAAGCTGCCGGATTTGACCTGGGTGCTCTTCAACACGCGCGAGTTCATGTTTGTGCAGTGAGCAGCGGCCGCATTTCCGCATTCATCGTCAGTCCATTCAGATCCAAGACACAGCCCCCCCTTTTAGAAAGAGAACAACCTTATGTCCCCCCTCGACCCTACCCAGCCTCAGATTCTGCGGGATCCGTTCAGCCGGCGGCTTTTTGTGGAGCGTTGCGCGAGCATGGCCTTTGGGCTTTCGGTGCTGCCGTGGATGCGTTCGGAAGCGATGGCGGCGGATGGTGGCCCCGGGTTTGGGTTGGCGAAGCACATCATCTTTCTGCAGCTGCGCGGGGGGATGAGTCACATCGACACGTTTGATCCGAAGAGCGGTGCTACGAAGGGGCCCAAGGGGGGGATGACGGCGAAGGGTGGGATGCAGCTTTCGGAGTTTCTGCCGAACATTGCGAAGGTGTCGGACAAGATCGCGGTGATTCGTTCGATGACGGCGAAGGTGGGTGTGCACGCGTCGGCGCAGTATTTCATGCGCACAGGGTATGAGCAGAGGGGGACGATCAAGCATCCGTGCCTTGGGGCGTGGGCGCAGACGTTTCTGGGGCCGAGTAATAAGACGCTGCCGTCGTCGGTGTGCGTGAACCACGGTTCGGAGCACGGGAACGGCTTTTTCCCGGCGACGCTGAGTCCGTTGCCCATTCTTGATCCGGAGAGCGGGCTGCAGCATTCGCAGCCTGCGGCGGGAGTGGCGGCGGTGGAGAAACGGCTGAGTCTTGTGAAGGACATCGACAGGGCATTTCGGGAGAAGTTTCCCGATGAGAATGTGAAGGCCTACAGCGATTTCTACGACGCCACGCTGCAGCTCATGAAGAGCAGTGATTTGAAGGCGTTCGATATTTCCGGGGAACCGGAGAAGGTGCGGGAGTCCTACGGGCGCTCGAAGTTTGGGCGTGGGTGCTTGCTGGCGCGGCGGCTCGTGGAGCACGGGGTGCGTTACATCGAGGTGAGCAGCGGTGGATGGGACATGCACACGGGACTCGAGGATCGGATGGAGGAGGTGGGGGCGGATTTTGACAAGGCGTTCGCGGCGTTGCTTGGGGACTTGGATTCGCGCGGGTTGCTCAAGTCCACACTCGTGGTGGTGGCGAGTGAGTTTGGGAGAAAGCCGAATTTCGACGGATCCGGGCGGGGACATTATCCGAAGGCGTTTTCGACGGTGCTTGCGGGGGCTGGGGTGAAGCGTGGTTTTGTGTACGGGGCGACCGACGAGGCGGGTGCGGAGGTGACGGACGGGGAGATGTCGGTGGGGGCGTTGCACGCATCGATTGGGTGGGCGGCGGGATTCCCGACGGGGCGCGAGGTGATGTCGCCGAGTCAGAGGCCGTTCAAGGTGGGCAACAACGCGAAGCCGGTGAAGGAGCTGTTTGCCTGAGCGCCCCTCGATGGAGGGATGCGGTGGGTACGGCGACCGTGGCCGCGGGAAAAATGGCGGAAGGGGCGGGATTCGAACCCGCGGTGGGAATTACCCCACGTTCGATTTCGAGTCGAGTGCCTTAAACCGGACTCAGCCACCCTTCCTGAACGAGAGCTAGGATTATTCGTGTGGGCGGGGCGGATGGGCAAGGAGAATCTCCCCGGAGAAGCTCCGGAGTTCGGGATGGGGGTGAAAAGGAGATTTGGTTTGAGCGGGCGCGGGATCGCGGGGAGAGTGCGCGGCTTGTGAACTCAGCATCCTCTCAAACTGTGGGGCCGGCCGGCGCGCGTGTGGTAATCGGCATGAGCGGCGGTGTGGATTCGAGCGTGGCGGCGTACTTGCTCAAGCAGCAGGGGTACGACGTGGTGGGGGTGACGATGAAGGTGTGGCCGCAGGACTGTATTTCGCGTGCGGAGGACAAGTGTTGCGGGCCGCAGGCGATCGCGGATGCGCGCGGTGTGGCGCATGCGCTGGGGATTGCGCATTACGTGGTGGATGAGGCGGACCAGTTCGAGAAGCTGGTGATTGATTACTTTGCGTCGGAGTACAAAGCGGGCCGGACACCGAATCCGTGCGTGATGTGCAATGAGAAGGTGAAGTTTGGCAATTTGTGGTCGAAGGCGAAGGCGATCGGGGCGCAGTTCATTGCGACGGGGCATTACGCGATCATCGAGCATTTGGAGGGGCGTGCGGTGCTGCGCAAGGGGCGGGATCCGCGCAAGGATCAGAGTTATTTTCTCTTCAGCCTGCGGCAGGAGCAGTTGCAGCGGGCGTTGTGTCCGCTGGGGGCGATGGAGAAGCCGCAGATCCGAGCGATTGCGCGGGAGCTCGGGTTGAAGACGGCGGACAAGGTGGACAGTCAGGAGATCTGCTTCGTTCCTGGGAATGATTACAAGGCGTTCCTGCGCTCGCACCTTGGGCCTGAGGAATTTCACAAGGGTGGGATTTACGACAAGGCGGGCAACCGGCTGGGGGATCACGAGGGGATCGAGTTGTTCACGATCGGTCAGCGCAAGGGGTTGCCGGGCGGGAGCGCTCAGCCGCGCTATGTCATCGATATCGATCCGCAGAACAGCCGGGTGATCGTGGGGGATGCGGAGGATCTGGTGACGGGGGAGTTCGAGATGGACCATGCGTACTGGCATCACTGCGGGGAGGAGCCTTTTGAGGCGACGGTGAAGATCCGCTACGGGCATGCGGGAGCGGAGGCGACGGTGTATCCTGCGGCGGATGGGAAGGCGCGAGTGCGTCTGCACAAGCCGCAGCGGGCGGTGACGCCGGGGCAGGCGGCGGTGTGTTATCGCGGGGACGAAGTGCTTGGGGGCGGATGGATTGCACGCCAGAGTGTGGCGGCGGTTCCGGCGTGATGGGGTTGGATGAGAAAGGGCTGGGGCGGGTGGTGGAAACGCACTTGAGGTGCGTGGTAGGCGCTGACAGTGTGGGTGGGTGCGTCTGTTACGTTTGATCCTTGTTGCGGGTGTTGTTGCGCTAGCCGGGTGCGGGTCTGTGGGTGTGTTGGGCGGGCCTAAATACACGCTCTTTCGCGTGACGAATCCGCGTGGTGAGTTGCTGGCGGAATGGATCGCGGAGGGTGTGTGGTGGCGCTCGGGAGACGGGTACGAGATCCGGGCGGTGCAACACAGGAGTGGGCCGCCCTTTCCGCAGACCGACTGTTATCCAAATGGGATAAAGACAGTGGTGGCGGGGCCGAACATTGTGCGCAGGGTGGTGGCTAAGCCGGAGTGGTTGGCGGTGATGGATGGAAAGGCGGGTTCGGTTGCGGAGCGTTCTGCGGTGAGTGGCCCTGTGGCCATGCCGTGTGCGGAGCGCTGAGGGTGACGGCCCGGCCTCAGTTGTGAGGCGCAGGTTTGCGAGTCAGGGGCGCCAGGATTCCGGGAGGTCCGGCAGGGTGTCGCGGAGGATTTCGAGGAGGGTGCTTCGATCCTCTGTTGTGAGGCGTGCGAATTGAGGATCGCGGTCGGAGTTGTTCAGGATGGCGAGGAGTCTCTCCATGACGACGGACTTCATGGGGGGATGCATTTTGGCGAAGGCGTCGCTGTAGATGAGGTAGCTGCAGGGGTGTTTGAAGAGGCGGGTTTGGAGGTTGAAATCGCGCAGGGAACGGCCCTTGGAGTCGCGCGGGCTCATGCGACGGAAGGCTTCTGTGAATGCGGGGTCGCCGGAGACTGGGGCGTCGAGCGGTGCTTCTTCGGCGAAGAGGAGGTAGCGAAGGAAGGCGTCGGTCTGGGGTTTGAGGTAGCGGAGGTGTCCGTAACTGGCCTCCATGATGCGGGCCTCGAAGCTGAGGCGCGCGATGTAGTTGTGCATGTGGACCTGGTGGTCGAGGACGAGGTGGGCGACGATGTCGCTGGTGGTGGCGGGGAAGGATGCGTGTTGGAGAGAGATGCCGCTGGAGGCAATGGCAGCGAGGTTCTGGAGGTTGTCGAAGGGGTTGAGGGCGGCTTCGACGCTCGCGAAGGTGGCGGCGTTGATGAGGTTGCCGCGATGGTTCTGTGAGCCGTGGCTGCCCGTGACGAACCAGCCAGCCCAGCGCTCGTGAACGGGGGTGCAGTGGTTGATGTTGGAGGTTTCTGTGGCGGGGTCGGGTTCGCCGATTGAGTCGTTTGCGACAGAGCGCAGCACATGGCCCGGGATGCCGAGGGAACGTGTGCCGCCATGGCAGCCGAGGCAGTTGGCGTCGCGTTCCATGCGTGGGCGGCGGACTTCCTCCTGATCGAGATGGTAGAAGGTGGCGCCGAGGGTGGGATCGGCTGCGCTGATTTCCAAGACGGGCGATCCCGGGATGTAGCCGATGTAGACGTCGTCGTTGAAGTAGAGGGCGCGTGGGGTTTGGGCGGAGATGAGTTTGCGTTGGAGGGAGGTTTTGGAGAAGACGAGCAGTTGGGAGGAGACGGGGATGGAGAGGGCTTCTAGGAGCGCGGGGAGGTATCCGTGGGTGTCGTCCCAGTGGAGTTTGATTTCGCGGCGGAGGATTTTCTCCTGAAGGCGCGTGATGGGGTCGGCGGGAGATGCTTTGCTGTAGCTGATCGGAGGCTGGTCGTAGTCGAGTTGATGCGTGGCGCCTTGGAAATCCTCGCTGTGTGCGCCCCCGCCGCGGAGGAGAAGGAGAAACGCCGCGAGGAGGGCGAGGCGGGCGTGCTTCATTGGGCGGCTTGGGATTTCTGAGGCTGAGGGGCTTGGGTTCGGAGGTACTGCCAGATGGCGTCGAACTGGTCGCGTGCGCGGCCTTCGTAGAGGTCGGTGAGTTGGGTGCGGCCGTCTTCATCGGCGAAGCGAGGCATCTTGGTTTCGGGATCAATGCGCAGGGGGTGGAGGAGCCAGCGTTGGAAGTAGTCTTTGCGCAGGCGTTGGGAGGCCCATGCGAGGTTGATGCCCGGAGCTTCGAAGACGGCGGTGGGTGGGCGTTCTCCGACGCCATGGCAGGTGGTGCAGTTGAAGCCGCCATTTTCCGCGAGAAGGGTGGCGCCGTTGCGAGCGTGTTCCTCGGCGGGTGGTGGTTCCGGAGGGCTGGTGAGGGAAAGGCCGTGGGAGTGGGAAAGGCCGTGTGCGATGCCTTCGCCGACGGCGGGGAAACCGGGCATGCGCGCGATCAGCCATGGGCGGGGCTTGGGAAGCGGCTCGCCGGTGATGAAGCGCGCCATCCATGAGGGTTGCAGTTTCTCTCCGAACCAATGGAAGAGGGGGAGCGCGGTGGTGGCGACGGGGTTTCCCTCGCCTTCGGGCTGCGGTGCTGCGGCTTGGAGCGGGGCGGTCTCATCGTCGAGTTGGGACCACGTGCTGGGCGCGCCGTCGCGGCTGTGGCATGCGGTGCAGCGCATGGCTTTGGTCTGACGGTCTGCGAATTCCGCGGGGGTGTCGTGGCGGAGGGATTCGAAGCCGGAGGCGGCGAATGTGCGGAGTGCATCGCGTTGGGAATCGGTGAGAGCGAAGTCCGGGGCGCTGCCTCGTGCGGATTTTTGAGGGGCCATGCAGCCTTTGATCCATCCTGATTGGAGGGTGGCTGAGAGCGTGGGTTGGGTGGTGGGGGGCAGGCCTGCGTGGCAGTTGAGGCACCCGCTGGAGACGAGGCGTTGAGCGCCGCGGGCGGGGTCGCCGTTGGGAGTCGGAGGGAAGTCGCGTTGGGTGCCGGAGAGCAGGAAGCTGGTGAGTTGGGCGGCCTCTTCGTCGGTGAGGCGGAAGTTGGGCATGTGGGTCCAGCGGTAGTTTTTTGCGGGCTCCTTGAGGAAAGCGGCGAGGGCTGTGGGTTGCCACTTGGCTTTGAGGTGGGCGAGCGGGGTTCGTGCGTGTTCGTCGTTGCCATTGAAATCCGGAGGCGTGTGGCATGCGATGCAGCCGAGGTTTGCGAAGAGTGCGCCGCCCGCGGGTGCGAGATCGTCGGAAGGGGCTTGGTCGTTGCGGGTGCCGGAGGAGAGGAGGAAAGCGGCGAGGTCTGCGGCCTCTTGCGCGATGGTGCCTTCGGGGGCGGAGAAGACGCGGGGCATCAGCGCATGGGGGCGTGTGGAGTGCGGATCGTTGATCCAGTGTGCGAGCCATGGGGCGTTGAACTTGGCACCGAGGTCGGCGAAGACGGGGGCGTCCTGTGCGAGCTCCGGCATGGCTTCACCGGGAGTGGGTGCGGGGAGGAGGATGGGGTCGGCGTGGCAGGCGGCGCAGCGCAGTTGTGCGAAGAGGAGGCGGCCTTCGCGCAGACGGTTGCCAGAGCGGAGTGCGGGTGTGGCGCTTTCGTGTGTGAAGAGGATGGAGGGGACGGGTTCGAGTGGGAACTCGCTGGAGCTCCAGAGGAGTTGGACGGTGGCATCGCCAGCGGGTTCAGGGGTGAACTCGGCTACGAGGAGGTTGGCGCCCTTGTTGAGTTGAGCGCGTTTGGGTTCACCGAGGGTGAGTTCTGGGGAATGGGTGTCGAGGATTTGGGTGCCGTTGAGGGTGAGCTTGAAGTGGCCACGTACTCGGACTTGGAAGCTGTGGTCGGCGCGCAGCGGGGAGGCGATGAAGCCCTCCCAGCGCGCGGTGAACGGGCCCTTGGAAAGGAAGGGGGACGGGATGGTGTCCGCGGGTATGTGGAGCGCGAGGTGCCGGCTTTCGCGGGAGTCGGTTTGCTCGCCTTGAAGGAATGTGAGAATGAGGCCCGGGGCCTTTTTGGGATTGGCTTCGGGGAGCGCGGGCGACTGGACGCCGGGGGAGTCTGCGTGTGCCGGAAGGGAGGAGGCGAGGGCGACGAGGAGGAGAAGCGTGAGGCGGATGCGGGACATGGCTTTTTAGGAGGGCAACCTGAGTTGGAGCGAAGCGGGTTGGTTTCAGTGTGGGAAGGAAAAGGGCCGCGCCTGAGAGTCAGGCGCAGCCCTTGAGATGAGAGGCTGATGAAGCGGTGGAGCTTATTCCTTGCCGATGGCGTTGATGGTGTGGACGACCTCCTTGGGGATGTCGGCGCCATCGGCAGCCTTGAGGTTCATCTTGATGCGGACTTGATCGACGGGCTTGAGGCCTGGGACCTCGAGGAAGACGGTTTTCGCGTCTGCGGATAGTTTGACGGACTTGATCTCGACGTCGTCGCGACCCTTCTCCTCGGGGTTGCTGGGCTTGAAGTCAGGCGAGCCGTAGGCCTCGGTCCAGCGGTAGTTGTACTGCTGGATGGAGTAGTTCTGGAGATCGGCTGCTGCGGCGGCGTCCACCGGGTTGGTGAATCCGAGGTGGATGCCCTTGTCGGTGACGCGCAGGGAGGTCTGGAGGGTGACGGGTTTGCCGGTGTAGCGCACGCGGTAGAAGGCGCCGTCCTTGCCGCCCTTGGTCTGCCAGCCGCGGAGGCCGGTGAGGTAGAGCTGGCCATCGGTGGGATGGAAGCGTGCGCGCATGACGCCGGTTTCAAACTTGAGGGGGAGTTTGACCGCCCCGCCTTGGAGGGTGTCGCCGACCTGCTCGGAGAGGATGAGATTTGCGGTGGCCTGGCCGTAGCTGAGGTGCAGGAGACGGTTTTCAAAGGGCCCCCACTGTTTGCTGGTGACCCAGACTTGAGCGCCGCCGGAGTTGTCCACGTCCATCGGCAGGTAGCAGATGTGGTTGCTGTGAGCGGTGGGTTTGGTGGGCAGGTGAGCGAGGTCGGTGACGCCGATGAATTCGCCCTGCTTGGCCATGTGCACGTAGCAGGCGGGCACCCATGTCCCTTGGTTGTCGCCGCAGGTGACTTCGCCCTTGGGGCCGACCCCCATGCCGTTCGGGGCGCGCACGCCGGTGGCGTAGACCTCGAACTTCTGTCCATCTTTGGAGATTTTGAAGATGCAGCCGTTGTGGTCGCTCAGCGGGCCCCAGCCGCGGCCGCCGGGATTCACGGGGCCACCCTTGGCGAAGTAGAAATTGCCTTGGGGGTCGGTGTGGAGATCGAGGGCGAATTCATGGAAGCCCGGGGTGACCTGGACGTCGTTGTTGAAGTTCTCGTAGAAGTCGGCCTCTCCGTCGTTGTTGAGGTCGTGGAGGCGGGTGATCTGGTCGCGGCCGAGGACGTAGACGACGTTGTCGACGACCTTGAGTCCGAGTGCCTGATAGAGGCCGCTGGCGTAGCGTTTCCATGTGAGCTCCTTGAGATCGCCGTTCACGCCGCTGACGATCCACACGTCGCCGCTCCATGTGGAGAGGGCTGCGCGGCCGTCGGAGAAGAAGTCGAGTCCGCCAAAGCGAATCCATGCATTGTAGGGATTTTCGAGGGGCGGGGTGATGGAGTCGACAACGTACGGGAAGCCGTTGGATTCCGTGCCGAGTTCACCTTTGGTGGTTACGGTCTTTGTCCAATGAGGTGTGCCGCCTTTGGTGAGTTCTGCGAGTTTTGCAGGAGCACTGAGGCGCGCGGTGTCAGCGGCGAAGGCGGCCGCGTCTGCGGTGGTTCCGCGTCCGTAGACGACCTTGAAGGATTCGCCACCGGCAAAGCGTGGCAGTTTCACGCTGATGCGCGCGGGGCCTGCGTCGAGCTGTGTGCCGGCTGGGGCGCTGAGGAGGGCGACGAGGAGGCGGGAGTCTGGGTTCTTGGGATCGTCGGCGAGAGCGGCGACTTTACCGTCTTCAAGAAGTTGGGAGGCGGCGCCGTCGATGGCTTCCGCGGCGAGGAGGCTTGCCTGCTGTGAACCCTTGCCAGAGACGTTGAAGGTTCGGGTGAGCATGCCGCGTTCGCCGATTTTTTCGGCGGCTGGCAATTCGAGGACGGAGGCCGAGCCTACGGTGTAGCTGAGGACGACTTGGTCGCCATGGAGGTAGAGGCCCTTGTACTTGGCCAACTCGCGGGGGAGGGGGCCGAAGGGGCGGGTTGCCGCACCGGGTCCGGTGGGCAGCTTACGGGTATCGGCGAAAGTGGCGTCGGTGCTCCAGCCTGGGGTGGGGTTGGTTTGGAAGACGATTTTGGCGCCGGGTGCTGGACCGGGGTTGGGGCCGTGACCGCCCTCGAAGACGACGCCCTTGAGTTGGATGAAGCCGTTGGACCAGCCACCGGCCATGCGGACGAGGTCGGTGTCGAAGACCACGGTGGAGTCGTTCTCGAGCTTGATGGCGATGCCCTTGTCTGCGGTGCAGCCGTAGGCCTTCGCGGGTGCGGCGCCATCCTTGCGGGCCCCGGTGGAGCCGAGAGTGTTTTTGCCTTCGGCGTTGTTGAAGGTGGCGGAGACAAAACGGCCATAGTCCATCGCCTCGAACTTCTTGGGGGCGGGGTTTTGTGCGAGCCCGGCAAAGGCGGCGAGACCGAGTGCGGGAGTGAGTAGGGTATGGATTCGGAGCTTCATGGGTGAACTGGGCGCGGAGATTGGGTGGGGGGTGCCGTTGTGAACAGGCATTTCTCCAACCCGCGCACAGGGAGGAAATTAGGGTGTGCCTGAGGTTGGTTGGGGTGAATTGCTGGTCAATCCTGGGGATGATCGCTTAACGTGGAGCCCGCATGAATGAGCTGCGGCCGCCGGTAGATGCGCATGTACACCTTGTTGGAAACGGCAGGGAGGGAAGTGGGTGCTGGCTGCGTCTGAGTGGGCGGCATCGGCTGCTGGCGGGATTGATGGTGAGGCAGATGGGGTTGAGTCGCTCCGATCTCGACGGGGCTTTGGACCGGTTGGTTGTGGAGCGGGTGCTGCAGTGGGTGCGTGAGTCCTCGATGGGATGCGCGGTGATCCTTGCCCATGAACAGGTGTATGACAGCGGCGGGTGTGTTCTTCCGGAGGTGGGGTCGTTTTATGTACCCAACGAGTACGTGCTGGATTTGGCCCGCAAGCATGCGGAGTTTTTGCCGGCGGTGTCCATTCATCCGGCGCGTGCGGATGCGCTCGAAGAATTAGAGCGCTGCTTGGCGGGTGGGGCGGTGATGATGAAGTGCCTGCCTAACTGCCATAACATTGACTGCGGGGACCGGCGCTTCACGAGGTTTTGGGAGCGGATGGCGGAGGCGGGGTTGCCGTTGCTGGCGCACACGGGCGGCGAGCACACGGTGCCTGTGGTGCGCAAGGAGTTCGCGGATCCGCGGGTGCTGAGGCGACCACTGGAGATTGGGGTCAAAGTGGTCGCAGCGCATTGTGCGACGAAGAGCGGGTTGTTTGATCCGGAATACTTCCACGTGTTTGAGGAGATGCTGGGGCGGTATCCCGGGTTGTACGGGGATACGAGTGCGTTCAATGTGCCGATTCGGGGGAGGCATGTGCGGCGTTGTCTGCGGGAGCCGACGGTGTCGCGGTTGGTTCATGGGAGCGACTTCCCGGTTCCGGTGCTCGGGCACTGGGCGTGGATACAGGGGTTCGTCTCTTGGGAAGATTTCCGGGCCTGCCAGAGGATCTCCAACCCGTTGGAGAGGGACTTTCAGTTGAAGCGGGCGATGGGTTTTGGGCCGGAGCATTTCACGCGGATCTGGGAGGTTCTCAGGCGGGTCGGTTGAAAGGGTTGGGAATAGGGAGGAAGTGGTCGACCCCGAGTGGGCATGCCACCCGAAGATTTTGCTTAAGAAAAAGGCCCGTTTGCGGTTATCAGGGAGGGGCGTGGCGTTTCCGGGTGTTCCTGAAAGCCGCGAAAACCTCAGCCCCCCACTCCCATGTTCGGTAAACAAAAACGTAAGGCAATCTGGGTGCAGTCTGCGCTGGAGCGCTATGAGCGTCCGCTTCTCCAGTACTCGATGAGCATCGTCGGCGAGATTGAGCGTGCGCGCGACGTGGTGCAGGAGACTTTCATGCGGCTGCACAATCAGGAGCAGTCTGCAATCGAGGGGCACCTTTCGCAGTGGCTTTTCACGGTGTGCCGCAATTGCTCGCTGAAGTCTCTCAAGAAGGAGGACCGGTACGTTTACCTTGAGGCGGAGCATTTTGAGCAGAAGCGCTGCGAGGCGCTGACGCCGCTGATGGAGCTTGAGCGCAAGGAGCGCGTGGCTCGGTTGATGGAATTGGTGAAGGAGTTGCCCAAGAACCAGCAGGAGGTCGTGCGCCTGCGCTTTCATCATCATCACTCCTATCAGGAGGTGAGTGACATCACGGGGTTGAGCGTCGGGAACGTGGGTTTCCTACTCAACGCGGCGATGCGCAATTTGCGTGGCAAGATGGAGCGCGACGAGAAGGACGAGAAGATTATTTACCTTAGGAAGGGAGCTGCCTGAATTCATGAGAGGTCGATTGAGCGAGCAAGATCTGACGGACTACGCGTGCAACGAATTGCAGCCTGAGGAGCGGCTTTATGTGGAGTCGCTGCTGGCGGTGTCGGAGCCGAGCCGTGAGGATGTGTACAGGATGATCGATCTCGGGCAGATGCTTGAGGAGGGGTTTGAGGGGCAGGAGAGTTTGGCTTTGGGTCTGACCGCTGAGCAGCGTGGTCGTCTTGTGGAGTTTGTGAGGCCGGTTTCGCTTTGGCACCGAGCGGCCGCGAGCGTGGCTGCGGTGGCGTGCGGGGCTCTTTTGGTGATGCATCCGCGCTGGTGGCATGCGGGTGATTCGGCGGGCAAGGTGGCAGAGGCTTCCTCGCACTTTTCCGCGATCGTTGCAGCGGCCATGGGGCCTGGCAGCGTGAGGTTCGCGGCGCCGCTTGCCAATATTTCGGCGATGGCTGATGACGGCATTTCATGGCTGGGTGCGGCTGCGGACATGCGCGATCCCGTTGTGTGTACGCCGCCCTCGTGGCTGGACTCCGACGGTTCGAGTGTGAACGCAGCCAGTCTCTAGTGTTTTTGCTTCCTGTATCATCGCCTCCGGAAGGCAATGCAGCGCCGCTGTCCCTGACAAGAGCGGCGCTTTTCTTTTCGGGTGGGCCGCCGCCTTAGTCTTTCAATTTACCACCCCAAACCACCCCAATGCATTCTGAGAAAACGCCTGCTGCAAACGCTACGGAGAGTTCTACGCAGTCACCAGTCGACGACAAGGCGGGTGCGGCGTTGCTGGTCGAGGCGTTTGGGAAGGTGAGCGCGGAAATGGGGCGTTTCATCGTGGGGCAGACCGAGGTGGTGGAGCAGTTGTTGATTGCGGTTCTGGCAGGGGGGCACTGCCTGTTGGAGGGGGTGCCTGGGCTTGCGAAGACTGCGATGATCCGCTCGCTTGCGCGCTGCATGGAGCTGAGTTTCCGGCGCATCCAGTTCACGCCGGACCTGATGCCTGCGGACATCACGGGCACGGACATCATTCAGGAGGATCCCGTGAGCGGGCAGCGTCGGTTTGTTTTCCAGAAGGGGCCTATATTTGCTCAGATGGTGCTGGCGGATGAGATCAACCGGACGCCGGCAAAGACGCAGGCCGCGCTTCTGGAGGCGATGCAGGAGCACTCGGTGACGGTGGGAGGGCATTCGATGAAGCTGGAGGAGCCGTTCTTCGTGCTGGCGACCCAGAATCCCATTGAGCAGGAAGGGACCTATCCGCTTCCCGAAGCGCAGCGCGACCGGTTTCTTTTCCTCGTGCGGATTGCGTATCCGAGTCGCGAGGAGGAGCGGCAGATCATCAACCGGACGACGGGGACTGCGAGTTTTGAGCTGCAACCGGTGATCAACGCGGAGCAGATCGTGGAGATCCAGCGCATTGTGCGGCGGGTTCCGGTTCCGGATCATGTGACGGACTTCGTGCTGGATCTTGTGCGCTTCACGCGTGCGGGTGAGGAGGGGGGCCCAGCATTTGTGAAGGATCTGCTGGAGTGGGGTGCGGGGCCGCGTGCGTGTCAGAACCTTGTGATGGCTGGCAAGGTGCGAGCGGTTTTGCGCGGGCGCTTTCATGTGACCATCGACGACATTGAGGCGCTGGCGCTACCGGTCTTGAGGCACCGGGTGGTTCCCACTTTCAGTGCGGAGGCGGAGGGGATGAAGGTGGATGAGATTTTGAAGCGCATCCTGCAAGCGGTTCCGCGGGGTGAGGCTGGCAGGTCGATCTGAGGCGTTGGCGCAGGTTGAACTTCCTGGTCCGCCCCGATGGCCCATATTTCCGAACTGCTGACGCCCTCTGACCTGCAAAGGATCAGCAGCCTTCACGTGCTGGCGCGCCAGGTGGTGGAGGGATTCTGTTCGGGGCTGCATCGCTCACCGCACAAGGGGTTCAGCGTGGAGTTCCGGCAGCACCGGGCGTACGTGCCCGGGGATGAGATCCGGCACATTGACTGGCGGGTGTTCGCTCGCAGCGACCGGTTTTACATTCGGGAATACGAGGAGGAGACGAACCTGCGGGCGACGCTGCTGGTGGACCTGAGCGGCTCGATGAACTATGGGAGGGGAGGGGTGACTAAGTGGGAGTACGCGGTGCGTCTTGCTGCGTGCCTTTCCTACCTGATGTTGCAGCAGCAGGACAGTGTGGGGCTCGCGACGTTCGACTCGCGCCTGGGCACGGTGATCCCGCCACGGTCGCGGGTGAGGCATCTCCAGTTGATACTGGACACGCTGCAGGCCGCGAAGCCCGGTGGGGAGACGGAGCTGGGCACGGTGTTCCGGGATTTGGTGCCGAAGCTGCACCGCCGAGGGTTGCTGGTGGTGATTTCGGATTGTTTTGCGGACGTGCCGGAGTTGCTCAAGGCTCTGGCGCATCTTCGCCATGCGCATCACGAGGTGTTGGTGTTTCAGATTTGGGATCGAGACGAACTCGACTTTCCCTTTCGGAAGTGGACGGAGTTCGAGTCCTTGGAGAGTGCGGGGCACAAGCACCTGCTGGATCCCGTGCAGTTGCGCAATACGTACCTTGAGAATCTGGCGCGTTTCCGGGAGGAGCTCACGCAGGGGTGCCGGCGGCACAAGGTGGATATTGTGCCGTTTGTTACAGACCAGCCGTATGCGGATGCGCTGGCGGCCTACATGAATCTTCGGATGGCGCGGGCATGAGTTTTCTCAACGCTGCATTACTGGGCGGGATGGCGGCAGCTGGGATACCGGTGGTGATTCATCTGCTGCACCGTCATCGCTTTGAGAAAGTGCGCTGGGGGGCGATGCATTTGCTCGAGCGAGTGCTGAGGGAGAATCAGCGGCGGCTGAAGCTGCAGCAGCTTCTTCTCCTGCTGGTGCGCATGGCGATTCCGTTGCTGCTGGCGTTGGCGATGGCACGGCCTGTGTGGCAGGCGGGGCGCAGCTTGTTGGGAGGAGGGAAGACGTCGACGGTGGTCCTTCTCGACAACAGTTACTCGATGGAAGCGGGACGCACTGGGGCCACGGCATTTGGGCTGGCAAAGGAGGAGGCTGTGCGTCTCCTTGGGGCGTTGCCGCGAGGTTCGGATATGCAGGTGGTTTTGATGGGGCAGGGTGGGGGGACGCTGTTTGAGAGGCCCAGCTTTGATGCGGGTTATACGGCGGAAGCGCTGCGCGGGCTCGACGCGGGGTACGGCACGGCGACCGTGCCCGCCGCACTGGAGTTTGCTTCGGGGGTGATGGGTCAGATGCACGAGGCATCGCGGCAGGTGGTGGTGTTCACGGATTTCCAGCGCGTGAGTTTCACTGCACCGGAGGCTCCCGCTCTCTCCCGGGCGTTGGAGCGGTTGCGCAGCGGGGAGCAGCCTGCGGAGGTGGTGTTCTTTGACGTGGGGCAGGATGTGCACGACAACCTTGCAGTCGAGGCGCTCGAGTATTCGCGGTTGATGGTGGGTGTCGGGCAGAAGCTGGCGTTCAAGGCGCATGTGCGCAATTTCGGAGACACACCGCGGAGTGATCTGCCGGTGTATTTTCGCGTGGATGGGGAGGAGAAGGCGGCTGCACAGGTGACGCTTGGTGCGCACCAGAGCGGACAGGTGAACTTCAATCACACGTTCTCGACGGCGGGTTCCCATGTGGTGGAGGTGTCGATCACAGGGGATTCGCTGGCGGCGGACAATGTGTGGATGGCGAGCATTCCGGTGCGGGACCGTCTGCCGGTGCTGCTGGTCAACGGGGAGCCTAGTGCGCAGCCGTTGCGCGGGGAGACGGACTTTGCGGAGATCGGGCTGCAGCCTTTCAGTGCGGGGCGCGTGGCGCAGGCGGACCTGCTTGGGACGCGGGTGATTCCGGCGGAGCAGCTGGATGCGAAACGCCTTTCGGAGTGTGCAGTGGTGGTGTTGGCGAATGTGGCTCGGCTCACGGAGGTGCAGGTGCGTGCGCTGGAAGGGTTCGTGTCTGACGGTGGTGGACTGATGATCTGGCCTGGCAGCCGAGTGGATGTGGCTTGGTACCGGAAGGTGCTTTTCAATGGGGGCGCGGGTTTGCTTCCGCAGGCCTATGATGCGGTGCAGGGGGACACGAAGGAGGGAGGGCGCACCGTGGCGCTTGCGGCACAACGGTTCGAGCATCCGGCGCTGGATTTTTTCAATGACCCGCGCAATGGGAGTCTGGCGGAGGGGGCGGTGCGTTTGTGGATGAGCTTTGCAGAGAATCCTGCGGAGGCGGCGCCATCGCGCACGATTGCGAGGTTGGAGACAGGCGCTCCGTTCTTGGTGGAAAAGGCTTTCGGGACGGGGCGGGTGGTGGCGGCGTGCACGGCGTTGGACGCGGATTGGGGGAATCTGCCGATGAGGCCGTTTTACGTGCCGCTGCTCCAGCGCCTGACGGTGGATCTTGCGTCCGGCGTGGAGACGGAGCGCAATCTCGAGGTGGGGCAGCGTCTGGTGGCACTGCTGCCTGCGGGAGCGGCCGAGAAGAAGGTGCGCATTGGGACGCCGGGTGGTGGGTCCCTTGAGTTGACGGCACAGCGACGGGGCGGGCGGGCGATGGTGGAATACGGGGGCACCCAGCGTCCTGGGCTTTATACGGTGGAGGCGCCGGATGGAGGGAAGACGCACTTCGTGGTGAATGCGGCGAGGCGGGAGTCGGACCTTCAGAGGCTTGCGAGTCGGGAGATCGAGCGTTTTGGGGGGGAGAACCACGTGGCTGTGGTGCGTGACGGCACGCAGTATCAGGATTTGGAGCGGCAGCGCCGTTTTGGCCGGGAATTGTGGCAGCCGATTCTTGTCGCGGTGCTGGTTCTGCTTCTTGGCGAGCTCTGGCTGCAGCAGCGTTTCACGCGACCGGCGATGGCTGCGAAGAAGCCTGTGGAAGGGAGGAGCCGATGAGGGAGCGAGTGGAGACAACGCTGCGTTTTGTCGGGGACTGGCCTGCATGGGCAGGGGTGCTTGGGGCGGTGGTGCTGGGTGCGTTCGCGTGGGTTTTATACTGGCGGGAGGTGCGTGCGCTCGGGCGTGGTTGGAGGTGGTTGCTTCCCACGGTGCGTGCGGTTGCGGTGGGGATGGTCGTGCTGATGCTCAGCGGTCCGGTGCTGCATCACCGCAAGGTGGTGGGGGATCTTGGGCGGTTGCTGGTGTTTGTGGACGGCTCCCGGAGCATGGGACTGGCGGATCGTGAGATGCCGCTTGTGCGTAAGCTGGCGGTTCTCGAGAGCCTGCAGATGTTGGCGGCGGACGGGATGGATGCGTCCCTTGTGCGCGCGTCTGTGCTTGTGGGCGGTATTGCGAGACGCGCCCAGGATCTTGACGCGGCGGCGGTTGCGGATGAGGAGGGGTTCCACAAGGAGGTGGCGATCCTGCAGGAGCGGCTTCAGGAGGTGCGCGCTGCGCTGGGGCGCAGGGAGCAGGGTGCTTTGTTTGAGAAGGAGCTTTTGCAGCCGATGACAGCGCTTGGTCGGCGGCCTTTCCAGCAGATCAGCGACAGGGAGCGGGCGTTGGCGGAATTGAAGACGCTTGGGACTGTGGCGGTGCGTTGGGAGGGAGTGCTGGGCGAGGTGTTTTCCAAGGAGAACCAACAGGGGCCGCAGGCTGCTACTGTGGCGCGCGCGGTGCAGCGTTTTGATTCGCTTACCCGGGCGCAGCGCATGCAGGCGTTGATTTTGCGGGGTGGGCCGGAATCGATGATGGCGCGCCTCGCAGGCAAGCACGAGGTGGAGCTTTATGCGCTGGAGGGGTCGGAGGCGAGTCGGGTGTGGAAGCCTGATGTGAAGAGCTCGAATCCGCCGCAGGAGTTGCCGGTGGCGGCTGGTGCATTCACGGACCTTGCCACAGCGCTGAGATCGGTGGCTGGCACGGAGGCTTCGCAAAAGACCGCGGTGGTGCTGCTGAGCGATGGCCAGCACAACGACGGGCCTTCACCGCTGGAGCTTGGAGCGGCGCTTGGGAAGAGGAGCGTGCCTGTTTACAGCGTGGGAATGGGGAGTGAAGTGCGCGCGCGTGATCTCGCGGTGGTGAGTGTGGACGGGCCTGCGACGGTGTTTCATCAGGATCGTCTGCGGGGAACGGTGACGCTGAAGCAGGACGTGCCTGTGGGGGTTCCCTACAAGCTTACGGTGCGCGAGGGAGAGAGGGTGCTTTGGGAGAAGAAGCTGCAAGGCGATGGGGCGCAGGTGCGCAAGGTGCCCTTCGATGTGTCGGTGGCGGATTCCGCGGCGGCGCAGTTGCAGGCGCAGGCTGCGGGCGTGCAACTCAGCGGGGTGGCGCTGCAATTGGAGGCTGTGGTGAGCGGGCTGGACGGCGACCAGGAGTCCGCCAACGACTCCGGGAGTCTGCGGGTGCGCGCGGTGACGCAGAAGCGCAAGATCCTGCTGGTGGAGGGGCGTCCACGGTGGGAAGGGCGTTACTTGCGGAACCTCTTCGAGCGGGATGAGCAGTGGGAGATCAATGCGGTGGTGGCTGGCGCGACGTCCGAGGAGGAAGGGTTCTTGAGGGGGGCCGGTCCGGGAAAACTGCCGACGAGTGCCACGGAGGTGAATGGGTACGACCTTGTGATATTAGGCGATATACCCCGGCGGTTTTTCCGCGGGGATCAGGAGTTGGAGTGGTTCCGGGATTATGTGGGGCAGCGGGGCGGGGCGCTGGTGCTCATTGATGGTGCGCGTGAAAATCTGCGTGAGTATGCGCAGGGGCCGCTGGGACCGCTGCTCCCAGTGGAATGGAAGAAGGGCGGTGCGCGGATTGAGGCGGGGCGCTGGGTTGCTGGTGAGCGTGGAGGTTCGGTCGCTGCGATGCTGCTGGCTCCTGAGCGTGCGCAGAATGCAGAGGTGTGGGGACAGTTGGAGGGACCGCGGTGGGTGTCTTCGGCGGCGGCGTTGCCTGGTGCGGAGGCTTTGATGGACGTGACGCACGCGGGCGGCAGTTCTGCTGCGGTGGTGTTTAGGGCGTTTGGGGCTGGCAAGGTTCTTTACCACGGTTTTGAGGAGTCGTGGCGGTGGCGGCGCGAGGTGGCCGACCAACATCATACGCGCTATTGGAATCAGGTGGCGAACTGGCTGGCGGAGTTGCCGTTTGCGGTGAGGGATCGGTTTGTTTCGCTCGACGCCGGCGCGCTGGTGTATCGGCCCGGCGAGTCGGCTCAGGTGCGAGTGCGTTTGCGCGATGGGGAGGGGAAGCCGGTCAGCGAGGCGAGGATCGAGGCGGTCCTGTGGAAGAATGGGGAGCGGGTGGCGAGCATCGCACTGTCAGCGGAGGAGAATCAGGGCGGTCTTTTCCGTGGGAGCACGGCGGGGCTGGAGGCTGGGGATTACGAGGTGAGCATCGAGTCTCCGGTGATTCCTGCAGCGGAGAACAAGGCGCGCACGGGTTTCCGAGTGGCGGGGAGGGAGACCGGGGAGCTTTCTTTGCTGAACCTTAATGAGGAGCTTTTGCGTCGGGTGTCGGTGGCGAGCGGCGGCCGGTATCTGCGCGAGGAGGAGGCCGGGGTCTTGGAGAAACTGCTGGAGCCCCTGAGCGAGGGGAAGGTGATCGAACTGGATACGGCGCTGTGGCAGAGTTATTACTGGTTTTTTCCGCTGGCAATCCTGCTGGGCCTTGAGTGGTACCTCCGCAAAAGGCTTGGCCTTCTATAACGAGTTTATGAGTGGCACCCCCCTGATCCTCACGAAGCTTGAATTATTCGCGCGACGCCGCCGGCAGCTCATCCTGTGGCGGGGCGCATTACTGGGAAGCGCATGGTTGCTGGGTTTGATGCTGGTGGTGGCGGGGGTGGACTGGGTCCTGGTGCTGCCAGATGAGGCGCGGTGGGCGCTCAGCGGGGTCGCGTATTTGGCCGTGCTCGTCGTGCTGTGGCGCGGGTGCATCAAGCCGCTGCTCTACGCGCCCGGACCGCGTCAGCTTGCTCGTCTGGTGGAGCATGCGGACCCGCGGTTGAGAGAGGACCTGCTTTCGGCGGTGGAGCTTGGGGAGGGAGGCGGCGAGGAGGATTCGGCGCAGTTCCGGCGGCTTGTGCAGGAGGACGTGGCGGCGCGTATGGAGGGGGTGGAGATGGAGCGTCTGTTGCCCTTCGGACTGCTTTCCAAGCAGTGGCGTGCGCTGGCAGCGGCTGTGTTGCTTGTGGTGGGCGGTTGCGCACTGACGGGTTTTCAACTGGGTACGCTGATGATGCGGGCGCTGGTTCCGATGATGAATCTGGCGCGGGTGTCGCGTTTTCAGATCGAGGTGCTCAAGCCTTCGGCTGGTGATATGGCGGTGCCTTTTGGAGAACCGGTCCCTCTGCAGGTGTCCGTGAGCGGTGGTGAGGTGAAGAGGGTTTTGCTGGAGACTTTCACCAAGGCGGCTGGACGCGAGGTGGTCGCGATGGCGGCTGGCGATGGTGGGGCGGGTTTTTTCAGCGCCAGTGTTCAGGTGGATCGTGAGGATGTGGAGTATCGGATTCGGGCCGGTGATGCGATGACGCGGCGCTTTCGGCTGCATGCGTCTGGACGTCCGCAGGTGCTGGCTTTTGAGAAGCGCTTTGAACTGCCCGCTTATGTGGGCGGGGTTCGCGAGGCAAAAGAGGAGCATGGGGATCTGGTGGCGCTGGAAGGAAGCCGGGCGGTGCTGCGGTTGCAGGCGGATCAGCCTGTGGCCAAGGCGGAGTTGCGGGTGGAGCAGGGCAACCGGAAGTACGAGGTGCCATTGAAGATCGAGGAGGGGACGCGGTTGGTGGGCGAGTTGCCGATGGATGCGTCTGGTTCCTACCGTGTTTTTCTGCAGGCGGCGGCCACGGGGTTTGAGAATCGGTTCAGCCCCGAATATGCGATTCGCGCGGAGCCGGACCTTGTGCCGGAGGTGGAGTTGGTGGCGCCTGCGAAGGATCTGCTTTCGGCGGTGAATGAGCAATTGCTGGTGAAAGGGCGCGCTGCGGACGATGTGGGGTTGGCGAAGCTCAGCCAGTTGCATCGGATCAACGAGGGGCCGTGGCGGGAGCAGGTTTGGGAGAAGAAGCCAGGCATGGAGGTGAATGTGGAGCGGTTGTGGGACTTGTACGGTTTGGGGGCGAAGCCCGGAGATCAGGTCTTCATGAAGCTCGTGGCAGTGGATCTCAAGGGGGGGCGGGCGGAGTCGCGGATGTTGCAGGTGACGCTGATTGCGAGCGGGTTTGACGCCGGACGTTTGCAGGCGCTGGAGGCGCAGAGGGCTTTGCTACGGGCGCTGCAGGAGATGCGTGTGGCGTTCACCGCATGGGAGGGGGCCCAGAACGTGTTGAAGGAAAAGTGGGGGCAGGTGAACGGGGATGATCTTCAGCGCAAGCAAAGCTTGGCAGCGGCGGGTACCGCGCGAGCGGAGGCGGACGCGAAGCTGGTCGCGGCGCGTCAGCAGTTGTTGGCAGCGCTCAAGGCGTCCGGTCCTGGGCAGCAGAGCGGCAAGCTGGTGCTTTTGGGGCGTGTGCTTGGCCGAGTGTCGATTGGCGGCATGGATGAGGCGGAGGTGGCGTTGGAGCGTCTGCAGGGTTCGCAGACCAAGGAGGAGATTCAGCCGCTTTTGAAAAGGCTTTCAGATGCCGGCGGTAGATGGATGGCTCGGTGGCGGGCTGCGGTGGAGATGGGGGCGGTGTTTGTGGGCAGCAGCGAGTTCGATGTTCTCGCGGCAAACCTGCATGCATTGGCGCAGGAGAAGGAGCGTCTGCTGGAGTCCCTGGGACCACAGGGAGACGGAGGGGTGGATGGCCCCGCGGTGATCGCACGCAGCCGGGTGTTGTTGGCAGAGACTCGCGCGATGGAGGAGTTGATGGGGACGTGCGGGGAAGACTTGCCGGGGATGGGAGAGCGGTTGCGGGTGGGAAGGCGGGACATGGAAAAGCTCAGGGGAGTGTTGGAGAAGGCGCTGGCGGCGGAACATCCTTTGCTGCGGGAGCCGCTGCAGAGTCTGTCCAAATCGGTGTCCGCGACGGCGCGCACTTTGATGGGGCAGGCGCGCGAGGTGCTTGGGCGCGAGGAGCGGGCGGCTGCGGAGCTTGGGCGACTTGCGGGAAGCGGGGCTCAGGGGTTGGATTATTTGAGGGGGGAGTGGGGCCAGTTGGTGAGGCAGGGGGACGGGGCTGCGTGGGCGCGCGTCGATCAGGCGGCGGGGTTGGCGAAGAATCATGGGGATGTGGAGGAGACAAGGCTCGACGCGGACACGGCGTTTGTGGCGGACCTGCGTCTTGCGACGATGAGCCTGCAGGCCTTGCGTATCCGGGAGGAGGCTTCGGTACCTGCGGCGCTCCGGGAGACGGAGAAGTCTTTGCGGTTGCTGGAGCTTGGGCATGGGGTGTTTGAGGCCGCAGACGCGGCCCGGCGACTGCGGGTGGCGGAGCAATGGGAATTGCAGGCGGCGCACGCGCGCACGCTTGCGCCGCGCAGTTGGGAGTGGGTGCAGGGGCGTGTGCGTGCGTTGCAAGCGGAGGCGGCTGGTGCCCAGAGGGACGAGGCTGTGCGGGCGGTGGCGACGGAGGCTCATAGGCGGCTTGGCGCGGTGCTTGCGGGCCAGGCAGCCCAGCGCTTGGAGCAGGAGATGCGCGATCGTTTTGATGTGGGGCGTCCGGTGAAATCGGCGGAACAGGCGGCAGGGCAGGTGGCCGCCCAGTTGGCGGAGATTCTGAAGTTGCTGCGTCCTGCGATGGAGGAGACGCGTGCGCAGTTGGCGCAATCGGTTCCTAAATTGCACGAGACCATGGCCGCTCTCGCGCAGCGTGCAGAGGCGCTGAAGGAGAAGACGGCGGCGGAGGCGAAGCGCAATGCCGAGGCGGCCCCTGAGCGGAAGGGGCAGCCAGAAGTGCAGGAGTTGCGGGTGGCGCAGCAGCAGCTCAATGCCAGTGTGGAGGCGGTGAAGGATGCGATCCGCGCGGAGGCGAATCGTGCGGACCTCACGCAGGCGGAAGGGCGGGAGCGAGCAAGAGATGGAGACGATGCGCTGGCGATGCTCAAGGAGCCTCCGGTGCGCGCCGCGGCGGCGCTTGGCGAGGCGGAGAAGGCGGCGAAAAACCCTGCGAGGGAGGAGGCGCTCAACGGGGCGGCACGTCATCAGGAGAAGTTGGCGCAGGCGCTGGGGGATTTGGCGCGTCATTACGCTGGGGTTGAGCAGGGGAAGGCCGAGGAGACGCGCGTTGCGCTGCGTGCGGCTGAGAAGGAACAAGGGATCAAGGAGGAGTTGGATGCCCGGTACGCGAAGGCCGAGCAGATGGCGGAGCTGGCGAAGAAGTCGCCGCAGGAGCTGCTCGCACACTTGGAGAAGAAGCTTCCGACGAGTCAGGTCATGCAGAAGGAACTCAGTGGAATCGCGCGGGATCTTGTGCAGCAGGCATCTGAGAAGCTGGCGCAGGCGAGTCGGCAGGAGGCGAAGGTTGCTGAAGAGGTGCGCAAGCTGGCTGGGCGGGATGGTTCAAGGCCGGAAGCGGGCGCGGCTGATCAGGGGAAGCCTGAGTCGGCGGCGACAGCGAAGAACGAGAGTGGGGCGGCGAAGGATCCCGCGTCCGCTGCTGCTGATGCGCAGCCTGATGGGGCCAAGACTGCGAGTGCGCCGACTGCGGCGAGTGCGGCAAATGCGGCGAATGCGAACGATTCCACCGCGGCCAACGCCAAGGCGCCGATGAACGCATCGGCGGCGCATCCCGCGATTCCCGGAGACTTACAGAAACCCGATGCGCGGGCGGCGATGCCGGAGAGTGCGCCAAGGCTTGCGCAGCTTGCGGGTGCATCGAAGGAGCAAGCGCCGATTGCTCAGGCGGCGGGTGAGGCTGGGGACCAGTTGATGAGAGCGGGGCGCCATGAGCAGCGGATGCAGAAGGAGGCGGCCGGGGAGACGTTGGAACAGCTTGGACGCAGTGTGGCTGCGACGGCCCAGCAGGAGGTCCCGCAGGCGCGGCAGGCTTTGGACGCGGCGCAGAGGCCGGCGGACGGGCTTGCCGCGGTGGAGGCTGCGCAGCGCAAACTGGCGGAGCAGACTGGTCAGTTGAAGCAGGCGCAGGGGTTGCAGCCCGCTGGGAATGCACAAGCACCGACGCCTGCGCAGCAGGGGCAGGATATGGCGAAGGGCAAGCCCGTGGATCCTGCGGCCGCAGGGCCGGAGCAGGCGCAACAGGGCCGGGCTGCATCGCAACCGGCAGGATCGCCGCCGGCCGCAAACACAGCGGACGGGAACGCGGCGGACGGGATGGAGGCGGGGAATCAGGCCGCGCCCGGGCAGGTGGGAGACGCGTCCAAGACTGGTGCAGGCCCGAAGGAGAGCGCGCAGGAGCAGGTGTGGATGGCGCGGGCTCTGGACAAGCTCGATGCGGCGCTGAACGGGGAGAAGCCGGCGGGTGCGGCTCAGCAGGGTAAGCAAGATGGGCAGGGGCAACAGGCGCAGAGTGGGAAGCCAGGGCAGAATGCGGCGCAGGACGGGGCGCAGCAGGCGGGTGCGCAACAGGCACAGAACGCTGAAGCGCAGCAGGGGGATGCGAGTGCTGCTCAACAAGGGATGGAGGGAGCGCAGAATGCGCTGGCGGCGGCGGCACAGGCGGCTGCGGATGCGATGCGAGCCAGTCGCAATGAGTCCAGCCAGCAACCGCCTTCCGGCACCAGTGCAGATGCGAGTCTTCAGGCGAAGTCGCGAGCCGGGGCACAGGGGGATGCGGCAGCGAACGCGTATGCGGCACTTCCAGAAGGCCGCGCGCAGAAGAGCAGCGACTGGGGGAAGCTGCCGAAGAAAATGGCCGAGGAGCTCAGTCAGGGGCAGCAGGAGAGCGTATCGGGCGAGTACCGCCGCCAGATTGAGACCTATTACCGGGTGATTGCAGAGAAGGCTAAGAAATGAAAGCGATGCGACTAATGGCGGGATGGATGCTGGCGGGGGTGTTGATCGCTGCGCCTGTGCAAGGAGCGGATGGCGACGCAAAGGCGCGTGTGGACGAGGCGCTCAAGGGCGGAGGGAAGTTTCTGTTGAGTCAGCAGGATGCGGGAAACGGGGCGATTGCGATCCGGGGGCGCAATCAGACGGCGATGAGTGCGCTCTCGATTCTTGCGCTGGCGGCGTTGGGGCATCAGCCGGGGGATCCCACGGAGGAGGGGCGGGGGATGAAGCGGGCGTTGGATTTTGTGCTGTTGCCTGCCAATCAGGAGGCGGACGGGTACTTCGGGCAGAAGGATAGTTCGCGCATGTACGGCCACGGGATCACGACTCTCATGCTTTCGGAGATGTTGGGAATGGGGGCGGCGGCGGAGCAGGATGCGCTGATTCGGGAAAGGTGTATGAAGGCGGTGAGGCTGATCCTGAGGGCGCAGCGCGTGGCGAAGGCGGAGCATTCGCGGGGAGGATGGCGGTACACACCGGATGACTCGTCCTCGGATCTGTCGGCGACCGTGTGGCAGGTGATGGCATTGCGTGCGGCGCGTAACGCGGGTTTGGAGGTGCCACGGGATGCAATTGACGATGCGGTGGCTTACATGCGGCGTCTTTACGATCCGGAGACGGACAGGGGTGGGCGCCGTGGCGCTGGAGGTGGCGGAGGGTTTGGTTATCAGAACAAGGGGCGGGAGATTTCGACGACGGCAGAGGGGTTGCTGGCGATGCAGGTATGCGGTCAGTACGAGGCGGAGGAGACGTTGGGATCGGCGGAGCGATTGCTGCGCGATGGGGTGCGTGCGGATGAGCGTTGGTTTTATTACGCGACCTATTACTATGCGCAGGGGATGTATCAGCGCGGTGGGAAGTATGCGGATGCGGCGCGTCAGAAGGTGATGGATTTGCTGCTGCCGCTGCAGGGGCGCGATGGAAGTTGGGAGCAGGGTGGCGGGGACGGGCGCGAGGCGGGGAAGGTGTATGCGACGTCGATGGCGCTGCTGAGCCTTGCTGTGAAGAACCACTATCTGCCTATTTACCAGCGTTGATCGGGTTGGGTTTTGGCGAGTGCTGTGGAGGGTGCGGACCCCAAGCAGAGGAGGGAGGGTCAGCGGGAAATGTCAGGGGCAATGTTTGTTGGTGCCGAAAGGGCTTGCCCATCAAGCGGAGTTGCGTCTCAGTCAGCGGCCTTATGGGACACAACAAAGGCAAGGATAACAAAAAGAAGACTCAAAAGCGCGCAGCCAAGGCTGAGCGCATCAAGGCGGTGAAGGACGCAGCCAAGAAGGTGTAAGGGAAGGGCGCACGCGCGCCGGCGATTCTAACCCTGCGGGTCGGTCCGATCCCGGCGCAGGGGGTTATCTTGGTTAGAATGACGCAGTTCCCGAGGCTGCGTTTAATCACACTTTTAGGCTAGGGAAGCAGGCGGCCCTGTTGGGTGCGTTATCAGTGGCGGAGGTGGGAGGGTTTTTTAATCCCAACGACATTCAGTCTGCGGATGCCATCTGGTGAGAAGTCAGTCGCACTGACTCGAAGAGCGCGTGACTAGTACCGTCCGCGGTGTCCGCCGCGAGATTCGAGGGAGGTCTGATACACACAGACCGCGGGATCGACGCTGTGGTCCAGATTGTTTTGAGCCTAGTCGATGTCCCCGAAGTCGTCCTCGCCGTCCTCGCCGTCCTCGCCGTCCTCGTCGTCCTCGTTTCCTGGGTCTTGCGCTTGGGGGTCTTGGGCTGAGATTTGGAAAGAGCCGAGGGAGTTCTGTGTTCGCGGGTTGGGGGCTGCGTAGTAGCCTTCGACGGTGTTACCAATGACGAGGCCATAGAGAATGGCGTTTCTGGGTTGGGGGCTGGCTTCCGTGGGTGGGAGTTTGAACCCACCGATGGCGATGCCTGTGGAGGTGTTGATGGCAGCGCGCAGGGACAGGGTGTTGGGTGCGTCGAAGGTGGCGCGACCGCGGGAGTCGAGGGTGAACCACTCGGCGTAGGGAGTCTCCAAGCCATCCCCCTGCAGGGAGACGAAGGCGTTGGATGGGCCTTCGCTGAGTTCGAGTGGCAGACTGTTTTGTGCGGGTGGCTGATAGAGCTGGCCAGAGATTTGGAGGTCGGAGGCGGTGAAGCCGTCTGGGAATGTGGTCTGGAAGCCGGGAGGACGGGTCCACGTGCAGGTGTCCGCACTAATCCAATAACCGTCGACATTGAGTGTAGCGGCGAAAGTTCCCTTGCGAGTGTAGGGAAGGGCGTAGAGGGGGATCTGACCACCGGCACCGAGGACGCCCCCCCAAGTAACAGTCGCGCCGTCCGCCAGTTTTGCAATGATACGAACACCGCCAGCGGTGTTGACGTTTGCGCTGAGGACGCATTTGCCCAGTACGCCATTCGCTGGCGCGCTGACGCTGGCGTGATAGCGGCCGGCGATTGAGTCGGCGGCGCGGGAAGTTGCTGAGTAGGGGGATCTGAAGGCGGCGAACTGACCGAGGGCGGTGGGTTGTTCACCGTCAGCCATTGATTTTGCCTGAGTGCTTGAGGCAAGGGGGTAGAGCAAACCTTCGATCCATGCGCTTTCGGGCCCCTCGACATCAATGTTGCCGATGAAGGCGTCGAGTCGGAGATCGCCGCCTGATGCACGCTTGATCTTACCCTGAATATGGTTGCCGCTCCATGAACCGATGAAGGGTTGGGTGCGCCCGTTGAGGGTGACCTGGCCGGTGAGAGCGCCGAGGGAGGAGCAGTAGATGGAAAGGGAGCCGATGATGGAGTTGGAACCGTCGGAGGAGCGGATCAGAGAGTCCCACCGACCGGTGAGTGCTTCGGGTACGTCCTTTGCGATGGTGAAGGAGACGAGGGTGGACGAGTTTCCGGCGAGGTCGAGAGCGCGGATATAAAACTGGGTGGTGCCTATGCCTGTTTCGGGAAGGAGGTAGCTCCATTTGACGGTACCACCGCTCCACTGGTCTTCTTCTGCAGGCAGTGGCGTTGGGGAACCGATGTCGAGGTCAGTCCACGAGCCGGGGAGATCGGGCGCGGTGGAAATCTGGACGGTTTTGAGGCCGTGGCCATCGGAAGCGGTTCCACGCAGCAGGAGTCCCGTGTCGTCGCTGTGAGGGTTGCTGGCTGTCTTGGTGCCGGAGACGACGACGGACGGCGGCGCGAGGTCGAGGCCGGCGGAGAGGTCGCTTTGGGTGAGGTCGAAGGGTTGTGTGCTTGAGCCGGAGCCAAAGGGGCTTGTGGCAGTAGAGGCTGTACCCTTGATAAAGACAGTGGCGTCGGCCACTAGAGAGCCGAAGGTGAGCGAGAGGTTGCCGATGTGGCGGATGCTGGCGTTATTTTCTCCGGAGTAGTTGGCGGAGAGTGCAGGAAGGAAGGGGCCGGCGTCCTCTTCAGAAAGAGCGTTGTTGACGAGGCGTACGGTGAGGATCGCGCGATCCCAACTGAGCGAAAGCCCCTCAGAACCGACGGGTCGGCCACTTGCGTCCCAGCCGTGAGTGGGGAAGAAAGCTGTGGATTTACTTACGGAATAATTGGGGTCAGATCCGAGGGTTATGTCGAAGGCGAGGTCGCCAAAGTTGATACTGAAGGGGGTGTCGGAGTTGATGCCAGAGAGTTCGACACCTTCCATGCTGGCCTTAATGAGGAGGTTGGTCGAGTCGACCGAGCCGAGTTCAGGCCATTTCAGGGAGGAATCGTCGGGATCGGAAACGGTGACGATGCGTTCCGTGTGTTTTTCTGTGAACGTGAGTATGGGAGTGAATCCGGGCGCTGGGGAGAGTGCGTCGGAACCGATCAATGATTGGGCGGCTTGAAGCGCCGCGATGGAGAGGATTGCGAAGTGTGACCTGAACTGGCGGCCAGCAAGCTGATGCGGGAGGTGGGATGTCGTGCGCATGGGATGGGGGAGTGTTAGGGGGACGGCGGAGACGCTGCTTAACTAATTATCACAAATTAATGTGAACTATCAATGTTTTTATTGTTACTCTTGGTTTTCTTTGCGGATTCTTGTCACGCAAAGATGACAAAAGGCGCTTAGGTTGTGCTCGTCGTGAAAGTCAGCGAAATAAACTCTCGGGCCGGGTCTAGGCACCTATGAGGACTTGGATTTAGTGGCGCATGCTGGGGACCGCTTCGCAGAGTTCGCGCCAGCCGGGGAAGTTCCAAGTGTTGGGTAAGGCGGCGCATTTGATGGGTTTGACGGCTTGGATGCGGCAGTCGCGTCCATCGAGGAATGCGCATTCACCGTTGGGCTTGTCGAGGAGGGCGAGGCCGTCTCGCTGAGGTCGCAGACGGATGTGGTGTTGGATGAAGGAGTGCTCGTCGATGCCGAGGTGGAGTGCGATGGCGGCGATTTCTTGCTGGGTGACTGTTACGAAGCCGGGCCAGCGGCAGCAGTTGGTGCAGCGCTGGCATTGGTAATGGACTGAAGGCATGAGGGCGGCTGACTGGCTGTGGTGCTTGGATGGGAGCGCGGTGCCGGCTTGGTGGGTTACCTGCGGCGGTTGAAGATCTGCTCGCGGGGAAGGGTGACCACGCGCGGTTGTGTGCCGGGAGCGGCGTTGGCGGGGAGGACTTGGATCTGGACGCTGGTGCCTGCCTTGCCGCGGATGAGGGAGGTGGCGCGGCCGAGTTCGATGGATTGGGCGCTGACCCACTGGCCATTGCCGTCGGCGATGGCGGTGATGAGGTCTCCCTGCCTGAGGGCGCCTGAGCGACTGGCGGGAGAGTTGTCGACGAGGCTCGTAATTTGGAGGCCAAGCGGGTTAGAGGCGTCGATGGAGATGCCGACGCCGACGGGTGCGGCGCGTTGAATGCCGCGTTCCGCGGCCTTGCGCTGTTCTGGGTCCTGAAGGGATTCCATCCACTGCATCGCGGCGGCGGTGTCCTTGGACGCAAAGGAGGCGGCGAGCTGTTCGGTGGCGCGTGCGGCGGCGCGCGGGTCTTTGATTTCAGCGAGTGTGCGCAGGGCGCCGTCGGTGTCCGTCTCGGCTTGTTTGGGGATGAGGGAGGCGAGGAGTTCGCCGCTGTTTTCGCCCTGTGCTTTTGCCCATGAGAGAGCCGAGCTGAGATCGTCCTTGGCGAGGGCTTGGGCGAAGTTGCGCTGGAAATGGCGCTGGGCGCCGCCGGTGAGTCCGTCTCCGAGGGCGAGTGCGGCGTCGGGATCGCGGGCGGCTAGTGCGACCGCGCTCTGTGTGAGGAACTCAGTTTTCTGCCATGTGCCGGGGACCTCATCGGACATCGATCGAGCCATTTCTGGTGTGAAACCGGAGCCGGTTTTTTTTGCGAGGAAGATGCCGAGCGCGCCGGCCTCTCCGAAGCCCTGAATGGAGCCGCCGAACTTGGTGACGAGCTCCTCGTCGGTGGAGCCACTCCAGAGGCGGAGGAGCGTGAGGGTGGCGATGCCACGCTTGTCCTTTGCCTCGAGGCGGCGGACGGCGGCGAGTGCGGTGTCCGGAGTGGAGGTGCGCGCGACGGTCTCGAACATCCCGCGCAGGAACGCGCTGTAGTCTGCCTTTTCTGTCAGGGTGGCGAGTTTGGCGAAGGCTTGGTCGAGGTCGGCGGCGGCGGTCTGTGCGCCGAGTGCAGTGAGGTTGAGGCGCTGTTCAAGCGTGGTTTGTATGCTGCTATTGGCTGCGGAGAGTGGGTGCCACGCACTCGGTTCACTTTCCGACTCCGCGCCCTTTTGAACCGGTGGTCGGGTTGGCTGTGGAGGGAGGTTGGGACGCGTGGTGGCTGTTGCGGAATTGCTTTGCAGCGATTGCCAGGACCACCAGACGCCGGAAATGATGAGGAGCGCCATGGCGCCGCCCAGCGCGAGGCGGAGGGAGGAATTGTTTTGCACGGGGGTAGTGACGCTTTATCGGGTCCGCTTGGAGCGGGCAAGCCTGCGCGGGGAGGCTAGAAAGAGGCTAAGAGGATGAGGGGCGAAAGGATTAGACGAGCACAGGGGTGTGGAGTTTAGAAGAGGCGGGTTCTCCGCATTGCATACGCCCTGAGTCTATTGCGGTGCTGCAGGCCGTGCGTGACGAGTCCCAGTTAATTTCGCTCCCATCTTATGATCCGACCCACCTTATTTGCGCTCGCCGGCCTTGTGGCGGTGCCAGTTTTCGCCGCGGAGACGCAGACGATTTACATCAAGACGCTGCAGGCGCAGATGCGTTATGACCAGTCGGAGATCAGTGTGCCGGTCGGGGCGAAGGTGAAGCTGGTTTTTGAGAACACGGATGACCTGCCGCACAACCTGGTGTTTTTCAAGGAGGGGACTGACGTGGTGGCGGTGTCGAACAAGCAGATGGAGAAGCCTGAGGAGGCGCTCAAGCGCAACTGGCTGCCGGATGAGCCTCGGATCTGGCTGCACACGAAGCTGCTGAATCCGAAGGAGAAGGAGGAGCTGGAGTTCACGGCGCCGGACAAGGGTGGTTCGTACCCATTTGTGTGCACGTTTCCGGGGCACGCGCTCACGATGCAGGGTCGGCTGAACGTGCAGGCGGAGGGGACGAAGCTGACGGGGTTGCGGTTTGCACTTTATCTTGGGAGCTGGGAGCAGTTGCCGGACTTCAAGGCGCTCAAGCCGCACCGGGAGGGGGAGATTGCGAGCAACTTGGTGGAGATCAAGCTGGACGACTACAAGAACCAGTTTGGTGTGGTGTACGAGGGTAAAATCAACGCCGCCAAGGAGGGGGAATACAGTTTTTATGTGGCGTCCGATGATGGGTCGCGGGTGTTGATTGACGGCAAGAAGGTGGTCGAACACGACAAGATCCATCCCTCTTCCGACATCAAGGAGGGGAAGGTGAAGCTCAAGGCGGGCGAGCATCAGTTCCGGCTCGAATACTTTCAGGCCGCGGGCAATGCGGATCTTTATGCGGGTTGGAAGGGGCCTGGATTTGGCATCACGCCGCTTTCAAAGTGGGTGCATCCGAAGTCTGCCGGTGGGGCGGGTGCCAAGAAGCCCCAGGATACGACGGGCATGCCGCTGGTCGTGGGGACGGAACCCGTGATTTACCGTAACTTCATCGCTGGCGCGGGCAACCGCGGCATTGGCGTGGGATATCCCGGTGGGATGAATATTACGTGGAGCGCGGAGACGATGAATTTGGCGCTGGTTTGGCGCGGGGCGTTCATGGATGCGGCGCGGCACTGGATCAACCGTGGTGGCGGGCATCAGCCGCCCTTGGGTTTTGACGTGGTGAGTCCGAGCGGGGAGACGGCGCTGCCTGTTGCGGTGCTGGCTTCCACGCAGGCGGCGTGGCCGCAGTTGCCGGCGGGGCAGCGCTCCGCTGATTTCCAGTGGAAAGGGTACAGGCTGGATGCGCGTCGGTTCCCGACTTTTGGTTACGAGTGGAGTGGGGTGAAGGTGAGTGACGGGTTTGGGGTGGAGGGTGATGCGATCAAGGGTGGAGGGAAGTTGGTGCGGACGGTTCGCATGGAGGGGCGCCTGCCTGAGAATGGATATTTCCGTGTGGCTGGAGGCAAGCAACTGCGGCAGGTGGAGGGTGGGTTTGAGATTGAGAAGGGGGTTCGCGTGGCGGTGGAGGGTGCGCAGTTGGTGGGCGAGAGCCTGCTGGTGTCGGTGCGACCGGAGATCAAGTTGACCTATACGTGGGCAGCGGCTCCGATGCCTGCCCAGAGCGCCAAGTAATTGCGGAGCACACTTCTTTCCATGAAACTTAATCGCATCCTTTTCCTGACCTTGCTTGGCGCCGGTTCGCTGCGTGCTGCGCCCCCGACGGAGGGCGACTATTACCCGATCGTGACATTTCCGACGCCGAAAGAGACGGCGCTGGAGGTGAGTTCGATCGAGCTTCTGCCGGGTGACAAGCTTGCGCTGGGAACGCGGCGTGGCGAGGTTTGGACGGTAAGCGGAGCCACGGAGGCGGATCCGACTAAAGTCAGTTACCAACTCTTCGCGGCAGGGCAGCATGAGCTCATGGGCTTGGCGTGGAAGGATGGGTCGCTCTTTGCGACGAACCGCTATGAGGTGGTGCGGATGAAGGACGAGGATGGGGATGGGCGATCGGACCTCTTTCAGACCGTGTGCGACAAGTGGGGTGTGAGCGGTGATTACCACGAGTATTGCTTCGGATCGCGTTTCGACAAAGCGGGGGATCTCTGGCTGGTGCTCTGTCTCACGGGATCTTTTAGCAGCAAGACGGACTTCCGCGGGTGGGCGGTGCGAGTGAAGCCTGACGGGACGATGGTGCCGACGTGCAGCGGGATTCGGTCGCCCGGCGGGATCGGGTTTGGTGCAGAGGGCGAGGTGTATTACACCGACAATCAGGGGCCATGGCATGGTGCGTGCACGCTGCAGCACTTGATCCCGGGGACGTTCCAAGGGCATCCCGGTGGATTTGCTTGGTACGACAAGGCGCCGAACATGGGACCTCGTCCGGTGGAGCCCAACGACAAGAGTCGGATGGTGGTGGAGCGTGAGCGGGTGAAGGAGTTGGTGCCGCCGGTTGCGTACATGGTGCACGGGAAGGTGGGAAACTCGTCGTCGTTCATTGTCTGCGACATGAGCGGCGGGAAGTTCGGGCCGTTCCAGAAGCAGCTTTTCATCGCCGACCAGAGCCACTCCAATATCTCGCGCGTTTTTGTCGAGGAGGTGAATGGAATCCAGCAGGGGGTGGTGTTTCCATTTAGGAAGGGATTCAAGAGCGGGCTGATCGGTGGTCGCATGAACGAGAAGGGGCAGATTTTCGCCGGTGGATCCGACCGTGGTTGGGGTGCGAAGGGCGGGCAGCCCTACAGTTTCGAGCGTTTGGAGTGGAATGGGAAAGTGCCCTTTGAGGTGCAGGAGATGCGGGCGCGGCCGGATGGGTTTGAGCTGTTTTTCACAGAGCCGGTGGATGCAAACGCTGCCGGCGACGTGGCGAGTTACTCGATGCGTGAGTTCACTTATATCTATCAGGCGGCGTACGGCAGTCCGGAGGTGGACGATGTGGAGGCGAAGATCACGGCGGCCAAGGTGGGGAATGGGGGGCGTTCGGTGCGCCTCACGGTGGCGCCGCTGACCAAGGGGCATATCCACGAGTTGCACATGGCCGGAGTGCGCTCGGGCATGGGATTGCCTCTGCTGCACGACGTGGCGTATTACACGCTGAACGAGATCCCGAGGAAGTGACGGGATTCGAAATTTGAGATATCGAAACTAAAAAACTAACAGAACTTTAAAAACACCACTTATGAAACTGATCCTCGGACTACTTTTTCTTGGACTTGCGCTGGAAGCCGGAGCTGCGGATGGCGCTGATCTCGGCGCGATCGCGTTAAAGGATATCGACGGCAAGGACACGTCGTTGAAGGCTTATGCAGGGAAAGCGGTTTTGGTGGTGAATGTCGCCTCGGCATGTGGGTACACGCGGCAGTACGCGGGACTCGAGTCGCTCTATCGCAAGTACAAGGACAAGGGGTTTGTGGTGCTTGGCTTTCCTTGCAACGACTTTGGCGCTCAGGAACCGGGGAGCAACGAGGACATCAAGCAGTTCTGCAGCAGTCGCTTTGAAGTGAGCTTCCCTCTTTTTGACAAACTACACGCGAAGGGGGCGGAGCAGCATCCGCTTTACGCTGCCCTCACTGGTGCGGGTTCGGCATTTCCAGGGCCCGTGAAGTGGAATTTTTCCAAGTTCCTTATCGGCGCAGATGGGAAGCTTCTGGGCCGATTTGATTCGGGTGTAGAGCCGGACTCCGCAGAGTTGGTGTCAGCGGTTGAAGGTGCGCTGAAGAAGTAAAGGCGGCGGAGCGAGGGCTGCGGATCGGTGAGCGGGTTACTTGCCTGAGCCGTTTACTTGCCCGGGCCGATAATCCAAGTGAGAGAGCCTTCGGTGGGTTGTACAGCGCCTGCGGGATGGTTGCCGCGGTGGGCGAGGATATCGTCGATGACGGGCTGTTTCTTGGGATCGTTGACGAGGAATGCGACGTGCCGCGCGGCGTTGAGCAGCGGGTAGGTCATGGTGATGCGTTGTGGCGGTGGCTTGGGACCGATGGTGGGGATGAGCCAGCGCTGGGATTCTGCGAGGGCAGGGGAGCCAGGGAAGAGTGAGGCGGTGTGACCGTCGGGCCCGAGGCCAAGGAGCACGAGGTCGTGGCGGTAGCAGGGTTCGCCCATGCGGGTGGCGACGGCGCGCAGTTGGGCTTCACACTGGAGTGCAGCGTGGTCCGGGTCCGCTTCGCCCGCGATGCGGAAGATGTTGCCCGAGGGGATGGGTGCATGATCCAGCAGGGATCGCCGAGCCATGAGGTAGTTGCTTTGCGCGTCGTCCGGAGGGACGCAGCGTTCGTCTCCGAAAGTGATCTGGACGCGGCTCCAGTCCGGTGCATCGGAGGATCGGGCCATTTCAGAGTAGACCGCAGCCGGGGTTTCACCGCCCGCGAGAGCAAGGCGGAAGAGGCCGCGGGTGGCGATGGATTGGACTGCGCATGCGAGGATCCAGCGGGCGGCGTCACTGGCGAAATCTTTAACGTGAAGGAGTTCGGGTTTCATTCGTTGGAGGTTGTGTCCGGCATGAAGCTGCAGGGGATGAGGAGTTCGAGGGAGGCGCAGCCGAGCCTGAGTTGCTCGACTTCGAGGACTAAGAGCGTGGCTTTTCGGACATGGAGGTTTTGGGCGAGAGGAAGTCCGAGGAGGTGGGCGGCGAGGGAGGAGATGTCGGGTTCGTGGCCGACAAGGAGCACGGAGGGGAAGGATTGGTAGGCGCACAGTTCGTTGAGGGCCGTTTCCGGATCCATGCCGCAGGCGAGGAAGGAGGCGATTTCCGCATGGGTGATCTCCGCTGTGTGTGCGAATTCTTCGGCGGTCTGACGAGCGCGCAGGATGGGGCTGGAGAGGAAGATCTCCGGGAGGAGACCGTGTGCGCGGCAGAAGAGTGCGGCGCGGCGGGCTTGGGCGCGGCCTTTTGGAGTGAGCGCTCGGAGGTCGTCGCTGGGGGCGGGTGAATCGGCGTTGGCGTGCCGCAGCAGTAGGAGCTGCATGGGGTGGTGGGTGGTTTCGCTTATGGGCGCATCTGCATGGTTACATCACCATGCCGCCATCGACGGTGAGGCATTGGCCGGTGATGTACTGGGCTTCAGCACTGGCGAGGAATGCGACCGCGGAGGCGATGTCGTCGGGTTGGCCGAAGCGGCCCATGGGGATTTGAGATACGACGCCGGTTTTGATCTGGTCTGAAAGGACGTCGGTCATGTCGGTGGAGATGAAGCCCGGGGCGACGGCGTTGACGGTGATGCTGCGGGAAGCGAGTTCGCGCGCGAGTGTTTTGGTGAGGCCGATGAGGCCGGCCTTTGAGGCAGCGTAGTTGGCCTGGCCGGCGTTGCCCATGAGGCCTGCGACGGACGCGATGTTGATGATGCGACCGCTGCGCTGCTTGATCATGGGGCGCATGACGGCCTGGCAGAAATTGAATGCGCCCTTGAGGTTGGTGTCGAGGACGAGGTCCCAGTCGGCCTCGCTCATGCGCATGGAGAGGCCGTCGCGGGTGAGGCCTGCGTTGTTGACGAGGATGTCGACGCGGGAGAAGTCGGTGAGGATGCGTTCGCCGAGGTCCTTGACGGCGCGGTGGTCGGCGACGTCGACAGCGTAAGCCATCGCGAGGCCGGCGTGGCGGGTGTTGACCTCCTCGGCGGTGCGGTTGGCGTTGGATTCGGTGCGGCTGACCACGGCGACGCGAGCGCCTTGAGCTGCAAGGCGCAGGGCGATGGCATGGCCGATGCCACGGCCGGCTCCGGTCACGATGGCGACTTGGTTGGCGAATTTCATAGGGCGGCGGAGTGTTGAGAAAAAAGGGGTGGAGTCGAGTGATTAATGGAAGGGCGCACTGAAGGAGGCGGAGGCGGGAATGTGGCTCTTTTTGGAGCGGAAGCGGAGAGAAAAAAAAGAGGCCCGGCCGTGTTGCGGCGGGGCCTCTTGGTGTTGAGGTGATGGCGGCGTAGTGCGCGAAAGACTACGGAGCGTCAGCGTGCGCGTTTGGTGCGCGGGGCCTTCTTGGCCGGCTTTTTGGAGTTTGGCTTTTCCGTGCTGAGCTTTGTCCAAGCCGCGTTTTTCTTGCTGGAGCGCACGACGGCTTCGATGAAGGCCATGCCACGGATACCGTCCTCGATCTTTGGATAATCGAGAACGAGGGGATCCGGGGTGCGGTTTTCTAGGCGAGCGCGGATGTGGCCTGCGAAGTTGCGGTAGATGTTGGCGAAGGCTTCGAGGTAACCCTCCGGGTGTGAGGGAGGGGTGCGTCCGGCGGCAGCGGCGGCCTTGCTGAGGTAGCCGTTGGCGGTGCGGTAGACCTGCATGGGCTGGTCCATCCATTTGACGAGGAGCGTGTTGGGCTCCTTCTGGTGCCATTCGATGCCGCCTTTCTCGCCGTAGACGCGGATGTTGAGGTTGTTTTCCTCGCCCACCGAGATTTGGGAGGCGTGGAGGACGCCCTTGGCGCCGTTGTCGAAGCGCAGAAGGATGTTGCCGTCGTCATCAAGGAGACGCCCTTCGACGAATGCGGTGAGGTCGGCGGCGAGTTCCTTGATTTTGAGGCCTGTGATGTACTCAGCGAGGTTCTCGGCGTGGGTGCCGATGTCGCCGATGCAGCCAGCGGCGCCTGAGCGCTTGGGGTCAGTGCGCCAGCCTGCCTGCTTTTGTCCGGAGGCTTCGAGGCGTGTGGCGAGCCAGCCCTGCGGGTACTCGGCGATGACCTTGCGGATCTTGCCGAGTTTGCCGGAGTGGACGAGGTCGCGGGCCTCTTTGACGAGTGGGTAACCGGTGTAGTTGTGGGTGAGTCCGTAGAGGAGGCCGGTGCGCTCGACGATTTTTGCTAGGGACTTGGCTTCGGCAAGATCGAAGGTGGCGGGCTTGTCGGAGAGGACGTGAAAGCCGTTCTCAAGCGCCATCTTGGCGGGTGGGAAGTGGACGTGGTTGGGGGTGACGATGGAGAGGAAGTCCATGCGCTGATCGGAGGGGAGGGCCTTCTCCTTCTGGATCATTTCTTGGAATGTGCCGTAGCAGCGGGAGGGGGGCAGGAAGAAGTCTGCGCCGCTGTCTTTGGAGCGTTTGGGGTCGCTGCTGAAGGCGCCGCAGACCAGTTCGATCTGGCCGTCGACGTTGGCTGCGATGCGGTGGACGGCGCCAATGAAGGCACCGCGGCCGCCGCCGACCATGCCCATTCGGATTTTACGACTCATAATGGAGGGGAGGAGTTGGTGTGGTGTGGGGTTGTGAAGCCTGGGGCCCTTGACCTCGGGAAGGGAGGGTGAGCGGCAGGGGGGGAATCGATAGTGGGAGGACTGGGGTGAGATCAAGGCGGAAGCTGGAAGGAGTCAGGGATTTAAGATAAACATATAGCAAGGTTAGCTACGGGGTTCACGCTTGCGCCTTGGTGGGTGGTGGCAGTAGAAACTGGGGCTCCACCCCGGAGTTTTCATCCAGAGTTTCCTGATGATATGTCGTTATGGACATGACGGGGTGAGGAAACGCAGTTCCCCCCTCTCCATCCATCCCCAGACAGAGCCCTCTCGGGTATTGAATTCTATGAAGACCTCCTTACGCGCCTCCTGCATCGAGCCCCTTGAGAACCGGATAGCGCCCGCGCTCCTAGTAATTTCGAGTTATGTGGTGGACGCGAAAAGCGCCAGCGTTGGGGCCTTGAAGTTGGCCTCGTTTGGGGATGTTCAGGTGGAGATCGCGCAGGTGGATGCGACGCATTTTCGGGTGGAGGCAGCCGGGGAGACTTTCCCTGTGGGATTTGCTGAGGTGAACTCAGACAGCAACGAGGTGACGTTGAATGACGTGTATCCGCTGGTGACGGGGCAGACCATTCGTTACACGGCGGGGGAAGGAAGCGTGGGGGGGTTGGTCGATGGGACTACTTATCACGTCATTAAAGTCGCCCCCAATCAGATCAAGCTTGCGGAGAATTACACCAATGCGATGGCGGGAACGGCGAAGGATCTTTTGGACGATGGGACTTCCTTGGAGTTGGTGGGAGGGGTCGCTCGTACGCAGGAGATTTTGGTGGGTGGAAAGCAGAGTGTGGGGGCTACAGGGAGGCTGGATTTGACGGGTGCGCTCACTGCGCTGGTGGTGAATGAGGGGACGGCGGAAGGGGCTGGATCGGACAATTTCTCATTGGTGGGAATCAAGACGCTCAAATCACTTACTTTCAATGGGCGTGGCGGGGACGATCAGTTTTCGGCAAAGAACGTGGCGGTGACCGGCAACGTGTTGGTGAACATGGGGGCTGGGGACAGTTTCGACGGGAATCGGGTGGCGTTCGGAGGGGCCCTTACTTCTGTGGGTGGCGAGTTGGCGGTGGATTTCAGCGGCACGGGATCGAAGGGCGGACTGTTGTCGATCACCTCGGCGGTGACCAGTCTTGGGAACTTGAGGGTGATTGGGGGGCAGGAATCCGAGCGGCTTGAGATTGGAGGCGGGACTTTGACGATTGCGAAGGATGCGTTTTTGAATCTCGGGGAGTCGCCGACGGTTGCCATGCTGACGCAGCGTTTTGTGGACCGGGATCTGCCGGGTGCGCTGGATGCGCTTGGGACGTTGAGTGGCAAGCTGAGCGATCTCGAGGAGAGTCTGGGGCGTGCTCTGACGGATGATGAGGTTGCGGATGCGACCGAGGAATTCAACGATTCGGTGGCTGCGGCGACGGTTTCGGTGACGGCGGCTGCGAAGTCGGAGGCGCCTGCATATTCCCAAGCCGCAAATGTGACGGCAAAGTCGGTGACGATTGGGGTGTCCGTGATTGCCAGTGCTGCAGGAGTGGACGGACGGTCCTTGAGCTACCTTGGGGGCGCGGGGGAGGACAGTATGGTTTTCAACGTGCAAGGCACGACGACGCTGAAGGGGTCTTTGTATTTTGACGGCAAGGATGCGGATAACGGGCTTGCGATGCGCGGGGGTACGCTGCTGGTGGGCAAGAATGCACTCAAGACGAACACCTCCACAGAGAGAGTGGGAGAGTCAGTGAGTTTCCTCGGTGGTTCGGGCTTTGATCGACTGAGCATTGAGACATCGAACAGCACGCTTGCTGGCGGGGTTGGGTTTGCTGGAAAGGATGGGACTAATAATGTTCTGGCGGTGAGTGGGACGACTGCGAAGTTTGGTGCGATTGCTAGCGGAGAGTCTTTGATTTTCTCGGGTGCGGGAGGAGGGGACTTGGTGACCTTTGCTTCGCAGACGACAGCGCTTGCGGGTTCCATCAGCATGTCGGTCGGCGACGGGGTCAATAAGCTGGAGTTGTCTGGATCCTTGGTGACGATTGGGATCAAGGCCGCTCCCAAGACTCCGCTTTTGGGTGAATCGGTGTTTTTTGAAGGGGGCGGGCAGGCTGACAGCTTGCTGATCTCCGCGCGAACCTCTGTGGCAGCAGGTGGGATCAAATTTTCTGCGGGTGGGGGCAACAACACAGTGGCCGTCAGCGGGACATCGGCGAAAGTGGGCAGTCTGGTGAGCGGGGAGTCGTTGAGCTTCACAGGGGGAGGCGCGGGTAATGACACGGTGTCGCTTTCCGCACAGACGTTGGTGGCTTCCGGTAGCGTTGAGGTTGGTGCGGGAGCCGGGGAGAACGTGGTGACGGTGTCGGGCGCCAGTGTCACGATTGGCCGCAACGTTACGGCGAGTGCGCCTGGCATCCTCGCTGGTCAGGGCGATTCGTTGAGGTTGGTGGGTGCTGGGGGTAAGGATACGCTTGAGTTGACTGCGGACACGTCGGTGCTGGCGGGGGGGATTCGTCTGGATGCGGGGGGCGACGGTGGCGATGATGTCAATGCGCTGACGGTGGGAGGGTCTAATGTGAAATTAGGTGCGAGGAACGACGGCGAATCGGTGCTCTTCACCGGCGATGGTGGTGGCGACACCCTTTTACTGAAGGCGGCGAACCTTACAGCGGCTGGATCGGTGGAATTTTTGGGATTTGATGGAACCAACACGCTGGCAGTGTCTGGTACCCAGGTGGCAATTGGTTTGAAAAAGACCACTGGGGATTCGGTGCGGTTCGTCGGGGCAACGGGGTTAGACTCGGTGGGGATTTCGGCGACCAACTCGGTGTTGGGGGGAGGCATCAGCATGACCGCTGGTAGCAACACCAATTCGCTGGCGATCAGTGGGAGCTCCGTGAAGCTGGGCGCGCGGGTGGTGGCCGGGGGTGCCGCAGGAACGGTGGGCGAGTCGGTGAGTTATTCTGGGGGCGACGACGGCGATACGGTTTCCTTGACTGCGCGAGCTCTGGTTGCCGGAGGGAGCGTTGAGGTGACGGGGAATGGAGGGGTCAACACGCTGACCATTTCTGGCAATTTGGCGAACCTAGGCAAGAAGACGGCGGTGGGTACGGGAGATACACTCAAGCTGGGCTTGGGAAGTTCCGTGATTCTTACCGGCGGAGCGCAGGCGGATAAGGTCGAGATTCTTTCCAGCACATCGGTGCTTGCGGGCGGGATTCGTATGGAGGGTTCCGCTGGGGCGAACGTTTTGAGCGTGGGAGGTGGAAGCGTGAGTGTGGGAGCGTTAGCGACCGGGGAGTCTGTGCTTTTCTCGGGACTTGGAGACAACGACACCGTCACCCTCGGGGCGCAGACGCTCACGACGGCGGGGTGCGTGGACGTGTCTGCTGGCGCTGGAAATAACTCTCTGGAGGTATCGGGCACTCTAGCGACTTTGGGGATCCGGAGTCCGGGCACCGCCAAGGCTACGGCCGGGGATTCCGTGAAGTTTGTCGGCACCACCGGCGACGACACCGTGCGTCTTGTCTCCATCACGTCTGTGCTGGCGGGTGGCGTGAATGTGGATGTGGGTGGGGCTGGCGAAGTGGGCAACTTGTTCGTGTTGACGGGAACCTCGGCGAAGGTGGGATCGATTGGTGCAACCGGGGCGTCGATCAGTTTTGCGGCGGCGGGCGGTAAGGACACGGTGGCAGTGACAGCGCAGAGCCTGACCACCTCGAGTTCCTTGGATGTGAAGCCGGGTTCTGGCGTCAATTCTGTGACCGTGTTGGGGAACCAGATCACGTTGGGCAAGAGGGCGGCTACGGGGGTGCCGGTGACTGGAGAATCGGTCAACTATGCCGGGGGTGATAGCGACGACAGTGTGATATTTTCGGCAGATACGTCCGTATTGGCTGGCGGAATCTCCTACGATGGGGGTGCCGGCCTAAATGCGCTCACTGTGAGCGGAGCCAATGCGAAAGTTGGGACGTTGAGTACGGGCGAGTCTTTGGTGGCTTCTGGTGGTGGGGGCAGTGATACGGTGGTTCTCAGCGCTGAGACGCTGGCGGCTGCAGGGTGGGTTTCTGTGGGGTTGGGGAATGGAGAGAACAAGTTGAAGGTGTCGGGGACGCTGGCGACGATCGGCGCGAACGTCACTCCAAAGGCCGTCCTTCTCGGGGCGTCGGTGGTGTTCCGCGGTGGAACCGATAATGACACCGTTGAGGTATCCGCTGCTGGCAGCGTCCTCGCGGGTGGTCTGAAATCGGAGATGGGTGGAGGTACAAACGAATTGCGCGTCGAGGGGGCCTCGGCAAAGTTCGGTGCTTTGGGTACGGGCCAGTCGGTTCAATACCTTGGGACAGGGGCAACGTCTCAAGGCGCTGACAGGGTGCTTTTGAGAGCTGATACGCTTACGGCGACGGGGTCTGTTGAGGTAACGACGGGTAATGGCAGCAATTTGGTGGAGGTTAGTGGTGGGGCTGCAACGCTGGGCAAGGTGGCCACCGGTGATTCCTTGAAGGTGGTGGGTGGCACCTCGGAAGACGTTGTGGATGTCAAGTCCACCGCCTTGGTGTTTGCCGGCGGGATTTCTGTGGACGCAAAGACCGGAATCAATGAGTTCAGGCTTGGCGGATTGAGTGCGAAGCTGGGCGCGCTGACGGGTGGTGACTCCGTGCTTTTTGTGGGTGGCGAAATGAAGGACACGGTTCGCCTTGCGGCGGAAACTCTGGCGGCAGCTGGATCGGTCTCGGTGACCGCGGGTGGGGGTGAGAATAGTCTGACGGTATCCGGAACACAGGCGACGCTGGGTGTCAAAGCCACCGGAAAAACAGCTTTTGGGCCGTCGGTGTTTTTTGACGGGGGGGCGGGAGTCGATCGCGTGGAGATTTTGTCTGCGACTTCGGTGCTGGCCGGGGGCGTGAGCATCGACGCAAAGGCTGGTGAGAACAGTCTGCGGATCGCCGGCGACACGGCAAAGTTGGGATCGCTTTCCACGGGCCACTCCCTTGCTTTCAGCGGTGGGGCGGATGCCGACACGGTGAGGATTGAGTCACAGTCAGCGACGACGGTTGGCGCGCTCAAGGTGCAGGGGTTTGGGGGGGGCAACTCGCTCACTCTCACGGGCACGAGCGCGGTGCTCGGGTTTGCGGCGACGCAGGCGGCCTTGCCGGCGGCTGGCATGGGTAATTCGATCGAGTACGTCGGGCTGGATGGTAGCGACTCCTTCATGAGCACCGTCGATTCGCTCACTCTTGGAGCTCTGAGTTTCTCGGGGGGGGCGGGAGCGAATTCCGTGACCTTTGGTGGCACGACGGTGAAAGGCTCGGCGAAGAACGCCAGCGGCAACGTGATTGATTACGCTGGCGGGGCTGACGATGACACTCTGGCGCTGTTTGCGCAGTCGATGGATTTGTCGCTTGGGGGCATTGTGTTTGATCCCGGCGCAGGTCTCAACCAGGTGCTGGCGAGCACACCTGTTCTCAAACTAGGTGCCAGCACGCTGAAGCCGACCACGGTGTCGGACGCTGGGGCGGGCACTTCGTTACTCTTCCTTGGGCGCGGTGCAGGGACGGCGAGTGATCGATTGAATCTGGACGTGGATAACCTGACGGCGAGCGGTGGTTTGGAGGTGAATTTTCAGACGGCGACTGGGGCGCGGGTGGTGGATGTGTCCCTCACGGGTGGCATGCTATCGCTGGGCGCTGCGACGGGGATCGTGAAGTTGGCGCCTGCTGCAACCGTCGGCATGACCGCGCAGCAGACTGCGGCGCTGACGGCACAGCAGACGGCCTCGATTGCAGTGGTGGGTTATAACACTGCACCGGTGTTGGAACGGCCTGAGGACGCCCAAGTGACAGTGGCTGTGGGTGTCGACAAATTGGTGCTCAAATCCGACATCGCTTCCAAGCAGGTGAGCGGGCCGGCGAGTTTCCAGATTGTGGCGGCTGACCTGCAGAGCGCGGGCGGCGTGAATGTGACGACGGGCTCAGGGGCGGATTCCTTCGATGTGATTGCGGACGGGTATTTCACGACGAAGGTGGCGGTGGATCTTGGTGGGGTAAAGCTGCCGGCTTTGCGTTTCAACGCGACTGCGACTCCGGTGGTGGCGGCGAGTCTGGCGACCAATGGTGATTCAGACAGCGATGTGGTCACCTTCGCGACAGCGCACGGGTTGCAGACGGGGGATTTGGTGAACTATGTGAAGAACGCGGACCTGCGGGTGGTGTCCGGGGTGATCACAGACGGGGGCACCTACTATGCGGTGGTGGAGAACGGCACGGTGAAGTTGGCGGACAGTCTTGAGAATGCAGTGGCCGGCAACGTTCTGGACATTGCTGACACGGGTGTTGGGCGGGTTGCTTTAACCAACCTTAGTCTTGGCACGGCGAGTGCAACCACGGGGGCTATCACGTTCAAGGATGCGGTCGGCGCCACGGTCACGCACCGTCTGGTGACGGGAGATGAGCTCACCTATTTGGAGCAGGCGACCTTGCGCTACGTCTCCGGAGTTCTGAGCGACGGTGGAACCTACAAAGCGGTGGTGGATCCGGAAACGGGTGCTGTGCGCTTGGAAAAGGATGGGAAGGTGCTGGATTTTGCGGATGCAGGTTCCGGGACGTTCACGTTGACAGATCTCGCGTCTGGGATGACGGGCGCTGATGAGACCAGTGATTCCGTGACTTTTGCCGATGGGACTGGCGTGGCTCGCGAACACGGTTTGTTAACCGGGGATTTGGTGAAGTATCTGAAGAAAACGAACTCCGCGTTGCGCGTGGCGGATGGGGTCCTTGAGCAGTCGCACACGTACTATGCGGTGGTACAGGACGGCACGGTGAAGTTGGCTAAGAACGGGCCGGACGCATTGGCTGGAAAGTTCTTGGACTTCGCGGATGACGGTTCGGGGACGTTCACGGTGACGAATCTCGGCAACGGTAGGACCAGTGCGGGGACCGATGTCATCTCGTTTTTGAATGGGGAAAATGTCGCCCGTGCGCATGGACTGGTGACGGGGGATGAGTTGAAGTATCTGGCGAAGACGAATCCTGCGTTACGCGTGGCGGACGGGGTGTTGGATGCGGCGCAGACGTACTACGCCGTGGTGGATCCGAATACGGGCGTTGTGCGCTTGGCGAAGAATGCAACGGACGCGATGACCGGGAAGTTCTTGGATTTTGCGGACGATGGTTCGGGGACTTTCACGGTGACGAATCTCGGGAACGGCAAGACCAATGCGGCCACGGATTTCATCTCGTTTTTGGATGCTGAAGGTGCCGCCCGAGCGCACGGGTTGGTGACTGGGGATACGTTGAAGTATCTGGCGAAGACGAACCCTGCGTTACGCGTGGCGGACGGGGTGCTTGAGCAGTCGCACACGTACTACGCCGTGGTGGATCCGGACACGGGCGCTGTGCGGTTGGCGAAGAACGCACAGGACGCGACGGCAGGGAAGTTCTTGGACTTTGCGGATGATGGAGCGGGTGACATCAAGGTGATTGGTCGCGGCGCCTCGGTGGATGCCGGGACGGACGAAGTGACATTCACGCAACCCCATGGGCTCACGAACGGCCAGACTGTGGTGTACGTGAAGACGAACGGTGTGATTTTGCACAAGCAGGTGGGCGTGCTCGAGCAGGGGAAATCCTACTATGCGGTGGTGACCACGGATGAGAGTGCGGCCACACACATTCGCTTTGCCGGTTCTTCAGGGGATGCCTCGGGGCTGACGCCGACCGTATTGGATGTGGGAGACAATGGGGTGCGCGGGGTGAATCTGGTGCTGAGCGCGAGCATTTCGGGCAACGACGAAACGCTCTCCTTTTCGGCGAGCCATGGGTTGACGACGGGGGATGCGATCCGCTTCGGGAATGCCACCCATTACGTGGTGACCACTGCGGACAACAAGGTTATCAAAGTGGCGGCAACGCGTGCGGATGCGATCGCGGGGACGCCTGTGACAGAGGATCTTTCTGCGGACTCAAGCGCGGTGAAGGTAGTGGTGCAGAATAGCACCCTGCTGACCGGCGATCAGACTTCGTTGGATGATACGATCACGTTCGTGGCGGGCCACGGGCTTGCGACCGGGGCAAAGGTGAGCGTGGGAGGAGAGACGTACTGGGTGGTGAGCACGGGCGTCAGGACGATCCAGTTGGCGACGTCGGCTGAGGATGCCACGGCCGCGGCGGGCGGGGATTTGACAAAAGTGGTGGATTTGATCACAGACCAGTTGGGTGTGAACGTTCTCACCGGGGTGTTCGGGAGCTTCGATAAGAACACGGATGAGTTTACGCTGGGGAGTCCCGTTGTGCTGGCCAGTGGGCAGGCGGTGGAGTTTGTGAAGCCGAGCACGGCGGACATCCGACTTGCGGGGGAGATTGTCGACGGCACGACTTTCTACGCCAAGACCGGGGCCGATAACACCAAGCTGCAGTTGACTGCGGTTGCGCCGAGTGAGGGGGATCTTACGCCGGCTGTGGTGAACCTGCTGGACGATGGCGCGTTGGGGTTGAGTTATGTGGTTGGGAGCGGCGTCGTGGACAAGGGATCGGATACGGTTTTTGGGAGCGCCCATACGCTGCAGACGGGGGACGCGGTTCAGTTTACCAAGGCAGCACCCGGGGACGCGGACGTGCGTCTTGCGCGGGTGATCGAGGACGGGACGCCCCTCTATGCGGTGGCTGTGAGCGGGACGGGGTTGAAGCTGGCGTTGTCGCAGGAGGGTGCGGCGCTCGACCTCATCGATGGGAACGTAGGGGTGGCGTTTGAGGATCTCGTGGCCACCGCGACGATCGCGAAGGGCGGGGACACGGTGGGAACTTTCGTGGGCCATTCATCGGGTTTGGTGACGGGAGATCCGGTGATTTTCTCGAAGACGGCCTCCGGGGACGCGGACGTGCGTCTTGCGCGAGTGATCGCGGACGGAACGAGTCTGTACGCCGTGGCTGTGAGCGGGACCGAGTTGAAGTTGGCGCTGTCAGTGGAGGATGCTGCGGCCGCTGCTGGGGATGGCATTACACCAGGCGATTCCAGCAAAGTGCTGGACCTCATCGATGGGGATGTAGGGGTTGCGTTCGAGGATTTCGTGGCGGCAGCGACGATTTCCAAGGAGGGGGACACGATCGGATCTTTTGTGGGTCGTACGTCTGTGTTGGTGACGGGAGATCCGGTGGTGTTTTCGAAGACGGCAGCGGAGGACGCGGATGTGCGTCTTGCACGTGTGATCGCGGACGGAGCCAGTCTGTACGCTGTGGCGGTGAGTGGGACTGAGTTGAAGCTGGCTCTGTCAGCGGAGGATGCCGCGGCTGCTGCTGGGGACGAAAACACTCCGGGCGACCTGAGCAAGGTGCTGGACCTCATCGATGGCGATGTGGCGGTCGCGTTTGAAGACCTCACGACGATCGGAACCATTGATAAGGGAACGGACGCTGTGGTTTTCGAGACTTATGCTGATCATGTGAAGGATGGGGGCGTGGTTGTGTTCACAAAGACGGCGCCCGGGGACTTGAGCTTGCGGGTGGCGAGTGTGGTGGGAAGCGATGCGCCGCTGTACGCTGTGGCTGTCAGTGGGACTGAGTTGAAGCTGGCGTTGTCTTCGGAGGATGCGACGGCTGCTGGTGAGGGTGATCAGTCCAAGGTGCTTGTCTTGCTTGCGGCAGATGACGTGGAGGGGGGGAATGTGGCGGTGGCCTTCGGGGATTTGGTTGCTAGCGGCGACTTCAATAAGGCCACGGACGAGATGGATCTGGGCTCCTATAGTGGCCGGTTGCACACGGGTGATGCAGTGGTGTTCGCCAAGACGAATGCTGAAGACGCAGACATTCGTCTGGCGGCGAAGGCGGTCAATGGCGGGGCGTACTATGTGATCCGGCAGAGTGACACGAGTGTGCGGTTGGCTCTCACGGCGGAAGACGCGGCGGCGGGTGTGCCTGTGGCGGTGGATTTGGTGGAGAACGTGAAGGACACGGCGATTTCCTTTGTGCGGGCCACGGATGTGGGTGTGAGTGTGGGGGCGGATAGAATCACTTTGGCGAATGAGACGGACGCAGGTGCCGAGGTTCGACTTGGATTTCAGGACGGAGATTTTGTGGTGTACGCGTCCTCCAATGCAATTGGGGGGCTGGTGAGTGGGCAGACCTACAAGGTGGTGCTTCCGACTCTTGGGCTGAACAGCTTCCAGTTGGTGGATGCTGTGGATGAGACGACAGTGGCCGATCTGACCTCACTGCCGGCCTCGACGGTTGATCATTACCTGATCAACCGTTTGGATGCGGAGCAGGAGATTTCGTTCAAGAGTGTGTCGGGTGTCTATGGGGGGCTGGTGCTCAAGGATGCGGTTGCCTTGAGTAACCGTTCTGCCTCGCAGGCCGGGTTGTACACTGGCCTCGGAGAGGTTGCCGCTGCTTCGCTCGCCTCCCTTGTGAGCGAGGTGTTTGACCTTCAGAACATCTCCGTGGGTGGGGCGCCGGGTTCGAAGGCTGCTGCAACTCCTGTCATGGACATCGACGGAGGCATCGGCGTGACCAAGGTGCGTCTGGACAACGTGACCACGGTGGCAGCCATGAATGTGCGGACGCGGGAGGGTGCCGATAGTGTTCAGATTGAACAGCGCGGCCTTTATGGAATCAGCGAGTTCAAGGGCAAGGTGACCATTGAGCTTGGATCTGATGAGGATTCTGATGAGTTGTTAGTGGGGCGCGACGAACCGATGCTGGATGTCTTCGCGGCCACCCCGGTCTCGTTCTTCAATGACCGTGTGAACTTCGCGAACCTTGGGACGCTCAAAGGGGACGTGCTAACGGTGATTGGGGCGGATGATGCAGACAGCTTGCGCGCACAGATCATGGCGGATTCCGATGTGGCCCCGAATATGTCGGTGAACCTTTTCCGCGGGAGCAACCTGACGGCGGCCTTGCGGGAGATCATGGTGCCCACGACGGGGGTGCCTCCGAAACCGGCTTTGGTCTTTGTGAGCTAGATTGAGCAGCCCTGACCTTTGGCCGCGATGGGGAGGGTGAACCCCGGGCGTGCGAGGGCGAAGGCTCGAAGAGCCATCGTGCTGGAGGGATATCAAGGCTGCCGGGGAGAGGCGGGGGAGGGGTTCTTCCAGCAGTTCCACGCAGCTTCCCACTGGTTGAGCTGTGCGTGGAGTTCGGCCTCCATCTGTGCGAGGTAGGCTGGTGGGTCGGGGAGTCGGCGGAGTTGGCGGACGGTTCTAATAGCGTCGGAATGACTGCCGGCGCGCTGCTGTGCTTGGGCGAGCATGAGGCCGACAACGCGGTCGCTGGGCTGGTAGACGAACTTGCGTTCGAGTTCCGAGACGGCGGAGGAAGATTTGAGAGAGGGGATGGAAGGCCGGCCTCCGAATTTGCGCACGAGTTGGTAGGCGGCCTCGAAGTTGCGGTTGGAGGCGGACTCCTCTGCGACCCAGCGCCAGCCATCAGCGAGGAGAGTGGAGTCCTGCTTGAGAAGTCGGAGGAGTTGGTCGCGCGGGCCGCGAGCGTGCCAGAGCTGGAAGAGGCGTGAACGCAGGCTAGGAGTAAGACCACGGAGGGAGGGGTCGCGGGCGAGGAGTTGTTCGAGTTCCAGATGGATTTCATCCTCCGGGGAGGTTTCAAGAAAGCAGAGGAGGAGTTCGGAGTTCTGGTCGGCGAGTTCGCGCAGAGCGCTGCGGAGTGCGGCGCGAGGGCCCGTGGCTACAAGGATGCGCCGGTAGAGTTCCGCACAGGCGCTGGTGCTTGGGGTGCGATTGAGCGCCTTTTGCCAGGCGGTGAAAGCGCGTTCGGGTTCATCGACGACGATCCAAATCTGCCCCTCCTGCCAGCAGGACTGCACCCACCGGGGTTGTAAGAGTTGGACTATGGCGAAGGTGTTTTCGGCCTGAGTGGAGTCCGGGCCGAGGAGGACGCGAGCGGCGGCGTTCTGGAAGTGGAGGGTGGCGTCCAAGGGGGCGAGGCGTAGGCCCGCTTGGGTGAGCGCGAGCATGGCGTCGTAATCGTCAGCCGCGGCCGCGGCCTTCACTTGGGCATGGATGCGCTCAAGGCGTTGCGATGGCAGTGCGGTCGGAAGCGGAGTTTGGTCCGGAGACGATGCGTTTGAACGGCAGAGGTTGGTGGACTCCAGCAGGACGATCGCGCCGGTAATGAGGAGGGCCACGCCGCATGCACGGGAAAGTGCGGTGGCGCGGGAGCTGACTGGGCTCCGATGGCTGGGGTGGATGGAGAGGCTCAAGAGGAGGATGGCGGGCCAGAGCGAGCCCGGGCGGTGACCCGAGACGTCGAAGAAGCCATGGATTGCGAAAGCAACTCCGGCCAGAAGCGTGGTGGCACGCAGGAAACGGTCGGAACCGTGTTTGAAGGGGAGGGATTTCCAGATCCAGAAACCGAAGGCAGCGAGGAGAAGGAGTGCCGCGGGCCAGCCGAGTTCTGCGGCGGTCCAGAGCCAGTCGCTTTCGGGGTGGATGGCATCTGCGATACCGCCGGAGCGGGATCTGTGCATGGCGAAGACGGCTTGGAAGTTGGCGAGACCGATGCCCGTCCATGGAGAAATGGCGGCGAGGTCGAGGCAGTCGGCCTGCAGGGCGCCGCGCAGTTCACCCACTGGGTCGGTCGTATTGCGGATGCGCTGGAGGGTGTTGCCGCCGAAAAGGAAAAAGCCGCTGAGTAAGAAGAGGATGGATGCGAGGCCGAGGGAGGCGTTTTTACGGGAAGAGGAGAATGCGATGGCGCAGAGGATGGCGCCTGCGCCGCCGAAAAAGAAGAGAGCGATGCCGGCGCGGGAGGAGTCGAGGATGAGGGCGGCGAGGAGGATGGGGAGGGTGAAGAACCAGGTCCACTTCCATCGGCTGTCCTTGAGGGAAAGGCGGCGCAGGGAGAAGCGTTCGGAAGTAGGGGTTGTGTGCCTTGGGGTGCTGTCGCCTGTGGGGAGCGGGCTGACGGCGGGTAGGCTGGCGAAGAGCTTACGGGAGCCCCTGCGGCGGCGGATGGTGTTTTGCCAGACGAGGGCGAAGACCATGATGCCTGCGAGGCCGATGACGTTGGCTGTCTGGTTTCGATTCGGGAAGAAGCCGAAGACATCGTTGGGCCAGAGAGGGATGGAGATTTTGGCGAGATGAGCGAGGATGGCGAGCGCGGTCAGAAGGCTGATGCCGACGACATGGAAGCGGAGGGCCTGACGGCGGTCCTTTTCGGACCACGGTTCCGAGAAGACGTAAAGGAACCAGAGGAGGCCGTAGGAGAGTGTGAGGAGGGACTCAGCACTTTTCCATGGTTGAGGGGAGAGCGTGGCCGGCAGCGGGATTCCAGCCTCCTGAAGCGCGCTGCGCCATGGGGGGAGTGCAAACCATGAGGCCGGGAGGAAGGCTGTGAGGCCCGCGAGCATGAGCGCGGCGGCGAGGAGGAGCCATCCTTTTGAAGGGAGCCGTTGCGCGGGAGCGACAAGGAAGAGGGTTCCCATGGCGACGCACAGCAGAGCGAGGCCGCCGGGGGAGGTGGATCCACCTAAGGAAGGCGCACCGAGGCCGACCAGCACAATGCCGCGCCAGCGCAGCGAGGGGTCGGAGAGGGGCCTTTCCTGAAACATTAGACGGGATCTATATTATGAAGGAAAGAGCGGCCGGAGAGAACCACAAACTAATGGGGACTGGACCCGCTTATAAATTGGGTCGAAATAGGGGGGTTTTTAGTCGACACGATTGGTCCGATGGAGCTATAAAAAGAGCATGTTGCCCTCCCGCATCTTCGGTAAGATGGTCGGATTTTCGGTGTTGGTGTTGTTGTTTTTTGCAACGTGGGCTCGAGCGGCGAGCTTGAAGGATTTGGGAATCGACCTAGCGAATCCAAAGATGGCGAACGTCAAGGCGGCAGGGCTCAAGTCGACGTACACGGGGCTGACGACGCTCTCGTTGACGAAAAATCTGACGATCGACGCAGGGTTGCCAACAGTGGGCGCTACGGTGGGTTCCACCCGGAAAGTGGTGCTGAACCTGACGGATCTTTCTCTGAGCAAGGATGTGGTGCTGACTCTCAAGGGGGCGGCGAATACGGTCTTTGTGATTAATGTGAAACGGAACTTCACGATCACATCGGCCAAGGTTCTGCTCCTCGGTGGGGTGACCCAGGGCAATGTGCTCTTCAACTACGTGGGTACCGGGGCGCCGCGTATTTCCGGGACCTCGAAGCTGACTGGGACGTTGCTGAGTCTGACCAGCACCAGCATCACGGGAGGATCGGTGGTGCAGGGGAGTACGGTGGGGGCACCGACCATGGCGGTGGGTGGGAGCTATGTGGGCCCAGCGACGCTGAGCCGTTGAATTCGCGGTTCGCTCGACAGGGGGCAAGTGCCCGCGGGGCCGGGCTATCGGGTATTTACGGTGGGGTGCCTCTTGAAGCTTTTTACTGTTGGGAGTAGGGATAGAACGGTGAAAGGGTGATGAGGTTTCTTTTTCTCAACCAGTACGGGCCGCCTGATCGAGCTCCGACAGCGCAGTTGCTGGGAGAGGTTGCCGATGGCTTGAGGGCGCACGGGCACATCGTGGACTTTGTGAGCGATGCGGCGGATTACCTTGCCTCCCAAGGTGCGGGTAGGAGGTTGGTCCGTGAGTTTATAGCGTTGTTGCGCCTGGCGTGGAAGGGGTTGCGGCGGGAGCGGCCGGCAGTGGTGTTGAGCGGTTCCTCTCCGCCGTGTCTTGCGGTTGTGGCTGGAGTGATTGCTTGGTGGCATGGTGCGCGCAGTGTGCATTGGGCTATGGATCTGTATCCGGAGCTTGCGGTTGCGCTTGGCGAGTTCCGCGAAGGCTGGCTGAGCAGGGTCCTCGGGGAGTTTCAGCGTGCGGCGTATCGGGGCTGCGAGAGGGTGGTGGTGCTGGATGAGGACATGGCTGCGACGCTGCGAGGATATGGCGTTGAATCCGAGATCGTTCAGCCGTGGGTGTTGGAAGGGCGCTCGATTCCATCTGTTCAGTCCTCCCCTCGGACCTTGCATGCGGGGCTCCCGTGGAGGTGGATTTATTCGGGCAACCTTGGCCGGGCGCACGAGTGGCGCACGTTGCTGGAGGCGCAGGCCATTCTTGAGCGGAGGGGTATCGAGGCGGAGTTGGTATTTCAAGGGGGCGGCGGCAGTTGGGGCGCTGCCCGGGAGCACGCGGCGGCGCTGGGGCTGAAGGGTTGCAGGTTCCGGCCTTACGTGCCGGAGAGGGAACTGGTGGCGACGCTGCTGGAGAGTGATTGTCTGGTGGCTAGTCAGGTCGCGTCGGCGCGTGGGTTGCTGTGGCCGAGCAAACTTGCGCTCCTTTTGGCTATGCCGAGGCCGATGCTCTGGGTGGGAGCGCGCAATGGGGCGTGCTGGCGGTTGGTGGAGGGAAAGGATCGGTCAGCTTGTTTTGAGCCCGGAGATGCGGAGGCGCTTGCTGAGTGGATTTGCGGACGGGTTTCATCCGGATATGCGCTCGATGTGGTGACTGAGTTTGGGGGCGGTGATGGGGATGGGCTTGCGCGATTGGTGAGTCTGTTGACGGGGGAGGGAGTGGGCGCTGAGTTTCACGGAGGCGCGTCGGCGTGTTGCTCATGAGTGCTTTGGATTCCATCGTGGAGGCGGTGCCTGCGCAGCCGCAGGTGGTGCGCAGTTTGTCGCAGAAGATTGCGCCCGCGCTTTTGCTGCTGGCCGATCTGGTTGGATGGGGTGGCGCTTTCTGGCTGACGGTGCTGCTGCTGCCGGAGAGTGTCTTGGACTGGTTGACGCTGTTTTTTTCGCCAGTGGTAGGGGTGTTTGGTTTGTTCCTTGTGGGTGGATACGACAGGCGCACGCAGTTTGTGCGGCTCAACTACTTTAGTGAGCACATGATCGCGTCGGCTGGAGCGGCGCTTGGAGCGGTGCTGTTCACCTATGTGGTGTCGAGTTACAACGAGTCCATCAAGCCGAGCCGGTTGCTACTGCCGACTGCCTTCGCGATTTGGGCTTCGGCGTCCTTGATGAGCAGGCGCATGCTCGGGGCGAGGTGGATGGCCCAGAGGGCGCGTCTTGCGATTCTGGTGCTTGGGGACGGCGAAGCGGTGCGAAGCTTCAATCGAGATTATCAAGCATCCAGACTGCCTTGGAGTCTGCGCCTTGTTGGGCTGGAGGACACTGCGGTGCCCGCACATTTGGACGGGCCGGAGTCGCCCCGGGTCGAGGGCAATTTACAGAGGGTTCTGGAATTGGAGGGCCTGCGTTTCCAAATGATTCTTCTGGCGTGCAATCCTGAAACGCTGGGTGCTGAGGTGTCCGCGCAACTGGCGCAGTTGCATTGCAAGGATGTGCCGGTGCTTACGGTCGACGCCTTCCATGAGCAGCAGTGGAGGCGCGTCCATGTGGGGGCTGTGCGCGCGGACTGGCTGTTTGCGTGTGAATTTCGTCTGGCGCGTGGGACGGTATACAGCCAGCTCAAGAGGCTGTTTGATGTGGTTTTTTCGGCGTGCGCGCTCGTTGTTCTCAGCCCGGTGCTGCTGGTGGCTGCGGCTTTGATCTCCACGGAGAGCCGCGGGGGCGCGATTTTTCGGCAGGCGCGTGTGGGGCGGGACGGCCGGGTCTTTACGATTTTGAAGCTCAGGACGATGAGGGAGAATGAAGGGGATATTTACACACGCGAGGGGGATACTCGGGTGACACGCATAGGGCGGTGGCTGCGAATGAGTCGGCTCGACGAGGTTCCGCAACTTTGGAATGTGTTGCGAGGGGAGATGAGCTTGATCGGGCCGAGGGCGGAGTGGGTGCGGTGCGCAGAGGTGTATCAGGGGCAGATTCCGAACTATCACCTGAGGCATCTTGTGCACCCTGGGATTACGGGATGGGCGCAGGTGAATTTCCGCTACGGAGAGGGAAGAGAGGATGCGGTGGAGAAGTTCCAATATGATCTCTACTATATCCGGCACTTTTCGCTGCAACTGGATTTGAGCATTGTTGTGAAGACTGTTTACACGATGCTGAGTGGAGGGGGGAGGTGACCATGGGTGCCGCGGGCCGAGCCGGGGCTGGGGATGCGGAGCGATTCGACCTTGTGATCGAGCGTGGGCGGTTGGAGAGGAACTATTGGGGGGACTTATGGAGGTATCGGGAGCTTTTCTACATTCTTGCGGCGCGCGATTTAGCCGTGCGGTATAAGCAGACAAGCATCGGAGTGGTCTGGGCGCTGCTACAGCCACTGTTGAGCATGGGGGTGATGACTGTGGTCTTCGGACGCGTGGCTGGACTGCAGAGCGAGGGCGGCGCGCCTTACGCGATCTTGGTGTTCGCCGGTGGTTTGCCTTGGATGTTCTTCAGTTCTGCAGTTTCGTCCGCAAGCCAGAGCCTCGTCGGGAATGCGAACCTGATTTCGAAGGTGTATTTTCCGCGGCTCATTGTTCCGGCGAGCGCGGTGGTGACGGCCTCGGCGGACTTCCTGATCTCGCTGGGATTACTCGGTGGATTGATGGCATGGCATGGGTTCATGCCCGGGGTGCGGTTGCTGGCGCTGCCTGTTTTTGCGGGCATGGCGTGCGCGGCTGCGTTGGGGCCCGGGTTGCTACTGACTGCGCTCAACGTGCGCTATCGGGACTTCCGGTATGTGATCCCGTTTTTGGTGCAGTTCGGGCTTTATGTTTCGCCGGTGGGGTTCAGTAGCACAGTGGTGCGTGAGAAGCTGGGTGAGTCTGGATTTCTCGCTTACAGTCTCAATCCTATGGTGGGTGTGATTGACGGGTTCCGGTGGGCGGTGTTGGGGGGGGAGGTGCAGATGCACTGGGCGGGCTTTCTGGTGTCTCTTGGAGTCACGGTGATCCTTCTGGTGGTGGGCGTGACGTATTTTCGGCGGACGGAAAAGAGTTTTGCTGACGTGATCTAATGAGTGGATCCAATGCGGAATATTACCCTCTCCAAGCAGCCGCGGTAACCGCCTGTGCAAGCGAAATGGGGAAAGAGGGAAAAAGCTCCGGACTGGAAGCGTTGCGAGGGTTTCTTTGTCTGTATGTGCTGGCTGGGCATGCAAGATGGTTGTTGTGGATTGGGCACGCGCAGTGGACACAGGAGGTTCATCACTGGGGGGCGGATGCACTGGCTTGGATGAGTGCGGGCCTGCGCTACGGACACGAGGCGGTGATGGTGTTTTTCGCTCTCAGTGGATTTGTCATCCATCGTCGCTCAGCGGCGGCGCTGTTGCGTGGCGGAGATCCGCGGATGGTGTGGCGGGAGTTTTTTGTGCGTCGGTTGTGGAGGTTGGGGCCGCCCTACCTGCTTGCGCTCTTGCTGACGGTGGGGTGCGACTGGGTGGGTGGGGTTCTATGGCCGGAGCTTTACGAGGCGCAGACGGGGGACGGTCTATTGGATCACACCGCCTCGGGTTGGGGATATGGGGTGGCGGGGGTGTTGGCGGCTGCGTGCATGGTTCCTGGCGCGCTTGGCAGAGGGTTTGGGAGTAACGGGCCCCTCTGGTCGCTGGGATGTGAGGTGGTGTATTATCTAGCCTATCCAGCATGGTTGGCGGTGCGGCGTCGGCAACCATTGCTCGCATTTGGAGTGCTGCCGCTGCTGATGCTGTTGCCGGGAGTGAGCGGGTGGGGTTGGTTGGGGATGACTCTGTCTCTTTATCCGTTGTGGATCCTAGGGGCTGGGCTTTCAGAGTGGGATTGGCAGGGGGTGTTGCGAAAACGGGGTGGGCTCCTAGCAGTGGGCAGCGTGATTTTAGGAGTGAGTGTCTGGCTGTGTGGTGGTGGGGCATCGGGGACACGAATGTGCGGGTACGTGGCGCTTTGCTCCGGGGTGCTCGCGTGGACGGTGGAAGGGCGGTGGAGAGGCAGCCTGATTGTCGCTCTAGGCTGGCTGGGAGAGCGTTCTTATAGTGTGTACGTGTGCCATTTCCCGCTTCTGGTGCTTCTGAGCGCCTTCTGTTGGAGCCGGTTTGGGGGCAGGCCCGGGAGGGGTTGGATGGCGGTTGGAGGATCGATTGGGGTGCTTGGGGCTTGCTGCCTACTGTATTGGGTGTGTGAGCGCCGCGTCCTCGCGCGCCGGGTTTCAGTGCGTTGTGATGGAAGCGGTCCCGGAGGTTCGTTAGCTAACGAAGCAATGGGCCGGGGGAAATAGTGTTCGACAGCCTATGCGACCCTTCGGGATAAATGGTGGGTGATGGAGAGGTTTTTCGCCATGTGCAGCAGCGGTTGCTCCGGACGCCGCGCGGTTGCGTCTGAATTTGGGCGCAACGTGCAAATGGGGGGAAGCTCGGGAATTTTGGAAGTAACGGATGCACTCTGTGCGGAGTCGCAGTAGGGGAGGAGGGATTCGATGGCATCCAAACAGAACTCGCGGACGGGTAGGTTGGTGGTGATTGCTGTGAGCGATCATCTCTGTCTGCACCCGCGCGTGGTGAGGGAGGCGCATGCGCTGGACGCTGCGGGATGGAATGTGGTGGTGCTGGGTGCATGGGCGGATCCGGACCTTGCCGAGCAGGACCGTCGGTTGATGGAAGGGGTGCGGTGGAGGTTTGAGCCGGTGTTGAATGCGATGCAGCGCGGGATGGGTGCGAAGATTAGCCGGTCGCTCATGGAGTTGCGGCGGCAGTTCGGGATCGCAATTCATCAGGCCTCCGGGAGGGTGTCGGAATGGCAGGTGGATCCCGTGGGTTGGCGGCTTCTGGCACAGTTTAGGAGGTTGGAACCTGGAATGGTGATTGCGCATTCGGAGGCGGCGATTTGGGCGTTGAGGCGCATGGGGGGGGCGCGGCCGCCGTTTGCGGTGGATTTTGAACGGTGGTTTTCGGAAGCACTTTCGGTTTCGGAGCGGCGCGGAGGGCAGTTGCAGCTGCTATGGGACCTCGAGAAGTGGGCGCTCAAGCATGCGGCGTATTGTTCGTGTCCTTCGGAGACGATGGGCGAGGCGTTGCAGCGCATGAGTGGGGCAGCGCCGTTGGTGACGTTATACAGTGCGCCGTCGCTGAAATTGCGTGGAGATGCGGCGGCTCGGGTGTCGGATCGTGTGAATCGGGAGATTCCATCGCTGCACTGGCAGTCACGTTCCCTAGGTCGCGGAAGCGGAGTCGAGGAGCTCTTGAAGGCGCTGCCGCTGATCCAGCACGAGGTGGAGATCCATCTGCGTGGCCCGGACATGGTGGAGGCGAGGGAGTGGATTGCGAGCCGGTTTCCGAAGGGATGCAGAGCGCATGTGTTTTTTCATGACGAACTGGAGTCGGATGGCGAGTTGATTGGGCGTTTGGCGGAGCACGACATTGGACTCTCGATCGAGCCGCGTAATTTGCGGGGTCGGGACGTGGCGGTCACCGAGCAGATGCTTCAGTATTTGCTGGCTGGGTGTGCGGTGGTGGCAAGCGATACCAAGGGCCAGAGGGAGGTTCTGGGGAAGGCGCCTGGTGGTGTTTTTCTTTATGACTCGGGGAATCCTGCTGCGTTTGCGGAAGCATTGAACCGGCTCATTGGGAGTCCGAGGGCTCTGCAGGAAGCGCGAGCGGCAGCGCTGGCTGCGGCGCAATCGCTCTTTTGTTGGGAGCAGATGGAACCGCGGCTGCTCGATCGCGTGGCATCCATGATGGCGCGCTACCGTGCGGAGCTCTCGACCCCGAAGTTGGGGACCGTCGACGAGACGTCTGTGGTGGAGAGTGGGGTGAAGGGGGAGGGTGTGCGGGGACGCGCCGATATGGGCGACGAGATTGCGGCGAGCATTAACGCGATGCTGAAGAAGGCCGGGCCGGGATCGCACGGAGTCGAGGCTGCCGCGAAGAGCAGAGGCGCAGCCGAGGACGGGGAGCAGGGAGAGAAAGGGTCGGTTGCGGGGGCGAAGGGGGGCGGGGGCGCTCTCATTCCTGCGAGCTTTGATGACGTGCTTGAAGGGGCGTTGGCTCAGCCGGTCGCTGAACCAGTGAGATTGGGAGAGAACGAGGCAGAGGAGCCTGAGAAGGTGGATCCGGAGGATCTTGGGGTGCTGAATCCGGAGGATGCCCCTGAATTGGGGATATCGCTAGCGCCCGGGCAGGGTGCGGCCAGGGTTGAGGTCGCGGGGGGCGGTGCCAGCGGCGGCGGCCTTGCGGGTGGGATGGGTGGATGGAATCTGGCACCGTTGCCCGAAGTGACGTGGCGACATGCGTCTTCTCCCGGGGTGCTGGACTTTCCTGGGCTGGACCTTCGCATGCGGTGTCGTGCGAAACTGACGAGGTTCTGGCGCAAGGGAGCTCGCGATGTTTTGGATGCGGGCAGCGGGAATGGGTATTTTGCATGGCTCGCTTACCAGTCTGGGGCGCGTGTCGTGGCGATGGTGGGGGATACGAGGGAGACGGCTGCAGTACGGGAGCAGTTGTTCGGGCGCCACAAGGCGAGTGCTTCCCGGCTGCGGCTCGAACCTCGTGCGCTGGAGTCGTTGGCCCAAGAGCAGCGAAGCTTCGATGAGATCATCTGTTTTGATGTGCTAGGGCGTCCGGAACGCGATGGGGCGGTGGTTAGGGAGTTCTATCGGCTGCTGCGCCCGGGTGGAGTTTTGCACCTGTGCTGTCCATTCCGGTGGCATCCCGAGACGCGGCGGCTGGCCGCTTTGGACCACAAGGCCGGCTTGGAACCACGCAGTGGTTACACGGAGCATGAGTACCGGCAGTTGCTGGAGCCCGTGGGCTTTAATGTGGATCTGATGGCGGGGCTGGAGTCCCCGGGGCTATGCAAGGTGGAAAAGTGGATTGGAGGAGTGAAGCGCTCGTGGGGCCGCCGGGCGGCGATGCTGGTGCTTCCGGTGGGGATAGCCGCTGTGAAGTTTTCGGGGCTCGATCCAAGTCGCGCGTGTTCGCTGTATGCGCGAGGCGTGAGGCCTGCGATCCGGCGATGAAGCGTGTAAAGGCAGGCTCTGACTTCTTTCACCCCCGCCAAGCAACCGCTTTTGCTCATTCTCTCCGCGGACTAAAAAACCCCCACGCATAATGCAAAAAGATGCAGTCATCCGGGTGCAGAATCTTGGCAAATCTTACCGTCTGCGCCGGAAGGAGTCCGGGGGGTATACAGCCCTGCGCGATGTGATTGCGCAGGCGGCCGTGGCACCGTGGCGGCGGATCCGGCGTGCGCTGGGACGCGGGCCGGCGCTGGATGCGGATGGCGTGGGCGGCGGGGAGGAGTTCTGGGCGCTGCGGGGCGTGGACTTTGAAATTGAAAAGGGTGAGGTGGTGGGGATCATCGGTCGCAACGGGGCGGGGAAGTCCACGCTGCTCAAGATTCTGAGCCGGATCACCGAGCCGACAGAGGGGCGGGTGGAGTTACGGGGGCGGGTGGCGAGTCTGCTGGAGGTGGGGACGGGGTTTCATCCGGAGTTGAGCGGGCGCGAGAACATCTTCCTCAATGGGGCGATTCTTGGGATGAGCCGTGCGGAGATCCGGCGGAAGTTTGACGAGATTGTGGCGTTTGCGGAGGTGGAGAAGTTTTTGGACACTCCAGTAAAGCACTATAGCAGCGGGATGTACGTGCGGCTGGCGTTCGCTGTGGCGGCGCATCTGGAGCCGGAGGTGCTGATTATTGACGAGGTGCTGGCCGTGGGAGACGCGGAGTTTCAGAAGAAGTGCAGTGGGAGGATGGGCGAGGTTGCGAGGGAGGGACGCACGGTGTTTTTCGTGAGCCACAATCTTGGCGCAGTGAGGTCTCTGTGTTCTCGGTGTATTTATCTCCGCGGTGGGGCTGTGGCGATGGATGGTCCGACAGAGGCTGTTCTGGAGGCCTATGACAACGACATCCACGCGCTCGATCAGACCGTGATTCGGGGGATTGAATCCTTCTCGGTCCGGGGCGTCAGGCTTCTGGATGAAGCGCAGATTCCCAGCGTTCGTTTCCGAGCGGGTGGGAGTCTCACGGTGGAGGTGGAATACGAGGCCCAGATGAGGATAGTCGCTCCGTACTTCTGGCTTGAAGTGCATAGTATGCATGGACCAGCCTTTGGGGCTTGCATGCTCTTCGATGGGTTCCGTCCCGGCTTCTTAGAGGGAAGAGGCCGACTGCGGTGTACTTTTCACTATCTCCAGTTGATGCCTAATCAGTACACGTTGCGAATGGGAGCACGGTTGGGAGACGGGGTGAGGCTCCTGATGGATAGTCAGGATGTTGCGTTCTTCAACGTCACCGGCGATCTCAATCGGATGGGTTTTGTGGGCGAGGCGGCGGCCGTGCTCAGCGCGGATGCTGCTCCGGTGGTGTTGCCGTACACGTGGTCGCTGCCTGATGGCAGGGCCGGGAGCTTTGAAATTCCCCGTACTAATGAGTGACATTATCAGGGTAGAGGATGGGGCGGACTTGCTGGCTTTGGTGATTCCTGCGCTTTATCAGGAGTCTGGAATTCACTTTTTCACCCCGAACGAGTTCTCTCAGCAACTCGCCTTCATGAAGTACGAGGCTGGCAAAGTGATTCCGGCCCATGTGCACAACCCCGTGGTCCGAGAGGTCGCTTACACGCAAGAGACGCTCTTTATAAGAAAAGGGCGCATCCGTGTGGACTTTTACTCGCAGTCCAAAAAGTACCTCGAGAGCAGGGTTCTGTCGGCGGGTGACACCATATTGCTCATCAAGGGCGGGCATGGATTCGAGGTTCTGGAACCGCTGGAGATGATCGAGGTGAAGCAGGGGCCGTACGTGGGGGAGCAAGACAAGACACGCTTCAATCGTAATGATGCGGATATAGGAGGGGGGGCGGCCGGATGAGCTATATCCCCGTCAACGAGCCTGATTTGTCGGGCAACGAGAAACGTTATCTGGCGGAGTGTATAGACACCGGCTGGATTTCGTCGGAGGGACCTTTTGTGGGGCGTTTGGAGGCAGGTGTTTCGGCAAAGCTTGGGCGCGCCTATGGAGTGGCTGTCTGCAACGGCAGCGTGGCTTTGGACATCGCGCTTGCGGCTTTGGGGTTGGGGAATGGGGACGAGGTCATCATGCCCGCGTTCACAATTATTTCCTGCGCTGCGGCAGTTGTGCGCTGCGGGGCGGTGCCGGTGCTTGTCGACTGCGATCCGACCACCTGGAACATGCGGGTTGATCAAGTGGAGGCGTTGATCACGCCGCGGACGAAGGCATTGATGGTGGTGCATCTTTACGGCTTGCCAGTCGACATGGAGCCACTCCTGAAGATCGCCGCCGAGCATGGCCTGCGGGTGATCGAAGACGCTGCGGAATCCATTGGGCAGACCTATTACGACAAACCGTGTGGGAGTTTTGGGGATATCAGCACGGTGAGTTTTTATCCGAACAAACACGTTACGACCGGGGAGGGCGGCATGGTTTTCACCGATGACGAGGTTCTCGCGCGCAGATGTCGTGAGTTGCGCAACCTCTGCTTCGGCCAGAGGTGGCGGTTTCGTCACGAGGCGCTTGGCTGGAACTTTCGCATGAGCAACCTGCAGGCGGCCGTGGGAGTGGCGCAGTTGGAGCGCTTGGACGCGACGCTGCGCAGGAAGCGGGAGATCGGTGCGGTGTATCAGGAGGAGTTGGCTGGCGTGGAGGGGTTGCAGTTGGCTGCCCCTGTTGGCCCCGGTGCGGAAAACGTCTATTGGGTTTTCGGGGTGGTGCTTGGGGTGGAAGTTCCCTTCGACGCGGAATTAGCGATGAAGCACTTGCATCAGTTGGGGGTGGGATCGCGGCCGTTTTTCTGGCCGATGCACAGGCAGCCGGTCTTTGAAAGGATGGGGCTGTTTGGAGGCGTTACCTGTCCGGTTGCGGAACGCATTGGGGAACGGGGCTTTTATCTTCCCAGCGGAGCGGCGCTCACGGACGCCCAAGCCAAGCGCTCGGCGGCCGCGCTTCGTGAGATTTTGGCATGAGTGTATTTGCGAAAGATTACGCGCGGTATTACGACCTCCTCTATCAGGGCAAACAGTACGGGGCTGAGGCCGACTATGTTTCGGCGCTGATCCGGCGGTTCAGCCCGGAGGCGGTGAGTGTTCTCGAGCTTGGATGCGGCACAGGAAGGCACGCTGAACATTTGGGTGCGTCCGGATTCGACGTCCATGGAGTGGATCAGAGCCCGGAAATGGTGGAACGGGCCCAACAGAGAGGGATGGAGCGATCGGGCGGGAACGGGAGTATTGGATTCTCGGTGGGCGACGTGACTTCGTATGATTCAGGGCGTGTATACGACTCCGTGATTTCGCTTTTTCACGTCGTTTCCTATCAGGCTTCCAACGAGCGATTGAGGGGGATGTTTAGCAGCGCGTCGAGGCACCTTTGCGCGGGTGGAGTTTTTGTATTCGACGCGTGGTATGGGCCGGCAGTGCTCACGCAGTTGCCATCTGTTCGCGTCAGGCGTTTGGAAGATGAGAGGGTGTCTATCACCCGGATCGCCGAGCCGAAAATGGACTTCAGCCGCAACACGGTGGAGGTGCGGTATTCGATCCACTGCGTGGACAAGGAGTCCGGTTCTTTTTCCGAGTTTCAGGAATCACATGTCATGCGCTACCTCTTCGAACCGGAGGTGGAGATGCTCCTTGCTGAGTCCGGGTTCGACTTGGTTCTTACGCAGGAGTGGATGGGGGGCGGGCCGGCGTCCGACCAGACTTGGTCAGTCTGTTTTGCGGCGGTCAAACGTGCGATTCGATAGCTCAATCTCTCCACTGGTCTTGAAGATGAGATGTCGGATTGTACTGGATGAGCGGAGCAGGAGTTGGATCATTGAGAAGATGGCGAGGCGGCTTTGCGACAGCCTTTGTGCATTGGGAGTGGAGGCGGAGGTGGGGAGTTCATGGTCTCCTGCGGTCGACATCAACCACTTCATGATGTTTCACTTTGCCGAGGCTGAGCAGGGGGCTGTGAGCACCATGTTCATCACTCATGTGGATGACCCGTTGAAGGTCACGATGATCAGGGATCGCCTGGCGGGTAATGTGGATCTGGGTGTCTGCATGTCGCGGGGTACGGTCAGAGCGCTCATTGCGGAAGGGGTGCCGAGGGAGGGGCTCTGTTACATTTCCCCGGCGCACGACGGCATCATCACTCCGAGGCGGGTGCGCGTGGGAATCACGACGAACCTTTATCCTGACGGGCGCAAGAGGGAGGGGTTTCTTGCTCGTCTGGCGTCTGAGCTGAACCTTGAGTTCTTCCACTTCGAGATTTTTGGCAAGGGCTGGGAGAAGACCGCTGCGCAATTAAGGGCGGGCGGGGCATCGGTGCGAGTTGTTGCCGGGACGGATGATTGCATCGCCGATTACGAGCATATCAAGCAGGCGATTGGAGAGTTCGACTATTACCTGTATCTGGGGCTCGACGAGGGGTCTCTGGGTACGCTTGATGCACTAGCGGCTGGGGTGAAAACGATCGTGACGCCCCAAGGGTTCCACCTCGACATCCCGGGCGGGATCACGCACCCGTTCACAAGTTATGAGGAGCTGCTTGGTGTTTTTAGGGAATTGATCCGGGAGCGCGGGAGCAGGGTTGAATCGGTTTCCGGATGGACTTGGGAGAATTATGCGCGCCATCATGTGATGGTTTGGCGCGCTCTTCTTGACGGCGGCCGCGCGAGTGTGGCGCTTCTACCGTCGCAGAGTTTGGAGGCTTCGGAGGGGTCGGCGGATGTGCCTGTTCGTCGTTTGCCAGGAGTCAACGTGGGGGGCTACCTGCGGCTCCTCAACCGATACCGGTGGCACATGTTCAAGAGCTATTACATGCCGAAGGTTCGCAGGAAATGTTTCGCAGCTTTTTCGCGGGTGGGGAGGCTGTTCTCGAAGCGGCGATGAGTCTGCGTGTTTCACAGTTTGCGAATTCCGACGCCGCTGGTGGCGCGTCCGGTGCGGCTCTAAGGATCCATGCCGGCCTGATGCGCTTGGGAGTGCGGTCAAGGCTTTGGGTGACACGCAGGGAAAGTTCCGAGCCGCATGTGGAGTTGCTGGACTACACATCATTTCTAAGAAGGCGGTGGAGGGGGGTGGAGCAGCGGTGCGAGGAGATGCTGCTGCGCTCCGCGAAAGAGGGAGCGGAAGACACGCTATCGACAGGTTTTTTTGGATACGACCCAGTACCCGCTGTTCGTTCGGATGAGAGCGATGTGGTGCAGTTGCATTGGATTGGCGCGATGACCATGGCCCTGGGCCGGCTTCGGTGCATGGGTAAGCCCATCGTATGGCGGCTGCCGGACATGTGGGCTTTTACTGGAGTGGAGCACTATACCGGGGACGATCGGCGATTCAGGGATGGATACTCCGAATCCAACCGCCCCCGCGGCGAGAGTGGCTTTGATATCAGTCGCTTTGCTTGGATGTTCAAGAAGCGGGTCTATGGGAGGATCAAGAGCCTGACACTGGTCTCGCCCAGCGAGTGGCTGGCAGGGTGCGTTCGCGAGAGCGCTCTTCTGGGAGGTCGCGAGGTGGTCGTGATCAAGACGGGCTGCGATACACAGCTATTCAGGCCGCTGGACAGGACGACCTGCCGTGAATTGCTGGGGTTACCGCAGGATAGGCGACTCATTCTCGTTACCGCAGCCCATTTGAGGCATCCCCGGAAGGGGGTGGACTTGTTTTTTGATGCCATCCGTTTTTTGCGGGAGTCCTTGGACAACACGAGTTTCTCAGTGGTTCTCTTGGGCGCAGACCAAGGAGAACTAGGCGCAGGGATGGGCGTGCCCGTGCACTCGATGGGATTCGTGGAGGACGCTCTTCACCGTTGCCTTATCTACAATGCGGCCGACCTGGTTGTGGCGCCGTCGAGGCAGGAAAATCTGGCCAACACGGTGCTAGAGGCGCTTTCGTGCGGAACGCCGTGCGCGGCATTCAGGGTGGGCGGTATGCCCGATGCAATCGAGCACCGGAGCAACGGATGGCTTGCAGAGCCTTTTTCCATCGAGAACCTCGCCGAGGGGATGCAATGGGTTTTAGATCACGCGAAACCGGAGGATCTACGACATGCGGCGCGGCGAAAAGTGGAGGGTGAGTTCACGATCGAGATGCAAGCCAAGCAGTTTTTGGAACTCTACAAGCGGCTCTGTTGATCGGCGTAATTTGAAGTGAGCGTGCACCTCAAAAACCAGTGTGAGTTGGATGGTGTCGCGGGGTGGCGTGAGCAGGGTCTCTTTCCGCGGGATTGTGATGGAGTCCCGGTGATTGGGGGGCCGTCCAAGGGACAGTTTGTTATCGGCTCCCAAGATGGAGCGGGTTAGCCTGTTGTTTGGGAATAATTTTCGTGCATGAAAGCCACTAAAAAGATCGTCGTGATCGGGACCGGCTACGTGGGGTTGCCTGCCGCACTGATGTGGGCGAAGGCGGGCTTGAGTGTGGTCGGTGTGGACATCAACAAGAACCTTGTTCGCGCGATCAATGAGCGCACGCTGCTTCTCGACGAGAAGGAGCTTCAGGCACTTCTGGAGGATCCCGTGGTGCGTGCCAATCTGAGTGCTCGTCAGACGCCGTGCGAGGGGGACGTGTTTGTCATTGCAGTACCCACGCCGGTAGATCCTCTCAAGAAGGTGTGTGACATGGGGCCTGTGGAGGCGGCGCTTGCATCGGTGCTGCCGCACTTGCGGCGGGGGAATTTGGTGATCCTTGAGAGCACGGTTCCGCCCATGACATGCAGGCGGATGGTGAAGACGTTCATCGAGACGCGTACGAAGTTCAAGGTGCCGCGGGATATCTTGGTTGCGCACTGTCCGGAGCGGATTCTGCCGGGGGATATTTTTCAGGAGATCGTGCATAATGATCGGCTCATCGGGGGTATGGATGCCCGATCAGCCCGCGTCGCAGCGGAAGTCTACGGGTGCTTTGTGAAAGGAGAGTTGCACCTTACCGATGACCTGTCGGCGGAGTTGGCGAAGCTCATGGAGAACACTTATCGGGACGTGAACATCGCGCTGGCGAATGAGTTTGCGCAGATCTGCGAGCATCTGGGGGCCGACGTGCGGAGGGTGATTGGCTTTGCCAACAAGCATCCACGGGTGAAAATTCTCAGTCCCGGGATCGGGGTGGGAGGGCACTGCATTCCCGTGGATCCTTGGTTTCTGAAGGAGGTTGCGCCTTACAATGCCCGCCTGATCAGCACCGCGCGAATGGTGAATGATGAGATGCCGGAGCATATAGCGGGAAAGATCCGTCGCGCCGTCTCTGACGTGCGGGAGCCGCGGATTGTTGCGCTCGGGGCCACTTACAAAAGGAACTGCGAGGACATGAGGGAAAGTCCCGCTTTGGAAATCGTGGAGATTTTGCGCAGGGATGGCTACGAGGTGGCGCACTACGACCCCTTGGTGGCGCAGTTGCGGGGGCCTTCGCTGGTGAAGGCTGCCCGAGGAGCGGATCTCATCGCGGTTCTGGTTTGCCACGATGAGATTCGTGCAGAGTTGGATGAAAAGCGGGCGGCCATTGAGAAGGCGATGCGCCATGCCCGTATTATTTTCTTTGAAGAGTAACCCCTGACGACAACACAACCATGAGCGAAAAGAACATTCTGGTGACAGGCGGCCTCGGTGCTGTCGGCACGCATCTGGTGAGCGAACTAAGAAGCCGTGGGCATCGGGTGTTCGTGGCCGACATGCGTCACCACCACGATCCCGAGTACGCGCGGTGCGATGTGGGGGAGTTTCACCAAGTCGAGCGGTTGTGGAAAGGTGGAGGATGGGCCAATGGGTATGCGTCCAAGGGCAGGAGATTTGACTGTGTTTACCACCTCGCGGCGGAGTTCGGGCGGTGGAACGGCGAGGACTATTACGAGAACGTGTGGCGCACAAATGCAGTGGGTGTGAAGAACCTCCTCCGGATGCAGGAGCGAGAAGGGTTCGAGGCTGTCTACTTCTCCTCTTCGGAGGTCTACGGGGACTACAATGGCGTCATGAGCGAGGATGTAATGGACAGGGTGGAGGTGAAGCAGATGAACGACTACGCGATGTCGAAGTGGGTCAATGAGATGCAGGTGCAGAACTCGGCGGCCCAGTTTGGAACGCGATCGGTGAGGGTGCGTCTCTTCAACACCTACGGCCCCGGTGAATACTACAGCCCGTACCGTTCGGTGATCTGCATGTTCTGCTACAGGATCCTGCACGGGCTGCCGATCACGGTGTATTCAGGCTACAGGCGCACAAGCACCTACATCGCGGACATGGCGCGCACGCTTGGAAACATCTGCGGCAACTTCAAGGAAGGGGAGGTGTACAATATTGGCGGACTCGACTTTCACACAATCGAGGAGGCGGCCGATCTGGTTTTGAAGCTTTCCGGGCGTGAGGGGCGGCGGGAGGAACTCGTGCGCGTGGAACCCGAGGAGATCCTGACCACGAGGGCAAAGGAGGTGGACTGCACGAAGGCTAAGCGGGATCTGGACCATCGCACGACGGTGAATCTGGAGGAAGGGATTGGCCGCACCATTGCGTGGATGCGGGAGGTGTACAAGGTGCAGTAATCCAAGCCGGTCCTCCTGGAAAATAATCCCATGCGTAAGCGCATCGTGACCGTTCTGGGTACGCGCCCGGAGGTGATCAAGCTTGCTCCTGTGTTGCGGGAGCTACGGGCGCACCCGGAGGCGTTTGAGAGCGTCCTGGTTTCCACGGGGCAGCATCGCGAGATGGTGGATCAGGCACTTTCTGGGTTCGGTCTGGGGATTGATGTCCAACTGGATGCGATGACGGCAGCGCATTCGCTCGGGAGCCTCACAGGCAGGCTGTTCACCGATTTGGACGCTGTGTTGGCAGAAACGCGTCCGGACTGGGTGCTGGTACAGGGAGACACCACTTCTGCGATGGTGGGCGCCATGTGTGCGTTTTACCGTCGGGTGAGGGTGGGACACGTTGAGGCGGGGTTGCGAACGCACGACCGTTGGTCGCCATTTCCCGAGGAGGTGAACCGCACCATGATCAGCCGGGTGGCTGACCTGCATTTTGCGCCGACAGTGCGTGCATCGGAGAACCTCGTGAGTGAGGGGGTGAGCGCCGGGTCGGTGCATGTGACGGGGAATACGGTGGTGGACGCGCTGTTGTGGATCAGCGGCCAGCTGGGGAGCGAGGCGCCTTTGGAAATCGGGACGGATCTTCTCAGGGCGATTGAGGGGATGCGGCTTCTGCTTGTGACAAGCCATCGCCGGGAGTCGTTTGGAAAGGGGTTGGAGGATATCTGTCAGGCGGTTCTGGAGTTGGTGCGTGCTCACCCGGATGTGGTTGTTGTCTATCCGGTGCACCTCAATCCGAACGTGCGTGTTCCAGTAAGAAAGCTGCTGGGAGGGTGCGAGCGGATTTATTTGGTGGATCCGCTCGGATATGAGGCATTGGTTTATCTGCTGAAGCGCAGCTACTGCGTACTCACCGACTCTGGGGGTATTCAGGAGGAGGCACCAAGCTTTGGGAAACCGGTGGTGATCATGCGTGAGACCACCGAGCGGGCGGAGGTCATCGACGCCGGATGCGGGTGCCTTACCGGAACTGGGACTGCGAACATCGTTGGAGCCGTAAGCCGTTTGTTGAATGAGCCAGACAGGTACAGACAGATGGCGGGTGCCTCCAATCCGTTTGGAGATGGGAAAGCTGCGGGGCGGATCATCGAGTTGCTGGCGACGAGCGGCAGTCTGGAGCCTCGGCCCCTGTGATGAGGGAGTGTCCATCGCTGTTGATGCTGGGGGATGTGCCCGTGGAGAGCACCTGCCATGGGTCGGCTTTGCTTTACCGACTATTCGAAGGATACCGGCCAGATAAGATTCTGATACTGGAATCAAGCATCGCGGAATCGCAGGCGACGCGCCGGCTTACCGGTGTTGCCTATCGTCGGCTGTCGGCCGGTCGGCGGCGCATCCTGAACTCGCGGTTTCACAGCGGCTATTCAGCTGCGCTTGCTCTACTTGCGCGCAGTCGGGCGTCGCAGATCCATGGGCTTCTCGATGGATTCTGTCCAGATGCGGTTATAACTGTCGCACATGGGTTTCATTGGCTTGCGGCGGCTGCATTCGCGGAAGCGGAGGGGCTTCCGCTTCATATGATCTGTCACGACGATTTGCCTCGCGTAGGAGCCGTGCCTAAGGTGATGGAGCGATGGTTCGAGGACGAGTTCTCGCGTGTGTACCGGCAGGCGGCGTCTCGGCACTGTGTGAGCCCATGGATGAGGGACGAGTACTTGGCACGTTATGGGGTGGAAGGGACTGTTCTTTACCCGTCGCGGTCAGCAGGCGTCGGAGAGTTCGCGGGGCCCGGTGAGGCGACCATGCGTGACAGAGGGCCGCTGACGGTGGCATTCGCGGGCAGCGTGAACTCTAGCGGTTACGCGGATGCGCTTAGATTGCTGGCTGAGGTGCTGTCGACTTCCGGTGATCGACTTCTGATTTACGGTCCTCTGACCGCGGCGCAGGCTCGGGCAGTTGGATTGGTGGGTCCCAACATCCAGTTGATGGGCATGCTGGAGTCGTCGGTTCTGATTCAGCGCCTGCGTTCGGAGGTCGATGTGCTTTTCGTTCCGATGTCCTTCGAGCCCGGGGAAGCCGCTAACATGCGGCTCGGATTTCCCAGCAAGCTTACCGATTACACAGCGGCTGGATTGCCTTTGCTAATGTTTGGTCCGGAGGACTGCTCTGCCGTCCGCTGGGCGCGGGGCGAGTCGGGAGTTGGAGAGGTGGTGGATCGCAATGAATCGATGGCGCTCGCGCACTCGTTGGAACGGTTGCGGGATGTGCAGTGGCGCAGCGCGCTTGCCCGGCGTGCGTTGGAGGTTGGAGCGCGTCTATTTGACCACCGGGGGGTTGCATCCAACTTTTTCTCCAAGGTGTGTGCAGATCGTACAAAGTGATGGACGGAGCACATTCAGTGAATGGGCGAGGGGGCGTGATCAGCGCGATTGTACCGACCATTGGCCGATGTGAGTCGCTCACCCGGTTGCTGTGTTCCCTCGTTGCGCAGTCGCGACGGGTCGATGAGGTGATTATTGCAGACGGAAGCGGTGGGTCCGGCGTGGGGCTTGTGGTGGAAGACCCGCGGTGGGGCCGCGAGGGATTGCTTCTCAAGCGAGTTGTGGTGGATCCGCCGCATGCGGTGCGGCAACGCGTGGCGGCGATTGCCCAGGCGCGCGGGACGTTGCTGCTGCTTCTTGATGACGATGTGGAGCTGGATCGCGAGTGTGTGGCGGAGATGGAGCGAGCGCTTTACGGGCATCCCGGCGCGGTGGCTGTCATGGCAGGCTTTACGAACCAAACTTGGTCGAGGCCAACCCGAATCTGGCGCTGGTATATGCGCTGGATATTGGGTGTGGAAAAGGAGGGGTGGGAAGGGCGTGTCATGGGGCCGCTCCTGCGCTTTTGCTTTCCCGACGAGACGCGGCAGGTTCGTAGGATTGAGTGGATTGGAGCCGGTAACAGCATGGTGGCGCGCAGTGCTTACGATGCAGCGGGTGGCTTCTCGGATTTTTTTCTTCATCGATCAACGGTGAACGAGGATGTCGACCTCGGGCTGAAGTTGGGTCGCACAGGGGTTCTCCTATACTGTCCATCGGCGCGGCTTGCGCATTTTCACGCGAGTGGCGGACGGGTCTCAACGAGGGCAGCGGCTGAAGACGATCTCTTCAACCGTTACCAAATCCTTTGGAAGACTTGTGGGCGGACGGAGGTGGAGTCCTTCCGGTCGTGCATGACGTTTTGGGTGTTGGAGAGTTTAAGTAACTTTCTTGGGGCACTACGTCGGTTTTCCTTCAGGGGGAGTTTCCAGCTTTTCTTCGGGCGCACGTCTGCAATGAGACGCATTTTCAAGCAGACCTTCCGTTCGCGGAGTCGTGGTGCAGAAAAAAGCGGATAATGAGGTTCAGGCGGACAGTTTTGTGAATGGTGGCAGAAAGCGTGCAACTTACTGCACCGGGACGATATGCGTGCTTGTTCAAGGCGGGGTGAATCTGTAGCTATGTGGGGCGGAAAGTAGGGGTTACACGTTGATGAAGAACTACCTTCGAATCTTGCTCAGTCAGGAGCGTCCGATGAGATTTGTGTTGGGACGTCTGCTGAGACTGTCGGGTTTATGCAGGTTTTTCAAAATTCAGCAGGAGGGATATCAGCTGCGCTTCTTTCCCTCGAACGCATCTTATTCACTCTGGATCAATCCGGGGGCCCGGGAGCGGGAGTTGTCACTGTTGCGGGCGTATCTTCGGGAGGGCGACCGCGTGATCGACGTGGGGGCCAACATAGGTGACACGGCGCTTACGGCCTCCCTTCGGGTGGGGGCCCTAGGTCATATCCATGCTTTTGAACCGCACCCGCGGATTTTCGGGTATTTGGGTGGGAACCTTGAGCTCAACGGAGTGACTAATGTGACTGTGCACAACCTTGCCGTGGGAGCCTGCCACGGGAGGGTGGCCTTCTCCGATCGGAGTGCCGATGACATGAATCAGGTACTGGCAGTGGGTGGCGATATGGAGGTTGAGATGGTGAGTCTGGATGAATTCTTTACGGAACCTGCCCCGGTGCAGTTGTTGAAGGTGGACGTGGAGGGGTATGAGAAGGTGGTTCTGGACGGGGCCGGAAGGCTGCTCCGGTCGGTGGAGTGTGTGTATTTTGAGGTGGGTTTGGAGGGTTCTATTGGAGTGGTTTCGAAGCGATCTGACCTGCTTGACCTGCTGCTATGTCAGGGATTTGCCCTCTTTAGGGTGGCCGCGTGCGGCACCCTCTGTGCCATTGGTAGGGACTACCAATCGGCATCGGTGGAGAACCTCGTGGCACTGCGTGACGTGGGGGACTTTGTGCGCAGAACGGATTGGTCTGTCGAAGGAGGGGCTCAGCGAGGGGGCGATGCCTGCATGGGATCGCAGCAGTCATGAGCGGATCGCCTGATCTGGCGGGTGTCAGCGCGATGGTGGCGGCCTACGCACGCATTGAGCAGACGCTGCACACGCTGGAGGTTCTGGAATCATGCGACCCACCGCCGGCGGAGATTATCGTCCACGTCGATGGCGGTCAGCAGGCTTGCGCGGATGCGGTGCGGAACCGCTTTAAGAACGTGCGGATCATTGTATCTGAGGGACGCGTGGGGCCTGGGGGCGGTCGCAATCGGATGATGGAGGCTGCCCGCACGGAGTTGGTTGCGAGTTTCGATGACGACTCTTGGCCGGTGGACAGGGATTTTTTTGCGCGGGTGAAGCGGCTTGCGGATGCCTTGGATGCTGCGGTTTATACCGGTGGGGTGGTTCACAGAGGGGAGCCTCTGATCGATGACGCGCCTACCGGCCAGTGGTGCGCCGACTTTTGCGGCGGAGCAGCGGTTTTTCGCCGTTCCCTTTTCCTGAGGGCCGGCGGCTACGTTCCAGTGGCGACAGCCTATGGGATTGAGGAGGTGGATCTAGCAATCCGCCTGAGCGCGATGGGGGGACTTGTTTTCCAGACTCCATGGCTGCGTGTTTTTCATGATACGGACCTCGCAAGGCATGCGGACCGGGAGGTTACCGCGGCGAGTATTGCTAACATTGGGTTGCTGACTTATCTGCGGTATCCGCCGACGCTGTGGTGGGTGGGTGCGGTACAGTTGTTGAGACGAGTTGTGTGGCTGCTCAAGGTAGGGCGTCTGGATGGGATCCATGAGGGGGTGGGGCGGATTCCTGGGCAGATCCGTAGGTTCGCGACTTACCGGCGCACGGTTGGGGTGGGGGACCTTCGAAGCTACTGGATAAAAAGACGGCGTCCGGGGTGCATCGCCATTCCACCGGAAACATTACGTGGAGGACAGGAGGCGGTGGCATGATGGCGGCGGAGTCGGAACTCAGCGGGCGGTGGGTATGCGCGCAGTTGGGCGCGAGGGAGCACTATGCTGTTGCTCGTGCACTGCACGGGTCGGGGCGTTTGGCTGCTCTGGTGACGGATGCGTGGGTTAAGCCTGGCAGTATTCTGTCGACGGCAAGAAGGAGGCTGGGAGAGCGCTTTCACCCCGGATTGAAGGGGATTTCGCCGATCGCTTGGAATTGGGGCCTGATGGGTTTTGAATTACATCAGCGGTGTCTGGGCACTGAGGGATGGGAGCGCATCATCGCCCGCAACCGCTGGTTTGGTGCCAAGGTGCTGGAAGTGCTCGAAGGCGGTATTACGGGAGTGCATGGGGGGGGGAGGCCGGTTTTGTTTTCGTACAGTTACGCGGGGCTTGAAGCGTTGCGTTGGGCGCGCAGAGAGGGATGGATGACGGTGCTAGGGCAGATTGATCCAGGTCCGCAGGACGAGGAGGTCATTAGGTGCGTATGCGAGCGCAGCGGAGTGCTTGCGCGAGATGGATGGAGGCCTGCCCCAGCCAGTTACTGGGAGGATTGGAGGGAGGAATGCAGCCTAGCTGACCGGATTGTGGTCAATTCGCGCTGGTCGAAGCAGTGTTTACTAGGGGCGGGAATTGACGAGAAACAAGTGGAGGTTGTGCCGCTCGCATACGAAGAGGCAGGGAACCGTCGTAGTCGGCACTATCCTGATTTGTTCAGCGAGGCGAGGCCGCTGAGGGTTCTGTTTCTTGGCCAAGTGAGTCTTCGCAAGGGGATCGGAGTTGTTCTGGAGGCCGCAGCTCTTCTCGCGGGTGAGCATGTGGAGTTTTGGGTTGTTGGTGCGACGCATGGTGAGCTTCCGGGTGCGGCTCAGAACAGTGTGCGCGTACGATGGTTCGGGTCGGTGACACGCGGTGAGGTGGGGCGTTTTTACGGGGAGGCGGATGTTTTTCTGTTTCCCACCCACTCCGACGGGTTTGGCCTTACTCAGTTAGAGGCTCTGGCTCATGGCCTGCCGGTGATAGCCAGCCGGTTCTGCGGGGAGGTGGTTGAGGATGGTGTGAACGGGTTGATTCTGGATGAAGTGGACGGGGACCAAGTAGCGGGCGTGCTGAAGCGTTGCCTTCGCGAAATCGGACTGTTGGATGGGCTGGCTCAAAACGCACGATTGGACGAGCGCTTCAGCCTTCAAAGTTTGCAGAAAGGACTTGAGCAGCTTATCAAAGAATGAAAGTGGCTGCCGTTGTACAAATTGAGGGGGGGCGAAGCGCCCGAACGGAGGCGGCGATCGCTGTGGAGACAGCCAGTCGGGACTCCCGCAGGCTTGTTCCTGTGGGGATCGCTTTGCTGGTGGCAGCGACGCTTTGCGCCGTGGCGATGGTTCCAGAGAATGTCGCTGAACTCGGGGCGTTGCGCTTTTCCGGGATTCTGATGTTGCTGGGCTTGGGGGGACTGCCTGTTGCGATTGCCATACGGGATCCCAAGGCTGTGTTGCGCGGCGAATTCGTGGCGCTGGTCTCGCCTATTTTCTGGCTGTTGCTCGACCTTATTCAGGACGCCTACATGATGGCTGACGTGCGTCAGGGGGAGGTGCAGTTCAGCTTTGCTGCAATCAGCTGTTTTGGGGTGGGCGTGTGGGTTTCCTGCTGGGGGAAAGCGTGGAGTCTCCCCGGTGTGGTTGTGCGGGCTGCGGATGTTGACTTTTCACCGGCAGAAGTGCTGAGGGCCGCTTGGCTGGCGTTTGGGCTCGCGATGTTGAACTTTGCCATCCCCTGCAATTTCAATGTGTTTGAGATGTTTTATTACCTGGGGCAGCCGCGATGGCTGGCGCCTTGGGGCCGTGGTGCCCTTGGGGGATGGGATGCATTTCGGGATCAGTTGGCGTACTTCGGTTATTTGCTTCCGTCACTGATGGTGGTGATCGCCATGCGTGTGGGGTGGGTGCATCGGTACACAGTGCTTTCCGGGGTTCTTTCGCTCATCGTTGCGGCATTCCTTTCTCAAGGAGGGGGGCGACGGATCATTGGGGTGATGGTATGCTCGGCGCTCATCGTTTACCTGCTGAGGCAGGATCGCGTTAGAGTGCGCTCGTCTGTGTTGGTGGTGGTTGCGCTTGCTGGCACCGTGTGGGTCTTACAGACGATGTTGAGTTTCCGAAACGAGGGTTTTGCCGTGGCTATGGACCGTACTCGGGCTACAGAACTGCGTAGCGAGTGGAACGATCATTTCCATGTGGATGACAACTTCCTGCGCCTCACGCAGATGATCCAATTGATTCCGGCCAAGTACGACCATGTGTACTGGCGATATGTGGTGTGGGCTGCAGTGCGGCCGATCCCACGGGTGTTTTGGCCTGGAAAACCCACCGACCCTGGGTTTGACCTGCCCTCGGCCTTGGGGGCGCAGGGGGTGTCGTATTCGAGTTCAGTGATTGGCGAGTTGTATATGTCTGCGGGCTTTCTTGGCATTCTCGCGGGCGGATGGTTCTACGGGCGCGTCGGCACCATGCTCAACGGACTGCGCGACGGGGAGTGGACTGTTGGAAAGTTGGTGATTTTCAGTGCGGGGTTGATGGCGCTGTTCACTGGAATGCGGTCGATTTTGGAGTTGGTGCTGATGAACTATGTGGTTGTGAGTTGGGTTGCCGTTACGATTCTCATTCGGTGGCTGAAGGGGTCCCGCAAGTCAGTGCATTGAGGGCGGTCGAGATAAAGCGGACAATGGGCCGGAATGCTGGTGGGTTGGTGCAACGGCCCAGAGCAAGGAAGGCGGGGGAGATTCAAGGCCAGGGCTCCTTTGCCCTCGCGGCCTATATATGGGCTTTTCCCCAGGGGAGCGTTTGGAAGGAAACTGCTCGTGTCTGAGCGAATCAGCCGCCTTCACCTTTTCGCCCGCGGTGCCTTTTTGGTTGAGACTGCGCCCCAAATTGGCAGGTGCGGTATTGCAGGTTGGCGACTGAGATTCAGGGGCGGAGGACGATCTTTCCGTTGACTCCGCGGGTGAGGAGGGCGGTGTGGGCGGAAGCGGCGTCTGCTAGGGGGAATTCGAGGGCGATTGAGGGGCGGATTTGGCCGGCGCGAAGTGAACCTTGGAGCTCTGCGTGGATGGAGGAGAGTTCTGCCTGCGAGGCGTTGAAAAGGAGGACGCCGCGGATATCTGCGCTGCGCAGCATGAGATCGCGCGGGTTGATTTCGACGGGGCCGCGACTGCCAACGACGAGGACGCGGCCATTGGTATTAGCCTTGGCGTTGGCACTGCCATTGGCATTGGGAGCGAGGAGGGTGAGGTCGTGGGCGAGGTTGACGTTGGCGAGCATCTCGACAATGAGGTGCACGCCAAGGCCATTGGTATACTCGAGGATGGCTTCGCGGTAACCGAGTCGGGTGTGGTCGAAGGCAGCGTCCGCCCCGTGGAGCGTGACGAGCTCGAGGCCGGTCTCAGTGCCGGCGGTGGCGAGGACGTGGAGTCCGTGCGCCTTTGCGAGTTGGATGGCGGCCTGGCCGACAGCGCCTGAGCCGCCATGGATGAGGACGGTTTCACCCGGTTGGGCGTGTCCCCTAGCGAAAAGGGCGTAGTGGGCTGTGGGGTAGGGAATGCCGAGTGCAGCGCCCTCGCTGAAGGAGAGGTTTTCGGGAAGTGGGTGGATTTGCGCAGGGGTGCAGAGCGCAGCTTCTGCGTAGGTGCCGGTGAGGCTGCCCGCGAGGTAGACGCGCTGGCCGGGCTGCCATGATTGAATGCCATGGCCGACGGCAAGGACGGTGCCGGCGCCATCGGAGCCCGGGGTGTAGGGCAGCTCGGGGAGGCGTCCGTAATTGCCGGAGCGGATGTAGGTGTCGATGGGGTTGACTCCGGCAGCTTCGATTCGGACGAGAATCTGGCCTTGATCCGGAATTGGTTGGGGAATCTCGATGGACTGAAGCACTTCCGGAGGGCCGAACTGGGTGACACGGATAGCTTTCATTTGCGAGAATGAGCGAGAATGAGCGAGAGGAGTTGAAGCCGGGCGAAGGAGCGGCTATGGGGAGCAGCAATCTTCCATGGCCACCCCTTCAAATCCAGTTTCCGTTTCTGAAGCGCTGCAGCAACCAAAGCAGGTCCCCGCCCGTGGGGAGAGTGAGGTGAATGTGGGTGAGGAGGGAGTGCAAATTGGGGGCGTCGAGCAGACCGGGATGATCGATGCGCTCAAGTATGACGAGGAGGCGGGTGAGGTGGTGTTGATCATGGTGGAGCCGCGCCCGTGGGACGGAAGCGAGCTGCAACTCTTCCAGTTGCAAGAGAAGTTCAACGCCTACCTGAGTTTTGCGTTGGACGGAGAGATGCAGGATTCCTATCCGATGCTGATCGGAAAGCCTCTGCGCATTGTGCTCAACTGCGCGAGCGAACCGGATGGGATGGCGCGGCAGTTGTTGAGAATGATTCGCGACCAGATCGCGTTTCAGGGTATCAAACTAGAGGTGCGGGCAGCGGCCGTGGCGTCAGTTCGTGCGGAAGATGCCGGGGAAGCGACCGGGGAGAGTGGTGGCAGTTGCGGCCATGGCTGTGGCTGCCATGGTGGGTAAGTCGGCGGGGTTAGGGTTAGAAGCAGCGGGCCGCAGCTGCCCAGAGTTTCTGAGAAGCTGCGGCTCTGGAGCTTCAGGGACTACTTGGCGTGGGACTGCTCGTAGTGGGCCTTGAGGAGGTCGAGTCCGAAGTCGTGAGCGAAGTCACGCCAGACGGCGTGGACGTGGTTGGCGTCGTTCTGGGTGTTGTCGTACTCGAGGACGAAGCTGGTGCCTTGGACTCGGTAGTAGTGTGGCTGGCCGCGCTCCGGACCACCGGCCCATGCGAAGAAGACCTTGTCGAGGCCTGCCTTTTCGATGCGATCCCACTCGATGGAGGCGACATCGGGCCGATGCCTGTCGAGGTACTCCTTCACGAGTTTTGCGAGGAGAGCGCGCTGCTCGGGGTTCATCTGAGAATGGGAGAGACCTTCAGGCTTGGTGGGTTCTACGCGTGTGGGGTCGTTGAGGATTTCTTTTGGGACTTCGATGGGAAGGACGGCTTGTTTGCGCTGCTCGTCGTTGAGGGATTTGAGGAGGGAACGTCCGAGTTCTTCCTCTGCGGCAAGGATGCGGGTGCCTGAGCGCGGTCCTTGGCGCACTTCACCGGGGTTGGTGCCAAAGAAGGAGGGGGTGAGTGCGGGGGCATCGTTACCTGCGACGGTGAAGTTGAGGGCGAGGTGGTGGCCTTCGACGCGCCATCCCCATGGTTGCTCGCCACCCGGTTGGCCGAAGATGGAGACAAAGTAGAGTTCGGGATCGCGCACGGGGCCGTTGACGCGTGCTTTCTCGAGTTCAGCAAGGATGGTCTCGAGGCTCATGATGGAGACGGCCTTGGAATAGCCCTTGTGGCTGAGGCCGGTGGCGAGAAGGGCGTGGGCGAGGAGACGCTGTTCCTGGGTCATCTCCTTGATGGGAAGGCCCTTCCTCGGGCGCGGGATGAAGTGCCAGTTGGTACGCTCTTCAGATTTGAATTCGAAGCGGGCCTTTGCCGCTTGGTCTGGTGAGAGGGTGGCCAGCCAGTTCTTGGCAGCCTGCGCCATGTCTGTGGAGGCATCATGGGCCTCAGAACGGAGGGCGCCGAATACTAGTGATGCGGCGATGAGGAGGGAACGAAGTTTCATGCTGTGGGACAGACTAGTTGGCGGGTTGCATAGGAGGGAAGCATTGAGAAAGGGGAAGTTTTCATTTGCCGAGGGGGCGTGCGGCACAGTTTATGGAGGGGTATGGCTGAGGTGCAGACAAGTTCGGCTGATGACGGGCGGATGGGAGAGGTTTTCGTGCGTTTTCTGGTGATGCAACAACAGCAGGCGTTGATGGCGATGGGGCGGCACCCGAGCAGTGGAGCCTCGGCCCCCCCTGCGAATCTTGCGCTAGCCAAGGTGTTTCTGGATCAGCTTGCGATGATCGCGCACAAGACGCGGGGAAATCTCTCAGCGGCGGAAGTGCAGTTGTTGCAGACCGTGGTGGAGGGGTTGCGGCGCGAGTATGAGGAGGCCTCCGAAGAGGGCTAGGAGACGTCGGCCTGAGGGGGGGCGGTTTTTGGGCGCTAGAAAACATCTGGCCAGTGGCCGTGGGCGGGGTTAGTTAAGCTCGGTTGGATTGCCGCTTCTGTGCGGTTGCGGCCTTTGCCCCCGACTGGTTCGCGTTTTGCCCTCTGATCGTTTTCTATTTCGTTTTCTATTTAGACACACGTACCGTCCCGCCATTTGTCTGGCTGGTGACCATTTTTTCTGACCGCTCCCGACATGGCTGCTAAATCACCGCTGAAGATTGGTTCCTGTGAGCTTGGGGGAAGGCGGCCGCTTTTCATCCTTGGTCCGTGCGTGATGGAGTCTGAGGAGTTCGTATGGTCGATGGCCCGTAGTCTGAAGGTGATCTGTGATGAACTGGGGGTGCAGTGGGTGTTCAAGGCGTCTTTTGACAAGGCGAACCGGACGTCCGGCAGTTCGTTCCGCGGGGGCTCGGTTGAGGATGGGTGCCGTGTGCTGGGAGAGATCGGAAGCGAGCTCGGGGTGCCCGTGACGACGGATATTCACCTTCCTGAGCAGGCAGCGGTGGCGGCAAGGTGGATCGATATATTGCAGATTCCCGCGTTTCTCTGTCGGCAGACGGATTTGATCGTGGCGGCAGGGAAGACGGGGCGTGTGGTGAATGTGAAGAAGGGACAGTTCCTTGCTCCATGGGATGTGACCAACATCGCGCGCAAGCTGGCAGCGGTTGGTTGTGACCAGTTTTTCTTCACCGAACGGGGCACAAGCTTTGGCTACAACAACCTCGTGGCTGACATGCGCTCGCTTTACTGGATTCGGGAGGCTGGGTACCATGTGGTGTTTGATGCAACGCATTCGGTGCAGCGTCCTGGCGGCGGTGGGGACACAACCAGTGGCGACGGGGTGTTGGCGCCCGTCTTGGCGAGGGCGGCCGTGGCGGCGGGATGCGACGGTGTGTTCATCGAGACGCACGAGGACCCCTCAAAGGCGCTGTCGGATGGGCCCAACCAGATTGCGCTGGCGCAACTTCCCAGTGTTTTGAAGAAACTCATTCAGATCCATGAGATTGTATAGACAGCTACTGGTAGCTGCGTTGGTCGTCGCATGGAGCTTGGTTGGTGGTGTTGGCGGGCGGTCTTGGGCCGCTGAGAAAGGGTCGAAGTCTGTGGCAGGCGTGGAATCATCCGTTATTCCCTCCGGCGTGTCGGGGGGGAAGGATTCGGTTAAGGGCAAAGGTTCTGGAAAAGATTCCGAGAAAGTCAGGTCCGTGGCGGCTCAGGACGGCGGGAAGGTGGCTGGTGGAGGGACTGTGGGCGCGGGCGGGGTGGCGAAATCTTCGCGCATGAGTCTGCCTTTGGTGAAGGGGCATGAGTCCAAGGGGTTGAAGATTCCTTATGTCGACACGGAAGGGCGGCTGAAGATGAATTTCTTCATCGGGGTGGCGGACAAATTGGACGAGGATCATGTGAAGGTAAGCGATGTGCGTGTGGAGACATTTGGTGAAGATGGGGGGAGGGAGATGAACATCACGATACCATCTGGGGTGTTGAATGTGGTGACGCGCATGATCACGGGTCAGGAAGGGGTGGTTGTGGAGCGGAGGGACTTCCAACTGACTGGGCGTAATTTTGAGTTTAATATGGATACCCGGCAGGGTAATTTCGACGAGGGCGTAAGGATGCTGCTTTACAAACTAAGTGATGAAGACAAACCAAAGTCTGACGATACGGGGACGGGGGGCCGAGGGGATGAAGGTCGCTGATTTCTGGCGTTTGTTCTGGGTGCCCGGTGTGTTGGTGATGGGCGCGGGTGTCACCCTTGCGCAGGAGAATCTTTTCAAGGCACCGGACTCGAAGGATCTGTCGCGGGCGTTGGAGTCAGCGATTGTAGATGAGCCCTTGGGAAGGGGAGGGGTGGGCTCACTCGGTGGGGTGGGGGAACGGGTGGTTGCCAAGTCGGACAAGCGTCCGGATCAACACAAGGATGCGACTGAAGTGGTCGCGATGGCGTCCAATTTCGACAACCGCAGGCATATCGCGGTATTTGTGGGTGAGGTTACGGTTAACAACCCGCAGTTTACTTTGACCTGTGACAAACTGACAGCGCATCTCAAGAACCCTGGGGCCGTGGGAAAGGAGGCCAAGGGGACTGATGGAAAGGCGGTGGGTCCGGCAAAGGGAGCGATTGCTCCGCCGGTTGAGGGCTCTGTAGCAGCGAAGGCGGCCGACGCTGGGGGCGGCGGATTGGAGAAGGCGGTGGCAGAGGCGGATTCAGGGAAGCGGGTCCACATTGTGCAGGAGAAGAAGGATGTGAACGGGGCGGTTTCACGAAGTGTCGGGGAGGGGCGGATGGCGGTGTATGTGACGGAAACGGAGGAGGTGACTTTGACGGGGATGCCATGGATCCAGCAGGGCCTTAACACCGTTGTTTCGCTCGATGAGTCCACGATCATGATTCTTACCCGGGACGGCCGGATGAGCGTTCAGGGGCCGCACAAGAGCGTGATCAAAGATGGGGGTGCAGAGAAGCCATCGGGGCGTTGAGTATGTCGCACATGGACTTGAGTGAGGAGATGCTGAGCAGTAGGGCTGGGGTGCCGGAGGTGGCTTCTGGTTCGCTGTTGCGAACCGAAGGATTGTTAAAGGTGTACGGGGGGCGTGCGGTGGTGAACGGGGTGGATATCCAGTTGGGGAAGGGAGAGATTGTGGGGCTTCTGGGGCCCAACGGGGCCGGGAAAACCACGAGTTTTTACATGATCGTGGGGCTGGTGCGTCCCAATGGGGGGCGCGTGATTTTCAACGGGAAGGATGTCACGGACCAACCGATGTACCGACGTGCGCGGATGGGGATGGGCTATCTGCCCCAGGAAGAGTCCATATTCAGGAAGCTCACGGTGGAAGAAAACCTGATGGCGATTCTGGAGATGCAGCCGCTTTCGCGCAAAGAGCGCAGGGCGCGGTGTGAGGAGTTGCTGGAACAATTTGGGATCACGCATGTGGCCAGGCAGTTGGCGCTGACGCTATCCGGTGGTGAAAAGCGGCGTCTGACGATTGCGCGTTCGCTGGTGAGTCGGCCGAGTCTGCTGATGCTGGACGAGCCCTTCAGCGGGGTGGATCCGATTGCTGTGCATGACGTGCAGCAGATCATCTCCAAGTTGAGGGATTCTGGTTTGGGGATCCTGATCACCGATCACAATGTGCGGGAGACTCTCGCGATTGTAGACCGGGCCTACATGATCTTCGAGGGGCGAGTAGAGACACAGGGGAGTAAGGAATTTCTCGTCAACGATCCGGTGGCGCGGAGGGTCTATCTGGGCGAGAGTTTCCAGATGTGAACCGCAGGGAGTTGGGGTAGGTGGGATGGTAAGGGTTGAATGCGGACGGGACGAGTTTGGTGGTGGGTAAAGCGAGGGGAATGAGGAGAAAAAGAAAGGGGAACGAGTGTGAGACGTAACAAATGGGAAAATGGGGTTTCGAGCGCGTGGGGTGTTGGGGGGGGGGAGCGTGGCGGGATGCTGCAGGTGGGGGATGATGGGGACGATGGGGACGATGGGGACGATGGGGATGATGGGGATGATGGGGATGATGGGGGGCTGTCGGTGCAGTTCACAGGGAGGCAGATGAGGTTGACCGACGGCCTCAGAGCCTACGCACTTGCGAAGCTGGGGCATTTGCCAGAAGGGTTTCCGCGGGTGCGGGAGGCACACGTCATCCTTGGTGTGGTGAGGGGCCGGCACCGGGCGGAGTTGGTGCTCAGGTGTGGGGCTCGCGTAAGGTTGGAGGCGGTATGCGAGACGAGAGACATGTATGCTTCACTCGATGGGGTGGTGGACAAGATCTGTAGGCGGATCCGGAAGTGTAAGACGCGGAGGCTGCGTGCGCAGCGGGTTGTGAGGCGAGGGGTGGAGGCAGCGCAGCGGGTTGACAGGGGCGATGGGGGCGATGGGGGCGATGGGGGCGATGGGGGCGATGGGTCGCCCAGGGGGGAGATGCAGGAGATTCGTTTGGAGCGGATAGGACTCAAGCCGATGTCGCTGGAAGAGGCGCGTTTACAGTTGGGCTGTTCCGGGCGTTCGTTCCAGTTGTTTAAAGACGAGTGCAGTGGGCGGATTTCCGTGTTGCATGTGCGTAGGGACGGGTTGCTTGGGTTAATTGAAGCGGAGCCGGGCTGACGGAGTAGACTGGCGGAGTCGCGGGGGGGTAATTTTGATGCGACGCGCTTTTCATTTGGGCGAGCGGCGACTAATATACATGGTTTTGATGAGCGCATCCGAAGCCCAGCGACCGACCCTGACCGTGGGGGAGTTCTACACCCGCCATGCGGAAGCGTTGCAACTTAAGCTTGCAGGGCCGGAGTTGGGATTTGAGAGGCGGATTCGGGAACCAACTATCAACCGGCCGGGTCTGGCGCTGTCGGGTTTTTACAGTTACTTTGCGGAGAAGCGGATTCAGGTGCTTGGAAGTGCGGAGTTGTCGTACCTGAAGAGCCTCCCCGCGGAGCAGATGCGGGAGCGGAGTCGGTTGCTATGTGGTCAGCCGATTCCGTGCCTTGTGGTGTCGCGTGGGGTGAAGGCGCCGCCTGTGCTGCTGGAGGAGGCCCAGAAGGCTGGGGTGGCGGTGTTCCGGACGCCGATGGTGACGATGAAGTTTATCAACAAGGCGACCTTGGCACTGGAGTTCGACTTTGCGCCCACGAAGAGCGAGTACGGGTCGATGGTGGACATTCTTGGGGTTGGGACGCTGATTCGCGGTTCAAGCGGGATCGGCAAGAGTGAGTGTGTGTTGGGATTGGTGGAGCGCGGCCATAGTCTTGTGAGTGACGACATCACGAGGTTTCGGGCGATTGAGGGGCGGGAATTGGTGGGGTGTTCGCCGGAGTTGACGCGTCACCACATGGAGGTGCGCGGGATTGGGGTGATCAATGTGATGTCGATCTTTGGGGTGGGGAGCGTGCGTACTGAGAAGCGGCTGGATTTAGTTGTCACACTAAAGGATTGGCAGGAGTTAGAGGAGGTCGATAGGATTGGATTGGATCAGGAATACTTCGAGATACTTGAGATTCTGGTCCCCCACATTACCATCCCGGTTCGGATGGGCCGAGATTTGGCCCGCCTGATCGAGGTGGCAGCACTGGACCAGAAGCTCAAGGGCATGGGTCAGAACAGTGCGGTGGAGTTCAACCAGCGCCTCCTCAACCTCATGCAGAAAAACCAGCAGTGATGGGCTTCCTGACTCGCAAGGCTGAAGTGGGATCCCACCCTAAGATTACGAGGGAACTGACCATCCAGAATCGTCTGGGGCTGCATGCGCGCCCTTCTGCGATGTTGGTGAAGGCGTGCAGTCGTTTTAAGTCTGAGATCTGGATTGAGAAGGACGGCGAGCAGGTCAATGGGAAGAGCATCATGGGGTTGATGATGCTGGCGGCCGGGCTGGGATCGAAGCTGAGGGTGACATGCGAGGGGCCGGATGCGGAGCGTGCGCTTGGGGAGATCGAGACCATCATCCAGAGCAAGTTCGATGAGGATTGAGCCGCGGTTATCTGCCGGGGCTGAGGGGCTGCGACGGGTTGCGAGTTTCCGGACAGATTTTTTTCAGGTGCGTGCTAAGGTTGGTGCGGGATCCGTCTGGATGGACGGAATGGATGCATGAGTGCGCCGACAGACAGTTCCAGACAGGAACGCCGCTTTCACGGGATTGGAGTGTCGCCTGGGATTGCGCGAGGAACGGTGTTTTTGCATCGCGCGGATGACGAGCTGCCCGCCCCTCGCGTCGTAGGCGAAGACGAGATTCCTGGGGAGATTGCGCGGTTTGAGGCGGCGCTATTGGCGACCCGGGCGCAGATCTTGGAGCTTCAGGAGCGTATCGAGCAGTCGATTGGGGCGAAGGATGCGAGTATTTTCGATGCTCACCTCTTGGTGGTGGAGGACCGGACGCTGATTGATGAGGTTCTGAGAATGCTTCAGCGGGACCGCCGCAACGTGGAGCACGTGTTCAGCGAGGTGGCGGGACGATATGCGAAGACGCTGGGCGAGATTGACGACCCGTATTTGAGGGAGCGTGCGTTGGATATCCACGACGTGATGCGGCGGGTGATCCACAACCTGCTCGGAAAAGGCGGGAGGGACTTGGGGAGTTTGGACTCCGAGCATGTGTTGGTGGCGCACAATCTGACGCCCTCGGACACGGCGCAGCTCAATCGTTCCCTTGTGCTGGGATTTGCGACGGACATAGGGAGCAAGGTGTCGCACACCGCGATCATGGCGCGATCGCTGAACATTCCTGCGGTGGTGGGGTTGCATGATGTGAGCGAGCAACTGAGCCGCGGGGATCAGGTGCTGCTGGATGGTTACAACGGGGTGGTGATCGTGAACCCGAGTGACCAGACGCTTTGGGAGTACGGGCAGCTGGAGATCAAAAAGACGGAGGTGGAGGAGCAGCTCAACAAGCTGCGGGAGACACAGTCGACGACGGTCGATGGCCGGCATGTGATCCTCTCGGCGAACATTGAGCTGCCGGAGGATATCGAGCAGGTGCAGCTTTCCGGGGCGGAGGGAGTAGGGCTTTACCGTACGGAGTTTTTCTATCTCAACCGCACGGAGCTACCGAGCGAGGAGGATCAGTTTCAAGCCTATCACAAAGTGGCGGAGGCGGTGCGTCCTCACAGTGTGATCATTCGGACGCTGGATCTTGGCGGAGACAAGTTCATGAGCGCGCTGAATCTTCCGGAGGAGCTCAACCCGTTTCTCGGGTGGCGCGCGATTCGGTTTTGTCTTGAGCGGGTGGACATTTTCAAGACGCAGCTTAGGGCGATTCTGAGGGCCAGCGTATTGGGGAACGTGCGGATGATGTACCCGATGATATCGGGCGTGGATGAGGTGCGGCGTGCCAACCGGATCCTTGAGGAGTGCCGGGAAGAATTGAGGCGGGAGGGGGTGGCGTTCGATCCGGAGATGGAGGTTGGGGCGATGGTGGAGATTCCCAGTGCGGCGGTGTCAGCGGATTTGCTGGCGAGGGAGGTGGACTTTTTCAGCATTGGGACCAACGACCTGATCCAGTACGCGATTGCGGTGGACCGGCTCAACGAGAGGATCAGCCATCTTTACGAGGCGACGCATCCGGCGATCATCCGGCTGATTCGGATGGTGGTGGAAGCCGGGCATGCGAACAACCTATGGGTTGGGGTATGCGGGGAGATGGCTGGCGATGTGGTGCTTGCGCCGTTGCTTCTGGGTTTGGGAGTGGACGAGTTGAGCACGGGCGCGGCGCTGGTGCCGCGGGTGAAGCGTGCAGTGCAAGCGCTGGACCTCGCTGCGTGCCGGCAGTTGTTGGAGGACATCCGGTACGAGGACAGTGCGGCAAACATCCTGCGCAAGTGCGAGGATGTGGCGCGTGCGCATTATCCGGACCTGCTCTAGGGTTGGTCTCTTCGGGTGCGTGGGCTGGGGTCAGATACGTTCGAGCTTGAGAGGGTAGGTGCGGCCCGAAGCGAATTGCGCGACGTAGAGGGATCCATCGTTGCCCGCGACCAAGTCGTGCGGGTGGGTGAACACAGGTTCCAGAGAGCGCATGGGCAGGAGGTTGCCGTCATCATCGTAGGCCGGGGCGGTTCCGCCGACGTTTGAGACGACCCGCAGTTTGGAATCGAGAACGGAGAGGAAGCCGCGGCTGTTGCGATCCTTGGGCCAGTTGTCGGCGAGGTGGGCGACGAAGAAGTGCTGGTCGTGAAAACGGATCTGCCGGGGGTTGCCACCGGGCAGCGAGATTTTGCGAAGGTGCGAGCCGTCGAGGGCGAGGTGGAGCAAGTGCTGCTGATCGCTCATGGCGATGAGGAGAGAGGGGGCGTCTGCGGAACGCGGGTCGACCATACCACCATGTGGGCCCCAATGAGTGATGCCGCCTTCGGGACCTCCGAGGGTTCTGCGGTAGCTGCCATCGGCAGCGTAGTGGAGGATGTAGTCGCGACCATAACCGTCGAGAACCAAGAAGGAGCCATCGGGAAGGTGGAGAGTCCAGGAGGGTTTGTAGTCCTCAGGCCTTTGGTATTTGGCGCTCTGCATGGGGCAGGCCCACTCTTGGAGGATCTGGCCGTCGAGGGTTGCTTTGACGACGCGGTGGGTTTGGAGGCAGGTGAGATAGAGCACCTCTCGTGTGCCTTCGGTGACGATGGAAAGGCCGTGTGCACCCGGGAATGTAGTGCCCCACTTGTGTGCGAGGCGGCCGTTCGGGTGGTAGATGAGGACGTTGTTGGCGGTGTGGTCGGTGAGCAGGATGACATGGCCTTCCTGGTCGCAGACGATGCCGTGGCAGTTGTTGACGGGGGAATCGGAGCTGAGAAGTCCCCAGTCTGGAACGATACGGTAGCGGAAGTTGGCGTGGCCGAGGATGTGGGCGGGGTCTTGTGCGCGGACGTGAGGAAAGAGAGGGAGCGCGGTGGAGAGGGCGGCGCCGGCGGCATTCTTGAGGAGGGATCGACGGGAAATCACGAAAGTGAGTGAATAAGGGCTGGAGAGATGATCGGCGAGGGTTGTTAGCGGGCGGGTGCTTGAGCGGCAGGTTGGTCAAGGAGAGGCGGGCCCTGACTGGAGATGATAGCCGACCATTGAGCATTTGCGGTTACTTCGGTGGCGGGTTTCCAATCCTTGGGAAGTTCGGCGTAGCGCTCCGGACGAATATCGAGGGATCTGGGAATGCATTCCCATGAGGAGTTGGATGCGAGAGAGGTGCGGGATCCGTTGGAGAGTGCGGCTTCGGCGTAGAAGAAGAAGCCGGCTGGGTTTGAGCCGGCGCCGACGTTGGATGCGGCGACGACGATATGGTTGTCGCCCTTTTGGAGTTTGTCGTGGAGTGGGATGGAGGTGAGTTTTGCCAATTCGGCGCTGTACGCTACGGGCTTGTCGTTGATGTAGAGGTTGAAAACGTCGTCGCAGGTGACCAAGGCGATGCCGGAGGAAGGCGGGGCATCGAGCTTCCATGTGGTGCGCAGGAGGACTTGCTCGTTGCCGGGCGGGAATTTGCCATTGGCTGCGGAGTCGCCCCAGATCCATGCGGCGTTGATGCGCGGGTGAGCAGGGGCTTGGGAGCGTCTTTTTTGGTACTGCTCCCAGAAGGTGTCCTTCGATTGGTAGGTCGGTGCGAAGGGGATCATCCTGACTTTTTGGAGTGCGGGATGGATGCGCAGGAGTTCGGGGAGTTCGGCGTTGGGAGGAAGGGAGAGTTCGGTGAGTTCGCGTAGGCGGACGAGGACAGCGAGTTGGTTGGCGGACTGGAGTTGAGAGCATCCTTGGAGGTCGAGGATGCGAATGGGAGCGCCGTGAAGAGGGGCGAGGTCGCGTACGTCGCTGTTAATGAGTTTGAGGATGCGAAGGGGTTTGCGGCTGAGGGGCGTGAGATCTCCGACGGGGAGCCCCGAGAGTTCGAGTTCTTCGAGCGGGGCGTCTGCGAGGACGCTGAGGTTGGCTGACTTGAGGGCTTTGTTTGAGAGGGTGAGGCGTCGGAGACGCATGCCTGACAGTATATCGATGCTGGAGAGGGGGCAGCCGTGAGCTTCGAGGATTTCGATGGGCATGCCGCGCAGAGGGCCGAGGTCGGTGACCGGGCTGCCGGAGATTTTAAGGGCGACGAGTTTTAGTCCGGCGATGTGGGAGAGGTCGGAGATTGTGGTTGAGCCATTGAGGTTGAGGGACCTTATGGGCAGAGCGCGCAGTGGTTCGAGGGACGAGTGGGAGGAGAACTGCTTTAGCTCGACGGCGATGAGGCCACGGGAGTCGATGGAGACGATGAAATTGTCTCCACCGGGGCGAGAAGCGAGTTGGTTTTGGATGAGGGAGAGGATCGGGGCGGCGCTGGCTTGGAGGAGGTGGGTGAGGTGAAGGCGTTCTCCGGAGCGGCCGTGGGTTTCGAGTGTGTTCAGAAGCGCGAGGCGGTCCTCCGGAGACCAATCATGAATGGGAGTGTTGAAGAGGCGGCTGAGAATAGGGAGCAGTGACGCAGCCGAGGGATGAGCGGTGTCCCCCTGAGCGGTACTCCGCAGCGCATTTGCAGCGGGGATGGGCTGGCCCTGTGCAATGTGAATCCACACTCGGAGGCTGGGGTCAATGCGGAGGGCCGGGTTGAGCAGGTGTGCGGCATCGAGTTTTTCCAAGGCACTGTCGAGATGATTATAAGAAGCCTCGCGGTCCGCCGCTGCGAGAAGGGACGAGGCAGTGGACGTGAGTTCGGCGAGTGCACGCGCGGCGTTTTGACCTGATCGAATGGTCTGGAAAATGGCGGTAGATGCAATGAAGAGGAGGAGGAGGGATGCAACGAGGAGGGTGCGGTTGCGAGCGACAAAGAGGCTGAGTTTCCTGCGCAGCGTCTGGTTTTCTGCCGTGGTGAGATAGCCTCCTTGAACCCTCTCGAGATCTTGCTGGAGGGCGGTGACGTTTTTATATCGGGCTCTCTGGTCATGGGCCATGGCCTTTGAGACAATGGCGGTGAAGGCCTCCGGGATGCGGCCGCTTGGCAGGTGCTGAAAGCGGATGTTTTTTGGGGGCGAGATGAGGGTGATCTGGCCGCGGCCCACGCGATCGAGAATGTCGAGGAGTCCCTCGTTGCCGCGGAGGTCCGGGCGCATGGAAATGGAGGCGCGCAGGGCGAGGATTTCGTAGAGAATGCCGCCGAGGGCGTAGATGTCGCTACGGCCATCGATGGCCCATCCCTCTGCGCGGGCTTGTTCGGGGCTCATGTACTGGGGGGTTCCGACGACTTCGCCGTCTAGGGTGAGGCCCGCGTCGGAGGCATCGGAGAGGGATACTTCGGATTGGTCGTTGTGGCCGAATTCCCTGGCGACGCCCCAGTCCATGACGAAGACCTCGCCATAGTTGCCGAGCATAATGTTGTCCGGTTTGAGGTCGCGGTGGACGACATTGCGACTGTGCGCGTAGGCGATGGCGTCGCAGACCTTGCCGAAGGCGGTGAGGAGGGTGGGGAGCGGGTACTTGGCGGCCATTTCCGCGTCATCTTTGGCGAGGGAATCGAGGATTTTCTTGAGGGTCACGCCTTGGACCAACTTCATCACGTAGAAGTTGTCGCCGTCGTGTTCTTCGACGAGTTCGTAGACTGGGACGATGCTTGGGTGCTGGAGGCGTGCGGTGAGTCTGGCTTCGTTGAGGAAGCGATGTTTCTGCGTGGGATCCTTAAGATTGCTGTGCAGAACTTTGACAGCGACGGTGCGGCCGATTTCCGGGTCGAGGGCCGAGCGGACGACGCCCATGCCGCCGCGTGCGAAGACGTCGCCGATCGCGTACTTATCGCTTGAGGGAGGGCGGGAGGAGGGGTCTGGGGCCTCGAGTTCAAGGAAGAGGTCGCCGAGCTTGAGGCGCTGGCCCGGGAACATGAGTGCGGTGCTTTCGAGTGGGATCTGGTCGAGTTCCACGGGTTTGTCGTCGACGAGGCTTTCCACGGTGAGGCCGAAGTCATCGACGCTGAGGCGCGCATGCAGGGGCTCTATGCCTGGGAGTTGGATGCGAAGGGATGCGGTATCGGCGCTGCCGATGGTGTGGGTTCCCGGACTAAGCGGGAGTTCCAGCAGACGTTGGCCGGCGGTGGTGAGCAGGGTCACGACCATGGGAGGAGAGGGACTCATGTGGCCACCTCCTTGGCTGAAGGTTGGAGGGGTTGGAGGGTGCAGAGGCGCATGAACTAGGGACGGCGCGAGTGGGGCTTAGCCTTGGCGCGGAGGCGGCTGAGGAGCCGGTATGGGTTGCGGCTGGGGCGGCGACTGAGGTTGGGGATTTGGGTTGGATCGATCGCGCTGGAGGTCGTCAGAGGATCGGGGTGCGGGATCGATCATGATCTTGAGATCGGGCTTCTTGAGGAGGGCCGCAGGGAGGAACGGAACCGACTCGGAGGAGATGTGCAGGGAGGTGAGGTTTGGCATGGTCGCCAGAGTTTCCATGCCTTTGGGTTGGCCGACATTGAGCATGTGGAGTTCGACAATTGGCATGCTCTTGAGCGGGGACAGATCCGAGACGGGGTTGGAGGAGATGGAGAGTCTTTCCAGTTGCTGGCCTGTGAGTGGAGAGAGATCGGAGATGCCCGACTGATCGAGCGAGAGACTCACGATCTGTTTGGTGGTGAGGAGGGATAATTCGAGCGGGGCCAGATTGTTGCCCAAGCTCAGGTATTGGAGCTGTGGCATAAACTTGAGCGGCCTGAAGTCGGGCAGCGGGCAACCGGTCGCATGAAGATGAGCGAGGGACGCGCCTCGAATCGCTGCGAGTGTGAACACCTGCGTGTTTCGAATGTCCAGATTACGAAGCGGCATTCCTTGTACCACAGAAATATCTGAGACGTTGAGTCCGGAGATTTTCAGCACCTTGAGGTCCATGCCCCGCAGGGGGGAGATGTCGGTGACCGAAGTGCCGGCGATGTCTAGGGCGTCCAAGGGAAGTCCTCGCAGAGGTTCCAGACTGCTGAAGGCTGGATCATGGATGATCAGGCGGATCTCTTTAGGGGAAGTGTTTTGGTTGAGGGAGAGGTCCCAGTTGCCTGATTTTCCGAGGAGTTCTTCGAGGCGGCTGGTGATGATCTGTTGTTTTTGCTCCGAGGAGAGGGTGAGGAAATTTCCGAGTGCTAGGGTTTCGCCGGTGAGGCCACGAGCGGTCATCAACTCGACGAGGCTGCGTGTGTCTTCCGGGGCGATGGAGTTTGGGCCTCGTTTAGACCAGTCTCGAGGTGGGATGCGGGCGAGTTTTTCGAAGAGGGGAAGGGACTGCCGTGCTTCTTCGTTGGCAGGGTCGCGTTCGATCACGTTGCGCATGAGGGATGCGGCGTCGTTCATGCGTGCGAGGCCGGCGTTGATCCATGCCATGCGGGCGATGGTGGGGAGGTGATCCGGGTCGAGTTGCAGGGCGGTATCGAGTTTTTTGAGTGCGGAGGCGAGGCGCTGCGATGCGGCCTCGCTTTGGGCGAGTTGACGCAGGATGGGGGCGCTGGAGCGCTGCTTGGCGAGGGCGGCTCCCGCTTGGCGTGCTGCGATGAGGCTTTTGGCTGCGAGTGCACCGCCGAAGATAAGGACGAAGGCGGCGGCGACGCTGGTGATCCTGTGACGCCAGAGGAAGAGTGCGCCCCGTTTCCACCATGTGCCGCGCTCGGCGCTGGTGAGGTAGCCGTTGCGGTAGCCATCCAGGTCGTTGAGGAGGTCGGACACGCAGGCGTAGCGCTGGTTGCGATCGAAGGCCATGGCCTTGTTGACTATGGCTGCGAGTGAGGCCGGAATTCGGCCGCCAGGGAGGTGGGATTCGACCTTGGGATTGCGAGGGGGATCTTTGAGAGGGAGGATTCGTCCCCTGCCTACACGTTCGAGTATTTCGAGCACGGGGCCGTCGGCGACCGAAGAGCGGAGGCTGAGGATGCGGAAGAGGATGGCGCCAAGGGAGTAGATGTCGCTGCGAGGGTCGAGGGTGCTGTTTTCCGCCCGTGCCTGCTCCGGACTCATGTAACGGGCGGTGCCGATGACTTCGCCCTCTCTGTGGGAATGGGGATCGGCAAGGGAATTGATGTGGATGGCAACGCTCCAGTTCGTGACGAGGACCTCGCCGAAGGCGCCGAGCGTGATGTTCTCGGGTTTGAGGTTGCGGTGGAGGATGCCGCGGCTGTGGGCGTACGCGATGGCGTCGCAAACCTTTTGGAACGCTGCGAGGAGAGCTGCGAGGGGATACTTGTGCACCACCGCGGGATTGCCGGCGTGGATGTCCTCGAGGATTTTGGCAAGGGTGATGCCGTCGACGAGCTTCATGGTGTAGAAGCGGCGACCTGCCCATGCGGTACCCAATTCGTACACGGGGACGACGCCCGGGTGCTCGAGCTGCGCGGTGATTTTGGCTTCTGCGAGGAACCTGTCGCTGTCTGTTTCGTCGTTTGCTGAAACCGGCAGGAGCTTCATTGCGACTCTGCGCCCTGTGGTTTTCTCGACGGCGTTGTGGATCTGGCCGGAGCTCCCACGGGTGATGACGGAGCCGAGTGCGTATTTGGATGAAGCTTTTTCCTTTTCTGGAGCAGACGATTGGTGGAGGTGAAGTTGAGCCGAACCGATGCTGGTTGGACGCATCGGGGAGAGCACAACGGTAGTGCTGTGGGAGGGATCGGCAGCGTTGGTCTCCAGCAGGAGGACCTCCTTTTCGCTGATGACGAGGTGACAGTGTTGGGCGCGGACATCGGATCCCTGAATACGAAGGGCCGCGCATTCGTCGGCGCCGATGAGATAGATGCCGGACGGGAGCGTGGTCTTGAGCAGGGTGTCGCCGTTTTGAGAGCGCACCTCGATGTCTCTGGGGGGAGGCATTTGCGGGGGGGCGGAATTAGATTAGGTCCGATGCAGCTAGTATAGCAACAGGCCTCTGGTCTGTATGTAGAGGCACGGGAGAACGGGCGGAGGCAGCCGTTCAGGCAAGAATCTCACGCACAACGCGCCCGCTGACGTCGGTGAGGCGGTAATCGCGACCGGAATGGCGGAAGGTGAGGCGTTCGTGGTCGAGGCCCATTTGATGGAGCATCGTGGCGTGAAGATCTGGCACGGAGACCTTGTTCTCGATGGCGTTGTAACCGAAGGGGTCGGTGGCGCCGTGGATGATTCCGCCGCGGACGCCGCCACCGGCCATCCACATGGTGAAGCCCTTGGGATGGTGATCGCGGCCCTTGCCGTTCTCTGCGACGGGGGACCGTCCGAATTCGCCGCCCCAGACGACGAGGGTGGTGTCGAGGAGGCCGCGGTTTTTGAGATCGGTGAGGAGTGCGGCGATGGGGGCGTCGGTTTCGGCGCAGTGGAGGTCGTGATTCTTTTTAAGGTCGTCGTGGGCGTCCCATGCTTTGGGACCCTCGTTGCCGCCGCTGTAGACTTGGACGAAACGGACGCCGCGTTCGACCAGACGGCGGGCGAGCAGGCAGTTGCGTCCGAAGTGGCGGGTGACGGGTTGGTCGAGGCCGTAGGCTTGGCGAATGGGGTCTGGTTCGTCGGAGAGGTTGGTGCACTCGGCGGCGCTCATCTGCATGCGGAAGGCGAGTTCGTAGGAGGCGACGCGCGCGGAGAGGGCGGTTTCGAGGGGGTGGGCGTCGGCGTACTCCTGATTCCACTTTTGGAGCAGGTCGAGTCGTGAGCGCTGGCGTTGGGCGGTGGTGCGTTTGGGCGGGTTGAGGTAGGCGATGGGGTCGCCGTTTGAGCGGAAGGGAACGCCTTGGTAAGCGGCTGGCATGAAGCCGTTGGACCAGTTCATCGCGCCGTTGACTGGGGCGCCCAGTTGGTCGAGGAGGACGACGAATCCTGGAAGGTTCTGGCTTTCGGAGCCGAGGCCATAGGTGAGCCAGGATCCCATGCTGGGGCGTCCCGCTTGGATGAAACCGCTGTTCATCTGGAACAGGGCTGGCCCGTGGTTGTTGCTCTCTGCGTGCATGGAGCGGATGAGGCAGAGTTCGTCCGCGTGCTTGGAGAGGTGCGGGTAGGCTTCCGAGATTTCCATGCCCGAGGCGCCGTGGGGAGCGAACGCGTAGTAGCTCTTCATCGCGACGTTCTGGGTCTTCTTGCCCATGAAAGCGTCCTCCGGTTTCCACACAGGGATTGCCTTGCCGTGCCACTTTTCGAGTTCGGGTTTTGGGTCAAAGAGGTCGATGTGGCTCGGGCCCCCGTACATGAAGAGGAAGATGACGGACGTGGCCTTTGGGGCGAAGTGAGGCGGGCGGGCGAGCAGTGGGTGGGCGGGGTCCGGCCCCGGGTTGGAGGGGGGCTGATCGGCACCGAGGAGGGCGTTGAATGCCGTGGCTCCGAAGCCGCCCCCGGCGAGTTGGAGCATGTGCCGGCGTGAGAGAGGGCGGTTCATTCGAGGGAGAGAAACTCGCTGCTGTTGAAGAGGACGTGGGCGAGGTCGGCGAGCGCGTCGACGGGGTTTGCGCCGGCACTTGTCTGGGTCTGGAGGAATGCGAGGGATTGCGCGAGGCGGGGCGCGGTGGGGGGCTTTGAGAGGGTGCGTTCGTGCAGGATTCGGATGGCAGTGGAGAAGTCGCCGCGAGCGCTTTCCCATGCGTGCTGGGCGAGGAGGGCGGCATGGTCCTCGACGAACTCGTCGTTCATGAGCACGAGGGCTTGGGTGGGGAGCACGCTGTGGATGCGTTCGGGGCAGGAGTCGGTGGTGGTGGGTGCGTCGAAGAGCTCGAGCATTGGCATCAAGAGCTGGCGTTTCACGTAGATATACACGCTGCGCCGCCAGAGCTCCGGGCCCTCCTCCGCGTGTTGCGGCCACTTGTTGCGCTGGCTGGCGGTGAGGAGCTCAGGACGGATGCGTGGTTTGATTCCGGGGCCGCCCGCGCGGGTGTTGAGTGTGCCTGCACTGGATAGAATGGCATCCCGGATGGCCTCTGCTTCGAGACGGCGCATGGGCATTCGCCACAGAAGGCGGTTTTCGGGATCCGTTTGAAATGCATCGGTGCGTGCGCGGGACTCCTGCTGATAGGCGGCCGAGAGAAGGATCAGTCTGTGGAGGGGCTTCCAGCGGCCTCCGGATTCCAGAAGCTGATGAGCAAGGAAGTCGAGGAGCTCGGGGTGTGTGGGAGAGGAGCCTTTGAAGCCGAAGTTGCTAGGGGTGGCTACGAGACCAGAGCCGAAGTGGTGCTGCCAGATGCGGTTGGCGAGTACCCGCCATGTGAGAGGGTTGTGCTCGCTGGTGATCCATTGCGCGAGGGCGATCCGGCGCCCCGAGGACTTGGCGCCCGCCTGCGGTGGTTGCAGGGGGAGCGGGTGGTTGGTGGAAAGAACCGCAGGCACAGCGGGATCGACGATCGCGCCCGGATTCTTGACGCTGCCGCGACGCAGGATGTGGACGGGACGCACAGTGGCCTTGGTCTCCACAAGGGCGTGGTAGTTGATCGGCTGCGGTTTGGCGGCCTTTTCGGGGTCGGAGTTTTTGTCTGGATCCTTGGGGGGGGGCTCCTTTGGGACGCCGCGTTTTTCGGTGCCGTAGAAAACGGCGATGAGGCTGTAGTAATCTGCGCTAGAGAAGGGGTCTGTCTTGTGGTCGTGGCAGCGGGCGCAACCGATGGTGAGTCCGAGGAAGACGTTGGCGGTGGTGGAGACCACGTCGTCGAGCTGGTCCATGCGGTACTGCTCGCGATCGACGCCCATGTTGTCGTCATTGGAGGGGCCATTGCGGCAGAAGCCGGTGGCGACCAGGGTGAGTTCATCGGCGTCTGTCACTTCGTCGCCGGCGAGCTGTTCGGCGACGAAGCGCTGGTAGGGTTTGTCGGCGTTGAAGCTGTCGATGACGTAGTCGCGGTAACGCCATGCGTGGGGGCGGTCGAGGTCGTTGTGGAAGCCGCAGGTGTCTGCGTAGCGAGCGAGGTCTAGCCAGTGGCGGCCCCAGCGCTCGCCGTATTGGGGGCTGGCAAGGAGGCGGTCGACCACCTGCTCCCAAGCGCGCGGGGAATCATCGGCGAGGAATGCGTGGAGGTCGTCTTCGGAGGGTGGGAGCCCTGTGAGATCAAAGCTCGCGCGGCGCAGCAGGGTCGCCTTGTCTGCCTGGGGGGATGGTTGGAGGTGTGCGGATTCGAGGCGGGCAAGAATGAACTGGTCGATGGAATTGCGGCACCATGCGGGATTGTGGACCGGCGGCGGGGAAGTGTGTGCAAGAGGTTGGAATGACCAGTGACGTTTTGCCTGCTCGGGATCGACTACCGGACGCACGGCCGCTGTGCGCGGATCTGCTGCGCCGGAATCGATCCACTTCGCGAGGGCCTCCACATCGGAGGGCGCGAGGGGTTCCTTGGGCGGCATCTTCAGGTCGGGATCGGAATGGAGGACAGCCTTGAAGAAAAGGCTTTCGGCGCTCTTACCCGGGACAATGGCGGGGCCGTTGTCGCCACCCCGTTCCCAACCGGCGCGCGAGTCGAGACGCAGGCCGCCCTTTTGCTTCTTCTCGCCATGGCAGTCGATGCAGTGGTTCGCGAGGATGGGGCGGACGCGATTTTCGAAGAAGGCATCGCGGGTGTCATCCGCGCTCCCGAGTCCTGAGAGGAGCAGGTATGCAGCAAGTGCCAGAGCGGGTGCGGGCGCACGGGTGCGCATGAGGAGCGGGGGGGAGGGGCGACTGGTGGGCGTTTAGGAACCTCCGAGGCACCAGAGGGTGCTCTCAGTACGAACGAAAACGCGCTGGCCGCTGAGAGCAGGGGTTCCCAAGACGAGCTCCTTGGTTTCAGCTCGGAGCGGGAGTTGGAGGGTGCCCAAGAGACGGCCTTCGCTGCCGGAGACGTCCGCGGTTTGGACGAGGCCTTTTTCACTGACGATCAGAAGCGTTGAGCCTGCGCCGACGGGAGAGGAACTGAAGGGGCCAGTGAGACGTAGTTTCCACTGCGCTTCGCCTGTGGAGAGGTTTGCGCAGGAGAGGACGCCGGCGTTGTTGGTGGACAGGACGCGGGATCCGAGGACGAGTGGGCTGACGGTGGCGGGATTGAGGGCGCGCGCGTTCCAGAGTTGTTCCGGGGGTGCGTTGTTGGGCGCTGGGCGCAGTGCGGTGAGGCCGTTGGAGGGGACGAGGACAAGCCCATGGCCCTCTGCGGATGCGCTGGAGCTCACGGTGGAAGCGCCGCCATCATAGCTCCAGAGAGCGCTGCCGGTGCGCGGCGCCACGGCGAGGAGGCCCTTTGAAGACTGGAGTAGGACGACGGGGTTGGCATCGGCTGTGGGTTTCCAGAGGACGGGGCTGGTCCAGTTGGCGTTTTTTGGGCGCTCGAGTTTCCAGAGGTTGAGACCGGTATCTGCGTCGATGCCGAGGGAGTAGCTTTCGCTATCGTTTTCAACGACGGCGACGAGGGTGTTGTCGACGACGAGAGGGGAGGACGCCATGCCGAGGCTGTTGCTGACGTTGGGGTAGTCGGAGGTGAGGCCGCGGGTCCAAAGCAGGTTGCCGTCGAGGTCGAGGGCGACCAGGTCGTTACAACTCCAGAGGGCGAAGACGCGTTTGCCGTCACTGCACGGGGCGGGGGCGGCAACGGCGGTTTTTTCGTGGGCCATGGTGCGGCCGGTGGCACGCAGTTCCCGTTGCCACAGGAGGGATCCGGAGGCGGCGTCGAAGCAGAGGACGTGGAGTTTTTCCTGTGTGGGACCGCTGGAAGCGGTGAGGAGGATTTTCCCGTCGACCACGATGGGGCTGGAGATGCCGCGGCCTGGAAGTGGAGCGCTCCAGACAATGGCTGGGGCTGAGGGAATGGAGGCCGTCGGGGTCGAACCGTTGGAGAGGGGGCCGCGGAACTGAGGCCAGTTGGCGGACTGGGCGAGAGAAGTGGCCGCGGCGAGGCACAGTGCGCTAAGGCACAACAAGCCCAGAAGGGGGCGGGCGCTGTAGGTGTGGGGCATGGGGGCTCAGTAGGTGAGCGTGACTGTGAAGAAGATGTTGTAGAGGACGGGGTCCACCTTGCCCGCGTCGTCCTGCGGACCGAAGCCCGGGACCGGTTCGGTGTTGGTCCGATAGATGGAGCGGTAACCATTGCCCGGGAAGAAGCAACCGAGGCCAGCGGACAGGATCATATTGTCGATGAGGAGGGGGCGGTATTTGAAGCCGATGCTGGTGTCCAAGCCGAGGTCACTTTTGATCTTGTTGCTCTGGAGTGCGGTGGCGATGGGCTCGGTCTGTGCCAGCCAGACATAGTTGGCGTTGGCGAAGCCCTTGAGCTTTGGGGTGATGTCGACATCGGTGCCCGCGCCGAGGATCATGACGCCTGGGTTGACGAAGTTGGACTGGCCCTCGGTCTTGCTGGTGCGGAGGTTGGGAATGAGGGAGTCGCGTTGCTTGAGGTTGACGGCGGTGCCGGCGAGGTTGGCGCCTTGATGCACGTACCAGCTAAACGGGCCGCCGATGAAGAAGGGGTTGTCGAGAATGGAGTCGAATCCGCGTGCGGTGCCGTCGGTGGGGTCGCTATCGCCGCTTGCGTAGAAGCCTGAGAGCTTGAGGCGGTACCAGTCGCGGTCGTAGCTGAGTTCGAGCGCGGCCATCTGGGCGTTGATGTCGACGGAGCGTCCAGCGAGGGAATTGAAGTTGTCCTGTCCCAGTACCTGATAAAAGGCGTGGTTGATGTTCAGGCGGCCGATATGGCCGTCGCCGGTCCAGCCGAGGTAGACGGATTTCACTTCGTGACCGCGCACGGAGCCGTCATCGCCGAAGAAGTTTCCTTCGTCGGGCACGCTACCTAGAAGCGCCGGGCGGGTGAGGAAACCGTTTTTGTCGTAATGAGTTCCTCCGTCATCGAAGTTGGTGTGGATGCTCCACTGGCTGGTGTAGCCGGGCCAGATGGTGTCCTGATGATAGAGGTTTGCTATGAGGATCTGCTGGTGGCGGGAATCAAAGGTATTGAGGTCGGAGTACGTGTCCTTTTCCCTTTGATTGAAGTAGGCGAGGTTGTACTGCCAGCGATTGTTGTCGAAGTTACCGAAGATGCGGGCGCCGAGGTTGGTGTCCGCAAAGATGAATCCGCGGAAGTCGCTGACGAACGGTTGGAGGCCCCAGCGGGAGGAGACGAAGTCGTAGTTATCGGAGAGGTCGCTGATGTGGAGTTCGCCGAAGGCTTCTTGGAATGCGAAGAAGTCGCGCTGGCGTTCCGTGGAGCGGGTGCGTTTGAAGTCCGTGCGTCCAGTGGTGACTCCGGAGTTGGTGTCGTTGTTGGTAGCCGGGTCGACCGGGGTGAGCGGGGCGCCACCTGCCGGGTTGAGCAGGGGAGAGAGGTAGTTGAAGGCATCACCCGGTCGAATGTTGCTGGTAAAAGGCGAAGGGATGCCGCCCACGGGATTTACGCTGTGTCCGTCCGGGGGCAGAGACTGGATGACTGAGGTGTTTGGGAACGGGTAGTTGTCTTTGGCGGCGGTGCCCCGCGGGTCGGGGTCAAGGAGGCCGTTTTCGCGGACCCGGATGTAATTGTAGTTGTAGACGCCGAGAAAGCGGACAAGCCAGTGGACGGGCTTGAAGCTGGTTTCCCCTTGGAAAATTTCGACGGCGAGTGAGGTGTCGGTGGAGAAGAGCGTCTGCTCGCCTCGGCCAAAGAACTCAGAACTGTTTGGCGCTGCGGTACTGACGCCGCTGGGGACGGGGAGGATCCGGTTCTCAAAGAGCGAGAAGCTCTTTGCGGTGATGTTGGCGAAGATCTCCTCACCGAAAATGGGTACGTCGCCCTTGAGCGTGCTCTGTCTGTAGGGATGCCAGAGCAGGGGGGTTTCGTATTGGTACGGGGTTTCGTGGGAGGGGTCGCGGTACCGTTGCCAGTGTGGGAAGTTAAGGAACCAACGGTTGGGAACAGCTTCTGAGTGAGGGAGGAGGCCGAGTCCCTGACTGCCCAAGGGGAACTCTGGATGCTCCCAAACGTGTTCGACGGCCGGACGGCTGCGCACCTTGGAGCGCGGGAGTTTGAGTTCCGGAGGGAGGGCCTCCTCACCAAAGCGAACAGGCGGGGATTGATCGCCTGATCGATCCGGGAGGAACGGCTCGGCGGCAAAGGGGAGCGCCTGTGTTTCCGTTGCCGCACGGGGAGTGGGAGCGGTCGCGGTGGCAGGAGCGGCGCCGCCGCCCGGGTCTGGATTAAATTGAGGGGGAGCTTTTGGAGGGACTTGCTGCGGAGGATTGGTGTTAGCTACGCGTTCTGAGAAAAGGGTGCGTAGCTTCGGCATGGAAAGTTTGAAACTCTCGGAGGGTTCACGCGCAGGAGTGTCAGCGGAGACGATCAGCACCGAGCCAGCGGCGACGAGCCAGCGTCTGGTCGTTAGTTGCGTGAAAGGTGTGGCTGCCATGGATACGAACGAGCGATGAAACTATTGGAATTGGGACGCTAGCAGCAATGCTATTATGCTGGCCAAATAATGAGGGATTGTCTTGCTTGGAGCCCCCTTCCGCGTTGGAATCTTAAGCGTGAGGGCATTTGTTAATTTCAGGCTTTTAGTAAGCACCTTGCTAGTGAGCGGGGTGATTTCCGGCGCTGCCTCCGCTGCGGAGTCTTTGAGCCAGGCGGATGTGGAGCGCGTGATTTCGCAGGCGGCCACCGAGGCGAAGAGGCGAGGGTATGGTGCGGTGATTGCGGTGACGGACCGCGAGGGTTTTATGCTCGGATTGTGGGATGTGAATGGGCGATTGCCAGCCACGCTTCCAGCCTTCGATCTGACGGACCTTACGGTGCTTCGGAACTACGGACTCGCTGCGGGGGCTGTGACGCGTGCCAGCACATCGGCGTTCCTGAGCAGTAATGAGAACGCTCTAACGTCGCGCACGGCGGGCTTCATTGTTCAGCAGCACTTCCCGCCCGGAGTTCGCAACACTCCGAACGGCCCGCTGGTCGGGGTGGGGTTTTCCAACCTCTTCTTCTCCGCCGTAAACCGTGTGAAGTTAATTACAGCGGATGTTTCGGACCCGGTGCCAGACGACGAGTCTCCTGGTGCGCGTACCGATGCGTTTCCACCGAGTAGTCTGAATGATTCCCCGGGCGGCGTGCCTCTCTATAAGAACGGTGAGTTGGTCGGGGGCGTTGGAGTGACCGGGGACGGTTCGCCCACGGATCTGGCGCCGGCAGCGGCGGTTTTTTTCAACCAGACGCAACCTTCCGCCACCACCGGATTCAAGGGGGGGTCGGATGTGGATGAGTTGGTGGCGCTTGCTGGTCAGACTGGGTTCCGGCCCTCCTCCAAGATCGTCGCCACGAACGTCCTCGTGGGAGGGATTCGGCTTCCCTATGTGGGGCAGCGCGTGGCCGACATTAGGGATCTGCGGGATCCTGAAGCACTCGCTACATTAGGTAATGCGGTGGATGTGACTAGCAACGGGGTTGTGATTTCCGGCTCTCCAACGGCATCACCCGCACCTTATCCTTATGTGCAGCGCACCCTTGGCGGGTATGAGGGGGAGGTACGCTTCACTTTGCGTGCAGATCCACGCACGACGGAGGCCGGGCATGAGACCATCGGAGGAGCGGCGCGACTCACGCTGGAGGAGGTTGAGGGGATCATTAGTCGGGCTGCTGCGCGGGCCAAGTCGACGAGGGCAGCGATTCGCCTGCCAGTAGGCACCAGCGCCAAGGTGTTCATCACCGTGGTGAATAATCCGGACGAAGCTGACAGGGCGCCGGATATTCTGGGGATTTTCCGCACGGGAGACGGGCCGATTTTCTCGTGGGATGTGTCCGCACAGAAGGCGTTCACAGCCGTGTTTTTTTCCAACCGTCAGATCGCCCAGTCTTGCCGCACGGTGGGTTTCATGGCTCAGCGCTATTATCCGCCAGGCCTCGATGGGCGTTCCTTCGGGCCGCTCTTTGGGTTTCAGGAAGCTGTGAGCCTGCGCCAGTCGACCGACCCTCTATTACCATTTCCTCCCAATCCGAATCTTCCCAATGGTGTGACGATTTTCCCGGGGGGGTTTCCGCTCTATCGGGATGGCAAACTGGTTGGGGCCATTGGCGTATCCGGTGATGGGATTGATCAGGACGATATTATTTCAGCCAGTGGTTGCGGGCCCTTCGTTGCGCCAGAGGCGATTCGTGCAGATCGTTACACCTACCGCGGTGCGCGTCTTCCCTACGCGAAGTTTCCGCGTGACCCTGCGCGTTAAGCCACAGGCGAATGGTGGGGTCCGGGCGAGCTAGGCGCAGCTGAGGCTACAACAAAGAGTAGGCTTCCTCATGGACGCGCCGATGACTGTGCGTGAGAGATCCGCCAGGGGAGAGTGAAGGTCTGCGCGTCCCACTGCTCGGGACGTTTCAAGCGTTATTGGCCGACGAAGGCGGGGTCGTAAGGGGCGGTGGCGGTGCGGGTGACGCGGTAGAAGCGCTTTGGTCCGGAAGAAGTCTCGGTGACTGCGGTACGCGTGGTGTTGGCAGCGGCCGGGACCGCGGGGTTGAGGACAGTCCATGCGCCGCCTGGTTCGTCTGCGGCCTCGAGTTTATAAGTGCCGCCCTCCACGCTGTTCCATGCGATGGTGACCGTGCCACTGGAGGAGTTGACGGTCGGTGGGCGCATAGTTTCCTGGAGATTGGGCCCGCCATTGAAGATGTCGACGGCGTTGGCGGGAACGCTTGTGGAAGTGCCCGCGTTTTTTACGCCGTAGAATTCCTTGCTGAGCATGTGGGGGAAGGTGGTGCTGCCCAAGGAATCGATGGCGACGAAATAAGCGTAGGTGCCACCGGGGAAGTCTGGGGTGACGCACTGGCGGCCATTGTATTGGTCGAGGTCAAAGTCAGTCCCCTGCAGATAGCCGCGGTCACCAAGGTATTCGTAGTCGCCGATGTAACGGCCGAGACTGTAGGTCGCGGCGCCTGGGCCCGTGGACTTGTAATCAATCGTGGGTCCGTATTCGGTTGCTGCGAGCGGGACGCTGACAAGGTTTGAGGGGTTGGCGTAGCCCTGTGCTGTGGCAGCCCAGCGGGGAAGCGAGATGCGGCCGGTGGTGGCGAGGTTGGTGGTGCCGCGGGAGCCGTCGCGGATCTGGAAGCCGGTGCGCATCCGTGTGACCGGGCTGGAGGGGTCGCTGGCGACGGAGTAGCCGTAAGGTCCGTAGATGGGGTAGCCGTCGTAACACCATCCGAGGATGGGCGAGTGGTGGAGGTTGGAGGTGTCCTCGGCGTAGGAGTAAGTGTTGGTGGCGGCGTTGTAGGAGGCCTTGGTGTTGTCGCCGAGTTGGTGACGCAGGGCCTTGGGCTGGGCGTGGTAATGGTACTGGCCGTTGTTGCCTGGTTGATGAGCGAAGCCCGGGTCGAAGGTGACGACCTCCACGGCGAGCGCATCGCGGGACCATGGGGCAGTGAATCCCATGGCATCGGAGCCTGTGACGGCGGCGGAAGTGGAGGGCGTTGTGGTGTTGGACTGCTTGAAGGAGAAAGAGTCGCCGAGGTCGTAGATGACGACACCGTTGACCATCATGCCGATGGGACCGCCTGGATGCTTGGTTTTTGCGGTGGTCTGGGTAGGGGCGCGGGTGATGCGGACTTGGTAATCGTTAGCCAAAGGCCAGAAGCCGAAGAGGCCTCCGCTGGCGCTCAACCATGGACCCATCGTGTAGGAGGCGAGTCCGCTGGCGTTGATGTAGACGTCGGTGGGTGTGTGGCGGATGCGCTGGATGTCCGCGTAGACGGGCACGGTTTGGGCCACACCTCCGGTGTTGTTGTTTGCCACACCGGAGGCAGGCCACATGGTGACCGGGGTGGTGAGCGTGGAGCTCTGAATGGAACGGGCAAGGACGCCGGAGTTCTGGGTGAACCAAGACGTGAGAATGGGTTCAGCGTGAGCGGTGGCGGCGAAAGCCAGAAGGGCGGCGCAGGGTCGCAGAGTCATAGGGCGAAGGCGGTGCTGAGAGTATACCCGGTGGGTAAAGGCTTTGTTGTGGCGCTGCGCTAGATTGTTAAGGGATAGTAAATGAGCTCTCGGGCTGGCATCTGAAATAGTTCAAAAAAAACTGTCCGAAACGCGCGGGAGTCGACCTTTGAGATGTAGGATGAAGGGTGACGAGCAGCAGTCTGAACTGGACGGTGGGGGTGCGGAATTGCGTACGGAGGCGTATCTGCGGCTTCTTGGGGAGCACGAAAGGTGGTTGGCGACTTATGTTCACAGCCTTGTTTCTGTGGATGCCGATGCGGAGGAGATTTTGCAGGAGTGTCGTGTGGCGCTGTGGAGGCAATTTGCGGGGTTCAAGGAGGGAACGAACTTTCGGGCATGGGCGAGGGTGATTGCGTTGCACCGTGTGTTGAACTTCCGGCGTTCGTGCAAAAGGCGTCCCTGTGTGGCCATGGAGACGGAGTTTATTGAGGCTGTGGCGGAGGAGATCGATCGTCGCAGCGAGGAGTTGGAGCAGAAGGCGCAGTTGCTTCAAGGCTGTGTGGAGAGGCTGCCGGAGGCGCACCGGGCGGCGCTGGCGTGGCGGTATGAGGAGGGGCTGGGAGTGGAGGAGATCGCCTCTAGGAGTCGGCGCAGTGTGGAGGCTGTGTACCGGCTTTTGAGCAGGATCCGCGCTGCGCTGGTGGAATGCGTGCAACATGCAAGGCGGGAGGATTCAAGGGGATGAATCTGGACGAGAAGGATCGCATCGGCCGGGCCTTGGACGGTGGGCTTTCGGGAGGGGAACGCGCTGCGTTTTATTCGGCAGTGGTGGGCGATGGGGAGTTGCGTTCGGCTTATGCTGAGCAGGCATGGATCGCCGCGGCGCTGAGGGCGCAGGGAGTGGTTCGTGGGAATAAAGGAGAAGAGGGGATGCGGGCTGAGCCCTCGCGCTGGTGGATGCGCAGGAGCATGCCGGGATGGATTGCTGCGGCGGCCTCGGTGGCGTTGTGTGCCGGAGTGGCTCTGGGATGGATTTCTGGGCGCGGGACTGGGGCGGTGGCGGTGCTTGAGCAGGCAGACAACTGCCGATGGGCGGCATCGGATCTCCCGACGAAGGCGCAGTCTGCGCTAAAGCCCGGAACGCTTGCGTTGGCTGAGGGGATGGCAACACTGCGCTTCCACAACGGCGCGCGAGTGACGATGGAGGCGCCGACGACGCTGGAGATTCTGGATGGGATGCATTGCCGTCTGCATGAAGGGTCGGTGGTTGCGGAGGTTCCGGAACCTGCGCACGGGTTCACCATCGAGACAGCAGACATCCATGTGGTGGACCTTGGCACTCGCTTTGGGCTCACGAGTAGCCGCTTGGGTGATTCGCAGGTGCGCGTGTTTGACGGTGAGGTGGAGGTGGTTGGCCTTTCGGGAGGGGTGCGGCGATTGCGTGAGGGCAGGGGCCTCAACGTGCCGACCGGGAGCACGGCGGCCGGGCAGGAACCTGCGCGTGCGAGGGTGTTGGAGAATGCAGACGGTTGGACGTCGGTCAGCACAGGGTTTGGCCGAGGGAAGGATGGGAGTGCGCGGAGGGGCGATGGATTGGGGCCGCAAGGAAAGGGGCCGCTGCTGTTGGTGAAGCACACGGAGTTGGCGGCCGGATTAAACAATGAGCGGCGTGCAGTGCTGACGTTTGATCTGAGTCAGACGGCGCACGGTGGGGTTGCGGAGGTGGAATTGGTTCTTGAGACGGAGCCAAGCGGCCTTGGATTCTCGGCTCTGGTGCCCGACTCGCACTTTGCACTTTACGGTGTGGAGGACGAGTCTCTCGATTTTTGGGACGAGGCCGGTCTGCTCTGGGACACAGTGCCCGGGTGCGATGACGGTGGGCCGATTGCCGGGAAGACGCGGAGGCTGGGGGAGTTTGAGATTGCGCGGGGAGCAGGTCGGGGGGCGCTGACGGTGAGGGGTGATGCGCTGGCCGAGTTCGTGCGCGCGGATGGCAATGGTTTGGTGACTTTCTTGCTGGTGCGCGAGAGCGGGGAGAGCGATCCTTCCGGACTGGTCCACGCCTTTGCGTCGAAGGAACATCCCGGCGCGCGACCACCCACCCTGCGTTTCAAATGAGCCTGCCACCCCTGCGCGCTTTGCCATTATTGCTGCCCGTTTTCCTCGCGGCCGCCAGCCTGCCGGCTGCTGAGCCCGATGCCGCTGGCATGAAGTTTTTCGAAAAGGAAGTGCGCCCGGTGCTGGTGCAGCGCTGCGTGGAGTGTCACGGGGCGAAGAAGCAGAAAGGGGACCTGCGTCTCGACGAGAAGCGGCACGTTCTGACTGGGGGCGGTTCCGGGCCTGCGCTGGTGGCAGGGCGGCCGGATGAGTCGCTGCTGATCAAGGCGGTGCGGCGCACGGATCCTGACTTTGAGATGCCGCCAAAGGAGAAGCTTTCAGCGGCGGAGGTGGCGGTGCTCGAAAAGTGGGTGGCGATGGGTGCGCCATGGCCGGAGGGAGCGAAGGGCCGTGGAGCGGTGGACGCGTCCGGCTTCAGTGAGGAAGACCGGAAGTTTTGGGTGTTCCAGCCTCTGAGTGATCCTGAGCCACCGGCGAAGGCGGGTGCTGGGTGGGCGCTGGGGGCGATCGATCGTTTCGTGGCGCAGAAGCATGCGGAGTTGAAGCTGACGCCGGCGCCTGAAGCGGGGCGTGCGGAGTTGATCCGGCGGCTGTCCATGGACTTGCACGGGCTGCCGCCGTCGATCGAGCAAGTGCGGGCTTTTGAGGACGACGCGGACCCGCGGGCGTTGGAGAAGTTGGTGGATGGACTGCTGGCAAGTCCACGCTACGGGGAGCGGTGGGGGCAGCACTGGCTGGATCTGGTGCGGTATGCGGAGAGCGACGGGTACAATCAGGATGGGCCGCGGTCCGAGGTGTGGCGGTACAGGGACTGGGTGATCCGCAGCCTGAACGCCGACATGCCTTACGATCAGTTTGTGCGGGCGCAGTTGGCTGGGGATGAGATAGCGCCTGAGGATCCCGAGACCCTCATTGCGACGGCTTACCTGAGGCATCCCGTCTATGAATATAACCAGCGGGATGTGCGGGGGCAGTGGGAGATCATCCTCAATGACATCACCGACACGACAGGCGAACTCTTCCTCGGCCTGAGTTTCGGGTGCGCCCGCTGCCACAACCACAAGTTCGATCCGATTTTGCAGAAGGATTATTTCCGGCTGCGGGCGTTCTTCACTCCGGTGCAGTGGCGGGACGATCTTGTGCTGGCGAGCACGGATCAGAAGCGGGAACACGAAGAGCAGTTGGCACGGTGGGAACACGTGGCGGGTTCTGCACGTGCGAAGCTGGAGGCTTTGACGGGACCGCTTGTGGCCGGCAAGGCGCGAAGGGCGGCGGTGAAGTTTAATGAGGAACTTCAGGCCATGATCGCCAAGAGCCCAGGGGAAAGGGAGCCGCTTGAGAAGCAGCTCGCAGGGCTGTGTGAGAGGCAGATCGAGCGCGAACGGCGGGATGCGGTTTCCGAGAAGAGTTTCAAGGATGAGGCGGTGCGGGCGCGTTATGTGAGCCTGCATGCGGAGCTCAAGAAGCTGGATCATCTCAAGCCCAAACCCTTGCCGGAAGCGTTTGTGGCGACGGATGTCGGGGCGGTGGCGCCGCCGACCATTCTCAAGACGCGGCGTGGAGAGCAGGAGGTGGCGCCTGGGTTTCTCACGCTGTTGGAGCCGGGCGATTTGAAGTTGGAGCCGATGAGCGCTTCAACCGGCCGGCGTTCGGCGCTGGCGCAGTGGATCACGCGGCCCGACAATCGGCTTTCGACGCGGGTGATGGTGAACCGGGTGTGGCAGTATCATTTCGGGCGAGGGATCGTGGGGACTTCGAGCGACTTCGGGCATCTTGGGGACAAGCCGACGCATCCGGAACTTTTGGACTGGCTGGCGCGGCGGTTTGTGGAGGACGGCTGGAGTTTGAAGAAGCTGCACCGGCGCATCGTGCTTTCGGCGACGTACCGTCAGACGGCGCGCCGCGAGCCGCCGTTCGTGGCCGCACAGGCTGATCCGGGCAATCGTTACCTGTGGCGCTTTGAGCCGCGGAGGCTGGACGCCGAGCAGCTGCGCGACGCGCTTTTGACGGTGAGCGGGGAGCTGGACTTGCGTGAGGGCGGGCCGTCGGAGGATGGCAATTCCAAGAGGCGCTCGGTGTACACGACCAAGAAACGCAATAGTCCCAACGAACTGTTGCGCAGTCTTGATGCGCCGATGGGATTTGCGAGTGCGGCGGAGCGTCAGAGCACCACGACACCGACGCAGGCGCTGCTGATGATTAACAGCGACTGGGTGGGCTTGAGGGCGCGAGGGCTTGCAGCACGAGCCAAGACCGTGGATCAGGCTTGGATGCATGCGTTGGGGCGACTTCCAGACGAGTACGAGCGGGCGCAGGCTGAGGCTTTTCTCAAGGCGCAGGTGGTACAACAGGGGCGGACACCTGCGGTGCAGTCTGTGCTGATGGAGCCGATGCGCTTCCACGAAAACACAGCGCAGGAGCGCTTGGTTGTTTCGCCCGGTGAGCGGGAGGGGGATGCCTTCAGCATCGAGTCTGTGTTTGCGCTGGAGAGCATCGACGTGAACGCGGCGGTGCGCACGCTGGCGTCGCGGTGGAGTCAGGGAAAGGACAGCGTGGAGGCGTATGGATGGAGTCTTGGGATCACGGGCGAGAAGTCGCGTTTTCAGCCGCGCAATCTGATCGTCCAGTTGGTGGGTGAGGACGAGAACGCGAACATCAATTATGAGGTGGTGGCTTCGGGGCTGCATGTGGAGTTGGGGCGGCGCTATCATTTGTTGGTGCGCGTTTCGTGCACGGAACGCCGGGTGGTTTTCCGGCTGCGGGACCTCACGGAACCTGATCTGCCGTGGCGGGAGGCATCCATTCCGCACGCGATCGCGGGGCGCATCGGAGCAGGCAGTTCGCCGCTGGTGATTGGAGGGCTCGGGAAGCGTGTTGCCGGGCATCATTTTGACGGGCGCATTGAGGGATTGCGGCTGGATCCGGCTCCGATCGGGCCGGATGCGGTGAGCGTGGATCCGCTGCAGTGGGGAAACGCGCTTGTGCGTTGGGTGGGCAAGGCGGGGGCTGAGATGGCTTGGGTGGGGGTGGAGGCGAAGGGGGACGGGGATCCATCGAGGGGGCCGTTGGCGGACCTCTGTCTTGTGCTCTTGAACGGCAACGAGTTTTTCTACCTGCACTAACCTCCCCACCGCTATGTCGTGTAATCGCTTTGAGCTTCCGGGTTCGCGTCGTGAGTTTCTTCAGCAGGCCGGGTGCGGGTTTGGTGCCGTGGCACTGGCGGCGCTGATGGGGCGGCCCGTGGTGCATGCGGCGGATCCGCGCAATGCCCCGAATCCCGTTGCTGCAAAGCTTCCGGGCTCTGGGCGGCGGGCGAAGAACGTGATCTTCCTGTTCATGGAGGGAGGGCCGAGTCATTTGGACACATTCGACTACAAGCCGTTGCTCAACGAACTGGCAGGGCAGCAGCTACCGGGCAGTTTCAAAGCGCCGATCACGGCGATGGGAGAGACGAAGTCACCGCTGCTCGGCAGCAAGCGGGTGTGGAGGCAGCGTGGTCAGAGCGGACTATGGATCTCAGACTGGTTTGAGCATGTGGCCGAGCACGCCGACGATCTCGCGGTGATTCGTTCCTGTGTTTCGGATGGGATCAACCATGCCGGCGGCGTATGCCAGATGAACACGGGGTCGGTGTTTGGCGGACGACCTTCTCTGGGCGCGTGGGTGAACTATGGATTGGGATCGGAGAACGAGAATCTGCCCGGGTTCGTGGTGATCAAGGATAGCGAGGGGACGGTCGTGAATGGGGTGCGCAACTGGGGCAGTGGATTTATGCCGGCGGTTTACCAGGGCACGGAATTCAGCGCGGAAGGTGCGCCCATCAAGTATCTGGAGAATGCGAAGGGTGTGAGTGTGCAGAGGCAGCGTGAGCGGCTTGAGTTGCTGCGCGATTTGAACGAGCACCACGCGGTTGGTCGCTCCGACAACACGGAACTGGAGGCGCGGATCCGTGGATACGAGCTGGCGTGCCGGATGCAGGCGGAGGCACCCGAGGCCGTGGATCTCAGCAAGGAAACAGCGGCGACCAAGGCGCTGTATGGGATGGACTCTGAGGCGACGGCGGTCTTCGGCCGCAATTGCCTGCTGGCTCGACGGCTCGTGGAGCGCGGGGTGCGCTTTGTGCAACTCTACAGTGGAGCTGGCAGCAAGTGGGACAGTCACAAGGGCATTGAGGCAGGGCACGGCAAGCTGTGCCGCGCCGTGGACAAGCCGATCGCCGGACTGCTCAGCGACCTCAAGAGTCGTGGTCTTTTGGAGGACACCCTGGTGATCTGGGGCGGCGAATTTGGGCGCACGCCGATGAGCGAGCAGGGCGATGGGCGCGATCACAACCCGACGGGATTCACGATGTGGATGGCTGGGGGCGGGGTGAAGGGAGGGCGTACGATCGGATCGACTGACGAGCTCGGGCTTTATGCAACGGAGGATCGTCTGCACGTCCACGACCTACACGCCACGGTGCTGCACTTACTCGGCGTGGAGCACACCAAGTTAGTTTACTATCACAAGGGGCGGCCGGAGCGGATCGATCTGAACGAGGGGCACCCTTCGAGGCAGCTTGTGGCGGGGTGACCAGCTCGCGGGCCGGGGGGAAGGCATTGGGCTGACTGGTAACGGTGGATGGTCGCCAAGTTGGGTGACGGTGCTGCAAGAGTACTTGGCGACCGCAGCCGCGTTTGTCGGCGTTTGTGCGGAGATCCAGTGCTGCCGGTGCGCACGGCAGGAGGGCGTCGAGGCAACGCGCCTTCGATTACGAGCGTTGAGAGTGTGAGCGGGTTTAGCCCAGCTTGCTGAAACGCTCGCTAACGAAGCCCCAGTTGATCAACTGCGTGAAAGCCTTGATGTAGTCTGCGCGGCGGTTTTGGTGCTTGAGGTAATAGGCGTGCTCCCAGAGATCGATCCCCATGAGCGGCACGGCGCCTGTCATGATGGGGGAGTCCTGATTTGGCGTGGGTTGGATTTCGAGTTTCTTGGCCGCCGGGATCCATGCGAGCCAGACCCAACCGCTGCCAAAGAGCTTCATCGACGTTTCCGTGAACTTATCCTCGAAGGCGCTGAAGCTTCCGAATGCCTTGTCGATTGCCTTGGCTAGTTCAGAAGAGGGTGCTGCCTTTTCCTGTTTGCGCAGCAGTTGCCAGAAGAGGGTGTGGTTGGAGTGGCCGCCGCCATGATTGCGGACGTCGTTGCGGATGGTTTCTGGAAGTTTCTCGAGTGAGGCAAGGAGTTGCTCAACGGTTTGGCGTTCGAAATCCGGGGCCTTGGCGATGGCCTGGTTCAGTTTGCTGACGTAGGTGGCGTGGTGCTTGTCGTGGTGGAGTTTCATTGTCTCCGCGTCGATGAAGGGCTCAAGCGCATCGTAGTCGTATCCCAGAGGAGGAAGCTTAAAGACGCCTTCGGAGTCAGTGTTCGGGGCTGGGACTGGCGACGGTGCTGCAGTCGAGTTGGAGGGGGCTTGTGCGCGGAGCAGTCCGTGGCCGATGGCGGTGGATCCCGTGGCTAGGGCGATGGTCTTCAGAACTGAGCGTCGAGTGTTCATAGGTGGGGAGGGTGAAGGGTAATAGAGTTGGGGCGTCTTACGATCTCCGCCAGGGTCGCAATGGTTTCGTAACTGCTTCCCATGTAAGGGTGTGGCAGGGGACGGGCGAGCAGGATTCGGAATCTAGTACTGTGTGTCGCAAAGGCAATCTAGTACTTGATTATCGCGGAGGGTTGTCGCCGCATTCGTTTGTCGAAGAGGGAGATTTTTCGCGCCAGGCGCGCCACTCGAGAATAGACAGTGCCGCTGCGGCGGCCAGTAAAGCGAGGTTACCGGCGAGGTGGGACGGGTAGTGCGTCTGGTTTTGCGAAGCGCCGAAGCATCCGCAGCTGATGTCGATGGCACGGGACCAAGCACTTGCCACCGCGGCGAAGAAAAGGGTGCTCAGCAGAAGAGTGGAAGCGAGTGCTCCTGCATAGAGTCTGCGGAGAAGGAGTGCGGCGCCGGTGATGACCTCCAGCCATGGGAGGTACACGGCCAGAAGCACGGACACGCTCCAGTTTGTGAGGTGGAAGTTGTGGATGGAGAGGGTGAACTGCTGGGTGTCGGCGGCCTTCAACGCACCCGCGCAGAGCAGAAGTGCGCCCAGCAATACGCGCAGGAGTGTGCGTGTTACCTGCGCCATGCCTGCCAGCCTCCCTTGAGGACATAAGTGGTTTCGAAGCCCAATTGTTCGCGCATGCGCTGGGACATTGCGTGGGCCTGTGTTTCCTGATCGTCATCGCCGTAGATGACGACGGCTTTCTCGGCGCTCCAGCGGGCGAGGACTTCCTGAGAACCGGTAGTCCACTGTTCGGGCGGGCAATTGAATGCGCCCGGGATGTGGGCGGCTTCAAAGCGTGCGGGAGGGCGGATGTCGACCCACAGCACCTGATGGTGGCTCCAGAGGCGTGCGGTTGAGGGCCGGATCTCGCCTGGCTGGAGCGGTGTTTCGGAGCGCCAGCGTAGTTGAAGGGCAGCGGAAGCAGCGGCGGGTAGGAGGGCCGCGGCGAGGATCAGTGCAAGCTGGCGAATCAATTGAGACACAGGGGGTGAACTATGAAGCGGCCGGTGAGGGTTTGCAATTTACACAGGCAAGGGCACGGGACGTGGCAGGGGTGCGCCATGGCTGGCATGTTTGTCGCGATGTGTTAGGGGTTGAGAGTTCGGAGGAGCCTTTACTATTAGCGCGATGCACACACCCCAAAAGCGAGTGATGGTTCTTAGGCTGCGCCGGTTGACCCGTGCGTCAGCGAGTGGAGTATGACCGCTCAGCCCCACGAACAGAACCGGGAGGGAGGCTCCCGAAGTGCGGAGGCTGGGGTCGAGGGTGGAAGGCTTTCGGCCGATATCGAGCTGCTCCTGGGGCTTTCGAAAGGGCGCGTGATGAGCCTTTCGGAACTGGAGGAGAACCTGCACGGACGCGGGTTTGCGCTGATGATCTTCGTGCTGGCGCTGCCTTTTGCGATCCCCGCGCTTCCGGGGCTTTCGACTCCCTTCGGAGTGGTGGTGGCCTTGATGGGGCTGAGGCTGGCGTGCGGGCGGCAACCGTCGCTGCCCGGGTTTATTCGGAAGCGGGAGTTGAATCCGGTGATGCTGGAGAAGATTTTGCGGGGGGGGCTGGCGCTCAGTCGCAGGCTGGAGAGGTTGGTGCGGCCGCGCTTGGAGTTTCTGCAGGAGTGGCCGGGCTTCCGGAATCTGATTGGCGTGGGGATCGCAGTGGCTGGACTGCTGCTTGCGTTGCCCCTGCCGTTGCCCTTTAGCAACACGATACCGGCTGTGGCTGTGCTGCTGCTTACTGGTGGAATGGTGGAGAGAGATGGGGTGCTGGTGCTCATTGGGTATGCGACCAACGTGATAGCCACCGCGTATGTGCTCCTTGCGGGGGAGGGGGTGCGGCGGATTTTTGACCACTGGAACTGGCTGGGATAATGAGGGCGGTGGCGCTGCAAGTGCAGAAAATGACAATTGCCTTTCAAGGGGACGGGCCTTTAGATTTTACACAAATGAGACTCCCCCCCTGCGTCGTCCTTTTTTCGGTGCTCTTTACGATCTCCGCTTCGGTAATGGCTGACATTCAGGAACCGCCCATGACGACGCAGGGGCCTGGGCGTAAGTTGTCGAGGGGTCTTGCGAACATACTCACCGGTGCATCGGAGATCCCGATACAGGTGGTTTCGGCTAACGAGACGGAAGGCAATAGCGCGATTATTTATGGAGCGGTGCGTGGGTTCACGAGGTTCATCGCACGACTGGGTTGTGGGGTTTATGAAGTGATCACGTTCCCGTTCCCGACGAATAAGGGGACTTATTTCCAGCCCTACACTAGCAACATTCCTTGGGTTAACTCAGGTATGGAAGAGTTTCCCCCGGAGCTGGGGTTCGAAACTCGCTACCGTTACGTCCGCGATTATTCCGGGAGGCGTTGACTTCTGAGTCCAACTCCGGCGCTTACCGGGTTGTTGGGCATCGGCTTTTATTGATTGTCGGTATTTGAGGCTTCCGTTGTGAGACGGAAGCCTCTTTTTTCACCTAATGAAGTCTGGGCGTTCGATTGAAGTGGAGATTACGGATGTGGCATTTGGGGGCAAGGGGGTGGGGAGGGTGGATGGTCGCGTCTGCTTTGTTCCATTCACCGCTCCCGGAGACCGCGTGAGCGCACGCGTGCGAAGGGAAAAGAAGCAGTTTATGGAGGCGGATCTGGAGCGAGTGCTCAGTCCAGCGGCGGAACGCGTAGAGCCCCGGTGTGAGTATTTTGGACGGTGTGGAGGATGTGCCTATCAGCATCTTTCCTATGCGCGGCAGTTGGAGTTGAAGGCCTCGCAAGTGGAGCAGACGCTGCGAAGGGTGGGGCGTCTGGAGCAGGTGCCGATGCGCCCGATGGTGGCGTCGCCCAAGGAATACGGATATCGGAACCGGATTCGGGTGCATGTGGCGGGCGGTGTGGCTGGGTTTTATGAGGCTGGATCAAACCGCTTGGTGGATGTGGGGCAGTGCCCAATTGCGCGGCCAGAGGTCAATACGGGGCTTCGCCGACTGAGGTCGGCCGGGCTTCCTGACGGGGATTACGCTTTGAGGGCACCCGGCGGGGGAGGGCCGTTTTTCGAGCAGACGAATGAGGCGGTGGCGAGGGAGATGGTGGAGGCAGTCGGACGGATGGTTCGTGTGGGGCAGGAACTTCTTGTGGATGCGTTCTGTGGATCGGGCCTTTTTGCCAAGCATCTGGCATCGCAGTTTGCGAGGGTCGCTGGGATTGAGCAGAACACCCTGGCTGTGGAGAGTGCACGCCGTGGTGCCGGGCCGACCGAGAGCTACATCTGCGGGGACGTGGAGGTGCATCTCGGGGATGTGCTTTCATGGGCGGATCCGGCCCGAACCACGGTGATCGCAGATCCTCCGGCCACGGGTCTCAGTGCGCGAGTGACTGAATTGATTACGGGGGTGGGGCCTGCGGAGGTGGTTTATGTTTCGTGTAATCCGGCGACATTAGCGCGGGATCTTGGGTTGCTTGCAGGACGCTACCGGTTGGAGTCAGTCACGCCCTTTGATATGTTTCCTCAGACTGCGGAGATCGAGGTGGTGGCGCATTTGGTGCGGGTGAGTGAGGCCGCATGAGTCCCGGTGCCGCATGAGTTCTGGGGAGGACCTTGGAGACGGGAGCGAGGAAGACAGCGAGCGGTTGACCGTGGGGGTCTATTGCAGCCTTTCCCAGGCCCGTGAGCACGGGTTGGTTCTCAATGCTGTGGGACTGGCGCACTGGGTGGTGAGGGAGGGCGATCATTTTGTTCTTCAAGTCGCTGAGGGCGACGTCGCTAAGGCACTGGATGAACTCGGGGAGTACGGAGCGGAGAGTGCGCATGGGGGTGTGGCAGCTGGGCCCGAAGCGGAGACAATCCGGTTTGCTCCCTTCTCCCTTTTTTTTGCCGCATGGATCATGGGCGGATTCTGGCTTTTGCAGAACCAGAGGGGCGCTCCTTGGATGGAAGCGGGACAGGGATTGAGCGCCGGGATGCCGGGGTTTCACTGGTGGCGTGCGGTGACAGCGCTTTTTCTGCACGGAGATTTTTCCCACTGGGTTGGCAACGTGTGCGTTGGGCTGTTGTTCACGGGCCTGTTGCTTTCGCGTCTGGGGGCGGGACCGGCGTGGCTTTCTGTGCTGGTTTCAGGGATGGGAGGCAATCTGATCAACGCTTGGTTTTACAAGGGGGAGGGGCACATTTCGATTGGTGCTTCCACAGCGGTATTCGGAGCGCTTGGGGTGCTGATCGGCATCGAGTCGCTGCGGCGGTTTTTGCGGCCGCACGCTAGGGCGCGTTGGCAGTTGATCTTGCCTCTTGGCGGCGGGCTCGGGCTTCTGGCTCTTCTTGGCGCTGGGGGCGAGCACGGGCGCACGGATTTGCTGGCGCACCTCTGGGGGTTTCTCATGGGTGGCGTGGTGGGTGCGGGGTGGGAGGCGGTGTGCAAAGGGCGGGTGCTCCCGAAGGGGGTGCGTTTTTGCTGCGGGATATTGGCGGTGGGCGTGGTGGGGGCGGCTTGGGGATTGGCGTTGCGCTTCGGTTGACTTGGCGGGGTTCTCGATGGAGAAAGGGGGGTGGCAACCATGAAGAGCGTCTGTTTTGCAATTCTCATGCTGAGTTTGACCTCAGCGATCCATGCGGGTGAATCCGCCTACTCGGCCCTGCGTGTGGCGGGAAAATCGGTCGGCGGGGATGCCCTCAAGCGGGTGGTGGAACTGCGCGGCCGCAGCGGAACACCGGAGAGCCAAGTGTGGAAGGTGGTAATCAAGGAGGATCAGGCGCGAGGCGGATTTCGCGAACTCGATGTGCAGAACGGACAGGTGATCTCTGAGCGTGCCCCTGCATCGCGGCCGCTCGGGAGTGTGATGAACTTCGGTCAGCTCAACCTAGATTCTCCCGGGACAGAGGAACTCATTAAGCGGGAGGCCAAAAAGCAACGAATCTCCGTCGCGTACATGGATTACTTACTTAAAAGCGCCACGGACGATGGTGCGCCACTCTGGGAGGTTCGTCTTTTCCAAGCCGACGGTTCCGAATCCGCGTTTTTCCGGATTTCCGCGGATAACGGGGTGGTGGTAGAGCAGCGCATCCTTGCCGCGGGCCGTGTGCGTCCGGCGGGCGGCAACGCAGAGAGCGATGGGGAGGGCGCTGATGATGGGGCGGCACGTGATCTGGGCACTTTTTTCAGGCGCACAGGTCAGACCGTGGGTCGGTGGGGACGCGGTGTGGGTGACTTTTTCCGAGGCAAATAGGGGGGACGTTCCTGTTGGTCGCTAAAGGGGCTGGACCCGGATCCAAGTGGCGCAAGATCGGCCGGTGGCAGGGTCGCGCACGTTGATGGTGTGGGTGCCAGGTTGCAGGCGGCAGCGCGCGCCGAGCGGGGTGGGTTCCAACGTTGCAGTGGGGCAGTCCCATTGGAGTTGGCCGGGGTTGCCGGCTGCGTCCGGCGAATCGATGGGGATCCACTGGCTTTCGTTGGGCAGGTCGGGATCGAGGTAATAAAGGGTTCCCGGAGCTGGGCGAGTCAGGCGGAGCGGGGTGGGTAATGTTTCGGAGGAGGCTTCACAGAGGAGGGGGCCCAATGGGTTTTGGTTACTGCGTATCCACGGGGAATACTCCGCGCTGAGGCGGACGCGACCTGAGGCGTCGTAGTCGGCAGGGCGCGCGGGTTCCGGAAGGGCAATTCCCTTCTCCATGGCCTGTGGGCGGACAGGAGCGCCAGATGCGGGGGAGGGGACAGTGGTGAGAACTGTGGCGAGGGGCTGCCTTCCTGTGAGGGGATCGACGGCGAAGGTCAGGACGCGTGGTGGCGAGGAGAACCACGAGGTGCCGAAGCGTTCGTGGAGGTGATTGAAAAGCTGGTGGAGGATGGGGCCGGCTCCGGTGACACCGGTGATTTCGCGCATGGGCTTGCCGTTGGGGTTGCCCACCCAGACACCGACGCAGAACTCTGGGGTGAAACCGAGGGCCCAGTTGTCCCTGTAATCGGAACTGGTGCCGGTCTTACACGCCACCGGGAAATCGAAGTGCAAATGGGAGTCGAGGCCGAAAGCGGCGGCTCGTGCGGCATTGTCGGCGAGGATGTCTGCGGTGAGGTAGGCAGCTTCCGGTGAGAAGACTTGGCGCGGGGTGAATGATGGAGTGGCCGATGCGAGGAGGCGGAAGGGGAGGTGTGAACCCATGCGTGCGATGGTGGCGTAGGCGTTGGTGAGTTCCAGAAGGCGGACCTCGCCGTTGCCCAGTGTGAGACCGAGCCCGTAGTAATCAGCGGGTTGATGGAGGGTGGTGATGCCGCACTGGAGAAGTGTGCGTTGGAGGGCTTCAGGACCACCCGCTATCTGCAGGGTGCGGATGGCGGCCACGTTGAGCGAATTGCCAAGGGCGGTGCGGAGGCTCACGGGGCCGTGGAAGCGGCGGTTGTAATTGTTGGGAGTGTAGACGCCGGTGGGGGTGGGGAAGCTGGTGGGGACATCGGCGACCACGGTGCCGGTGTGCGCGCCGCGCTCCAAAGCGAGCAGGTAGGTGAAAGGTTTCAGGGCCGAACCCGGGGAGCGGACGCTCCATGCGCCGTTGATGGAGTCGGAGCGCGGGTCGAAGAAGTTTCCCGAAGCTGCCAAGGCCCGGACTTCGCCTGAGGGGACATGCAGGACGACGACGGCAGCTGCGGCGGCCTGTTGATCGGTGAGGTGGGAGAGGTTCTCGGCGAGGAGATGTTCCGCAAAGGTGTTGAGCGGGAGGTCGAGGGTGGTGCGGACTGTGCCTCCGCTGCGAGGCAGCGTGCCTTGACGGTGCAGGAGCAGCTCGACGAAGTGCGGAGCGGCGAAGTCGACCGGCCGTGGTTGGATCCGAAGCGGTTCGCTTTTCGCGCGTGTGAAGGCGGGTGAGTCGAGATGTCCAATGGAGAGCATGCGGCCGAGAATCCACTGCTGGCGCTGCTTGGCGGCTGCGAGCGCGGTGTGTGGATTAAGGCGCGAGGGTGCTTTTGGCAGCGCGGCGAGCAGTGCACTCTCGGCGGGGCTGAGATCCGATGGGGGTTTGCCAAAGTAGAAGCGGCTGGCTTGGGCGATGCCGAACTGCAGGTTCCCGTAGTCGAGTCGGTTGAGGTAGGCCTCGAGGATCTGTGGCTTTGTCCATGCGGATTCGATGCGCAGCGCGAGCCATGCTTCGCGCAACTTCCGGGGGAGTGTGCGGGGAGCGGGATCCGCGATTTTGACGAGTTGTTGGGTGATGGTGGAGGCGCCGGAATGGGGGCGCCCGAGACGGATCCACTGCGCGAGAGCGGAGGCCGTGGAGCGCGGGTCCACGCCATGATGGGAGTAGAATCGATGGTCCTCTGCGCTGAGGGTTGCGGCGATGAGGTGCGGAGAGACTTCCGAGAGTGAGCAGGAGCGCGCGTACTGGCGTTCATCGCGCAGGATGAGGCGCAGCGGTGTGTCGTGGACGTCGAGGAACTCGGCGCTCTGGGGGGCGGGCGTTCGGAGTGATTCCGGAATTGGGGTGAGGAGGAAGCCGAGCGCGAGCAGCAGTATTGAGAGGGCGCTAGCTTTGGCGGCCCATGGAAGTGCGCGAGCGAGGCTACAGAGGCCTCGCGGGAGATCTTGGATAAGACGCAGCGGTTTCATCGGAGGGCCGCTCAGCGAGGCGCAGGCTTGGAATCGAAGCGGCCGCTTTCGCCGAGGCCGAAGCGTTCGGGTCGGTACATCTCCTCGACCTTTGTGCCGGGGGCGACAACGGAACCCGCAGTGCGTACGCGTGCAACGTACTGGAAGAGGTGGGCGCCGGCTTGAATGTGGTCGCAGAAGAAGAGCACCCGGTCTGCTCGGGTTTCGCGGTAGGAGGCGCTGGTGAAACGCGTGCCGCTCGGGGTTGCTGATGAGGATGTGAAGTGCGGATTGATGGCTTCGAGCACGGCGGGTAGCGGATCGTCGATCGCCACGAAGTGACCGGGGGAGCGGGTTTCAACGCGGACGGTTACCAGCACGCGATCGCCGACAACCCATGGAGATTCCGCTGCGGTTGTTCCGTCGATGGCGAGCTTTTGGTACGATCGCGAGACGCTGTAGCCGCGGTCCTGTCGCGGTTGCGCCTCCAGCGGGGGGAGTGCGACGAAGCGGGTTTCGGCAAAGAGGTTGGATCTGGAAGGGTTGCGGACCTCGAGGGAGGTGAGGGGAGAAGCGGGGGCCAGAGCGATGGGGATTTTGTGAACGAGGGTGGTGAGATCGAGGTGGAAGGGGGAGGGCGTGGCGTTGTGGAGGAGTGTCGCGTCGACTGGTTGCGGGGGCCCTTCCACCAGTTGGAAGTAGTGGGTGAGCGCGAGCAGTGCCCATGCGTCTTCCTGGGTGGTTCGCCAGCGCCCGTTGATCTGTGCGGTGATCAGTTCGTGGACGAGGCGGTCGATGTCTCGGTGGCGGGGGTTGTATTGGCAGAGCGCCATGAGGCGGATTGCGATCTCGCGCGTGGAACTGGTGAACCAGTCTGGGGAAAGGGTGGTGGGAGCTGCCGGGGCGAGGAGTTTTTCGAGACTCATCCCGGCGGCTGTGCGCGGCGGGGGCGTGGGACCGGAGAGGAGGATTGCGCTAGCGAGGAACGCACGACCCTCCGTGGTGAGGCGGTCCTTGGCTGCGTTGAGAGCCTCATGATAGGCGGGTTCAGGGACACCCGCGGCAGCAATGGCGAGCGCGGCAAGGGCGTGGCTGTCGAGGGATTGGGTGGGATTGCGATTCTCTCCGATGCCTCGGAGGGAATTGCTCAGGAAGAGCAACAAGCTGTCCATGGCGGGCTGGGGGAGGAGTTCGGGCGCGCTGGTGCGCAGACGCGTGAGGGCGAGGGCTGCGTAGGCGCTCACGAAGAGATCCGAGGTGCGGCTTCCAGACCAGTATGCGATGCCGCCAGAAGGGGTTTGTTGGGAGAGGAGTTTCGCCACGGCGTCGCCAAGGACGCGGGTGCGTTTCTGTGGCGAGGCGAGCTCCGGGAGGACGGGCGCGAGCTCGACGGAGAGGATCCATGGGAGCATTGCGGAGATCTGCTGTTCCGCGCAGCCATAGGGATAGGCGAGCAGGTTGCGGGCGGCCTCGCGCAGGGTGGCAAGGCGGGTGTTGGAGAAGGTGACCTCGACGGTGCCGCTCGCATCGCGCATCTGCGGGTTGACCTTGGCGAGGAGGTCGTTGGTCTTGGAGCGCACATCGCGCAGATACGTTTCGCGTAGGAGCGGGGCGGGGCTTTCGATGCGAAATGGAGTTTCGAGACTGTCTGAGAATGCGGGTCCGGCGCCGGGCTCGAGGCGTGCGTTCCATACCCAGCGTGCATCGCCGGTGGAGGCGAGGCGGACCGGGAAGTCGAATGCGGCGCTCTGGTCATCGGCGAGTGGGATGTTGCGTGTGAGCGAGCCCTCGGGGCAAACCGCGTGCGGGTCGAGTTGGAGCGCGAGGGTGAGCGTGCCGTCGGAGCCCGACTGATTGCGGACAACCGCGCGTGCCTGAATCTGGTCGCCAGTGCGTGCCCCTTGTCCGAGACCGGAAAGGATGACCAGAGGGCGGTGGATCTGTACGCTGCTTTCTGCGGAGCCAAAGGAGTCGGGGCCTGCGGCGGCAACGGCGACGAGGCGGTAGCGGGTGAGGGAATCCGGGGCGGTGAACTCGGCGCGGCATCTGCCGTCCTTGTCGGTGCGCAAGTTGGGGAGCCAGCAGGCGGTGCCGAAGAAGTCCGTGCGGGCTTTGAGCGGGCCTTGCGATCCGCCGCCGCCGATCAGATAGCCCTTGTTTGCGAGGGGGAGTTCGGAAGGGTCTTCGGGGAGGAGGCTGAAGAGGCTGAGACCGGTGCGGACACGCAGCGGGAATGGGCGCTCGAAGAGAGTGCTGGGTTGCGGGCGTTGGTAGCCGGTGATCGCGAGCACGCCATCATCGACGGCGAAGAAGGTGACGGCGGCGTTGGGAGCCGGCGCGCCAGCGGAGTCGCGGACATGGATTTCCGTGGCGACCTTCTCCCCGGGTTGCGCGCGTGGAGCGAGGGGACGGACGTCGACGTGGAGTGCTGTTTCCGGGCGCTGCACATGAAGCTGGCAAAGACCGTAGCGGAATTCGGGTTGCTTGAATTTGCGGGGGCTCTGATCGGTGCCGCGCAGGAGCATGAGGGAGACGAAGATGTTGGGGGCATCGCCCTTCTCGAGTGGGATCTCGATGACGGGGGCGTTCCCCGCGAGACGGAACCGCAGGGTGCGCAGGATGCGGTCTTCGCGCTCGATGGTGACCTTGGCCTCGCCCGTGAATGGGCTCTGGACGAGGATCTTTGCCGTTTCCCCGGGTTGATATGCGGGCTTGTCCGGGACGAGTTTGATCTGCGCAGGATGCTTGTAATCCCACGCCACGGGTTCGCTGCCGGTGACGTTTAAAAAAAGGGAGCTCGATACCGGGCGACCCGCAGGGTCCGTGGCGCTCGCGCGCAGAAGGTAGGTGCCGGCCTTGGACGGCTTGAACAGTGTGGCATCCGTGTCCTCGGAGGAGAGGTGCCATCCGTCGGGTGCTTTCTGCGGGACGAGTGTGGAGGTTTTGCGGCTTTCCAAAAGCTCGAGGCGCTGCTCGCTCTGAAAGGACATGCCACGTCCGGCGCCTTGAACGCGGACGGTTTCGAAGCGCACGCGCACGAGTTCCACCGTGATAGCTGCGGGGCTGGGGAGCGGGTTGCCGGCGGGATCGACGGCGACAACCCGGGCGGCGATGGCTTCGTCGTGGCCAAGGACCACCTTGTCGGGAATTTCGAGTCCGAGGTAGAACGAGGAGGAGTCCCGCAGGCACGTGCGCGTGGCAGAGACAGTCTGCTGGTTGAGATCCGTGACTTCCACAGTGAGGACCGAGCGGGCGGGTCCGCCTTTGGGCTCGGGCAGTGCTGGTCGTACGGATGCCGTGCCCTTCGCGGAGAGGCGTTCCTCGCCACGCAGGGTGAGGAATCGTTCGTTGCCCTGACGCTGTTCCGTGAACGTGAAGGCGCTCCATCCTTCGGGCTGGAACGGGGCGGGAGAGTTCTGCAGCACCCATTTCACAGGAACTTCGGAGAGGGGTGCACCGAAGAAGTATCTCCCCGCGAACTGGGCTTCCATGGCGGTGCCCGGCGGGATTTGCGCGGGCAACTGGAGATCGGCTTCGAAGGCGTCTGGTTGATACTGGGCGACCTCGAATCTGGTGGAGAAACCGGGTTCCCATGCGTTGGCCCCGGGGAGCGCCTCGAACCGGAGGAGGTGGCGGCCGACGATCGACCTGTCGAGAGTGCATACGGTGTCGAAGGCGCCTTCAGCGTCGGTTTGGACGGGGATCTGGCGCTGGCCGTGCTGGCCGGGGAGGTGAAGCTCGAGAGTGGTTTGGAAATGGGCGACCGGCTCGAGGCCGTGATCGGTCAGTTTGCGGAGGAAGCCTTTGATGCAGACTTTTTCGCCGGGTTTGTAGAGCGGGCGCTCGGTGAAAAGGGCGGCGCGGAAAAGCTCGGTGGCGGCGGGTTCATCTCCCGGCTGCCACGCTGTGTAGTAGACAGGCAGATTGAAAGCGGCCATGGGGAGGTCCTTGGCATCGGGCCCCATGGGGAGGACGAGGGTGTCGTTGGCGTGTTGCGCGAGCAGCCATGAGGGGACGGTCTTGGGTGCAAGCAATGAGGCACCTTGCGCGTCGGTGGTCGCGTGTGCGAGTGGGCGGTGATCGGCGTCCAGCAAGGTGACCCGCGCTCCGTCAACAGGCTGCGCGGAACGCAGGGAGAAGAGAGCGAGGGAAAGGCCTTGGGAATGCTGCTTCCATGAGACACCGAGGTCGGTGAGTTGCACCAAGGCCTGTGCGCCCGGGTGTCTGCCGTTTGCCGGGGCGCCATCGACAGTGACGAAAAGCACGCCGGTGCGCCGTGCGCCGAGGATTTCATCCCAAGGCAGATCAATGCTCTGGCGCGTGTCGGTTGGTGCCTCGGGAAGTGGGTAGCGCTTTTCAAAAATGGTGGCGCCCCTGATTGCATCGGCTTTGAGGGGCGAATGAATCTCGTCGGGTTCAGGATCTTTGGGATCGAAGGTCTTTCTGTAGCTCTCGAAAGTTTGGAGTGCGGCGCTGACATCGTCTGGAGCCACAAGGACTGCGCGCACGCTCAGGGAACGCAGGTTGACGGCGGTGATGGGCAGGATGCGGCGTCCGCCCTCGCTCTGCTGGATGAGGATGTCGGGCAGGTAGACCCGAGGGCTGATGGGAGCGAAGCGCAGGGTGTGCTGCTGCGGAGCGGAGAGAGGGCGCCCAGATTGGGAACGCAGGCTGGGCGGGGAAGCGAGGGTGTAGACGGTGTCGCGATCGAAGGCGGCCTGCAGGGTCACTGAGGTGCCCATGACGTCGAAACGCAACCCGGCGGGTTGCGGTGTGCAGAGGAAAAACTCGTGCGCGTTGTCGTCGTTGATGGATGGGGCGAGTGGTTCGCTGAGCTCGATGACGACGCTGCGTCCCGAGTTGAGATGGCTGGCAGTACGCACGCTTGTGAGCTCAAAGGGTTCCACGAGCCCGAGCGTGTGGGAGGACTTGGAGGGAATCTTATGGAGGCCGGAGGCGTCGGGAAGGCCTGCTGCGATTTCCAAGCGCCAGCGCCCGGCCGGGAGTGGGGAGGCCGGTGACACCATGAGGCGGCTGCTGACGGGCAGGGAGTGTGCGGGATCTTCCGGTGTGGCGGGATCGTCGTCTGTTTGTTGCGGGGAGGGTGAGGGGTGGAGGGCCTCCGTCCAACGGGCCTCCCAGTCGGAGGTGGCGGGATCACGTCCAAAGAAATAGAGCTGGTAGCTGGCGGGACGGTTGAGGACGGCGGGAACGCGCTTCCCGGATTGGTCTGCGAATTCGAAGAAGCTCGCGGCGCTTTCGATGTGGATGTTGCGGTTGAAGGCGACTTGGATTTCCGGGTTGGGCGGGAGGGGGGCATCTTTGGAGGCCCATGTTTGCGGGATGAAAGTGAGCGCGAAGGGAGGGGTGCGCAGGATGCGTTTGAAGTTGGTGCCGACGGGCGAGCCACGGAGGTCACGCAATCCTGGGCGGAGTGTGAAGGTGTAGGCGGTGCCCATCCTTGGTGCGGCCTCTGGTGTGAAGACGCCGCTGCGCCGGCTCAGCCATGTGAAGCTACCGGGCAGTGCGGGTTCCACGATGAGGACGGGGCCATCGGTGGTAGCGCCAAGGGATTCGGGGGGTACCATGTCGTTTGGGAAGCGGATCTCCAGTGTGCTGGAGGGTTCCAAGCGGGCGCCTTCGGTAAGGAACTGGATGGCGGGTGTGGGCGCTGCGTGAAGGGGCTGGAAAGCGAAAGCAGCGAGTAGAATCAGGAGTTTCCAAGCGTTCATGAGGCAAGTCGGTGGAGGTTAGGGACAGGGGCTGCGTGTCGCGAGGTGGATCAACCGGAAGAGGATGTTGAAGGGTGGCTGGATCGGTGAGGCGTTTATTCTGTGAGGCTGACGGAGGGTTTCAGCGCGCAGCGAGCCTTCGCAACTGGGCGTCGAGATAGGGACGGGCACGGTAGGGACGGGCGTGCGCCGGTGAATGCGGTGCTCAAGCGGGTGAAAGTCCCGTCTGCCGAGTTGGCTGTATGCGGCAGTGATGGGTCGGTAACTGCGTCGCCGTGAGGCGGGGTGGGGAGCAACCGATCCAAGACAGCCAGGCCGTAATGAAAATGAACC
>CAMAUX010000003.1 GCA_945861435.1 Chthoniobacter flavus | reverse complement strand
ACTGCAGGGTGCCGCCGCGCACGGTGGTGGCGCCGGTGTAGGTGCTGGCGTTGGTGAGGGTGGTGGTGGTGTTACCGGCGCGGGTGAGAGCGACGGCACCGCTGATCACTCCGGAGAACGTGCCGGTGCCGACGGTGGTGAGTGTGGCGCTGCCGCCGGTGCTCTGGATGGTGCCGGACATGCCCGGGAGCGTGTTGGTGGAGGAGAGAACGCCGATGGTCTGGTTCTGTCCCATCAGATCGAGGACAGAGCCGATGCCGTTGATGGTGACGGCGCCGACGGTGGGAGCGCCTGCGCCGGGGACGACGAGGAGGGTGTTGGCGGCGCCGGAGTTGAGCTGAAGCGTGCCGCCGTTGAGGGTGGTGGTGCCGGTGAAGTAGGCGGGCTTGGTGAGATTGAGGACGCCGTCGCCCGCCTTAAGGATGCCGGCGGTGCCGTTGGTGGCGAGTGCGGCGTTGAGGTTGAGGGTGGCGCCGTTGAGGACGTGGAAGAAGGGGGTGGTGCCGGCCGTGGTGGCCTGGTAGGCGCCGAGGTTGATGGAGGCTGTGGCGTTGGCCAGAACGAGGGTGGCCGTCGCATTGGAGAGCGACATGGTCAGCAGACCGCCCGCGGCGTTGAAGTCGCCGAAGGTGGTGTTGTTGAGGCCGGAGCCGAGGCTGGCGGTGCCGCTGATGGTGAGGGTGTTGGCGGTGGCGGCTGCGGAGATGGTCTGCGCGGAGGAAAGGCCGGCGTTCTGGGTGGCCGCCCATGTGGACACGGTGGAGTTGAGTTCGCCTGCGGTAAGGGCGCGGTAGTTGTTGGTGACGGAGTCCTTGGTGAGGAAGCCGGTGCCGAAGCCGGAGACGGTGGAGTCGCCAAGGATGTCGTGGCGCACGGACATGGTGGTGGACCCGTTGCCTCCCCCACCCTGCGTGCCGAGGATGTTCGGTGTGGTGATCGTGACGCTGGCCACACCGGCACCGGAAGCGGCTCCGGTGATGCCGCCGATGACGAGCGTGCCCGTGCCGTTGGCGGAGTTGAGCGTGGTGATGGCGAGGGTGAGAGCGCTTGCGGCGTTGGGGGTGAGCTCGATGCGACCGCCGCCGTTGACCACGTTGAAGGTGGTGATGGACTCGGTGGTGGCGGAGGCGGAGGAACCGCTGATGGCGAGTTTGCCGCCCTGGATGTTCAGCGTCCCGACGGTGCCCATGCCGAGGCGGTTGTTGAGGTTTGCGGCGGTGTTATCGAGCGAGAGGGTGCCGCCGGCGTTGACGGTGAAGGTGCTCGCGAACGCGGGAGTGGCAGTGCCGGCGAACCATGCACCGGCGCCGTCGAATGCGAGGGTGCCGCCACTGACGGTGATGGTGCCGGTGGAGGCGATGCTTGAAGACTGGGCCGCGGTGAGGCGCAGGGTGCCGGTGCCGATCTTGGTGAAGGCGGTGGGTCCGAGGGTGGCGTCGTTGAAGCGTGCGAACTGTCCGGAGAAGACGGTGGAGGTGTTGTCGAAGCCGGCGGTGAGGGTGCTGGTGGTGGTGCTGCTGTTGAAGACCGTGCCTGAGCCTGCGAGGGAGCCCCATGTGGTGCTCACGCCGTTAAGGTCGAGGCGAGTGCCGGAGTTCAGCGTGAGCGCGGAGTAGCGGGAGCCTGCGTTGGTGACACCGATTTTGACGGCACCGCCGGAGACGGTGAAGGGGCCGGTGAAAGACTGCTGGGCGTTGAGGTCGAGGACGCCAGTGCCGGTCTTGGTGATGCCGCCGGAGGAACCGATGATGCCGCGCAGGAGGAGGCCGCGCTGGAGGGGAGCGACATCGGTGGAACCGCTCGTGTTAATGGAATCGACGCTGATGGTGTTTGCGCTGGAGCCGAAATCCAGCAGGCCTTCGACAAGGGCGGTGGTGCCCACGTTGGAGGAGGTGGCGGTGATGCCCGAGGAGCCGATGGTGAGGACGCCCGTGGAACCTGTGCCGGCGGCTGTGGCGGTGGAGTAGGTGTTGACGGTGGGGTTGGCCGTGCCGCCCGTGTTGTTGAAGACGAGGCCCGCGAGGGTGTTGTTTCCGAAGAGGGTGAGGGTGGAGCCGCCGTTGAGGGTGACGACGTTGCCGGAGGCGATCTGGCCGGAGACGGTGTTGGAAGAGGACCCCATCGTGACCGTGGCGCCATTGATGACGAGGCCCTTGGAGGGGTCGTTGGCGAGCGGGATCACGGAGCCCGCGGTGGAGGCGAGCAGGTTGAGAGTGCCGCCGTTGAGCACGGTGCCGCCGGAGTAGGAGTTGCTGGTGTTGGTGAGTGTGAGTGCGCCGCCGTTTGCGGTGAGGACGGCCATGACGCGGGAGGTGGAGCCGTTGGGGTTGTCGATGAGGCGCGAATTGACCGTGACGGTGTTGGCGCGGTTGTAGAGGTAGAGGGGGCTGGTGGCGGAGGGGGTGAGGCCACCGGCGGTGATGCGGCCGGAGTCGACGGAGGCGCCGATGTTGGAGTTGTTCTGCTGGGCGATGAGGCCGCCGCTCACAAGGTTGAGGGTGTCGGTGCCGGTGGTGAATCCGAAGGCGATGTTGCCGCTGATCACCAGGGAATTGTAGGTGGCGCCGCCAGTGGGGATGGAAGCGGCGCTGGTGATGCGGACGTTCTTGGTGGGGTTGCTGCCGCTGAGCAGTGTGGTGGAATCGTAGCCCGGAGCGCCCCCAGCATTGAGTGCGGCGACGCCGAGACCGGGGATGTAAGTGGCGAACTCGTTCTGTGCGCTGGCCCAGCCGCCGATGAGGTTGTTGGTGAGACCGAGGCCGGCGGTGGAGGCGCTGGTGGCAACCCCGTTGATGGCAGAGATGAGGACGCGGGCGTTGGTGCCGATGAGGCCGAGGTTGGACTGGTTGAAGTTGAGGGTGGCGCCGGAATCGGACTGGGAGAGGGAGGCGAGGGTGAGGTCGGCCGCGGAGATGGCGGTGCCGTTGACGGTGGGAATGATCTGGCTGAAGCCCTGTGCCACGGAGACGGCGCCGAGGGATTCGGAGGAGGTGGCGTTGATGCGTCCGCTGAAGTTGAGGGTGGCTCCGCGCAGGGCGATGGGGGCGGAGTCGTTGATGCGATTGGTGAGGTTGTTGTAGCTGCCGGCGTTGGCGGTGTAGTTGTTATCGAGGGTGAGGGTGGCGTAGTTGATGTCGAGGGAGCTGGTGCCGGAGAGAGCGCCGAGATGCTGGAGGGTGGTGGTGCTCGCGTTCAGGAGCGTGGACCCGGTGTAGGGGTTGTCGCTGTAAACGGAGAAGGTTTGCAGACCGGAGCGCGTGAAGTTGACGGAGCCGGAGATGGAGCCGGCCCAGTTGCGGGCGCTGTCGCTGTTGACGATGAGTTTGCCGGTGCCGGAGCTGCTGGTGATGGTGCCACCGGAGCCTGCAACGACGCCGTCGGTGAAGAGGCCGTAGACCTGCTGGGAGGTGCCGTTGAGGTCGAGGGTGCCGCCGAGGCTGACGTGGAGGTAGTTGTTGGCCTGGATGGTGTTGGTGCCGCCGGCGAGTTTGAGGGTGCCGCCGTTGATGACAGTCTGGCCGGAGAGCGAGTTGGCACTCATCGTCGTGAGGCCGGGGATGAGGGAAAGCGGGGTGCTCAGAGTGAGGGTGCCGGCGCCCGCCTTCACTAGGCTGATGGCGGGGTTGGCGGTGCCGTTGCCGCCGGTGAGAAGGCTGGTGATAGAGAGGTCCCCGAGGGTCCAGAAGTTGAAGGGAGAAGCGCCGTTGGCTTGGTTGAGGATGCCGCCGGAGATGGTGGAGGTGGAGCCGGTCTTCACCAGATAACCGCCGCTGCTGGAGGTGAGCTGGAGGAGGGAGCCGATGGTGACCCCGGCGTTTCCATCCATGGTGAGGGAGTTGATGTTGAGATTGGCGGAGCCTGTGGAGGTGGTGCCGGTGGTGAGGTTGATGTTGTTGTTGTTGTTGGCGACAAAGGTGTTGGCGGTCCCGTACTCGTTGGCGGCGAGGGGGCGCACGTAGGTGGTGGTAAAGCTCGTGCCGTCGCCGGTGGCGAAGGAGATGCCGTTGCCGGTGGCGGAGGTGTCCACGAGCGCCCATGGCATGAGGCCCTTGGTGCTGGTGCCCGTGGCGCCGCTCTGGCCGTTGAACTGGAAGCCGTTGGTGGCGCCCGTGTCGCGGATGGTGGCGGAGCCGGCGGTGGGAGTGGCGGCGAGGTTGGTGCCGCGGAAGAGGATGGAGGCACCAGAGGGCCCGGGATTGGCGTTTTGTGCGGGAGCGGGGCTGTTGGAGGAGTTGGTGAAGCCGAGATTGGATTGGAACCCGGGCTGTGCAGTGACGGTGATGACGGAATAGCCGCGGCTGAAGATGGGGCCGCCGAGCATTTCTGCGGAATCCGCGGCGCTGTTGCCGATGAAGTTGAGTGCGCCGCCGTAGAGGTTCACGTTGCGGGCGCCGAGACGGTTGCCGAGGTTGACGGTGGAGTTGTCGATGGAGAGCGTGGCGCCCGGGTTGATCGTGGCAGCGATGCCGGTGTTGCCGCCGGCGTTGAGGAGGGTGCCGTTGCCGGAGAATGCGAGGGTACCACCGAAGACGTTGAGGTTGTTGGTGAGGATGACCGGGTTTGCGGTCGTAATTGTCAGGGTGCCGGAACCGAACTTGGTGATGGCGTAGAGTTGGTTGGGGGTGGTGGTGGCGCTGGTGAGGTTGCTGTTGAGGTTGATGGTGCCTGCGCCGGTGAAGGCGAGGGTCCTCACCGAGGTGCTGGTGCCGTTGATGGTGCCGTTGATGTTGAGGACACCGGCACTGGCGCCGATGGAGGAGTCGGCGCCGTAGGTGATCACGCCGGTCACCGTGTTGGTGCCGGAGACGTTTTCGAGCGCGCCGCTGAAGCCGTTGAGGCCGGTGGCGGTGTTGTTGGTGGTGGTGGGGTTGATGGTGATCGGGTTGGCGATCGTCACGTTGCCGGCGAGCTGCACGGCCGCGCCCACCGCAGCGGATGCGGCGTTGACGATGATGGCGTTGGTGGAGAGACCCGCGGCGTTGTTGTTGCTGAGCCGCACGGCGCCTGCGTTCACGAGGATGCCGCCACCGGAGACCGACCAGTTGGTGGCGGAGTTGTCAGCGGCGAGTTCGAGGACGCCGTTGTCGTTTTTGTTGAGGATGTTGGTGGCGGCCGAGAGGGTGAATGGCGAGGTGAGGGTGAGCACGCTGCCAGCGGTGACCTCGATGGCGTTGTTGGGCTGCGCGAGCCGGAAGGTGCGGCTGGTGGAGAAGGTGTTCGTCGCACGGAACCCGACGCCGGTGCTGCCGTCGATATTGAGGATGACGGAGTTGTTGGAATTACCGAGGGCGCCGTCTGAGCCTGCGGCGACGACACCGCCGATGATGTCGATGGTGGAGCCGGAACCGCCGAAGGTATTGGAAGAGGAGCCGAGGACGAGGGTGCCGGGGCCGGACTTGATCATGCCGAAGCCGGAGCCTGTGATCTGGCCGGTGAGGGTGAGGCCTTGGACGAGGTTGGAAGCGGTGGCGGTGGCGACGGCGAAGTGAGCCGGGCCGGTCATGGTGGTGGAGCCGGTGAACTCGAGGCCGTAGCCGTTGGAATTGGTGACGCTGAGGATGTTTCCGGGAAGGGTGAGGCTCCCCTTCTGGAGCATCTTGTTGCGGGCATTGGGGGCCGCACTGGAACGATTCACGGAGACGGAAGAGTCGCCCGTGAGGATGAGGTTGCCGCCGAGGGACAGGATCTGCTGGGAGCTGAGGGCGTTGCCGTCGCCGGTGAGGGCGAGGCCGCCGCTGGCCTGGATGGTGCCGGCGTAGTTGTTAACGGTGAGAGTGCCGGGGCCGGATTTGTTAATGAGGTCACTGGAAACGGCGTTGCTAGCGTCGCCGATGGTGATGGTCGTGAGAGGTGCGGAGACGGTGGCGTTCCAGATGGTGGGCAGCGTGGTGATGCCGTTGAGGGTGAAGCTGTTGGTGCCGGCGAAGGTGGTGTCACCGAGGAACGTGAAGTTGTTCGCGAGCGTGAAGGCGCCGGAGGCGAGGAGGCTGGTGCCCGCGGCCATGGTGACCGAACCGGTGCCCAGCGGGCCGGAGGTGACGGTGCTGTAGAGGGTCGAGGGAGTGCTGCTGGCGCCGATGATGAGGCCACCCGCGCTGATGGTGAGGCCGTTGCTGAAGGTGCTGGCGCCGGAGAGTTGAAGAACGCCGTTGCCGGTCTTGGTGATGGCGCCGGAATTCTGGACCGCGGCGCTGATGTTCAGGGCCGCCTGCCACGGGGCGAGGACCTTGGTGGTGGAGGTGACCGGGTCGGTGAACTGAATGGGGGCGACGGAGACGGTGGGTGTGTTGCCGCCGAAATCCACGGTGCCGCTGAGGGTGGAGGTGGTGCCGACGTTGCTGGAAGTGGCGCTGATGCTGGATCCGCCGGGCAGGGTGAGCACGCCGCCGGTGGCGACGGAGGGGTTGGCAGTGCCGCCGTTGTTATTGAAGGCGAGGCTGGTGAGGGTGTTGTTGCCGACGAGTGTGAGAGTGCTGCCGCCATTGAGGGTGGCGGCCTGTGAGGCGATGACACCGCCGCTGGTCTGGGTGAGCGAGGCGTTGTTGAGGGTCACACCGCCGGCGGGGAGAGTGCCGGTGGCGCCGACGGTGAGGATTTCGTTACTGACCACGGTGCCGCCGGTGTAGGTGTTGGTGCCTTGGAGGGTGACGTTGCTCGCAGCGAAGTTGCCGCCGGTCACGACGAGGCGCACGGGGGTGGAGCCGTTGTCCTCGATGACGGAGTTGACGGTGAGGACGTTGGCAGCGGTGTTGTTCTGGTAGAAGAGGAAGAGGTCGTTGGCGCCGGCCCCGTTGGAGAAGGCGGAAGTCAGGCGACCGGAATTGGCGGATGTGCCTAGGGAGGAGGTTCCGGAGGTTCCGTTGACGACGTTCTGCACGAGGAGGCCGCCGCTCGAGAGCACGAGTTTGTCGGTTGCGGCGGTGAAGGTGAGGACGTTGTTGGTGCTCGCGGTGGCGTTGAGGAAGTTGAGCGAATTGAGGGTGGTGGTGCCGGAGGGCGCGGTGGTGCTCGCGGTGACGCGGATGTTTTGGGTGGCCGTGGCGCCGGTGAGAGAAATGCCGTCGTAGCCTGGGAAGCCTGTGGTGTTGAGTGCGCCGACGCCGAGAGTCGGCAGATAGCTGGCGAACTCGATGATGTTGGTGTTGAAGAAGCCCGTACCCGCGAACGCCCAGCCGCCCATGATCTGGTTGGTGAGTGAGGGGGCGGCGGTGATGACGACGGCTTTGGAGTTGAAGGGGCTGGCGCCACCCAACTGGCCGAGGGAGGCGTTGCTGGATCCCTGATAGTTCTGAGCGAAGAAGACGGTGGCGCCGGCGCTCGCATTACGAGAAAGGCTGGCGAGCGTGAGCTTGGCCGCATTCGGGGCGATGGGGCCGTTGGTGCTTTCCGCCGCTGAGAGAACCGAGACGCCCTGGTTCAAAGTGACCGCGCCGATGGACTCCGTGCTGGCGGCATTGAGGCGGCCGATGAGGTTGATGCTGCCGCCGTTGAGGGTGATGGGTGCGGAGTCGTTGAGACGATCCGTCACGTTGGTCATCCCAGCGAAGTTGTTGAGGTTGATCGAGGAGTAGCTGAGGGTGATGGAGGAGGTGTTCGGGAGGCTGCCGCTGTCAGAGAGGCTGAACCCGTTGAGGGCGTTGCCGATGGTCAGGCCGCCGCCGTTGATGAGGGTGGGGCCGCCATAGGTGAGCGGGCTGAGGACGTTGAAGTTGCCGGAGGCGCCCGAACGCACGAAGCCGACACCGGTGCTGCCGCTGGTTCCGGAGAGCGAACCCGAGTAGGAGGAGGCGGCGCTGTTGATCACCAGCATGCCGAGTCCCGTGGTGGATGTGATGGTGCCGCCGGAGACGCCCGCGTTGGCAGCGGCGCCCTGGTTGGTGAGGGTGCCGACGTACTGGACGCCGCCATTGAGGTCGAGTGTGGCGCCGGTGTTGACGGTGAGGGCGTTGTTGAAGAGGAGCGTGTTGGTGGCGCCGCTGACGAGTTTGACAGTGCCGGCGTTGAGGGTTGTCGCGCCGCTGACGAACTGCGGAGAGTTGAGGTTGAGCGTGCCGGGGAGCGTCTTGGTGAAGCCGGCGGTGCCGGTGAAGGCGCTGGAGACATCGAGGGTCTGGCCGCTGGCGACGTGGACCATGGCCTCCACCGCGCCGACCGCCACGACAGGGACGGAGAGGGTGGATCCGCTGCCGGTGCCGTTGGCGAGGATGCCGCCGCTGGTGAGGGTGAGCGTGGTGGCGGTGATGCCGGCGACGCCGCCGACGTTCACGGAGCCGCCCCCGCTGGTGAGGGTGAGGCCGTTGATGGTCTGGCTGGCAGTAAGGGAGTTGGAGGTGGAGGCAAGCGCCTTGAAGGTCTGGGTGGTGCTGGCGAGGAGGATGTTGGTGGCTGAGGAATAGCCGGTGAACGGGGTGACGCCGGTGGTGCCGTTGTAGGTGGCGAACTCGTTGCCGTTGGTGGTCACCCTCGCGAGGATGCCCGTGGTTACAGGAGCCAGCGTGGGTGCGGTGGTGAAGATGACCTTGTTGGTGGAGGTGCCCACGGCGCCCGAGACGTCGAGCGAGTTGCCGGCGGCGGTGTTAGTGAGGCTCGCGAAAGTGAGTGTGGAGGCTTGTGAGCCGGAGTTGGTGACCGCGATCGCGCTTCCGCCGGAGTTCAGGGTGAGGACGCCAATGGTCTCGGTGGAGGAGGCCGCGGCGTTGACGCTGTAATTGAATGTGGCGCCGGCAAAGGCGAGCGGGCGACCACCAAGGCGACTGGCGACGGCGGTGGCGTCGTTGATGGAAAGGATGGCGCCCGGGTTCACGGTGAGGGTACCGGTACCGCCGAGTTTGCCGGAGCCGCTGAGGGTGAGGGTGCCGGCGTTCACGCCGATGTTGGCAATGTAGGCGCTGGTGACGCTGCTGTCGCCCGTGAGCGCGAGGTTGCCCGCGCCGATCTTGGTGATCGCGCCGGGACTGGAAGCGGAGAGTGCTCCGGAGATGTTGATGGTGCCGGCGGCGTTGAGAGTGAGGTTTTGGGTGCCGGCGAAAGGCGAGGCGGCGGTGAGGTTGAGCGTGGAACCGCTGTCGGCGCCAATGGTGGCGGCGGCTCCGAGGGTGATCGTGCTGGAGACGGTGTTGCTGCCACTCAGGTTCTGGAGTGCGCCGCCGGTATTAATGCCGGTGTTGCTGATGCTGATGGCGCGGGAGAGAGTGAACCCGCCGGCGGATCCATCGAGTTGAAGCGCGGCGCCGACGTTGTTGGGGATCGTGACGGCGGTGGCGTTGGAATTGAGGTTGGAATTGTTCGCGATCCGGAGGCCGCCTGCATTGATGGTCCATGTGCCGGTGAGGCCGGCGTTGTTGACGGTGGAGGCGAAGGCGAGGATGCCGTTGTCGTTTTTCTGGAGCGTGTTGGAGGCGGCGCTGGTGGTGAAGGCGGTGTCGAGGGTGGCGATGGTGCCGCCGGTGACATCGATGCCGACGGTGGCGGCGTTGATGTTGATGGTGCGGCCGGTGAGGGTGTAGGCGTTGCCGCCGGTGAGGCGCAGGCCTTGGGTCGCGGAGTTTGCAGAGAGGCGGACGACGTTGGAAAGATCGCCGAGGGCGCCGTTGGAGGAGACTGAGAGGATGCCGGCGGTGACATCGATGAGGGAGCTGGAGCCGCCGAAGGTGTTGGTGCCCGTGAGTGCGAGCGTGCCGGCACCGGACTTGGTGAGGACGACGTTGGTGGAGCCGGTCTGGCCGCCACTGAGCACACCGGAAAGAGTGAGGCCCTGAACGACGTTGGACACCGAGGCGGTGGCCACGTTGAAGGTGGTGGTGCCGCCGCTGGCGGGAAGCGCGAGGTTGCCGGCAACCAGGAGCCCGAAGCCGTTGTTGTTGGTAACCGTGAGGGTGGTGGCGGGCTGCGTGAGCGTGAGCGCCGAGACCGCGATGGTCTTGTTCGCCGCCGTGAGGTTGAGCGGCGCATAGGCGAGCGCAGCGCGGTCCACGGTGATGGTGGGGGCGGCGGTGTTCGCGGTTACCGAGTTGGGGAGCGTAAGCGTTTCCGGGGTGCCTCCGCTGGTGGCGGCGGAGCCGTCCCACTGCAGGGAGAGGATGCCGCCGTTGAGAGTCACTGGGCCGATGCCGAGGGGAGAAGACCCTGCAGACACCAAGGTGCCGGCAGAAACGTTAATCGTGCCCGAATAATTGCTCGCCCCAGTGAGGGTGAGGTTGTTGATGCCGACCTTTGCAAAACCCTGGCTGCCGCTCATTGGCAGTGCGTAGCTCTGGTTGCCGGTGGTGGTGTCGATGCCAACCCATGAACCCGGGGCATTGGTCACGCCTGCAGAGGTTCCAGCGAGCAGACTATCGACGTCGGTCGCCGTGAAATAGGATGCCCCAGCGCCGAGGCTCACGGCGAGAGTTGCACCGGATGCGACGGTCACCAAACCTCCGGAAGGTTTGGAGGCGACAGTGCCAAAGGTGAGCACACCGCCGGAGATCGTCGTGGTGCCGCCATAGGTGTTGGTTCCTGTGAGCGTGAGTGTGCCCGCACCGGTCTTGGTGAGACCGCCTGTGGAGGCGTTCGCCGTGTTCAATGCGCTGATCGCAACGCTGGCACCGGTTCCGCCGCCTCCGGTGAGAGTAACCGTGGGCACGGTGCCTGCGGAATACGTACCCGGACTGGTAATGACGATTCCTTTGACTCGGTCTCCGTCCATCACGGCATAGCCAGACGCTGGCGTGCCATTGGCAACGAGACCAGCGGTGCTGAACTGAACGAGCGGAGCGCCGACGTAACCGGAACCGGGTGTCACGGTGAGATTGGTCTGTGTGACGCCGGCGCCGGTGGCGCCCAGCAGGTTCCCTGTCAGGCTGACCGCGTTGTTGTTCGTGTCGAAGGTCGCGCCGCCGGTCCAGGAAACGCCCGACCCGAGATTGCTGTTATCGACGGGGCCAAAGAGGGTCGTGGTCACGGTCTGGCCGGTGACCGTGACGGGAAGGGCTGCAGTCAGAGGAGCGGTGGCGAGGAAGGTACCGCCGGCGAAATTGAGGAAGACCTGATTGCCGGTGCTGGTGCCGACGCTGTTGGTGACATTGACACCGGTGGAGAAGGTGCCGCCTGCGAAGTTCAGAAAGCCGACGTTGTTCGTAGCCCCGGACCCGTTGTTCCCGAATACGACAGCCCGAGTCGGGTTGATGAAATTGCCCCCTGCCATATTCATGGCGCCGAACTGACTGGCATTGTTCATGAAGATGCCCAAGAAGTTGGACGCACCAGTCCGATCGAGCGTGCCGCCGGCACCGATTGTCAGCGAACCGGAAGTGCCGGCATTGCCGAAGCCGGAGACCATCATCCATTCGCCCTTGAAGTTGGCGACGGCGTTGGTTCCGCCGATATAGGCCACTGCGGTGCCAAGATGGGCAAGGTTGACTCGGCCAGGCGCGGTGAGGGTGCCGCCGGTCAGATTCAGGTATCCGTAGCCGCCGGTCGCGCGGGAAAGGCGGAAGGAGTTCGCATCTGTTGTGCCGGTGTAGGCGAAGGTGGCGGATCCGCCGGTCTGATTGTAAACCGCGACTGCTCCGCTGACATTGGCGCCGTAAAGATTGAGGTAATTCGAGAGCGTGCCGCTGACATTGACCACGCTATTTCCTGCGACGCTCCCGATGTTGAGCAGCGATGCAGCCACATCGCCGGTGAGAGTCCCCGCCACGCTGAGCGTGCCGGCATTTACGGTAGTGGCGCCTGTGGAGGAGATGCTTCCGGAAAGAAGGAGGGTCCCGCCGTTGGCGGAGAGTCCTCCGTTGATGGCGGGCGTACCGGACAACGTGAGAGTGTTGGCACCCAGTTTTACCAAGGCGCGACTCGTGGTGCCGAAGCTGGGAGAGTAGGTGAAATCGCCGGCGGCGGTGTCGACGCCCACCAGCGATGTGGCGTTCATGGTCACCCCGCTGAGGCTGTTGCTGAAAAGATTGTCGACGTCGGTGGAGCTAAAATAATTGGCGTCGGACTGTTTTACGCCCAAGCCGACGGTGGCGGCGGCCGAAGCCGTCACTGGGCCGGCCATGGAGTCCTTCGTCCGGAAGCTCAGCGTTCCGGTGCTGATGGTGGCAGTGGAGAAGGTGTTGGCTCCACCCAGCGACCATGTGCCAGTGCCCGCCATGGTGAGCGTCCCGGAGCCGATTGTGAGGGGCGTTGCAATCACACCGTTGCCCGTGCCACCGAGGGTGAGATTGGTGTTGGTTCCGGTCACCGCGGGACCGCCAGCCGCATTCAAAGTCAGTGTGCCGGCATCGGAATTAATGTTCACGCCCGAGGCACCGAGCGTGATCGCACCGCTGTAAGTATTGGCCCCGGCGATATTACGGAGGGCACCGCCTGAGCTGATACCGGTGCCGTAGAGAGTGAGGGCTTCCGCACCGACCGTGAGGGGTGCCGAAGTGCCGTCCAGCTCCAGAGCTGCGCCCGAATAGACGGACGTTCCGCTGTCGGTTGCGCCCAATCCGGCGCCATTGCGGATGCGCAAGTTACCGGAAAACACCTCCGTGGCACCGAGGTAGGTATTGGCGCTGGAGAAGACGACCTGACCGGCGCCCGTGACGAAAACGGAGCCCGAGGAGGTAATCGCGCCGTTGATGGTCAGCGTTGTAGATGAAGCGGGTGCGAAGGCCCCTCCCCCGCTCCCGATGGTCACGCCGCGGTTGGCGGCAAGCGTGGCAGTTGCGGAACTGACGAGGATGGCGCCGTTCTGCAGGGTGAGCTGGTCGGCCACCACGGAAGAAGGATCCGCGCCGAGGCTGCTGGCGCCCGCGATGGAGAGGATGCCGGCGCTCACGGTGGTTTTGCCGGTGAAGGTGTTGGCGGTGCCGGCGAGCGTGAGGGTGCCGAGGCCGGTCTTGGTGATGCCGAAGGAACCGCCGGACTCGGAGAGCACACCGCCGAGGGTGACGGACATCTGCGGGGCGGTCACGGTGATGGTCGGGCTTGCGGCGAGCGTGGTCGCGCCGTTGAAGGTGAGGGCGAGGATGCCATCCGTGGTGAAGCTGCCGTTCACGGTCATGGCGTTGGCCACGGTGCTCGCGGTGGAGGCGAGGAAGCGGGTGCCGGCGCCGATGGTCAATGTGCCCGTGCCGAGCGGACCGGAGGTGACGGTGGAACCCACGGTGCTGGGGGTGCTGTTCGCTCCGAAGACCAATCCACCGGCCTGCCCATCCACGCCGCCGGTGAAGGTGTTCGCACCGGTCAGCTGCAGGAGACCGCTGCCGGTTTTGATGATGCCTGCGGCGGCACCCGAGCTGCCGATGATGGCGCTGACGTTCAAAGTGGGCGTGAGGGAGGCCACCGTGGTGGATCCGTTGATGGTCACCGGATCGATGGTGAACGTGCGCGTGGCGCCATTGAGATCGAGGCCGAGCGGTGCCGTGCCGGAGATGACGGACACGGAGTTCACGTTGGAGGAGGTGGCGGAGACACCACCGGTGAGTTTCAGAATGCCGCCGGCGGCACCGAGGGAAACGGTGGGCGAGTTGCCGCCGTTGTTGTTGAAGGTCAGCCCGGCGAGGGTCTGGGCGAAGGCGTTGATGTTCAGCGTGGAGCTCCCGTTCAAGACGGGGGTGACGCCAAAGTGGATCTGGTTGGCGGCGTCCAGACGCACGGTGGCGCCGTTGATGACAAGGGAGTCGGCGGCGGTGGTGGCAAGCGGGATGGCGACGGTGGAGCCGCCATCGGCCCCTGCGACGTTCAGAGCCAGAGTGCCGGTATGGGTTGTGCCTCCGTTGATCTGGGTGCCACCCGAGTAGGTGTTATTGGCCTTGAGCGCGATGATGGAGGAGGACGCAGGGGTCAGCACGAGGCGGGTTTGCGCCCCGAGCGTGCCATTGTTCACGATGGCGGAGTTCACCGTGAGAGTGGTGGAACTGTTCGCGTTGACGAAGAGGTAGAGCGGGTTGACGCCGGTGGACGAGCCGCCCGAGGTGATGGAGCCATTGCCCACGGCGCTGCCGATGGTGCTGTCGAAAGCACCGGAGATGACGAGGGTGCCGGCCTTCAGGTTGAGGGTGTCGTTGTTGTCCGCGAAGACGAGGTTCTGATTCACTGCATTCCGGACGAAGGCGATGGCGTTGGCGCTGTAGGTTCCGGCGACTCCGGCATTCACATCGGGCACGGTGAATGCAGCGCCCACGAGCCGCAGATTCTGTGTGAGGGAGCCGGACCCGGCAGGTATCAGGGATGCGTCATAGCCGGCATAGCCCGCGCTGTTGAGCGTAGCGACACCGCCTGCATCATTGCCGGCGGAAGGCGCCACGTAGCTGATGAGATCCGTGTAGTTCGTGGCCCACGGGATCACGTTGTTCACCAGATGCGTGGTGCCATTGGCGAAGACGAGGCGCGCGTTGCTTCCCATCTGGCCGGAGTAATTCGTCTCCAGCGTGGCGAAGTTGCTCTGGGTGAGATTGCCAAAGACGAGTTCGGTGGAGCGGATCGTGCCCCCCCCCAGACCGGTGACAATGCGGTTCTGGCCACCGTCCAAGGTCAGGGTGCCGAGGGTTTCGGTATTGTCGGTGTTATCGCGCCCGGTCAGCTGGAGCGTGCCGCCGCGGAGGGTCACATTGGATCCGCCCAAGCGGTTGTTGATGGACACCGTGCCGCTGTTGGTGAGGTTGAGGGATGCGTAATTGACCTGGATGGGGCCACCGCTCGAAAGCCGGCCCTGATCGATCAGCGTCACGGTACCTGCCGTGATGAGGGTGCCGCCGGTGTAGGTGTTGTCATTGCGCAGGTTGAGGCCTTGGGCGCCGGATTTGTTGTAAAAGATGTTTCCCGTGATCTGGCCGCCCCAGTCGCCGCCACTGACGGTATTCACGGTGACGAACGTGGCCGCCGTGGAGGAAGTCACGGTGCCCCCCGCACCCGCGAAGAGGTTGCGGTTGGGGCTGACGAGTTCGCCGACCATCTGGGCGGTGCCATTCAGGTTGAGGGTGGCACCCGGGCCGATGTCCATGTGCTGCCCGGCGGTGCCGCCTTGGAGCCCTTGGTAGAGGGTGTTATCACCGCCATTGAGCTTCACCGTGCCGCGCATGATGCCGAGGTAATTGGTGCCGGTGTTGAAGTATTGTTTCGTGTTGAAACGGACCTCGCCGTCGAGACCTGTCCGGTATTCCGCGCCACCGCCGCGGAAGACGCCGTTCACCTCCAGCACGCTCCCACCGGCCACCAACAGGGTGCCCACGGTAGCCGCGGTGTCGATGATCACGCCGCTGGCGATGGTGTTGGTGCCGCCGGAGACGAGGATGTTCGGGACGGTCAGAACAAGGCTGGTGCCGCCCTTGACGGAGGAGGTGAGGTCGACGCCGGTGCCGCTGAGGTAGAGGGCGTTGAGCGTCTTGGTGGGGCCGCCCGGCAGGTTGGAGTCGGCCGTGAGTCGCACCGTGGCTGTCGCGGCGGCGGTGATGAGGTTGTTACTCGTATCGTAGCCGGTGAACGCCTGGAGGCCGTTGGCGTTTGAGGAGGTGCCGTTGTGGTTGTAGCTGGCGAAATTGACGCCCGCCGCATCGATGACCACCGCCCGGGGAATGATGCCCGTGGTGGCCGGTGTGAGTGTGGGAGCTGAGGTGAGGACGATGCGCGCATCCGCTGCTCCGAGAGTTTTGTTGGAGGCACTGCTGAAGGTGAGAACGGAACCGTTCGCAATGCTCAGGCTGGCAAAAGTGAGGGTACTGGCGGCGGAACCGCTGTTGGTGAGGCTGACGATGCTGTTGCCGGAGCTGGAGGTCAGGGTGCCGAGAGACTCCGACGAAGCGGAGGTGCCGTTGGCGATGTAATTGAACGTGCCGTCGGTGAGAGTCAGGGTGCGCGCGGAAGCCGCGCCGGCGCTGTTGAGGCGGTTCGCGATCGCGGTGCCCGTGTCATCGATGGTGAACAAACCGCCGCTCGCGACCGTGGTGGCCACCGCTGCGCTGCCCACCGTGCCGGCGCCGGAGAGGACGAACTTGCCATTGTTGATGGTCAGCGCGGAGACATAGGACGGACTGGCCACGCCGAGGGTCATAACGCCTGCGGTGCCGGCCGCAGGATTGATCACCGTGAGCGAAGACAACGCTGGCAAGGCCGAGGTCGTGAAGTTGATGTTTCCAGCGCCAGCGAGCGTGAGTGCCTGGGCTCCCGAAATTGCTCCTGAGATGGTCAGCGTGCCAGAGTCGGAACCGATGGTTGCAGCAGCGGCCAAGGTGATGGTTCCGGATACCGTGTTGGAGCCGCTCAGGTTTTGGAGTGCGCCGCCGGAATTGATACCGGAGCTGCTGAGGCTGATTCCACGGGAGAGGGTGAACCCGCCACCGGATCCATCGAGTTGAAGCGCGGCGCCGAGGCTGTTGGAGACCGTGACGGCGGTAGCGTTGGAATTGAGGTTGGAATTGTTGGTGATACGCAGCGCGCCGGCGCTGATCGTCCATGCGCCGGTGAGGCTGGCGTTGTTGACTGAGGAGGCGAAGGCGAGGATGCCGTTGTCGTTTTTCTGGAGCGCGTTGGAGGCGGCGCCGAAGGTGAAGGCGGTGTCGAGGGTGACGGTGGTGCCGGTGGTGACGTCGATGCCGACGGTGGCGGCGTTGAGGTTGATGGTGCGGCCGGTGAGGGTGTCGGCGTTGCCGCCGGTGAGGCGCAGGCCCTTGGTGGCGGAGTTGGCGCTCAACCGGATGACGTTGGCGGAGTTGCCGAAGGCTGCGTTGCTGTTGCCGGCAAGAATGCCGTCGGTGACATCGATGATGGAACTGGTGCCGCCGAAGGTGTTGGTGCCCGTGAGTGCGAGCGTGCCGGCGCCGGACTTGGTGAGAACGACAGAGGTGGAGCCGGTGGCACCGCCGCTGAGCACACCGGAAAGGGTGAGGCCGTCGACGAGATTGGAGGCGGAAACGGCTGAAACGCTGAAGGCGGGGCCGGTGGCGCCGAGGTTGGCGTTGAGGGTGATGGCGCTCGGGAGAACGAGCCCGTACTGGTGGTTGTTGGTAAGCGTGATGCCGTTGCCGACATTCCCAGTGAAGCTGGAGGGGGCGATGATTTTGTTGATGGCCTGGTTCCAGAGGATGGTCTGGCCGGCGCGTCCGATGGTGAGGGTCGGCAGAGCGGCGTCGTAGGTCAGCGCGCCCGTGTAAATGTTCTCATTTTGCACGTCGCCATCGCCATCGTGGGAGATGGTGAGCGTGCCGCCACCGGTGATGCTGATCGGCACGGTAGCGCCGATGCCGGTGAAGTTCATGTTCAGGTTGCCAAGGCCGGTCTTGGTGAACGCCGTGATGGTGTTGAGGCCGCTGGTCGGGCCGGTGGCGGTGACGGTGACGGTGGGGTTGGGAATGGAGACGGTCAGCGGATTGGCGCCGATTCCGTAGGTGATCGGTCCGGCGAGCGTGAGGGTGCCGGCGGTGGTGTTGACGTTGTTGAAAATGGGGTTGCCCGCGAAGCTGACAGGGTTGGCGATGGAGGCATTGCCGCCGTTGATGAATAGCGAGTTTCCGGCGGCCAGCGTCAGGGTGCCGGTGCCGACCGGGCCATTGAGAATGACGGTGCTTCCCGTGGCGGAACTCGAACCGGTGCCGGCGACGATGGCGAGGGCAGTCGGTGAGCTGCTCGCTCCGAGGATAATGCCGCCCGAGGAACCCGTGGTGGTGAGGCCGCCCGTGAACGTGTTGGCGCCGGAGAGCAGGAGCAGGCCAGTGCCGCTCTTGGTGATGGAGGCGGCGGTGGAGCCGCGGTACGCCACGGTGGTGGCGGAGGCGATGGTCTGGCTGGCGTTGCCCGCAAGGGTGACGGTGGTGCCGGAGATGGCGGTGACCGACTGGCCCAGCAGCGTGGATCCGACGACGAGGGAGGCGGGCACGCTGGCGACGGTGACGGAGGTGCTGGCGGTGCTGCTGGTCGTGACGGAGACAGAGCCGGCCGTGGCCGCGCCGTTGATCACGGAGGAGATGGTCAGCGTGGAGACCAGCGGGGCGTAGGTGGAGCCATTGAGCTGGATGGCGCCGACGTCGAGGGTGTTGCTGGAATTGGCGAGCGCGAGGAATCCGCCGCTGATGATTGCCGTGTACGAGGCGTTGCTGGAGGTGGCGGTGACCGGGGTGCTGCTGCTGAGGATGAGCGTGCTGCCGGCCGGGTTGGTCACCGTGGGCGCGGCTTCACCGCCGTTGTTGTTGAAGGCGATGCTGTTGAGGGTGTTGTCGTACGCAGTAGCGTTGAGCGCATTGCCGCCGGCGAGCGTGAGCGTGGCGCGACCGTTGAGGGTGACGTTGCTGGTCGTGGCGATCTGGCCGGTGTTGTTGAGCATCGTGACGGCTGCACCCGTGCCGGCGACGCCGCCGTTGATGACGAGGTTGCCGGGGATCACCACGTTCGTCGCGTTGCCGATGGCTGTGGCGGTGCCGGTGCCGAGGCTGGCGAGGTTGAGCGTGCCTTGGTTGACGATCGTTGTGCCGGTGTGGGTGTTGGCGTTGGTGAGGGTGAGGATGCCGGCGCCGGATTTCACGAGCGACGTGGCATTGCCAAGGCCGTTGTCCTGGATGGCAGCGTTGATGACGAAGGCCGGGGTGAAAGTGAGAGTTCCGGAGATGGTTCCCTGCGCGGTGCTCAAGCCGATGGTGGTGCCGCTCACCGAGGTGACATAAGTGCCCGGAGTCACGGTGCCCGTGCCGGCACTGGTGAGCATCATGCCCGGAGTGATCGTTGTGGTGGCGGCGCTCAGCGTGATCGTGGACGATCCCGCTCCGGCGGAATAAGTGCCGGTGGCGGTGGTGGTGTTTGCGTTGTAGACGACGAGATCGGTGGTTCCCGTGGTGGCGGTGCCGCCGGAGGTGAGGATGCCGGGGATGGACTGGTTGCCGATGAGGGAACCGGCGGCGATGTTGTTGTGCAGGAGGCCGCCGTCGATGAGGTTGAGCTTGTCGGTATTGCTGGCGAAGAGGATGTCGTTCTGCACACCGGCGGCGGCGCTGGTGAGCTTGAGCATGCTCGTGGAGGTGGTGCCGGCGGGGAGTGTGATGGCTTGGTTGGTGGCCACCAATACCTGCGTGATTGCGCCGCTGCTGAAGCCGGTCAGCGCACTGCCGGTGCCGGTGCCAGCCGTGTAGCCGATGTAACCGCTGGTGCCGACGGCTCCGGCGCCTTGGGCGACGTTGTAGGCGGCGTAGTCGGTGCTGTTAGCGATGGCCCATGCACCGAGCGCGTTGGAGGAGGCGTTGTTTGTGAGCGGGCTGGTGAAGAGGATGCGGGGGTTGGAACCGGAGCTGCCGAGGGTGCCGCCGCCGGAGGTGAAGTTGATGGTGATGCCGGCATTGCGATTGAGGCTGGCAAAGGTGAGGTCGCCAGTCTGGTAAGTGCCGAGGGCCTGAACGCCGGAGGTGATGGTGTTCGCGCCTTGTGCGGCGGTCAGCGCGCCGAGCAGTTCGCTTCCGTTGCTGTTTTTGCGGCTGTTGTAGGAGATCGTTCCACCGCTCATCGAGATGGGTGCGGCGTCGTTGATGCGGTTGGTGTTGTCGATGAAGATGCCCGTATTGTTGTCGATGGCCAGCGTGCCGTAGTTGACGGTGATGGCCGAGGTATTGGCCAGTGTGCCATTGCTGTTGAGAGAGAGGGTGCCACCAAGGAGGGCCGTGGCTCCCTTGTAGGTGTTGGCGCTGTTCACCGTGAGGGTGTTGCCGCCAACTCGGGCAAAGTGGGTCGTGCTGCCGGCCGTGTCGGTGATGGTGCCCGCCCAAGTGAAGCCGGCGGCAAGCGAGGCGATAAGGCTGCCGGTGCCGGCGAGGGTGGTCACCGTGCCGCCGGAGCCGGGAACGACGCCGCCGCTGCTGGTGAAGCCGGCGACGTACTGGGTGTTGCCGTTGAGGTCGAGGGTGGCGCCGTTGTTGACCATGAGGTTCTGGCCGGGGAAGAGGGTGTTGGTGCCGCCTGCGAGCGTGAGTTTGCCCGCATTAACCACGGTGGGGACCGTGTAGAACTGAGGGGCGCTCAGCGTCAGATCGCCGGCAAGGTTCTTGTCCACGCCGCCGGTGGCGGAGGTGATGGCACCGGTGATGTTCAGCGAGGAACCGCTGGCGACACTCAGGAAGCCTTCTGCGCTGAGGGCGATGCGGTCCACGCTGATCGTGTTCGAACCGCCAGAAACGATCACGCCGCCGCTGGTGAGGGTGAGGGTGGCGTTGCCCCCGACGGAGGCGAGGTTGAGGCCGTTGCCCGCAATGTTGAGGGCGTTGAAGGAGCGGTTGAAGTTGATGTCGTCGGTGGTGATGAAGCCGGAGCCGATCTTGATGGTGTCGGTGGAGGCCGCAACCACGGGCGAGTTGATGTTGGTGTAGGCGGTGGTGCCGTAGGTGAGGGGTGTGGCGCCGGCAGTGGTCGCTGCGTTGGTGAGGGTGTAGGTGGTGGGTCCGGTGATGGAGGCGATGGTGTTGGCGCCGACGCCGTTGCCACCGTAAACGGCCATGCCCACGGAGAGCCCCACGGTGCTGGCCACCGTCACCGAGGTGCCGACGGTGGTCGTGGAACTCAGGGTGGGAATATTGTAGGCGGTGAAGGCTTGGACGCCGAGGGCATTGGCCGCGAGCCCGGTGGTGTTGTAGGTGGCAAACTCAGGAGCGCCGCTCGCAGCCGCCGATCCGCTCACCGTGGCGCGACCAATGATGCCTGTGGGGTTGTTCACTGCGGTCGCCGGAATCAGTGTGGGCGCGGTGCTGAAGAGCACCCGGTTGGTGCCGGTGCCGAGTTGGGCGTTGGAGGTGAAGTCCAGAGCACCGCCCGCCGCCGTGAGCGTGAGGGTGCCGAAGTTCATCTGCGTGGTGCCACCGTTGTTGGTGATGTTGATCCTGGACTGGCCGATACCCGCCGTGAGGTTGCCGCCGGAACCGTTGGTGCCTTCGACTGTGCCCGCGGAGTTGCCGGTGAAGTTGTAGACGGCGCCGGCGAGGGTGACTGCCCTGTTGCCCAGACGGTTGGCGGTGTTGGTGCCCGTGTTGTCCAGGGTGAGAATGCCCGAGTTGTTGACGGTCGCCGCGGCCGTCCCACCGATCACGCCTGCGCCGCTGATGGTGGTGGTGCCGCCGTTGAAGGTCGCGGCGCCGGTCCAGCCGCTGGCGAGAACGTTCGTGCTGACGCCGGTGATGCTCAGGGTGGCAGCGGAACTGCTGGGGGAATAGACGAGATTGGATGCCGCGGTCGCCGTCCCTAAGCTGTTCACAATGGGAGCGCTGATGATGGTGGCTCCCGTGCCGCTCAAGGTGAGCGTGCGGGCGCCAGCAACGGCTTCTGAAAGCTGGAATGCGTTGGTGCTGAAGGTGAGGACGGCACCGGAGGCGAGGTTGTTTGTCAGGAAGCGGTTGCCGCCGTTGTTCTGGAGGCTTCCGGTGGTGGCATTGCCGGCGAACTCGATGGACTGGCTGCCGGTGATCACTCCGTAACTCTCCGTCAACTGCAGTGAGTTGGTGAAGGCGTTCGCTCCGGTGAGGGGGACGGTGGACTCGAGGCTGCCTCCCAGCATGGTGAGGGTGCCGTTGCTGCCAAAGGGTCTGAGGCTTCCAGCGCGGCTGTTGATGACACGGCCCTGAGTGAGGGTGGCGCTGGTGTGGAGCGATCCTGCGGCGGTGCTGCCGCCGATGGTGACCGTTCCCGACGTGTTGAATGCGAGACCCGTGTTGGCGCCGGCGCCGTTGACGACGGCTCCGTTCCAATTGGTGTTGCCGGTGCCGGCGATGGTGAGGGAGCGCGCGGTGCCAATTTCCATGCTCAGGAAGTTGCCGCTCACGGTCAACGTGCCGCCGGAGATGGTGTTGGAGATGGTCCAGGGGTTGCCATCATCGCCATAGAGATTGCCGCTGAGCGTGATGGGATTGGTGCCCGTGAAGATCGCCGTGGTGTTGTTGCTGATGACGATGGGCTGGCTGATGGTGAGGCCCGCCGGCGAGGTCGCGAAAACGGCGGCATTCGACATGTGGAGTCCGCCGGCGACCATCGGGCTGCCCGCCGCGATGGTGCGGGCAGTAGAGATGGTGAAGGTCGTCGAATTCGTGATGCCTGTGATCGTGTCACCGAAGGTGGCCCCGTTGCTGTTGAAAAGCATGCCAGGGGCGAGTCCGGCGGTGGTGCCTGTGGCCAGGGTGACTGTACCGGAATTGCTGACGGCATTGGTCGTCAGACCCACAGGCGCGGCGGCGCCGAGAGACGATGCGCTGGACAATCCGACGAAGCCGGAGTCCGCCCGCACGCCACCGGTAAAGGTGTTGTTTCCGGTGAGGAACCAGGTGCCGCCATCGTTCTTGTACACCTGCAAAGCGCCGCCGTTGTCGGCCAGGTTGGAGCTGACCGTATTGGCATCGTTGCTGAAACCGCGCAGGGTGAGCACCCGTGAGCCCGCAGCGTTGTTGACGAGGTTGGAGAGCACGAGCGGGCCGCTGCCGCTGGCATCGATCACGGCCGCACCTGTGATGTTCACCTGGCGGCTGCTGGTTTCGCCGGTGCCTGCGTAGATCAGATTTGCGGCACCGATGTTCAACTGGCCTGAGGCGTCGCCGAAGGCGCTGGAGAGCCGTGAACCGCCGCCGATGGAGGAGACGATGGTGGTGCCGGTGCCCAGGGTGGTGTTGCCACTGAAGGTATTGGCGCCGGTGAGATATAGGACGCCTGTACCGCTTCTGGCGAGGCCGCTGCCGGTAGCGCCGCTGATGACGCCGGAGATGGTGGCGAAGTCGGTGTTGGTGGCGGTGTTATCGAACACGTTCACCGTGCGCACCGCGCCGTTGAGGTTGAGGTTGCCCGTGATGTTCACGTCCGACAGGGCGGTGGTGGAGTTGAGGTAAAGTTGGCCGGTGCCGTTGCCAATGCCGCCTGTGCCGAAGCTGGCGCTGCCACCGAAGGTGACATTGAGCGGGGAGGAACTGGCGGCGAAACCGCCGCTGGCATTGGCGGCCCACTGGACCTGACCGGCGCCCGTGCCGACGGCGCGGGAGAAGGTGCCCGCGCTTTCCAGAACCGCCTCGGTGCCGCCTGTGGACTGGTTGAAGAGGAGGTTGCTGTTGGAGGAGAGGCTGTTGATGGAGCCGAAGGTGAGTGCCGCACCGCTGGCCAGCGTTGCACTCTGGCTCAGGCGGATGTGGGTGGGATCGAGGATGGCGGCGATGGTGGTGCCGTTGGCAATCCCGGTGCCGGAGACGCTCTGGCCGGTGACCAGACCGTAGGAGCTGTTGACCCAGAGGTCGGTGGTGGAGGAGGCGGGGGCGAAGGTGGTGGCGCTGGTGGCGTTGGAATTGGCGTCCTGCGCGACCAACTGGCCGGTGGTGATGGTGGTGGTGCCGGAGTAGGTGTTGTTGGTGTTGCCCAGAACCCAGCGGCCTGCTCCGTCCTTGGTCAGCGCGACGTTGGTTCCGACGAGCTGGGGGGTGAAGGTGTTGTCTCCGGTCGAGGAGCCCTGCAAGACCACCGTTGCCAGATTGGTCGTTCCGTTGATGACAATCGGTGCGGTGTTATTGAAGACGAGGGTGGCATGGTTGCTCGCCCCGGCGGTGAGGACGTTGTTCCCATAAGTGCCGGACGAGTCGATGGGTGCGAAGGCCGCAGCTCCGGTGGTGTCAATCGTGAAAAGGCGGTTGATGGAGACGGAGGGGGTCTGCGTGGTTTGGAAAATGGTGCCGTCGGCTCCGGTGTACACCAGGCCGCCCGCACTGGAGCTTGAGGCGAAGACCAGACTGGCGGCGTTGGTGGCGTTGCTCGTCGCGTCGCCCTTGCCGAGGGGGCTGGCGGTGCCGATGTCGGCGAGGTTGTTGACGATGATCTTGCCGGTGGAGGACAGCGCAACCGGGCCGGTGAACGTGTTGAGGCCGGTGAGTCGCGCGTTGCCAGAGTTGGCCTTGGTGAAGGAGATCTTTGCATTGGCACCATCGCTGATCAGGCCGGTGATCAGGGACGCCGTGGTGGAACTGATGCGGAAGTCTGCGGTGCCGGAGGCGGCGGAATTGGTGATGGTGCCGGCGCTGTTGACGACGCCTGCGGACTGGGTGGAGGCGTTGACGTTCACGCCGTTGAGGTCGAGGGTCGCGCCCTGCCGCAGGGTGACGGTATAGCCGCTGCCGCCCAGGGTGGTGGTGGCTCCTGAGAGTTTGAGCGTTCCCTCGTTGAGGGTCACGGTGCCCGTCTCGGCGTTGACCGCATTGAGGATCAGCGTGCCTGCGCCGTTCTTGGTGATGCCACCGGTGGTGGTGCTGGTGACTGGGGCGGAGAGGGTGAGGATGTCCGAGGATCCATTGACGCGGATGGCGAGGTCGCCGGCCGAAGCGGTCGTGACTCCGGTGCCAGTGATGGACGCCCCCGTGGTCGCGCTGTCCACAAGGATACCGCCCCCGGTGGCTCCGCCCACGGTGAGAAGCCCCGAGAGCGTGAGGGTGGAGTCGCCGGAAACCTTCAGTGAGGTGACGGTCAGTGCGCCGGTACTCGCCGCGGCATTGATGGCGACATTGGTCGACGCCGTCAGCGTGTTGGTGGTGGTGAAACCTGACGTTGTGCCGTAAACCGCTGCGGCAAGGACGGCATTAGCGCCGCCAGGGTTGTAGGCGAAATCTGCGCCGTTGTAGTACGCATGCGCGTTGAGAAGACCGGCAGTTCCACCGGCGGTCAGGACAACGCTGTTGGTGCCGGGCGAAGTCGGGACGATGAAATTGAGGCCGGTCGCAAGCGAGGGGGCGGTGACGGACCCGAAGGTGAGGGTGTTGGTACCGCCGGTGGGCGTGATCTGGACCGTGCCGGCGCCCGCGGTAACGGAGAGGATGCCGGCGGTTTGCGTGCTGCCCGATGCGTGGGCCTTGTAGTTGAGAGTGCCGCCGGCATAGCCATTGCCGCGGATGGCATCTGTGGCGAAGACAACGTTGGTGAGGCCGCTGAGCACGGGCGATGCAGCGGCGGCGGCCAGGGGGTTCAACTGCACAGTGCCGCCGGTGATGGTGAGGGGGCCGGCGAAGTTGGCGCTCGCCTGAGGCGTGATGGCGGTGCCGCTGGCAATAGCGCCGACGGTGACCGTATTGCCAGTCGTGCTGGCGAGGGTGACCACCGTGCCGCTGGTGATCGCACTAATGTACCAATTGCCGGTGAGCCCCGTGCCGGTGACCTGCTGTCCAGGAACGAGATTCGCTGTGCTCGCGAAGGTGAGCGTCGGGGCCGTGGTGGTTCCGGCGCTCACAGCCGAGGTGTTGATTGCCGAGGTGGAGCCGGTGACCGTGCCGAGGACGATCGTGGAGCCGGTGCTGGTCAGGTTCTGGCTGGTCGTAAACTGTGTCGGGCTGATGATCTGAGAAACGACCGTGCCGAAGGGAACACCGGTGCCCGACACCGGCTGACCCAGCACCAAGCCCGAGGTGCTGGTGGTGGTGATGTACGACGTGCCCGTGGTGCCGATGGCGGTGATGCCGAAGGAGGCATTTGCAGTACCGATGGTGGCGCTGGTGGTTCCGGGGCTGGTGATCTGCCAGACGCCAGCGTCAAACTTCGTCACCCCAGCGCCGACGGTGGTGTTGACCACGAGGCCTTGGAGGTCGTTGGGGGTGCTGATCGTGCCCGTCGTTCCGCCCAGCACGAGGTTCTTGGCGCCGGTGCTGTTGGTGGAGACGTTCTTCGGCAGGACAAGCACACCGGTGCCGTTACTGGTGAGGATGGCGTTGGTGGCATTGAGCAGCAGCACCTTGTTGGTCCATGTCTGCCCGGCCCCGGTGTAGTTCAGGGTGCCGCCGCCGAAGACGACAACGCCGGCCTGATTGCCCCCGGTGGCGCTTGTGCTCGTTGCATTCAGGGCCCCGATGTCACTGATATTGAGCGTGCCGGCGTTGACGTTGGCATTGCCGTTGAAGGTGCCCGCCGTGCCACCGATCGTCATCGGGCCGGTGCCCGCCTTGGTGAAGCTTGCGGCAGAGGTGGTGGCGCTGGCGGTGATGTTGCCCGTGAGAACGGTCGCACCCGTGGAGGTGATCGTCAGCGTCTGAGCATTGTTCCCTTCTCCCCAGATGTCCCCGGTGAAAGTCAGGGTGCCGTTGAGGTTGACGGTGAAGGATTCCGCGTTGTTCCCGTTTCCGTTGCCAATCATGGCGGCGAAGGTGAGGTTGGTGCCATTGCGCCCGCTGAACGTCAGGGATCTGTTGTTGCCCTGATTCAAGTTGCCGAACGTCACGGTCTGATTGAGACCTGCACCGCCCACGGCGCGGTCCACCAAGATCCCCTGATTCCCGTCCGCCTGACTGAAGCTCTTGGTGCTGAAGCTGGAGCCTGCGTCCGTGCGAATTTCAAAGGTGCCGGCGGTGCCGCGCAGCGCATTGGTCGAGGTCGTGGCTCCGATCGCTCCGCCGTTGGAGATGCGGATGGTGCCGCTATCGAGGCGGATGTCCCCGATCTGATTGTTGGTGTAATTGTTGAGCAGGAGCGTCTTGTCGAGCAGGCCGGACTTCGCCACCTGGAGGGCATAGGCGCCGACCGCGCCCCCGCCGACGATGCCGTTGAGGACGATGTTACCCACACCGATGGTGGGGTAGAAGGAGGTGTTTGTGGTGCCGAGATAGAGCTGGCCGGCATTGCCCAAGGTCCAGGTGCCCGCAACCGAGCCGACGCGGGTTTCCGAGCTGTTGGAGGTGGTGATGAAGCCGTTGTAGGTGTTGTTGCCGATATTGATGAGCGCACCACCGACGGTGTTGTTCCCACGACCGGAGATGCTGATGCTGCGGTCGATGGTGACGCCCGTGACTCCGAGCCCGCCTTGGATGACAAGCGTGCCGCCGGGCAGGCCCTGCGTGGAGGAGATGCCGTTGACCGCGATCACCGCATTGCTGTTGCCCAGCAGGCTGTTGGTGTTCACAGGCAGATTGCCACTGAGAACCAAGGTGCCGCTGTTGACGTTGACCTGACCGGAGAAACTACTGGAGCTGTTCGTGAGGGTGAGACTGCCGCCGCCGGCGATGGTGAGATTGCCGGTGCCGGAGATGATGCCGCCGAAGGTGGTGCCGATGTTCGCGGCTCCGACGTTGTTGATCAGATCGCCGCCGCCCACGATGAGGGTGCCGCCGCTTCCCAGCAGAAGATTGCCGCCCGTGGTGCCGCCGCCGGAAAGGGAGCCGATGGCGACACTGAAGCCATTGAGATCGAGGGCCGCACCCGAGACGTTGGCCAGAGTGACCGCGGAACCGACTCCCAGCGGACCACCGGCGGAGGTGAGGTATCCCGCGCTGTTTGTGCTGTCGACCGTGGCGATGGTGAACAGGCTGGAGGAACCGGCCTTCACTGTGCCGCCGTTGATGATGGTGGCGCCCGTGTAGGTGCTGGCACCGGAGAGTTGCAGGGTGCCGGTGCCGCGCTTTGTGAGTGATCCCGCGCCGCCGCTCACGGGGCTTTGCACAAGCAGGGAGCCCGTGCCGTTCTGATGCACGAAGACCTCGGATCCACTGGCGCCGAGCTGGCCGCCGGTGAGGGTGCCATTCGCCGAGCCGATGAGCTGGAGGGCGCCGCTCGCGAGGGTGAGCACGTTGCCGGAGGCGCCGAGATTCACGGTCTGCGCGCCGGAGGCGGTGTCGAAGGTGAGCGAATTGACGGAGCGCGCGGTGATGCCGTTGCTCCATGCAAGCGGGTTTGCGGCCATGCCGGCGGTGGTGAAGTCGGTGGTGGCGCTGTTGCTGTTGTCCGCCAGCACGGAGGCGGAGGAGGAGGGAGCAAAGCGCACGATACTGCCGCCGCTCACCTGCGCGATGCCGGTGCCGGTGGAGTCGGTGATCGTGGCGTAACCGAGCAGGTTGTTGGCGCCGGAGCCGGTGGCGGAAGTCGGCAGGGAGCCGCCGGCGGAGGTGTCGAAGGCGACGAGGCCGCCGGTGCTGCGGGAGAATGCGCCCGTGGTGAGCGCTGCACCGGAGCCGACGATGACCGTGTTGGAGGTGCCAGCCGCGAGGGTGAGAGCGCCCGCGTTCTGACTGCCGCTGGTGAGGTTGAGGATGCCGCCGCCAAGGGTGGTGCCGGAGGTCGAACCGAGCGCGCCGCCGACGATACTGAGGGTGCCGCCGGTGATACTGGTGGGGCCGGTGAAGTTGGCCGTGGTGGAGGAAAGTGTCCACGTGCCGGAACCGGTTTTCACGAGTCCCCCTGCCCCGGTCTGGAGCGCGCCCGCGAGGGTGCCGCTGCTGGCGCCGGCAAGGGTGAGGGTGAATCCGGAGCCGGTGATGGCGCTGGTGTCGCTGAGGGTGAGCGAGCCTGCGTCGGAGGAGATGGTGGCGTTGGCGCTGAGGGAAAGCGTGCCCGCGTAGGTGTTGGTGCCGGCGACGTTGACGAGCGCGCCGGACTGGCCAGCGAGGGAGCCGGTGCCACTGAGGGAGAGAGCCTTGGAGCCGAAACTCGGGGTGCCGCTGGAGGATTGGAGAGCGAGTGTGGCGCCGGAGTTGACGACGATCGTGCCGGTGCTTCCGGTGCCAAGGGCCTGGGCGTTCTGAAGGCTGAGCACGCCGGCATTGACGATGGCTCCACCGGTGTTGGTGTTGGCTCCTTGAAGCACGAGGGTGCCGACGCCGTTTTTGGTGATGCCACCCGCGCCGTTGTTGCCGACGGGGTTGGCAAAGATGATCTGGTTGTTGTTGGTGTCGATGACGGCGGCACCGGTGAATGTGAGCGTGCGCGCGGAAGGGTCCACTCCAGGCGAAGCGAACTGGACGCCGCCGCCGTTGAAGGCGATGCCGGCAGTGCCGAGATTGGCGAGGGAGGTGATGTTGATCAGGCCGCCGTTGATGTTCGTGCCGCCGGTGTAGAGGTTGGTTCCTGTGAGGGTCAGAATGCCGGAGCCGGTCTTGGTGAGAACGCCGGCGGTGCTGCCCGTGCCGATGACGCCGGCGAAGGTGGTGCTTTCGTTGTTGCCGCCGACGGTGAGGGTGTTGGTGCCGAGTGTGATGGTTCCACCCGTGGGGCCGGCACCGGAGAGGGAGCCGATGGCGGTGTCGAATCCGGTGATGTCGAGCACGACGCCCGCGGTGTTGGCGAGGACCATCGCGGAGTTGGAACCGAATGCGTTGGTCACCCCCGCCTTGAGGGTGCCTGAGGAGATCTGGGTGGGCCCCGTGTAGGTGCTGGTGGACCCGCTCTGGCCGAGGGTGAATGTGTTGCCGCTGGTGCCCGAGAGGCTGATCCCACCGGTGCCGGAGATATTCCCGATGAGGGAGTGGTTGAATGCGTTGGTGGTGACGGTGGCGATGGCCCCGTTGTTCAGGGAGATGGCGCGGTTGGCGGGCGTGCCCACCGTGCCGATGGTCATCGCGGCCTGAAGGTTGAAACCGGCGTTGCCGTTGAAGGAGAGGCCGCCTGTCGCCGCGCCGAGATTGCCGTCGCCGTTGATCCTGAACGTGCCGCTGTTGACGACCGTTCCGCCGCTGAAAGTGCTCGTGCCCGTCAGGTTCAACGTGACGGTGTTGGGCCCGCTGACGACGAGGGTGAGGACACCCGCTCCGTTGTCATTGATGGGGCCTTGAATGATGATGCCCTGATTGATGCCGGTGTTCAGGTAGAGATTCGCGGAGGTGGTGGAAGGGAGGGTCACCACACCGCCGGTGCCGGGTGCAATGGTGAGGGCACCGGTGCCGGCGTTCAGGATGCCCGTGGTGCCAAGGTTCGCGCCCGAGGCCAGGGTGAACGTTGTCGCCGCACCGGTGAACTTGAGCGCGGTGATGTTGCTGGTGCCGGTCTGCGTCTGCGCGCCGGCCAACTGGTAGGCCTGTAACGCCGCGCCGGTGACGGGCAGGGCCGTGAGGGTTCCCACCCCCACCACCTGCTTGCTGGCATTGTACACGGCGTAATCCGACTGCGTGCCAGCCGCCGTGCCGGTGGTGAGCCACGGCGCGATGATCTGGTTTGCGGCGGTGGCTCCGGAAGCGCCCGTGACGACCATCTGGTTGGTCGCCGTGTTGAGGCCGCCACCGCCCACGAGCGCGAGGGTGCCGGTGCCCGACTGCGCAAGGGAGGCGAGGGTGAGCACCTCCGTGCTGCCCGCGTTGGTGGCGTTGGTGGAGATGATGACGTTCTGGCCGGAGGCAGCCGTGTAGGCACCCAGCGACATGGCGTAATTGATGGCGCCCGCCGTGTTCGTGTAGCTGATGGTGCCGCCGTTGCCGGTGATCGCCGCAGCGGCGTTGACGTGGGTGAGCGCCGTGTCCGTCGTGGTGTTGACGATGTTGAGGTTGCTCCCGGTGTTGAGCGTGAGACCGGAGGAGAGGTTGGAGAAGGCGGTGTTCGTCGTGCCCGAGAGGGTGACGGTCATGGAGTTGCCGATGGTCACTCCGCCGGTGAAGCTGGAGCCCGTGCCAGTCATGGTCAGGGTTCCGGCCGTGAGACCGGCGAAGGCGCCGCCGTTGATGTTCAGACTCCCCGAGCCGGCGATGTTCGCAGCGATGGTGGTCGCAGCGATGTTGTTGAGAGTGACGTTGGAGTTGGCGCCGAAGGTGAGCGTGTTGCCCGCGACACCCAGCGTGTAACCAGTGGTGTTGAATTGCAGCCCGCCCACGGTGATGCCGGTGCCAAGGGTAACGGTGCCGGCCGTGCCCCAGAACACTGCGGTGTCGTTGTTGGAATTATTCCACGCCTGATTGGAAAGGCTCGCGGCGCCGTTCCACCACTGGTTCGCCGAGGTGCCCCACGTGCCCAGACCACCGAGTCCGCCGCCGGAGAGGGTGTTGTTGATGCCGATAGAATCCGAGTCCCAGTAGAGCGTTGCGGCCTTGGCCGCGCCTGTGCCGGAAAACAGTGCGCCGCAGAGAGCGAGAGCGGAAGCGCAGCTGGAGAGGGAGATGCCGAGCGGGCTGAAGATCCTGCGTGGACGCGGGAGCGCGGCTTTTCTGCGCGGCAAACGGAAGGGCGCGCGCAGGAGGCCTGAGGAGGCGTCCAGCCGTGGGATGCGGGAGGATTTTTTGTTCATCGAGGGGATGTATGAAAAGCCAACACGAGGCGGTGAATCCTTGCGCCGGTCCTTAGGGGGAATCAGTGGAAACGTGGCAGGAGCGGAGGGAGCGGAAGAAAATCATCAGCAAGCCTTTCCTCATATATAACGATGCCGACCTGCACCCCAGCTAAAAGCCGCAAAATCTCGTGTGAATTAAAAATAAAAAGACACCTGCGAAAGCTGGGTGAAAATACTTCACAAACCACCGTGGCATACCTGCTGCTTCTCTGCGGAAAACGCCCCCTCGCGGGACCAATTTATACGCCGTCCTTTTCCTCGCCGCGGGATGCCGATGGACGCGGTGGACGCGGTGGACGCGGTGGACGCGCTGAAGCGCACCGGCCCCGGAGGGGTCAGGAGGAGGCAGACGCCGATTTTGGTGGAGGGCGGCTGAAGGCAGTGCGCACAGCAGCGAGCGGCAAGGACAGAGGGGCGCCTACGCGGCGGGTTTGGGAGCCGGGCGGGAGGCCGCGGGGAACTGAAGGAGAAAGCGGGAGCCTTTGCCAAACTCGCTGACCACGCCGACGGAGCCGCCATGGGCTTCGACGATGGCTTTGACGAGGCTGAGGCCGAGGCCGAGGCCCTTGAGGTCGCGGCTGCGGTCGACGCGGTAGAGGCGTTCCCAGATGCGGGGGAGTTCGTCCTGAGGGATGCCGCAGCCCTGGTCAGCGACCTCGATATGGACCGTGCCGGAGCGGAGCGAACCGGTGAGGCGGACGGAGCCGCCGGGGCCGGAGTATTTGAGGGCGTTGTCGACGAGGTTGGCGATGGCGCGGAAGAGGCGGATTTCCTCGCCGTCGACGCGGAGTTCTTCGGGGAGGTGGACGTGGAGGGCGACTTGTTTTTCCTCGGCGAGGTCGGAATAGAGGTCGAGGATTTTGAGCCCGAGGGGGTGGAGGGAGAGTTCCTGGCGTTTGAAGGAGAGGGCGCCGGATTCGGCCTCGGCGATGTCCATGAGGTTGGAGAGGAGGGTGAGGACGCGGTCGGATTCCTCGAGGCAATCGCCGAGGGCATGGATGCACTGGGGTTGATCGAGGTTGCCCTCGACGGCCCGGAGCGCGTTGTGCCGGAGGCGAGTCATGGGGGTGCGGAGATCGTGGGCGACGTTGTCGAGGGCGTCGCGCATGCCGGCGATGAGACGCTCGATTTTTTCGAGCATGCCGTTGAAGCAGCCGACGAGTTCGTCGAGTTCGTCGCGGGTGCGCGCACCGCGGATGCGGCGGGAGAAGTCGCCGGTGTCCATGATGGCTTGGGCGTTGGCGGTGAGTTGGGCGACGGGAGCGAGGGCGCGGCGTGTGGCGTAGACGCCGCCGGCGGCTCCCACGGCACCGAGGAAGAGGCCGATGCCGATCCATGCGGTGCGGAAGCGGCCGAGGATTTCGTCGCGGAGTTCGAGGGTCTTACCGACTTGGAGGGTGACGCCGTCCTTGGTGCGCTGGGAGGCGACGCGGAGGAGGAGGTTGTCCGGCCCGTCGACCTCGTTCCAGCGGAGTTCGGGTTTGGGATTGGCGGGGAGGGAATCGAGGGGGAAGCCGTCCCAATCCTGCGGGTCGCGCTGGAAGAGTTGTTCGCCGGAATCGTTGAGGAGGCGGACGAAGTAGGTGCGGGAGGTGCGCAGGAGGCGCTGCTGGCACATTTCGTGGACGCCGCGGAGGCCGTCGCGGTCGTACTGGAGGCGGAACTGGTGGAGGCGCTGCTGGATGAGGTGGGACTCCTGTTCATCGACCCAGCGGCTGAGGAGCATGTAACCGGCGATGAAAACGACGAGGGTGGCGGTGAGATAGATGAGGGTGTGCCAGGCAGCGAGGCGGACGGGGATGCTGCGCCAGAGCGGGCTCTGGCTCTCCGGGCCCTCGCCGGAACGGGGCTGTTCGTCCGCGGACGTACCGCGGGCAAGGTCTGGACTTTTGCGTTCTGGCGGGCGGCCGGAAGGGCTGCCGGGCTGGTTATTGCGAGCGGTAGACATACCCCGCGCCTCGGACGGTGTGGATGCGCTTGGGGGCCCCTTCCCTCTCGATTTTTTTGCGGAGCCTGCAGACGAGGACGTCGATGACGTTGGTCTGCGGGTCGACGTTATAGCCCCAGAAACGCTCGAGGAAGTAGGCCTTGGAGAAGAGGTGGCCGGGGTTGCGGAGGAAATGCTCGAGGAGCATGAATTCGCGAGGCTGGAGGTCGACGCGTTCGCCCGCTAGGAAGAGTTCGCGGGAGGAGAGATCCATGGTGAGATCGTCGAGTGCGAGGGTGCGTTGCTCGGAGGAGCCGCGGACGCGGCGGACGACGGCTTGGGTGCGGGCGAGGAGTTCGCCGAAGGCGAAGGGTTTTGGGACGAAGTCATCGGCACCGCGTTCGAGGCAGCGGATGCGTTCCTCGACGGCGCGTTTGGCGCTGAGGACGATGACGGGGATGGGGTTTCCTTCGGAGCGGAGACGTTCGACGAGGGAGAGGCCGTCGGCCCCCGGGAGCATGAGGTCGACTACGGCGAGGTCGAAGCGTGTGGAGGAGGCGAGCTCCCATGCGGCTTCGGCGGTGGTGACGGCGTCGATGGAGAAGCCGCTTTGAGCAAAGCCCTCGTCGAGGAACGAGGTGATCTTGGGGTCATCTTCGACGACGAGGATGCGCATGGGGTGGGTTTTGGGGACGAAGCCTCAGGGAAGCGTTTCGCTCCCTACCCCAAAGGAGGGGGCACGCCAACTGGAAAGTGAGCGGGTGCCGCGGATTGCGGGGTGGAATTTTGAAGCCGATAGGGCGTCAGGAGGCAGCGTCCTGAGAACCCTGGGAGCGGAGGGCTCGGAGGAGTTGGCGGCGATGGCGGTAACCGAGGAGCCCGAGTGCGAGGCCACCGAGGATCCATGTGGAGGGTTCCGGGACGGGGACGAGTTCGGAGTAACCGCTGTAGTCGATGAGGGCGGCGCCCGTGGGGTAGAGGTTCCCGGAGTCGTCCTTGAACTGGATCTGGGCGAGTTGGGTGCGGGAGAAGCTGGGAGCGGTTTTGAAGAGGAGACGGTCGTTGGTGGCGGTCGTGTCGTCGAGGAGGGGGCTGCCAGTCCAGTTGAGGATGGTGATGGTGCCCCCCTGCTCCACGGAGGCGAGGCTTTGGAAGAAGAGGGTGCTGCCCAGCGCGCCGGTGCCGAAATCGATGGCTGCGCCGATCTCGAGGGAGAGGGCGCCCATGGCGGAGGACTGGTTGAAGGTGGGGACGCCTTCGCTGAGGCCGTTGGTGGCGAAGGTGCCGCCATTGCGGATGGTGAGGGAAGCTGCGTCGTTGATGCGGTCGAAGCTGGGCACTGTGGAGGCGGCGAGAGCGAGGGTGCCGCCATTGCGGATCTCGACGGAGCCGGTCTTGGAAAGGCTGCCGCTGAGGGAGAGGGTGCCTTGTTCGATGGTGGTAGCGCCGGTGTAGGTGTGATTGGCGGAAAGCGCCAGCGTCTGCGAGCCGCCCTTGGAGAGGGCGAGGTTGCCCTGCAGGGTGCCCGTGTAGGTGCCGCCGCCATTGACGGTGAGGGTGCCGGGGACGGTGGAGCTGTTGAGGACGCGGGCGGCGGTGGAGTTGCCTTGGAGCGCGCCGACGGTGACGCTGAACCCGTTGAGATCGAAGGCGCCGTCGGAGACGACGGAGAGGGTGCGGTCGGTGGGGAGGGTGTCGGTGCTGCCGGCGAAGAGGGTGCCTTCGCGCACGGTGGTGTCGAACCCGGAGTTGGATCCGCCGAGGACGACGTGGTCCTGGCCGAGTTTGGTGAGGACGGGCGGTGTGGTGAGGCCGGCGGCGGCGGTGATGTTGCCCATGACGCGGAGGAAGGATCCCTGGTACTTGGGATCGATGGCCGAGTTCATGAGGTTGGCCTTGCCCATGTCGTAGGTGACTTGGTTGGCGGTGCCGGTGCTGACGTGGGTGCCCGCAGGATAAGGCTGGCCGACGGAGGAATCGCCCTGGAGTTCGAAGGACACGTTGGAGCCGAGGGTGGCGACGACCATCTGCTGGTCGACGTCGAGCGGCAGGTAGCCCATGATGGAGCCGCCGTTGAGCTTGTAGGCAGCGGTGCCGGTCTGGTCGGCGGCGACTTGGAGATGGACGCCGGGGCCGAGGGTGTAGCCTGTGGGGCGCGCGTTGTTGGCGGACCAGCGTTCGATAGCACCGGGCTGGAGGGAGACGGTGGAGGGCGGGGTGAAGTTGGAGACGCCGACGTCGAGAACGCCGCCGTTTTCGACGACGGTGGAGAAGCCCGCCGCGCCGAGGGAGTTGTTGTTGAGAACTTTGACTGCGCCCTCGGAGACGGTGAAGGTGCGGGCTCCGGTGAGGTTGGAGTTGTTGCCAAGGAGGAGGACGCCGTCGCCGGTCTTGCTGAGGTTATAAAGGCCCCCATTGCTGATAGAGTCTGGGGCGACCGCGACGGTGGAGCCGGGGGTGCTGTAGTTGCCGGCGTCAACGTGGAGGTTGTAATCGGCGAAGAGGGTCATCGCGCCCGTGTTGAGGCGTGAGCGCAGGCCGTCGACGCGCAACCAGAGGTTGCCCGGGATGGCGAGGGTGGAACTGGCCGGAGTAACGGCTTTGAGGTCGAGGGCGGCGATGCGGGCGGTGCGATCGTTGGCGCTCTGGAAGCGGATCTGGTTGTTTTCGAGGGTGCTGATCTTTCCGGAGGTGAAGACGAGTTCGTCTGGGGAGCCGGAGTTGAAATTGAGGCGGAGTTCGTTGGTGATGAGGCCGGAAGCGGTGCCCGAACTGCCGTTGAGATTGACCGGGTTGGAGGAGGTGCCGAGCCCGCCGGGGGTTTGGACAATGAGAGAGCCCCCGTTGAGATTCCAAGCACCGGCGATGGACTTCTGGTCCTGGTTGATGGTGAGGGTGCTGGTGCCGAACTTGGTGACGGAGCTGGCGGTGAGCTGACCATCGATGGTGAGGCCTGCGGAGCTCGCGTGAATGAGGGCCTCGGCCGGTGCGGCAGCGGTGCCGAAGATGAGGTCGGCTTTGATGGTGCGGGCGGTGCCTCCGTAGAGGGTGAGGCCGCCGCTGCGGATGGTGATCTGGGTAAAGGCGCTTTCCGCGGAGGAGTTGATGTCGCCCTGAGTGCGCAGCGCGTAAAGATCGAGATTAGCGCCGAGAGTGGCAGCGCTGGTGGAGTCGTAGCTCAGGATGCCGATGCCGTTGGTGAGGGCGGCGTTGACGGTGCCGCTGAGCGGTGTGGTGGTGGTGGCGACGTAGCCGGTGAGAGCGGTGCCTTGTGTGACAAACTGGAAGCCCAGGGTGGCATCGTATTTGAGGAACTGGCTGTCGGCACGGCTGAGGATGAAGGGGCTCACCATGTTGTTGCTGCCTAGCAGTCCGTTGGCAACGGATGGCACGGTGGTGAGCTTGATACGGTCGATGGATCCCGTCCCGGCGGCCGTCCCCAGCTTTCCACTGGTGTGATCGAGGAGAAGGGTGGAGCCAGTTCCCGCGCGGGTGATGCTGTTGAGGATGAGGTCGGTGGAGGCGCTGCCGCTGTAGGCTGAACGCAGGATGCTGCCACCGGAGAAGGTCAGTGCGCCGACGGTTTCCACGTTGTAGGGGCTCGTGGCGGTTGTGTTTCCGATGAGTTCCAGCGAGCTGGAGTTGAGGGAGATCGGCTCGGCATCGCCCCAGCGGCCGTTCGTATTGCCAGTGGGGTTGGAGTAGGCGCCGCCGCTGTTGTTGTCGATGAGGAGGCGGGCGCCGGGATGGAAGGTGAACAAGTTGGTGTTGCCTCCAGCGTTGGAGACGGCAGCGCCGTTGCCTTCGAAGGAAAGGGTCCCGTAGACGTCGACGCGACCGGTGCCGAGGGGTTTGGAGGAGTAACCGCTGCGGACGTTGAGCTGGCTGGAAACAAAGTTGCCGGAGCCGTCGCGCACGCGGGAGATGGTGGTGCCGCCGGAGTAGGTGTTGTTGATGTTTCCGTTGAAATACACGATGCCGTTGCCAGCGAGCGCGTAGGGTTTTCCAACGAGAAGTCGGTTGGGCGTGGCGCCGTTGTTGACGAGGACGGAGGCGGCGCTGGAGGGGTTGAAAAAGACGTTGGCACCGCCGCCGCCGAAGCGGTAGACGCCGCCGGTGACACCCGGAATCGGAGAGCCGGCGCCGATTGCGGCGGTGCCGTTGATTTCCGCATTGCCGTTGAGGCTGCCAATGAACCAGGAGCCGTTGCCGAGGGTGGAGAGGTCGGAGCCGTTGAGCCAGTTGAAGAAGTTGGTGCCACCGCCGTCGTTGGCGAGCAGGGCTCCCTGGGTGGAGGAACCGGTCATGCGCAATGAGGGGAACATCGCTGTGACGGTGGCCAGGGAGTTGATGGTGAGGTTGGAGTTCGGGCGCAGCGCGAGGATGGTGTGCGAGGCGGAGTTGACCGCGTAGCTGGTGAGCGAGCCGGGGCCGGTGGCGGGCAGATTGGCGCTGCTCATCAGAGCGAGGCCGGTGCCGGGGGCGATGCGGATGGGGCCGGATCCGAAGGTGTCGTTGACGGTGCCCGCGCGCACGAATCCTTGGAAGACATCGAGGCCGCCGGAGAAGGTGTTGGCGGCGTTGCTGTTGAAGATAAGCGGGTTGGGGCCGGTCTTGAGGATGCGTCCCTGACCGGTGACGGAATCGGCGAGGAGCCCACCCCCGAGCTGGAGAGAGGGCCCTTGGATGTTGAAGATGGGGTTGTCGTTGATGACGGTGCGCCCCTGCCAGATGGCGCTGAGAGAGCCGCCGATGAGGACGTTGGGGCTGCCTTGGGTGGTAAACACCGCGCGATCGCCACCGAGCACGTGGGTGATTGCGCCGTTTCCGCTGAAGCGATCGAACTGGAGGGTGGTCTGGCCTGTGACGGTGAGGCTGTTCGAATCGAGGCTGAGCGGGTTGAAGTAGTTGGTGTCGGAGACGACGCGCAGCATGCTGCGGCTGCCGTTGTTGCCGTTGACGATGATCGAGCCGGGGCCGATGAGCTGGTTGTTGGCGACGGTGAAGGAGGCGCTGGAAACCGGGACGACAAAGGAGGCGGCGGTGACGGCCCCGGTGGTGATGGCGCTGAGGGTGACGGTCTTCGCGATCGGATCGATGGCGGTGATCGTGGAGTTGGCCGCGACTTTGTCACCTGTGACGGTCATGCCGACGGCGAGATTGGAGACGCTGCTCAGGCCGCTGAGGAGGCTGGAGCCGGAGGTGTTGGTGATGCCGGTGAGGCTCACCGCTGCGGAGCTCGGGGCACTGAGGGTGACGGTGGTGCCACTGATGCCAGTGATGGTGGCTCCGATGGGGATGCCGTTGCCGACGGCGATCATGCCGACACTGAGGCCTGCGGCACTGGACACCGCAACGGTGCTGGCGCCGGCGGTGTTGACGAGACCGGTGAGTGTGATGGAGGGCGGGCTGAAAGTGGCGCTGGTGACAGCGGCGGTGGAGTTGACGCTGAGGGTGGCGGTGCGCGCGGCCGCATCGAAGCTGGAGAGGACGCTGTTGGCGCCGACGTTGGTGCCGGTGACTGCCATGCCGTTGTAGAAATTGGCGGTGCTGGGCAGGCCGGTGAGCTGTGTCGTGCCGCTGCTGTTGGTGACAGCCAGAGTGATCTGGTTGGCGAGTTCCAGTGTGCCCTCGTTGAGCACGATGGTTCCGGCAAAAGTGTTGGTGGCGGCGGGCGTGGCGTTGACGAGGCGCAGCGGGCCGTTGCCGTTCTTGATGACGGTGGGCGTGCCTCCGAGCAGAGGACCGGCGAGGATGACCTGGTTGGTGCCGTTGTTGTTCTGGACGTTGAGACTCACCGGGGCGGTGCGACCCGCGAGACCGAGGCGGGTGGCGCCGTCGACGGTGATGTCGTAGTCGTTGCCGTTCCGGAGAGAGAGGGAGGTTCCGGCCGCGCCGCCGCCCTCGACGGTGAGGCCACGGATGGACATTGTGAGGTTGCTGCCCGCTGCGGAATAGCGGTCGGAGTAGAGCTCAGCGTAGGGAATGCCCTCGGCAACGGTGACCGTGGAGTTGAAGAAGCCGGTGGAGGGGTGGGTGGCGGTGCTGGTGCCGTCGCTCCTGATCTCGAGAAGCGGCATCTGGTAGGTGCCGTCGTTGTTGAGGTAGGAGCCGTGGAGGCGGACGTCGGTGACAGCGCCGAGGGACGGGGCGCCGCGGACTTCGAGGGTTCCTCCGTTGGTCTGGACCTGTCCGGTGAGTGAGGGGCTGGCGCCGGCAAGGACGAGCCTGCCGAGTCCATTCTTGGTGAGGTTGCTGGCTGAGACCGCTCCGGTGAGAATGAGGCCATTGTTCCCCGAGTTGGTCCAGATGTCGGCTTCGACGGGGGTGCCGTTGTTGGCGAAGACGAGCGGCGCGGCGATGGTGAGGCCGTTCGTGTTATTGGTGGCGAGACCGCCGCTGCGGATGGTGATGGGGTTGACGCCAGCGATGCCGACGTCGGTGCGCAGGGCCCAGATATCGGCACCCGCGTTGACGGTGGTGACAGCGGTGGTGGTGTGAAACAGGACGGCTGTGCCGTTGGTGGGCCCGCCGTTGTTGAAGGTGGAGCTGTTGGTGCCGGAGAAGGTCACCTGAGTCAGAGTGGCGGTGGGCGTCGCGGAGAGCGTCACCGTGTTGGCGGCGGAGTTGACGGACGCGATGGTGGCGCCGATTGGAATATTCGCTCCGGTGACGGGCATCCCCGCGACAAGACCAAGGCTGGCAACGGTGTTCCCCGTCAACGTGATGACAGTGCTGCCAGTGCCACCGGTGACGGTGGTGGTGGCGCCAAAGAAGGACGCATTGGAGAATCCCGTGGTACCGGCCGGATCGTAATCGAGGAACATCATCTGGCCGATGTTGAAGAAGCGCGGGGAGACCATGTTCACCACGGAGCCTGAGGCGGAACCCCGGGCAGGCAGGGTGGCGGTGTCGCCGAGGATCAGGCGCTCGGCGCTGACGGTTCCCAACGCCCCGGGAAGACCGAGCAAGTCGTTGTCGCTGGTGCGGATGGCGAGGGTTCCGAGGCCTACGCGGGAGAGCGGGCCTTGAACGATGAGGGTGGGCAGGCCGTTGGCGCCTCGCCGCTCGAGGCGGACCTCGGAGCCGCCGCCGAAGGTGATACCGCCGATGGTTTCGACATTCTGGAGCTGCGGGGTATTGGCGAGTTCGAGCTGGGAGCCGTCGAGAACCACGGGCAGGGAATCCTGCCACTTGTTGAGGAAGGTGCCTGCGTTGCTGGCTCCAAGGCCGGTAGGGACGAGGAAGCCGGCGAGGTCATCGTCGTAGCTGAGGCGGAGGGAGGAACCCGGGCGCGCGATGAAGGTGCCGAGCTGGACGCCTGCGTCGTTGGTGAGTCGGCCGTTGCCGTTGAACTCGAGGCGACCGTAGTTCTCGATGGTGGTGGAAGCGATGGTCCCGCGTGCATCGACACGGCCGGTGTAACCGCCGCGGTTGTTTCCGCGATAAATGACGGTGGATCCCGTGAGGTTCTGACCGAGCGTGAGACGGACGGTGACGCTCATGTTGCCCTGGGCGACGCCGAGATCGGTGAGGGGTCGGCCAACGACAAGGCCAGCCTTGCCGGTGAGCACGTTGGCCTCCTGAAGGACCAGCGTCGCTCCCGAGGTGCCGTAGAATCGATAGTTGTTGCCCGCCCCCGGTCCGAGGACGGTGGGTGTGTAGATGGTGTCCTGACTGGCGGAGAGTCCCCATGTGCCGTCACCGAGGGAGGCGAGGTCGATGGGGTTGGCGAAGATGCCCACAGGGTTGGCTGTGGAACCTCCGGTGCTTCCGGTGCCGAGGGCGAGAACGCCGGAGCCGGCCGCGGAGATGCGATAGCTGGAGAGAGGCCTATCAGAGCGGATGTCGACGATGGGCGGCGTGACGAGGGACGTGTTGATGACACGCAGGCTCTGGCCGGCGTTGAGGTTGCCGGAATCGTTGAGGCGGACGGTGGCGCTGTTGAGGAGGAAGATGTCGCCGGTGCCGGCCTTCGCGAGGCTGTTCGGGACGAACGTCGAGCCTGGGGAGCGGATGGGATCCCCGCCGCGGGTTCCGAAAATGAGGGTGCCCGCAGCGACCATGGTGCCGCCGGAGTAGGTGCTCGAGGGGCTGTTGAGGTAGAGGACGTTGCCACCGGTCTTGTTGAGGGTGTAACCCAAGCCGCCGTCGCCGATCGGCCCTTCGAGGACGAACTCGCTGTTGGCAATGATGAGAGCCGGGCTGGTGAGAGTGGTGGCGCCGGCGAACTTGGCGAAGATGGAATTGCCGTTGCTGACGGTAAGCGAGTTGCGGCCGAGCGAGAGGGAGCCGAGTTCGATGAGCTTGTTGCTTTCAGAGGCCCCCGCGCGGTCGGAGCTGAGGGTGCTGTTACCACCGGAGACGGTGATGTTGTAGCCGGCGGTGAGAGTCTGCTGAGAGCTGCTGTTGTCGCCGGAGGAGTACAACTCAAGCGAGCCGCCGCGCAGGTTGATGGCGGTGGCGGAAGGAAGGGAGTTGGCGGCGGTATAGGGGGTGCCGCTGGACTGGTCGGTGATGTAGAGGCGGACCTGGCCCTCGTCCACGTTGAGAGAGGCAAGGCTGTTGGCGGTGGAGTCGCCGCGGGTGTTGTCGAGGATGAGGCGACCCGTACCCACCTTGGTGAGGGTTCCGGAAGCAGCGGAGATCTGGCCTGCGAACGTGGTGGCGGCGTTGCTGCGGCCGACGATGAGGGAGTTGGAGCCGCCGAAGGTCAGCACGGCGCCGTAATTGCCGGCGAGGGAGGCAACCTCCATGGAATTGCCGCCGAGGTTGACGGAGCCGAGGGTGCCGATGGTCAGTGCGCTGGCCTTGAGTGTGCCACCCTCTGTGAAGCGCGGCAGCGTGCTGGTGCCGCCAAAGACAAGGGCACCCTCGTTGACAAAGGTCGGCCCTCGATAGCCGTTGGACCCGGAAAGGGTGAGAGTACCCGGGCCGAACTTGGTGAGGCCGCTTGCCAGATACGGGCGGCCGACGAGGTTGGCGGAGATCGCGGAGGCGGAGTCGTTGTAGAGGTCGACCTCGGTGGCACCGAACTGGAGGGTGCCGCCGCTGATGGAAGCGCCGCCATTCAGGATCAGGCCTGCGAAGGCGGTCATCGCACTGCCGGAGGCGGCGCCGAGATTGTAGGTGAAATTGTTGAGCAGGAGGCTGCCCCCGAGCTTGAGCGCGTATGCGGTGCGGTTGGCCGCCAGGGTGCGTCCGGTGGGGTCAGCGACGACAGAGGTGGAGGTGTTGGAAGCCGAATCGGCAACGTAGGCGCTGAAACGCTGCACATCGCTCACGCTGACGGCCGCGAAATCCGCCGCCGAACCGCCGCCGGAAGCAGCAGTCAGAACAGTCCACGGTGCGAGGATTCCGTTGGTGGCGCTTGGCGCGCTCTGAACGGAGAAACGGGTGCGAGACGCAGCGCCGAAGTCGTCCGTATTGGGGCTGAGCACCAGGGTCCCGCCTCCGACACGGTTGAGGGATCCGACGCGGAATTGGGTGAAGAGCTGGTTGTTGACGTTGGCGATGCCGACACGCGCCCCACCGGCCACGTTGAGTGCGGGCGCAAGTGAGGAGTTGGTGAATACTGTGTCCTTGGTTCCCGTGGCGGCGCCATTGAGTTGGAGGGAGCCGCCGTTCAGCACGAGAGTGGAGCCGACGCCGAACGGACCGCCGAGGAGCGTGCTGAGCACTGCAGTCCCGACCGCGGTGCCGCTATTGAGGGTGAAGTTACCGGAGAACGTGTTGGCGGCGGTGAGGTTGACAGTACCGATGCCGAGCGCGGGCGAGCCGAGGTTGCCATTGATGATGCCCGAGCCCGTGCTGCCCACCTGCACCTCGAGGCCCGCGGTGGTACCGGCGGTGCCTTGGGAGATGACGCCGCCAAAGGTGATCGCGCCGCCTTCCGCTGTGAGAAAGAGCTTGTTGGTGACGGTCGCGGACGTGCCCGTCATCGTGAGCGTCCCGAAGGTCTTGGCCCCGGCTTCGATGCCGCCAAAGACTTGGTTGCTGGCCGCGGAGTTGCCGCTCAGGGTGATGGCGCTGGCGTAGGAACGCGCACCGGCGAGGAAGAGACCGGAGGATCCACCAGCGCTCACATCGAGTGCGGTACCAAAGACATCGGCAGCCCCCGCTCCACTGTCGTGCCGGACGAGGACCGTCCCCCGGTTGATGAAAGAGGTTCCTTGGGTGCGCGCGCCGCTGAGGACGAGGAGGCCGGTGTCGCCTTTGGTGAGGGAGAAGGTTCCAGAGACCGCACCGATCTCTGCCCGTGCGCCGCGGACATTGAGGTTGAAATTACCGCCCAGAGTGAGGGCGCCGTTGAGTTTGAAGGCGGCATCGCGTTCACCGGTGATGGTGAGATCAGCGGTGGTCGTGGTGGTGATCGCGTCGAAGGAAAGCGTGGAGGCGACCCCGGATTTGGTGAGTCGACCGACATTGAGAGCGCGGCCGGCACCTCCGATGGTGAGCGTACCAAAGTCGAAGGTGGTGGATGCGTCGGCACGCAAGCCGAGAGTGGCTCCTCCCAGAGAGACGCCATTGCCCGCCATGCCGGCTGCTCCTGCATTCGCAAGAACCACGGTGCCGCTGTTGACAGCGGTGGTGCCGCCATACTGGTTGTCAGCCCCGAGGACGATGGTTGTGGTGCTGCTTGGTGAGAATGTGAGCGACCGCGGAGCCGCCACCGAGGTGAGGAGCTGGTTCTGAAGGATAGGACCGACGAAGGTCAGGAAGCTGGCGCTCGAGCCGCCGCCATTGATGGTGAAAGTGGAGCCGGCGGTGGAGCCAGCGAGGAAGGAAAGAGGGCCGGCGTCCACTCCCGTGGCTGCGGCGCTCATCGTGAAGGTGGTGCGATTGGGATCGACCGACACGACCGTTGTCCCCGCTGGAATATTTTTGCCAACGATCACCATTCCTGCCGCGAGACCGCTGGTATCGGTGACGGTGACCCTTTCGGGGTCCAACACAAAGGTAATGGGATCCGGGGTGGTTCCCGTCGCACCACCCACGAGCGAGACGCCGGTGCTGGTGTCCTCGAGATAAGTGGGGCCGACCACCCGGAGCTCGAGATTTTGGTTCAAGCCGCTGCTGCCGCTGTTGAGGCTGAGCGTGCGACCGACCGACCCTTGCCCCCCGGCGAAGATCATCCCCCCGAGTTCGAGCGTGGCGTAGTTTGCGCCGCCAAGGCTGTCGAGGTTGAGGGTGGAATTGGCCGTGAGGCGGAGGGTGCGCGAGGCGTACTGGGAGTCGACCTGACCGAAGACGCCGCTGGTGCGCAGGTTCAGCGTGCCGGAGTTGAGAGTGACCGTTGCGGGCCCGAAGGTGACGCTCGAAACGGGGCCGGTGGTTTTACTGGAGAGGAAAACCCGGGGGCTGGGGCCGCCGATGACGATGCTCGAGATGGTGGTGCCGGGCGCGATGCCACTGCCGCTCACGAGCATGCCCGTGGTGAGGCTGCTGGTATCGCTGATCCCAGTGATCTCCGCGAACGCGTTCCCTTTGGCAACCACTTCCTGGCTGCTCACCGAGGAGAAGGTGTACTGGGCCTTGGACCCGAAGGCGCCATCCTTACCGACGACCAACGTGCCGCCGTTGCCGACAATCACCTCGCCCGCGTAGCTCTGGGACTGAGGAAGAAACAGGGTGCCGGCAGCTCCTTGGTTCGCAACCCCGTCAGAGCCCACTAAAATCGGACCGATCCCCGTGAGGGCGTTGGTGGAAGCGATGGTGAGCGTTCCGCCACCGCCGCCGAACCGATAGGGTGCGCCACCGCCAAACCCAGGGGTTTTGGCATTGCGACTGATCACACTTCCAGTGAAGACGCCGTTGGCCTTAGTGGCGCCAAGCCACACGCCCGGCAGACCGCCTCCCCCATAGGTGCGCCCAACAACGTCATCGGCGTACCGGATGCCATCGAGGAGGAGGCCCGCGTTCTGGCCACTGGCGAGCTGGATTTTCTGGAGGCCGCCGCCGCTCGAAGCGAAGTTGATGGTGTTGCCGGTGCCCTCTGCAAATCCGCTGCCCAGTGCGAGCATCGCCATGCGACTCGCGCCGCCGCCGTTGAGCGCCAGCGGCTGCGCAGAGCCGAAGTTCGACGGCCCGGAGAGCGCCAGCATCGTGCTCTCGCCATCATTCAAGCCGCCACGGATGGAGACCAGATTGGTGGTGTAATTGAGGCCTGTGGTGCCCGTACCCGTAATCCGGACCGTGCCTTGAGCGACGACCAGTCCGTCGGCGAAGTTGTTGGAACCCGAGATGATCAACTCCCCGAGCCCCACCTTGGTGAAGCCGCCGCCATTGATGGATCCGGAGATCCGCTGCTGGACGCCGGTGGTGCTGACGGTGATTTTCCGAGTGGCAGCAGTGACGCCGTTGAGGTCAAATGAGCCTCCCAGATCCGTGCCCTGCCCCAGTCCGGCGCGGCCGATCTGGAAATCGCCAGTGACGGAGACGTCGTTCTGAATCGAGCGCGCCGACGCTGCACCATTTAAGCTCGCAAGGGAGCTGAGAGCGCCCCCGTTCAGGAAGACCAACCCGGAGCCGAGCCCTCCCGGGACGATATCAAGGTTGCCCTCATTGAGATAGAGGTTGCCGCTGAAGTTGTTGGCTGAGTTCAGCAGCGCCAGAGTTCCTGTTCCGACCTTGGCAAGACCCCCGTTGGAGACCACACCAAAGAGGCTGACGTAGGCGGGGTTGATGGTCAGAAAACGCGTGTCCCCTCCCAAGTCCACGGTCCCGCTAAAGTTCAGGAGCCCGGTGCCTGCGACGCCCAAGATGGTGCCCTTATCCCCGATGATCGTGTCGCCCTTGAACACAAGCGCATTGGCAATGTCGCGCGTGGTGGTGTTGGTGGAGGCGATGCCCACAATCCGTTGCACCGCCCGGTTGTCGGCCAGAATGCTGCTGCCGCCGGAACCAAAGGTGATGGGCCCCGAACCCAAGGCACTGCCACTGGCGATCCGGACGAACCCTTCATTGACGTAGGTGCCTCCGGAAAAAGTGTTGGCACCGTTGAGGATGATCGTTCCGGGCGTGGTGATGAAATTCTGATCCAGCGTGGGCGCGGAACGCAGCACAAGGGTGAGCGCACCGGAACCGTTGTTGGCAATGCGCGAGTTGACCACGAACAACTCGCCGTTGGCGTTGAGATTGCTGAGTAAAAGCTCTCCAGCCTGATTGTCCGCGTCTCCAGCGGTGATCACCCCGGGGTTCACCGACTTGCCGAGCGTGAGCCCCTTCTTGTCACGCCCTATCATGGCGCCGCCCAGTCCGCTGAAGCGCAGGGTGCCGCCGGCGAGATCCACGACGGCATCCGCGGCACCGGCCCCTGAGTAATTCTGAAGAAGGGTGTTGATACGGACCGTCGAGCCGTTGAGGACAACATCGTCCGAAGAGCGGCCCGCCTGAACCTCGTTGATCCGCACATTCGTGGACGCGCCGTCCTGAATGGCATTTCCGTAGAGGACATTGGTGTAACTGGCAGTGGCCAGCGGAACGATCTTGCCTGCGGAAACAGCCGCCCAGTCAGCACCATTGACGGTGACATAAGCGCCAAGGATCCCTGTCGTACCAAGGTTTGCCTGGGTGGAGTTGAGCGTGATCTTGGAGGAGCTGGCCGGGTCGTAAACCAAGTCCAGCGTGGCTCCGACCTGTCGTGAGATCGCTCCGAAGGTGTTCGTCAACCGCCCGTTCGTGCCGCTGACGGTGACGACATAGTTGGAGGCGCCCGGTTTAAGCAACACCCCAGCGAACCCCTGCGTCTGGCTCAAATTATCCTGCCCACTGATGGAGAGCGTGGCGCCCTCGAGAACGAGCCGCGAGGAGGTGCTGATCAGAGTGCGTCCAGTTTTCAGCCCGTTGAGGTCCAGGCTCAGCATACCGCCCTGCACCACAGTGTCGCCCGTGTAGGTCATGGGCTCCACTCTGTTACGGCTCAATTCCCAGACTCTAGGGCCAGATTTGATCAGGCTGGTCTTGTAAGATCCGAAGTCGGTGATCTGCAGCTCCATCCGGTTATTTGACGGAGAATAGCCCTTCAGGGTGAGCGTGTGGGCGGTGTCCCCTTCGAAGTCGATGTAGTCGTTGGCAAAATTCAACCCGTTGAAATACACCCGGGCAACAGAGTCCGCGGAGTCGATGGTCGCGCCATTCGGGCCAATGGTAAAGCTGCGGTCCGTTTCCTCATACGCACCGGCACCCTTTTGGATCCGGAGAGTGCCGCCGTTGATGACGAGGTTGGACGCAGTCGCATCGGAACTGCCGAGGCTGCTTCCCTGAAACAAGAAACTGTCCAGAGTGGAAACCACGAGGGTTCCGCCGTTGATCCGGGTCGTTCCCGAGTAGGTGCTGTTTGTGAGCGGGTTGATCACCCAAGTACCGGGACCCTCCTTCACAAGGTGGGTGGAGCCCAGAACGGTCGGGCTCAAGAAGGCATCCAGAATGGGATCGCCATTTCCATCACGCACAATGCTGTCACCGATGACCCCAGAAAACGTGTTCCCACCCACACTCGTACCGGAGAGATTCCCAACCCGCGTCCCCCCGAGAGTAAATATACGGTCCCCGTTGCCCGTGAACAGCACCTCCAGCAGGCTCATACTGAGGGACCCGCGCCCCGAGGACTCGATGGTTGCGCCCTTCTCGGTGACCGTGAGCCTGCGCGAGTTAGAAGATCCGGTGCCGCTGTACTGCACCTTGCCACCGTCGAGAATGATGTCATCGCCAGTCAGGGTCCCGGTTCCCAAGGCACTCGTGCCACCGGTGGACAAACTGTTGATCACCAGCGTCGCCCCCTGCCCCACTTTGGTGGTTCCGGAATAGGTGCTCAGACCGGTGAGCGAAAGCGTCCCCTTGGCAACCTCAAGCGAACCCTCGCCGCTGATGACGGACGCCTGCGCGCCCCCGTACGAATCTGTGCGGTTGAACTTCAGCCCCGCACCGGCCGCTAGGTTCACTTCGCTCGTGTTGAGGATGCTGCCGGAAGTCCCTCCACTGCCCACTTCAAGGGTTCCCCCGCCAACCACGGTGCGCCCCGAGTACGTGCTGGTGCCTGTCAGCACAAGGGATCCCGTTCCCAGCTTGCTCACCCCGAGAGGCGAGGCCCCCACGCCCGTGCCGTCGGCGAAGGACGCGGACAGGGTGAATGTGCCGCCCGGCGCGTTGGTGGTGTCCAAGCCCAGCAACGAACCGCTCCGCAATCCACCCGAGCCCGGATCGACGCCAAGGCGCTGAAGGACAAAAGCAACATCCGCCGCGGTGAAATCGCTCGCACCTCCGACGGGCAGGGAAAGGGTCGCCCCACTCTCGACGACCACCTTGGAGGCCGTCCAACCGTTGAGCCCGCCGTAGAGAACACCGGGACCAGCGACCTGCAGCACCCCTTCCTTCACAGTCGTCACACCCGTGTAGGTATTTAATCCGGAAAGGATGAGCGTGTTCGCACCCAGCTTCGAAAGGCCCAGCGCATTCGCCCCACCATTGGGATCCGCAAGCACGCCGGCGAAGCTAAAGCTGGGCGCAATCGAAGTGGCAGTGCTGAGACCGAGAATCGCTCCGCTCTTGAACCCGCCCGAGGCGCTCCCAGTCGCAGCCAGCGCGGAGATGTTCGCGGAACTGAAATCGCCGGTTCCGCCCACACTCAGCGCGAGAGTGCCGCCGCTCTCCACCACGATGTTCGCCTCGGTCCATTTCGAAGAATCGCCACCGTAGAGCGCGGCCACCTTGCCAAACTGCATCGTGCCCGCGCTGACCTTAGTGAGCCCCGTGAAGGCGCTGCCATTCCCGTTGAGCCGCACCTCTCCGCCCACCACCTCCAGAGTGCCATCCCCTGAAAGCGCCCCGGTGTACGCACCGGTGGTAATATCCGCACCGTTGAACCTCAGATTGGCCCCGGTGGAAATCGTGATCGGACTCGAAACCAGCAAGCGACCGTTGCCGGTTCCATCGCCGACCTGCAGCACGCCGGCGCTGACAAGCGTGGTGCCGGTGAATGAACTCGCCCCGCTCAAAGTCAGAGCCCCCGTTCCCTGCTTGGCGAAGCCAACCCCGGCCCCGCTCATCCCCGCGCTCATGACGGCGTCCGCATTCACCACGATCGGCGTAGCCCCAAGGTTGAGCTGCACCACACCGGTAGCCGATGCCGCAATCGTATAACCCGCCGTGTTGAAGGTCAGACTGGTGATCTTGACGTTGGAATCCACGGTCACCGTCGTCGGCTGGGTAAAAGGTCCGCCAAAAATCGCCGCGTTGTTGTCCGCCCAGTTTTGGTAGGTGCCGCCGGAAAGCCAGTTGGTGCTGGAACCGCCAAGCACCCAAGTACCGCCGCTCATCGAACCGCCAGCCCCCAAGCCCAGCGGATCCCAAACGAAATTGGCGCCGTGCGCAGACTCAACCGCCATGCCCATCGCCGCCAAAACCGCACCCGTACTGAGAAAGCGCGCAAGCGAAACAGCGAGTGGCCGCGGCCTGCGACGGAGGGCCGAAGCTACTGAAAGGGGTGAGTGCCGCTCTGTCCGCAAGCGGGCACGGGATTCTTGAGGGGGAAAAATCACGGGGAGAAATTATTACCAGAATTAGCAGAAAGGATCCGGATAAGAAGGAAATTTACAAAACACTAAAATATTTTATCCAACCCTCTCCGAGACCCCTGAAACAAAGCCATTCTGGCGCTCATTAGCTACCCGCGCATCTTCCAAAAGACGCCCCCGGAAAGCCATTGCCACCCGGCGCGTTTTATGGCGCCCTCTTCCACTCGCACGCTACCGGCGAACGTTTGCCCACAAACAAACCGCAGCCCGGCCATCTTGCTCAGAAGCCTCCACCAAGGCGCCCATCGGTTTCCCTGCAGCCCCCAGTCACCACAACCACAGCCCTCCCCTATCCCATGCCCAAACTCCTCGGCCTCGACATCGGCTCCTCCTCCGTCATCGCAGGAATCCTTTCCGGAAGAAAAGTTTTGGCCGAATCCCCAAGAGTCTTCTTTGAGTCAAAACATTCTGGGGCCCGGGTGGACGTCGATGCGGAAGACCTCCTGAAGGCGGTTTCCAAGGCGATCGCGGGTCTGGAGGGCAAGGCGAAGGAGGTGGACGCCATCGCTCTCGCCGTCATGTGCCCGGCATGGGTCGCGATGGACCGCGCCGGTCGCCCGCTCACCCCGATTGTCACCCATCAGGACCGCCGCAGCGTCGAGATCGCACACCAGATCGAGGAGCGCATCGGCAAGAAGCGCCACATGCGCCTCACGGGCTGCCGCCCCTTCCCCGGCGGCATCAGCTCCACCACATGGGCCTGGTACCTCAAGCACGAGCCGCGCAGACTCAAGGGCGCGGACCTCGTCGGCCATCTCAACACCTTCCTCCACCGCAACCTCACCGGCGCGCGCGTTACCGACCCCTCCAACGCCTCTTTCACCGGCCTCTACAACACGCTCAAGCTCGGCGGCTGGAATCGAGACCTCTGCGAGAACATCGGCGCCGACCCGCGTCTCCTGCCGGATATCCTCGACGCCGACCGCATCGCCGGACGCATCACCGCGGCGGCAGCCAAGCAATTCAACCTGCGCGAGGGCACGCCCGTGATGACCGGCCTTGTCGATGGCAGCGCGGGGATGCTGCTCGCGGGCGCCAATCCCGGCCAGCTCTTCAACGTCTGTGGATCCACCGACGTCCTCGCTCTGTGCACCGACAAACCCGCGCCCCACGAGCAGCTCCTCACCCGCGCACTCGGCATCGACAACAAATTCCTCATGGTCGGCACCATGGCCGCGGTCGCCTCCGCACTTTACTGGGCCCGCCTCCAGTTCTTCCGCGAGATGTCCATTGAGACCTTCCGCGAAGAGATGTTCCGCCTCGCAAAGCTGGGTCCCTCGGCAGCGGGAACCGTCACCTTCGATCCCTACATGGCCGGCGAACGCACCAGCATCGCGCAGCGCAGAGGAGGATTCGACGGCCTCACCCTCGCCTCAACGCGCGAGAACATGCTCTCCGCCATGCTCGAGGGACTCATCGCCGCCAGCGCCGCGCGCCTCCCGCTCCTCGCTGCATCCGGCACCTCCATCCTCCCCACCGTCGCGGTGTCGGGCGGCGCAGATCACCTCGACCAAATCATGCGCAGGGACTGGAAGGGCCGCTGGCGCTTCCGCTCCGTCACCGACGCCACCATGCGCGGTCTCGGAACCCTCACGCCCCGCGAGTAGTCTGCATTCGGAGATCTAGGCCCGCCGTGGAAATTGGGACTGGCTCGAAAAGACCCTTCATTGAGGCATCGGGCATGCCTCGATGCGATGAGGGTAACTCGGCTACGAAACAGTCGCTCTTACCTCCAGCATACCGGAGGCATGGAAGCCAAGCCGGTCGGTGAACGCGATCCGCGAAGCGGATGGCGGGGACCACCGGATCGCTTTTCCCCATGCGACGCGCCCCGGCATGGGGCGCGAGAAGGACGACTAGGAGAGGAAACCTTGCCAGTCCCGAATGGCAGTTGTTTGAGGGCATCGGGCATGTCTTGTTGAGGGTGCCCGAGCAAAAAAATGGGCGCTCTCAAATCCGCAATCCGCAATATCGCCATGCGGGCATCAAAGACGGTCGGTGAACGCAGTCCGCAAAGCGGCCGACGGGGACCACCGGATCGCGTTTAACCACGCGACGCGCAGCGAGCAGGGGCCCGAGAATGAAGAGGTCAGGTTTCTTCGAGGGCTCGTTCGGCACCCAGCATTTACGCCGCGGCAAGCGCGACAGCGAACCGGCTCCAGTCCGCCTCCATTCGGACATGAACCGCACCCGGTGATAAAAACATCCCCGCCCGTCCGACAATCATTCCGGCCATATCGGGCACATTTTCACAAACTTTTGATGATCTCTGGTGTTATCTCTCTGAACCCACGCCTCCCATGGATATCCGCCAGCATCTCCCCTCCTCCGCCGACTTCTTCGCCACCCGCCGCCAGTTCCTGAACCGATTTGGAATGGGCTTCGGCGCGCTCAGCCTCGCCGGCCTCCTCGGTTCCCAAAACGCTTCCACCGCGCAGGCCGCAGGCTCGGCTCTCTCGCCGCTGCTGCCCAAATCACCGCACTTCCCGGGCAAGGCCAAGCGTGTCATCCACATCTTCTCCCAAGGCGGCCCGTCGCACATCGACACATGGGATCCCAAACCCTCGCTCGCCAAGTATGCAGGGCAGGACGTCAAAGAGATCGGCGGCGTGCCGCTTCCCACGCAGTTCAAGTTCACCAAGTCCGGCCAGAGCGGCGTGGAAGTGAGTGAGATCTTTCCGAAGATCGGCGAGAGCATCGATGACATCGCCGTCATCCGCTCCATGAACACCGACATCCCGGCGCACGAGTTCGCCACGGTGATGATGAACACAGGCTCCGGCCGCCTCGTGAAACCCTCCGTCGGCGCATGGACCCTCTACGGGCTCGGATCCGAGAACCAGAACCTCCCGGGCTTCGTGGCCCTCGGCGGCGGACTCGGCGGAGCGACCAACTGGCGTTCGGCGTTCCTGCCCGGCGCGTACCAGGGCACGCTGGTTTCCACGGTGAGTGCCCCGGTGGAAAAGATCATCGCCAACATCAAGAGCTACCACGCGTCCCTTGCCGACCAGCGCAAGCAACTCGATCTGCTCAAGACACTCAACGAACAGCACGCCGAGCAGCTCCGGAAAGAAGCCGAACTCGAGGCCCGCATCCAATCCTTCGAGCTCGCTTTCAAGATGCAGACCGAGGCCACCGACGTCTTCGACGTAAGCAAGGAGCCCGAGAATATCCGCGCCCAGTACGGCGACACCGAGATCGGCCGCCGCATGCTGATCGCTCGCCGCCTCGTCGAACACGGCGTCCGCTTTGTCCAAGTCTGGGCCGGCGGCTGGGACCATCACACCGACGTGAAGGGCAACCTCACCAAGCAGGCCGAAGCCATCGACCAGCCCGTCGGCGCACTTCTCAAGGACCTCAAACAACGCGGCATGCTCGAGGACACCCTCGTCGTCTGGGGCGGCGAGTTCGGCCGCACCCCGCGCCACGATCGCGGCGCACGCGGCGAACCCGGTCGCGACCATCACAACAAGGCCTTCTGCGCATGGATGGCGGGCGGCGGCGTCAAGGGCGGTCAGGCCTACGGAGCCACCGACGAATTCGGCTACGACGTGGCAGAGAACAAGGTCCATGTCCACGACCTCCACGCCACCATGCTGCACCTGATGGGCTTTGATCACGAGAAGCTCACCTACCGTTACAACGGCCGCGACTTCCGCCTCACCGACGTCTACGGCAACGTGGTCAAGGGTCTCGTCGCCTAGACCCACCGGCCACCGCACCGCCGCACCGCTTCGCCACAGCACTGTCCATCCAGCCCCGCCGCGCACCACCCATGCTCCTCCCCCGCACCCTGCTGCACTGCGCACTCCTCGCCCCGCTCCTCGCCGGAGCCGCGGCTCCCTCCGACCTCGCCCAACTCGACTTCTTTGAGAAGAAGATCCGCCCGGTCCTCGCTGAGAGCTGTTACGAGTGCCACAGCGCCGGTGCCAAGAAGATCCGCGGCGGCCTTCTTCTCGACACCAGAGACGGCCTCCTCAAGGGCGGCGACAGCGGCACGGCGCTCATCCCGGGCAACCCCAAGAAGAGCCTCCTCCTTGTCGCCATGCGCCATGACGACAAGGACATCGCCATGCCGCCGAAAAAGGACAAGCTCCCGGCCACCGTCCTCTCCGACTTCGAGCAGTGGGTGCAGATGGGCGCCCCCGACCCGCGCACCGGCCCTTCCAAGGCCACCGCATGGGATCCCGACAAAGCCGCGCAGCACTGGGCCTTCAAACCCGTTTCCAAACCCGCCGTTCCCGCACCCGCGGATCCCGCACACTTTGTGCAGAACCCCATCGACGCCTTCGTCCTTGAGGCCCTGCAAAAGAACAAGCTCCAGCCCTCGCCCAAGGCGGACAAAGCCGCGCTCGTGCGCCGCGTCACCTACGATCTCACCGGCCTCCCGCCCAGTTCCCAGGATGTCGAGGACTTCGTTGCGGACACCTCCCCGGCCGCCTACGAAAAGCTCGTCGACCGCCTCCTCGCCTCGCCCCGCTACGGCGAACGCTGGGCCCGCCACTGGCTCGACATCGCCCGCTACGCCGACACCAGCGGCGATCGCAACAACACGCAGAAGGGCCAGATCCCGGCGCTCTATTCCTACGCGTGGACCTACCGCGACTACGTCATCAAGGCCTTCAACGACGACCTTCCCTACGACCGCTTCTTGCTCGAACAGATCGCCGCCGACCATCTTCCGGAAACCGCGCAGCACAAACACACCCTCGCCGCGCTCGGATTCCTCACCGTCGGCAAGCAGTTCATGCGCAATGCCAACGATGTCATCGACGACCGCATCGACGTCGTCACCAAAGGCCTCATGGGCCTCACAGGCGCATGCGCACGCTGCCACGACCACAAATTCGACCCCGTCCCCACCAAGGATTACTACGCACTCCACGGCGTCTTCGCCAGCAGCGACGAATCCTTCCCAGGACCCCAGATCTCCGAACCCCGCGACCCCGCCGCACACGCCGCATTCCTCGAAGCTGAGAAGAAGATCGAGGAGGAACTCAAGACCTTCTCCAACGACGAAGCCACACGGCTCACTGCCGGGATGACCGAGCACATGGGCGACTACCTCCTGCTGCTGGAGGAAACCAAGGGCACGGAACCCGCCCTCAAACGCGACACCAAGATGCGCAAGCTCGCCTTCGAACGCGGCCGTTCCGCGCTCGTCGCCGCAGCCCTCCTAGGCCAGATGAACAAGAGCCGCACACTGAAGAAGGATCCCCTTCTCGGCCCATGGATCACCCTCGCTGAAGTATCCAAGGATCAGTTCGCAGAGAAACTTCCCGCGCTGCTTGAAGAACTCAGGAATACGCCGGAGCTCAACCCATCGCTCGTCACCGCGATTACCGAAAAAAACGCGGCCTCCATGGAGGACATCGCCGCCGTCTACAACACCTTCTTCGCGCAGCTCCACACCGCACTCCAACTCCCGTCCTTCCCCACCGGGAGGAAGGATCAGAAGGTCCCCGCGGCGATGAAAATCGACAAGGCCCGCACCGAGCTGGCCGACACCTCGATGGAATCCCTGCGACAAGCGGTCTTCGGCAGCACCTCCTGCATGATGCCCGACGAGCGGGTGACCCGCGGAGTCCTCGGCGCCAACTTCACCAACCGCCAGGCCACCATCAACAACAAGTACTCCCAGCTCTACCTCGCCCATCCCGGCAGCCCCGTGCGCGCCAAGGCCCTCGAGGACAAGCCACGCCCCGTCAACTCCCCCGTATTCATCCGCGGCGAGGCGGGCAACAAGGGGCCTGTCGTCCCGCGACATTTCCTCACCGTGCTCGGAGGCTCCGAGCAGAAGCCCTTCACCCAGGGCAGCGGCCGTCTGGAACTCGCGAAGTCCATTGCCAGCAAGGACAACCCGCTCACCGCACGCGTCATCGCCAACCGCATCTGGCAATGGCATTTCGGCCAGGGCATCGTGCGCACCGTCAGCGACTTCGGGACCCGCTCCGAACCGCCCACCCATCCGGAACTCCTCAACTGGCTGGCCTCCTCGCTCATGGAGAACGGCTGGTCGCTCAAGGCACTCCACAAGCTCGTCGTCCTGTCCGCCACCTACCAGCAGGACAGCAAGCCCCACAACAAGGGGATGACCATCGACCCCACCAACCAGTTCCTCTGGCGCGCTAATATCCAACGCCTCGACTTCGAGCAACTCCGCGACTCCCTCCTCGCCTTCTCCGGCAAGCTCGACACCTACGACGCCGGCGGCCCCCCCTTCGCACTCTCCAACGCCGCAACGCCAGCCAAGGGCCGCTACGCCTCCATGGACGCCACCGCCCTCAAATCCAACACCAACCGCCGAACCATCTACGCAATGGTCGACCGCGCCGCCATGCCCGAGATGTTCAACACCTTCGACTTCGCCAACCCGGACATCTCCACCGGCGAACGCGTCCTCACCACCGTCCCCCAACAATCCCTCTTCATGATGAACAGCCCGTTCGTCGCCGAACAGGTCCGCGCCATTCTCAAACGATCCGACTTCCCGGCCGCCGCTTCCGACGAGAAGAAGATTCAACACCTCTTCCGCCTCATCTTCCAACGCGCCCCGCGGCCCGCTGAACTCGACGCTGCACGCGCCTTCCTCGCCAGCGACAGCCCGCAACCCGTGCAGGAATCAGGTCCGGCAGCCGATGCCTCCAAGCAGGCCAAGGCTGCAGCCCCGGCCCAGACGCTCTCGCTCTGGGAGCGCTACACCCAGGTGCTCCTGCTCACCAACGAAGTCCTCTACGTCGAGTAAGCCGGGCCCCCTTCACTGCGCGGATGCAGCGGGCTTCAGCAACCCGCTGTCCACCAGCCATTCCTCAAGCCGCAGCGGCCATGCACCCGCGCCGCTCGTCGTTCCCGGCCGGTAACCGAACCCGTGCCCCGCATTCGAGTACACATGCAACTCGGCCTTCACCCCCGCCTGCTTGTATTTGAGGTACAGCGAAGCCATCCCCTCTGAAATGTCCTGCCGATCCCCGTACCCGCACGCAATGAAGAGCGGCGGCATCCCCTTCTCCACCGTGAACAACCCCGAGGTCCCCGGATAGATCAGCACCTGGAAATCCGGCCGGCTCGACACACGCTCCACCCCATCCGCCGCCGTGGGGTTTCCGAGATCCGACTGCATCGCAGAAAACGCCGCCAGTTCGCCACCCGCCGAAAAACCAATCACACCGATGCGGTCTGGTGCGATGCCCCATGTCTGCGCCTGCGAACGCACCGTGCGGATGGCACGCCGCATGTCGGCCATCGCATGCTCTTGGATCGTGTAGGCCGAGTCCTTCTCGCGTGCCAGGCGGTACTTCAGCACCACCGCCGCGATCCCGCGCCCCTGGAACCAGCGCGCCAGCGCGTATCCCTCGTGCCCGAGACAGAGCTTCGAATGACCGCCCCCCGGCACGATGAGCACCGCCACCCCCGTCCTCCTCGCCGCCTCGGGAAGAAACGGCGTGATCGTCGGATTGTGCACATTGGTCACATTCGCCCCGTCCAACTTCTCCGCCTCGCCGCGCCGGGCCTCGGATCCCGGCGCCCCCTTCTCCCACAAAGGCAGCGCCCCGGGAATCGGCTCTGCATCAGGCTCTGCAGCCGACACGAAGACGCCATGCAGAAAAAGAGAGGCACCAAGGAGGAGAGTCGCGCGTTGGAGGATCTGGCGGGGGTGTTTCATATTCACCTCTTACTCTTACTCGTACCCCCTACTCGTACTCACTCAGAAACCATGCGGCCGTGGAGTAAGAAGTAAGGAGTACGAGTAGGAGCAAGGGCACAGAACAAGCCCCGCCACCCCACGGCACTACAACGTCCAAAGCAGTCGCAGCACCATCGCGAACACCACCGCGAGAAACACCACGCGCACAAAGCGCGCTCCGTGCGCGAGGACCATCCCCGAACCAAGCCGCGCCCCAATCAACTGCCCGCCAATCATCACCAGCGCCGCCGGCAGCACGATGCAGCCCTTGGCCGCGAAGATCACCACCGAGGCAAGGTTACTCGCGAGGTTCACCACCTTCGTGTACGCCGTCGCCCGCGTCAGCTCGTACCCCAGCAGCCCCAGTAGCGCGATCGTCCAGAACGACCCCGTCCCCGGCCCGAAAAATCCGTCGTAAAAACCCAGCACCAACCCGCCACCCCAGGCAAACGCGCCCGCCGAAACCCGCGCACGCGCCTGCCGGATTCCGAGCCGCGGACTCAGCACCACGTAGCCGGCGATCGCCAGCAGCAGCCACGGCACGAGCTTTTTTAAAAAAGCATTGTCCACCAGCGTCACCGTCCACGCGCCGGCCGCCGCGGACACGAAGGTGATCGCAGCGCTCAGGCGCACATCCCGCCATGCCACCAGTCCCGCGCGCCCGTAACGCCAAACCGCCAGCGTCGTGCCCACCGAGCTCTGCATCTTGTTCGTCCCAAGCGCCAGCTGTGGCGGCAGCCCCGCCCAAAGCAGCGCAGGCACCGTGATCAACCCGCCGCCGCCCGCAATCGCATCGATGAACCCACCCGAGAGCCCCGCACAAAAAAGCAGCGCGCAGATTCCGGAAGAAGGCCAGTCCATGATCGGTGATGGTCGGCAATCGTCGATCCGCAGACCACGACCCGCGCTAGTGCATCTCCACTGCGCAGCTCCCGATCCCGCCGCGGTAGTAGTTGAACTGGACGTTCGGATGCTGCGCCAGCAGCGACATCGGCACGCTGGTGTCCGCAATTCCCTTGGAAATCATCAGCGCCGTCAGCCGCTGTCCAAACGGATTGTCGTGCGCACCCGCATGCCAGATCGACACCTGCTCCGCCTTCCACGTCTCCACCGGGCCCACCGTGATCGCCTTTTTCGGCACCATCGAGATGTTGCCGCCGCCGCTCGTACGCGCGTTCTGCGCGATGGTGAGCGGGTGCAGGTCCACCACGCGGGTTGCCAGCTTCCGATACTCCGCCACCGAGGGCGGTTGCTCCCGGTTCCTGCCCTTGCGCGGCAGCGGATCATTGAAAGCCCAGTGCTTCACATCCCCCTGCCCGCCCTGCATCACCGCGCAGCGCACCCCGCTCTCCCACGTCCTGCGGTATGCCGCGGTGTCCGCCTTCGGGAAATGCAGATGCGCATCGGGAAACCGCAGCCGCTTCTCGAAACGGGAAAAACACATCTCACGGTCCGCCTTCTCAAAGCTCAGGGGATGCGAGGCGGGCACTTCGAGTCCCGTCGCCTCATCGAACCACTCGTCCATCCCCCAGAAATGGCCCGAGCGCAGATCGAGCCCAAGGGCGTTGATGATCCGCGCCACCAGTGGCAGTTGCTCCGTGGGACCAATCGGACCGCAGATCCCCACGGGATTGTCCGCCGTGCTCTGCTTCCACGCCTCGATGTACTCAAGCGCCTCCGCCAGATAGAAATCCTCCAGCGTGTCGTAAAACACCACCCGGAACCCGGGCCGCGAAAGCCTGAGCAAATCCCGCGGCGTGAGGCGGGCCGCCTCCTCCACGAGTTCCGAGTCGATCGTTGTGTAATCCCACCAGTCGGGAGCAATGGCACTGAGTTTGCGTGGCATGGTTTTGGGGGGGTGAAGGTTTGGCAGGAAAAAATGAGGAGGAAAAAGCGTTCGCTCTATGCACCGCGCTCCAGCGCGCGCGCCGCCGCAGGATTCCTGCGAACCCTGCGCCCAAGCGCCTCGGCAAGCGGATCCGCGTCCTGTGAGCAGAAGCCAAGATGCGAGTGCCGCCGCCATCCCTCGGCGTGCGTGAACTTTTTGGAAAGCCGTCCCACCTCGCGGCTGAACTCCTCCATCGCGGCAAGATAACTGTCCATCCCCTGCGTCGCATCCAGCCACTCCTTCTGACTGCGATGGCATGCGAGCGCGGCCCGCTTCACATCCGCCTCAGACGTCGTGTCCACAAAAACCCCCGGCACCACCCGGCATCCCATACCGTCCCTCAACCCATGCGGGTTTGCATGATAGACCGTGACGCTCGAAGCCACCGGCTTGCGCGGCGGGGTCGTACGGTAATTCGGCATCCCACGCGCGAAGGCGGCAGTAACCGCAAGACGCGAGGTGTTCATGTGGTCCTCCATGTAATCCTGAGGCGAATGCGTCAGCACCACCGCCGGATCCACCGCGCGCACCACCGCGCTCAACCGCCGCAGGGTGCGGTCATCGTAAAAAATCTCCAGATCATCGCAGAACGGCGCATGCCAGTGCGCTCCCAGCACGCGCGCCGCCTCCTTCGCCTCGCGCCGACGCACCTGCGCCGTCTTCTTCGCAGACCACTGCATGCTGCCGAGATTGCCCGAACTCAGGTTGAGATAATGCAGCTCCCAGCCCGCACCCCCAAGCGCCAGCAGCGTTCCCGCCATCACAAACTCGATGTCGTCGGGATGCGCGGCGATAGCAAGGACTCGGGGCATGGCAGATGTGAGCGGGGTTCCGAAAATCTATCGCTGCGAACCAAAAGGCTTCGACCATCCCCACTCCGCATCGATCCCCACGCCAAGATGCCTGAACACCGTCGGCGCGATCGCCGTCTGCGGCACCGGCCCCGGCAATTCCAAGCCCCTCGGAAAATCTCCGCCGTGAGCAATGATCCAGATCGTGCGCTCCTCGGGCGTCTGCGCCCCGTGGTTCTTGAGTCGCCCTCCGTGGTCGGTCGTGAGCAGCACCAGCCAGTGCTCCTCGACAAATTGCGGACGCGCGCGCATCGCCTTCAACAACTCGCCCACCTGTCCATCCACTGTCTCAAGCGCCTTCAGATACGGTTCGTTATCCGGTGAAAACGAACCGGCCGGATCCACCACGGCGTGCCCCACCTCGTCCACCGTCCCGAAGTACACAAACATCGCGTCCGGATTTGCCACGGCAAGGTGCTCCACCGCGCGCGCAAGCACCTCGCGGTCGCGCTGCGGATAATCGCGCCCCTTCAACGCCGGATCCGGTGTGGCAAGAAAATCGAAGGAGAGGAAGTCCGCGTCCCCCTTCCGCGAACCGCCGACAATGAATTTCTGGATCGGCTCCCAATCGCACAGCGAGGAAGCCCACGCGCTCGGGCACGCATCCTTCAGACGCCGCATCCAGTGCGGAGCCTGCGCGATGCGATGCAGCCGGAACCGGTTGTCCGCCACGCCGTGCTGATTCCGCCATGTGCCCGTGAGCACCGTCGTCCAACCCGGGCCACTCACCGTGTTCTGCAGGCTCTCCGTCTCAGGTTCCCCGCCCGTGTACGCGTTCCATGTCACCGTCCCTCCCGCAATCAACTCCCGCAGATGCGGTGCACGGCCCTGCGTCACCACCTTGCGCAGAGCATCCGCACGCGTCCCGTCCACTCCAATGAGCAGGACACGGCATCCGCCAAAGTCATTGGATGCACCGGGACCGTGAGCAGAAACGGTCGAGCCCACCAACCCGAGCACGAGGGCCGAGACAATCCCTGCGCGCGCGAACAGTCGGTGGATTCGTGGGATCATCTGGGAGGGGCGGCGTTGCGCAAAAAGCCGGCGCTACTTGAGGCTCTGCATCCACGCAACGAGATCGGCAAGACCCTGCGGCCCAATCGCGCCCGCAAGCCCTGGCGGCATCAGCGACTCCTTCATCTCCACGCGGCCGGCGATCTGCTCCTTGCGCACCGGCACCGACGCCCCGCCCGCAACGCGCAGCGTGGTTTCCGCGTCGGTCTCGCTCACCACATACCCCACCTGCGTCTGACCGTCCTTCGTGCTGATCTGGACCCCGGTGAAGCTGTGCTCGATCGCCGCGCTCGGATAAAGCACCGCCGTGAAAAGCCCTTCCCTGCTCAGCTTTGAGCCGATCAGCGAAAGATCCGGCCCAAAATCCACGTACTGCTCCTTCACGCGGTGGCAAGCCACACAGCCAGCCTTCGCAAAAAGCTCGGGCCCCTTGGCCGCATCCCCCTGAAGCTTGAGCAACTCAGCCATCGCGGGGAAGTCTTGGAGCCCCTGGGCTGCCGGAAGCGGCAGTACTTTTGCTGCCTCCGCGCGGATCCCACCATCAGTGCTGCGGCTCAACCCAAGGGCAGCCGCTGTCTTGAACTCCTCAGGCAGCTTACCCTCGGAAGCCCATCGCAACAGGTTGCGCGCACCATCGCCGCCCATCGCCAAAGCCTCGACCACCGCAGTGCGGACCGCCGGAACCTTCGCCTTCCAAAAGGCGTCTGCCAGCGCCGGAGCACCCTCGCGCCCGCCCACACGCCCGAGCGCAGCCACCAGCACGGAAGCCTCACTGGGCTTGCCCTCCACGATCGCCCTCACACATTTCTCACGGTCCGCGGAGAGAAGCTTCGCCGCCGATCCCGCCTCAGGCGCGGAAGGATTGGCGACAAGGAACTCCAGCAACTCCCGGTCAAACCCAGGCAGGTTGAGCTTTTCCACAAGAGCCACGAAAGCAGGCTTGCCGATGAGCGGTTTGAGAAGGTTGTCCAGGCGCTCGCGCCCCACCGGATCGCGCTCCAGCTCTGCCCTCGAAACAAGCGCCAGCGAGGCCAGCGCCGTCTCCGCATCTGCCTTCCGGAACACCTCCAGCGCCGCCGCCGCCACCTCTTCCGAATACTTCGGCTGCAGCATCTGCAGCGCACGCAACATCGCCAAACGCCCGGGCGCACCCTGCGGAAGCGATTCCTTGAGAACGAGATCGCGGATGGCGGCCACGTCGGAGAGCGAACGCCCACGCCATGTCAGCGCCGCCTGCACCGCCGCAGGCACGGCTTTCCTCCACTCCGGATTCGCCGCAACCGTCACCGCGCGGGTCTCGGCCACCAGATCGTTGCCGATCCCAAGCGCTTCGATCATCCAGCGGTCCCGCACATCAGCGCGCTCCGCGATTAACCACCAGAGACGCGCCGCCACCTCACTCTGATCGAAGCGCAGCGCGATCGCCGCTTCCCGGCGCACACAGGCCTCCACATCCCGCGCCGCCCGCGAGACGAGGGCGCGCAATCGATCGGGCTGATTCGCGTAGATCCTCCTCCCAGCACGCAGGGCCGTGATGCGCAGGTTGTCGTTGTTGTCATCAAGCGCCTCCTGCAACAGCGGCTCCGACTGGATGGCAGGCATCTGAACCAGCGCCCACAACGCCCGCGCCCTGTGCTGCGGCAGCGCGTTGCGGTTCTGAAACAACACCTTGAGCGCAGGCTGCGCTTTCTCCCCGAACCGGCACAACGCGATCCAGCCCAAGTACCGCGCCTCCTCGTTCGGAGACTGCAGCGCCTTCACCGCCCCCTCCACCGTGTCGGTCTTCACCGGTGCCGGTTGGTAACGGACGGCCCTCTTCGTCGTCACGCGGAACAAGCGGCCACGCTCCAAATCACCCATCCCGTGTCCGCCCACGCCCGGGTCGTACCAGTCTGCCACGATCAACGAACCGTCTGGCGCGACACACACATCGCTCGGACGGAACCAGCGGTCCTTCTCAGATCCATCCAGCACGTTGAGGATCGACGCTGAATACCCGGCACCGGCCGGACGCGCCCGGTATGCGCGCACCACATTCGGACCGGCGTCACAGTGGATCGGATGCCCGAAGAAAGTCGGAGGAAGCAGCAGCCCTTCGTACACCTGCATCCCCGTCGGTGATCCGGCTCCCGTCTGGAGAAGGTTCGGCACGACGCCCGGATCGTTCAGGTGCCAGTGTCGCAGCGGAATCTCGCCCTCCCAACCCACACGCGGCACCCGCCATCCGGCCCCGGTCATCTCGTCGGTGTAGCCGTAGTTGCCAAACTCCATCACGTAATTGATCCGCACGCCCTTGTTGCCGTCGTCGTCGTTATCCGACTGCCACAGCGTCCCGAAGGAATCCACCGCCACCTCCCAGTTGTTGCGGAAATTCCAGCCGAGCACCTCGACCCGGCTTCCATCGAGTTCGCACCGGAATACCATCCCCTGCTGGAGCGGGCGGTTATTCTGGTTCGTGCAAGGAATGCCATGCACATCGTGGATCAACTCCCCCTGCGCATCGCAGAGTTGCTTCGCCGCATTACCAAAGTTGAAATACAGCCGCCCATCCGGTCCGAAGTGGAACGCGTGGATCCCGTGGTCGTGCTGCGTACCACCCACCTTTGTGAACAGCACCTGCTTGCGGTCCGACTTCCCGTCCCCATCGTCGTCAAAGAGCCAGAACACCTCATCCCCGGCCGAAACCAGCACGCGATTCCCGAGCACGCAGAGCCCGTGAAGACTGTCCACATCCGGCCCCTGATGAAACACCGTCACCTTGTCGGCCTTCGCGTCGTGGTCGGTGTCCTCAAGGATCAGAATCCTGTCTCCCTCGGGCCGCTTCCCCTTGTGCCCGCGGTAATTCATCACCTCGCCCACCCACACCCGCCCGCGCGCATCCACGTCGATGCACGAGGGACTGCGCATCATGGGCTCGCTTGCAAAAAGCTGCGCCGACAGCTCCGGATGCACCGCGAGATTTTCCACCGCCTGCGCCGGATCGTGCTCCGACTCGGCAGCCCAGAGCGTCAGCCGGGCGGCTCCGGCAAGCAAAAGGGCGACTGTAGTCCGCAGGGTCAGGACACGGGAATTCATAAGGCTAAGGGGTGGTGGAGACATGCGGCTGCACGTCCGCTGACATGTTCGCCAAAGCGCTTCCCCCCGTCGAGCCTCAGTTGCGGCTCCCGAGAGCGGCGCAACCGCCCTCAACCATTTCAACCGAACCGCAATGCTAGGCCCGAACACCCGAAGATGCCTCACGCGCCGCCACAGCGCGCGCGCCCAAAGCCATGCAACCCGCAAACAGCAGCGTGAAAAGGAGATCACCCGCCAGCGTGTTCTGGTAGAAGGCAAACGTCGGTGGATAACCGGGCAACCCAAGCGTCAGCGCCTGCACCCACCCGGCCCATGTCTTCGCATAACCCGCATCGGTCCACCAAGAGGCCGTGTTCGTCGTTGCATAGAAGAGCAGCGACCCCGCCACGCTCGCCCCCAAAAGACGAAACATCCCAGGCCGCGAACGCACCCAGACTCCAAGCACTCCGCTCATCGCAAGCGCTGCGTAACGCACCCCCATTTCCCAACTCAGCAGCGGCGCGTGATAGTGCATGCCGTTGAGCACCACATCGCTGAGCGCCAGCGCCACCAGCGGCACCACCAACGCGATCCGCCTCGGCAGATAAACCGCGCCGCACAGCGCAATCGCTCCCAGCGGGGCAAAGTTGAACGCACCCAGCGACTCCCCAATCCCGGAAATGGCAATAGCAACCCGGTAAAGCACAGCCACAGCAACAAGGGCAAAAGCGACGAACATCCCTTCAGGCTGGCCTGCTGAACTCTAGGGATCAATAGCGAACTCGATTTCCCCCTCAGACACCCGCAGACCAAAAGGCTTGCCACTCATCCTCTTCCGCCTACCGTGCGCCGCCTGTTCTTTGCGAGTTCGCGTCAGCGGGTTTGAGGAAGGAATTCCGTGAAAGCCGGAAGCAGTTGCGCTGCTGTAACTGGATACAACCTCCCATATTGCCAATCTGTGCCTCACAAGCGCGGGTGAAGGCGGGAGCAAGGACGGCCGTCATCGTGCGGCCATAAGCCAGGAGTCAGAACATTTCCTCTCACCCGCTCTCATTCGCGCCGCCGCGTGTGCGGGCCGGCGTGAAAAAACTTCTTCGCGAAAAAGAAGCAATGAGGGATCAAACCGCACCCAGCCCGGCTTTGCGCCGCGCAGACGGCTTGGTCTCTCCAACCCTGGAGACACTCATGCAACCACCCCGCACCTCCCGCTTGGGAGCGTTCCCGTTCGCCCTCGTGGCGGGCATCTTAGCCAGCGCCCAGCTACCGGCCCAAACACCCGCCGCAGACGAGCTGCTGGCAAAACCCGCCGCCGTCGTCCTGCTCCCGGAAACCGTGGTCACCGCATTGCGCGAGCCCGTGGAGACCGACCGCTCCCCATCGGCCGTCACGGTCATCGGCGGCGCGGAAGCGGAGAAGAAACAACTGCGCTTCGTCACCGACGCCCTGCGCACCGTCCCGGGCCTGAGCGTCGTACAGACCGGCATGCCCGGCCAGCAGACTACCGCGTTCACCCGCGGCCTCACCGGCGAGGCAACGCAGGTCATGCTCAACGGCCTTCCAATGAACCAGAGCTTCTCTGGCGCGTTCAACTTCGCCGATCTCACCATGGATAACCTCGAGCGCATCGAGGTCGTCCGCGGCCCTCAGAGCGCCCTCTTCGGTCCACGCGCCGGCGGCGGCGTCATCAACCTCATCCCCAAACGGGGCACCAAGAACACGGAAACCACCGCAACCTTCGAAGCCGGCAGCTTTGGGACGTTCCGCGAATCCGCAAGCACCTCCGGACATGCAGGGATGCTCGACTACTCGGTCGGCGCCACACGCCTCGATACGGACGGTTTCCGCCCCAACAGCGCCTACCGCGCCAGCAGCGGCCTCCTCAACCTAGGGATCACTCCGCGCGAAGGCCTGCGCATCTTCACCATCGGGTCCAACGCCCTCTACGACGCCAGCACGCCCGGCCCACAACTCGCCCCCACCCCGTTTGACAACCTCCTCACCGAACGCTGGATGATCGCACCGGGCATCGAGTTCGAACCCGTGGACTGGTGGAAACACCGCCTCCTCACCGACTACGACGAGGAGCGCCAAGTCTTCAATCCCAGCATCTACGGCACCATCCGCGGCTCGTTCAAACGCTACCAGCTAGACTACCAAAACGAACTCCTCATCGGCGACAGGATCAAGCTCACCACGGGCCTCTACTACTCCCGCGTGGAATCCACACTGCTCCAGTATCCCGTGGCACCGTCTCCCATGCTGCCGCCCACCCTGCTCAGCGACCGGATCGAGAATTACTCAGGCTTCGGCCAGCTTCAGGTTGAACCCCTCAAGGATCTCCTCCTCGTCGCCGGTGGCCGTTATGACCACTTTACGCAGTTCGGCGACATCACGACCCACCGCTTTGCCGCCAGCTACAAGCTACCGGGGTCAGGCTCCGTCTTGCGCGCCAGCTCGGCAACAGGCTTCGCGCCCGCCACCGCACAGGACAAGCTCTACGGAAAGAACCTCGCCCTCGAACCCAACAAGACCAGCGGGTCCGACATCGGCTTCGAACAGCCCCTCTGGAACGACCGCCTCCGCTTCGGTGCAAACTACTTCCAGAACAAACTCAGCAACGTCGTCGGCTACGATCAGGCCACCTTCATCGCATTCAACGGTGGCTCCGCGGAAACCCGAGGCGCCGAATTCTTCCTCTCCGCAGAGCCCGTGAAACATCTCACCCTCAGCGCCGCCTACACCTACCTCGACACAGAGGACACCTCCGCCCACACCGCACAACGCGGACCTCGGCTGCTGCGCCGCCCTCGCAACGAACTCTACGGCTCCATCGACTACCTCTGGTTCGACCGACTCCGGACCGGACTCGACGTGAAATATGTGAATGCACGCGAGGACACCGACGCCATCGACTACTCCCGCGTCGATGCCGAGGATTACACCACCGTCCGCCTCTGGGCCGAATACCAGATCACCGACCACCTCAAGCTCTTCGGCCGCATCGAGAATCTCGGCGACCAGCGCTACTGCGAAGTCTCAGGATTCCCCAACCCCGGACGCGCCTTCTACGGGGGCTTCACCCTCCGCTTCTAAACACACCCGGCAAAACACGGCGCAGCACATTCCTCCCCAAGGATACACGGTGGCTTTTTGCCTCTGGTGAAGACCCCTGGTTTTTCATAAGTTCGCTCCCGCATGTCGATCTTCCAGAATGCCACGAACCACGCGATCGCAACGCTCGAGGCACTCCGCACCCTTGAACCGCTGGTGGAAAAAACCGCCGCCGCCATCAGCACCTGCCTGCTCTCCGGCGGCAAGCTGCTCGTCTGCGGCAACGGAGGGAGCGCGGCCGATGGCGCCGACTTCTCGGCTGAGTACGGATGCAGGTTCATGAACGATCGACAGCCTTTCCCCGCCATCAACCTCACGGCCTGCAGCAGCCTCACCACTGCGATCGGCAACGACTACGGCTTCGAGCAGTTGTTCGCGCGCCAAGTCCGCGGATTCGCAAAACCGGGCGACGTGCTGGTCGCGCTGAGCACGAGTGGCAACTCCCCGAACATCCTCGCCGCCCTGCGCGAGGCCGGGTCCATGGGTATCACCAGCATCGCGCTCCTTGGACGCGACGGCGGCTCCGCCCGAGGCATCGCCTCCATCGATCTCATCGTCCCCTCCACCATCACCGCCCGCGTTCAGGAAGCGCACAAATTTCTCCTCCACGTGGTCTGCGAGATGGTCGAGCAGACCCTCCCCTCACCGCCTCGGCCGTGAACCCTTCGGCCCACGCCCTCGAGTTGCTGCTTTCTTCATTTGCCTTCGTCCTCGGCGCAGTCGTGGGTTCGTTTCTCAACGTCTGCATCCACAGGCTCCCTCGCGACCTCTCTGTGAGCGAACCGCGCCGCTCCTTCTGCCCAGCCTGCAAATCTCCAATCCCCTTGCACCGCAATCTCCCCATCCTCTCCTGGCTTTGGTTGCGCGGCCGGTGCGCCGACTGCGCTGCCCGCATCCCCTTTCGATACCTCCTCGTCGAAGTACTCACCGGTCTTCTTTTCTGGGCGCTCTGGCAGAAATACCACTCCGGGGTCTGGGTACTCGTCCTGCCCGCATGGGTGTTCGCCAGCCTGTTGATTGCGGCCACCTTCATCGACTTCGAGCACTGCATCATCCCGGATAGCATCACACTCGGCGGCGCTGCTGCCGGGCTGATCCTAAGCGCCGCCATCCCCCAAATGATGGACTCGGACGACCATCTCGCTTCCGGCCTCTGGTCCCTCCTCGGCGCTGCATCCGGCTATGGGCTTGTCTGGGCTGTCGTCGAACTCGGCAAGCTCGCCCTCGGCCGCAAACGGATCGCCTTCGAACAGCCCGAACCCTTCCGCTGGACCCTCCATGGCGACGATGCCGACCTCCAAGTAGCCCACATTCAGGAGCGGTGGAGCGAAATCTTCGCCCGCCCTTCCGATCGTCTCATTGTGGAAGCCGACACCGCTGAGGTGGAGGGTCAGTCCTTCACGAGTGCCCGCCTCATTTTCGAATACGAATTCCTCCAGATCGGATCCGAACGCTGGCACCTCGACAAGGTGCCGACCATCACTGGAACGCTCCGCTCCCTCACCATCCCGCGCGAAGCCATGGGGTTCGGCGATGTGAAATTCGCAGCGACCATTGGCGCTTTCCTCGGATGGAAGGCTGTCCTCTTCACCTTCATCGCAGCCTGCTGCACAGGCGCCTGCATCGGCCTGCTCACAATCGCGCTCGGCCGCCGCGAGTGGTCGGCCAAGATTCCCTTCGGCCCCTATCTTGCATTCGCAGCGTTGCTCTGGGTCTTCGCCGGCCCCGAACTGCTGGAAATGCTCTGGCGCTGGCGCTTCGGTGACTCCTTCCCGAACTGAGCCGCGCCGATCCCCCGCCAAAACACCCCACCCCTCCGAAACAAGCACCAACGCTTGGGATCAAAGCCAGAGGCAGACCAGAGGCCGCAACAGGCTCAGCCCAGACCCAGCCGCGTCTCGACCCACCGAGCAAGCAACCACAACAGGTCCGAAAACCTGTTGAGATACCGTACCGACTCAGGATTCACAAAGAACCCCGCCTCAGCCACCACCAGCAAAGCCCGCTCCGCCCGCCTGCATACCGTACGCGCCAAGTCGAAAAGTGCGCTTTCACGACAAGCTCCTGGTGTGGCCCAGTGCCTGAAGCTGATCTGATGGTGCTTCTCCAAATGCCCGATCAATGCGCCAATCCGCTCCACTGCCGCCGCCGCAAGAAACACATGACCCGCCTTCAAGTAGCGCTCGCGATCCTCAGACGCCGTAGCCACCTCCCCCATCAATACCACAAGGTCCTTCTGCACCTCGAGCAGCGGCTCGGTCACAGCAACGTCCGCACAAAAAGCCCGCGCCATTCCGATGGCAGCATTGAGTTCGTCACAGGCGCCATTGGCTTCGATGCGCGGGTCAGTCTTCGGGACCCTTCGCCCGAAAAGAAGCGAGGTAGTCCCATCATCTCCCGTTTTTGTCGCGATTGACATGGTCTAAAAAGAGAACGCCCGGCCGTCATAAAGACTGCCGGGCGCTCCAAGTCATTCAGGCATTATTCGTGGTCAACCGACAGCAGGCTCGGGCTCCCCCGAAGGCAGATCGCCGATCGTCTCGTCCATCGAGATGATCTTCACATCGCGGACAGTATCGAAGCCCGTCCCCGCTGGAATGAGGTGACCCATGATCACGTTCTCCTTGAAGCCACGCAGATGATCGACGCGGCCCAGAGTCGCAGCCTCGGTCAAAACGCGCGTCGTGTCCTGGAAGGAAGCGGCGGAAATAAACGAGTCGGTCTCGAGAGACGCCTTGGTGATTCCCAGAAGAACCGGCACGGCTTCGGCGGGCTTGCCGCCTTTGTCCATGACTTCGGCGTTTTCCTTCTCGAAGGCCAGCTTGTCGATCTGATCGCCCCACAAGAGCGAGGTGTCGCCGGGCTCGGTCACCTTCACCTTGCGCAGCATTTGACGAACGATAATCTCGATGTGCTTGTCGGAAATTTCCACGCCCTGAAGACGGTAAACCTCCTGCACCTCGTTCACCATGTGCTCTTGGAGCGCCTGAGGCCCAAGCACCTCCAGAATGTCGTGCGGCGGCACAGGGCCTTCAGTGATCTGCTGCCCCTTCTTCACGAAATCGCCCTTGAAGACAATCACGTGCTTGTTGAGCGGGACCAAGTGCTCCTCTTCAGCGCCAGTGTCCACGTCACGTACGATGATCTTACGCTTGCCGCGCACAGTTCCGCCGATCTCAACGATACCGTCGATCTTGGCAATCTCAGCGGCGTCCTTCGGACGACGAGCCTCGAAGAGCTCAGCCACACGCGGCAAACCGCCAGTGATGTCCTTGGTCTTGGCCGTCTTCCGAGGAGTCTTTGCCAGCAACTGCCCCGCCTGCACCTTCTTCCCTTCAGCGACAGTGACATGCGCTCCGGCAGGAATCGAGTAGCTGGCGAGGATGTGCTTCTGATCATCCACAATGACGATCTGCGGATGCAAATCCTCCTTGTGCTCGATGACCACTGTCCCCATCACGCCAGTGGCTTCGTCCACCTCGCGCTTCACCGTGACGCCCGAAATCATATCACGGAACTCCACATGACCGCTCTTTTCCGTCAAAATGGGCACATTGTACGGATCCCACTCAACGAACTTGTCGCCCTTCTTCAGCGCACCGCCATCAGTCACGCTGATAATGGAGCCAATGACTGCGTTGTAACGCTCCAATTCACGCCCATCCTTGCCGTGAACTGTAATAGAACCGTTTTTGTTGAGCACGATCCAAGTACCGTCGAGCGCCTGCACGGTGCGCAATTCATTGAAGCGCACCACACCGTCGTTCTTGGCCTTGATCACCGGTTGCTTGAAGGTCTGCGATGCCGTTCCACCGATGTGGAAGGTACGCATGGTGAGCTGCGTCCCAGGCTCGCCAATGGATTGGGCGGCGATGATGCCCACCGCTTCACCAATCTTCACCGGCTTCCCAGTCGCAAGGTTGCGACCATAGCACTTAACGCAGGTCCCACGCTTGCTCTCGCAGGTGAGCACTGAGCGGATCTTTAGCTGCTCCACACCGATCCGGCTGATGGCGTTGGCCGTCACCTCGTCGATAAGCTGGTTCTTCTTCACCAATGCCTGTTGGGACACCGGGTCCTTGATCGTCTCGCAGCTGACGCGTCCGTTGATACGGGTCGCGAGCTCAACCACTTCCTCGTCCCCTTCATAAATCGAGCGAACAAGGATGCCGTTTACCGTACCGCAGTCGTCCTGCGTGATGATGACGTCCTGTGCGGCGTCCACCAGCTTGCGGGTCAGGTAACCAGAGTCCGCCGTCTTGAGCGCGGTGTCTGCGAGGCCCTTGCGGGCGCCGTGCGTCGAGATGAAATACTCCATGACCGTCAGCCCCTCGCGGAAGTTGGAGGTGATCGGACGCTCGATAATTTCGCCGCTGGGCTTGGCCATGAGGCCGCGCATCCCGGCGAGTTGCTTTACCTGCTGCCGATTGCCACGAGCGCCAGAGTCAACCATCAGATAAACCGGGTTGAGTTCCTTGCGTCCCTCATTGTGCTCGAGGGTGCGGAACATGACGTTGGCAATCTCTTCGCCGGCGTGCGTCCAGATGTCGACCACCTTGTTATACCGCTCGCCATCGGTGATGATGCCGCGACGGTACTGCTTGTCGACTTCCCCGATCTGCTTGTAGGCGCTGTCGAGCTCCACCTGCTTCTCCTTCGGGATAATCATGTCGCTGATCCCGATCGAGATACCGGCGCGCGTCGCCCACTTGAACCCCATCTCCTTGAGGTCATCCAGCATCGTCACGGCAGCCTGATGGCCGGCCACTTGGTAAGTACGGAAGATGATGTCCGAAATCTGCTTCTTGCCGCAGGCTTTGTTGAAGAAGCCCACGCCGTGAGGCCAAATCATGTTAAAGATGACACGACCAGCCGTCGTCTCGATCACCTTCGATGTGGGGTCGCCGTAAACCGTCTGCTTGCCGATGTCAGGATTCTTGAATCGAATCCGGTCATGCACCTTCACCGAACCCTCGGTCATGGCGAACTCAACCTCATCCGCGGCGGCAAAGAGCGGCAACCGCTGTTCGACGCTGTTCGGCGTCTTCCGGGGGTTTTGAGACAGATAATAGCATCCAAGCACGATGTCTTGGGACGGCGTCGTAACCGGCTTGCCACTCGAAGGTGAGAAGATGTTGTTGGGCGCCAGCATCAGCAGGCGTGCCTCCATCTGGGCCTCCACCGAGAGCGGCACATGCACCGCCATCTGATCGCCGTCGAAGTCCGCGTTGTAAGCCGTGCAAACGAGCGGATGAATCCGGATCGCCTCGCCTTCGATGAGCTGGGGCTCGAAAGCCTGAATGGAGAGACGGTGCAGGGTCGGAGCGCGGTTAAGGAGCACGGGATGCCCCTTGGTGACTTCCTCGAGGATGTCCCAAACCTCGGGGGTCTGGCGCTCGATCATCTTCTTGGCACTACGCACAGTGTGCACGTAACCGAGTTCTTTGAGACGTCGAATGATGAAGGGTTCGAAGAGCACCAGTGCCATCTTCTTGGGAAGACCGCACTGATTGAGCTTCAGTTCAGGTCCGATCACAATGACGGAACGGCCGGAATAATCGACGCGCTTGCCGAGCAAGTTTTGACGGAAACGCCCGCCCTTACCCTTGAGCATGTCGGAGAGCGACTTGAGTGGCCTGTTGCCAGCACCCGTCACTGCGCGACCATGACGCCCGTTGTCGAACAATGCATCGACAGCCTCCTGCAACATCCGCTTCTCGTTGCGGATAATCACATCTGGCGTTTTAAGCTGGAGAAGGTTCTTCAACCGATTGTTCCGATTAATCACCCTTCGGTAGAGATCGTTGAGATCACTCGTCGCAAAGCGCCCTCCTTCGAGGGGAACGAGCGGACGCAGGTCCGGCGGAATGACGGGAAGGACCTCAAGGATCATCCACTCCGGACGCGTATTGGATGTGGCAAACCCTTGGATCAACTTCAGCCGCTTGGCCAGTTTCTTGCGGATCTGCTTGGACCGCGTCGTGGTCATCTGCTCCTCAAGTTCCTTCTGGAGCGCGGCAAGATCGGTGGAAGCAAGGAGGGCCCTGATCGCTTCAGCACCCATCCCGGCCCTAAATGTCTCGCCGTACTGGTCAAGGGCTTCGTGGTACTCCGTTTCAGTGAGCAACTGCCCTTTCTCGAGCTTGGTCGTTCCGGGATCGATCACCAAGTAGTCCTCGTAGTAGATCACACGCTCCAACTGACGACTGGACATGTCGATAACGAGTCCAATCCGCGAAGGCATGCACTTGTAGAACCAGATGTGAGTGACGGGCACCGCCAGTTCGATGTGACCCATGCGCTCGCGACGGACCCGGGCTAAAGTGACCTCGACGCCGCAGCGGTCACAAATAACCCCTTTATGCTTAATGCGCTTATACTTCCCGCACGAGCATTCCCAATCCCGGGTTGGACCAAAAATCCGCTCGCAGAACAGCCCGCCTTTTTCGGGCTTGAATGTGCGGTAATTGATGGTCTCAGGATTTTTGATTTCACCATGGCTCCAGGAGCGGATGATTTCAGGAGACGCAACGGTGATGGCGACCCGGTCGAACACCGGGGGCCGCTCCTCGGTCAACTGGGACACAAAAGGTGCCTCGATGGGTGGGTTGCCGGGTTTTTCAGACATCATAATGAGTGGGAGTTTGGGATTGTTGCACGGTCGACCCTTAGAGCAGGCCGGGCAGAATGGATGCCTTACGCTCGCCCGTCTGGACATCCAAGCCGAGCGACTTCATTTCCTTGATCAGAACGTTAAATGACTCCGGAGTACCGGCCTCGAGCGCGTTGTCCCCCTTGACGATAGACTCGTAAATCCTCGTCCGGCCCTGCACGTCGTCAGACTTAACCGTGAGAAGTTCCTGCAGGGTATAAGCCGCCCCGTAGGCCTCAAGGGCCCACACCTCCATCTCACCGAAGCGCTGGCCGCCATACTGGGCCTTGCCGCCCAGCGGTTGCTGGGTAACAAGGGAATACGGCCCCACCGCGCGAGCGTGGATCTTGTCTGCAACTAGGTGCCCCAGTTTCAGCATGTAGATATAGCCAACCACCACCTGCTGGTCGAATGCGTCACCCGTGCGACCGTCGTACACAGTAGACTTGCCGTTCTCGTTGACCCAAGTGAACCCGCTCACCTTCTTCGCATCCCGGAGATAACCGAAAATCTCCTTCTCGTGAATGCCATCGAAGACCGGCGTAGCAACCTTGAACCCGAGGGCCTTGGCGGCCACACCGAGGTGTGTCTCCAATACCTGCCCGACGTTCATGCGGCTTGGTACTCCGAGCGGGTTTAGAACGATATCCACAGGTGTGCCGTCGCTGAGGTAAGGCATGTCTTCCTCGGCAATGATTCGAGCAACGACACCCTTGTTGCCATGACGACCTGCCATCTTGTCGCCAACGCTGAGCTTCCGCTTGCTGGCGATGTAGACTTTCACCTGTTTGATGATCCCGGGATCGACGTCGTCACCGCTCTCAACGCGGTCCAACGAACGCTCATGCTCGAGGTCGAGTTCAGCGAACTTGCCCTCGTACTGCGCGATAATCTCACGGATCTTGTTACGGATCGGCGATGGGTCAATGTCAACGTGGTCGTACACCGAGGCGAGCTTGCGGAGTAGCGTCTTCGTGATCTTCCGGTTTGCCGGAATAATGATCTCACCCGTCTGCGCATTCACCACATCCAGAGGAATCTTCTCCCCAAGGAGGATGTTGGAAAGCGCCTCCGTCAACTGCTCATGAAGCTCCTCCTTCCTCTTGGCGTGGTCCTCTTCGATCTGCTTGGCCTGACGCTTGGATTCACCCGGTGAAAGCTTCGCCTTGGCAACTTCCTTGCGACTGGAAACCTTGACGTCCATGACGATCCCGTACGTGCCCGACGGCACGGTGAGAGAGGTGTCCTTCACATCTGCAGCCTTCTCGCCGAAGATGGCACGGAGCAGACGCTCTTCCGGCGCAAGCTCGGTCTCGCTCTTCGGCGTGATCTTGCCCACGAGAATATCACCAGGCTTAATCTCAGCACCCACACGGATGACGCCGTCAGCGCCAAGATTCCGAAGCGCCTCCTCACTCACGTTAGGAATGTCCCTAGTGATTTCCTCGGGTCCGAGTTTTGTATCGCGCGCACCTATCTCGAACTCGTCGATATGGATAGACGTGTAGATGTCCTCTTTTACAACACGCTCGCTGATCGTGATGGCGTCCTCGAAGTTGTAACCGTTCCAAGGCATGAAAGCCACGAGCACGTTGCGCCCCAGGGCCAACTCGCCCTTCTCGGTATTCGGCCCATCAGCAATGACCTGCCCCTTATCCACAACCTCGCCCTTCTTAACGATGGGCTTCTGATTGACGCAGGTACTGGCGTTGGACCGCATGAACTTCCGCAGCTCATAAATGTAAACACCTTCCTCGGGCTCGTGCTTGAGCTTCTTCTTGCCCTCCGGAACCTGACCATCCTTGGTGATGATGATCTGATCGGCAGTGACGCTGGCGATCTTGCCGTTGCCCTCCGCCACAATCACGGCACGCGAGTCACGCGCAACCTTGCCCTCCATCCCAGTACCCACTAATGGGCTCTCACTAACTAGCAGAGGGACACCCTGACGCTGCATGTTCGAACCCATCAGAGCACGATTCGCATCATCGTGCTCGAGGAATGGTATCAATCCCGCAGCAACAGAGACCAGTTGCTTTGGCGAGATGTCCATGTAGTGCACCTCCTTGGGCTCCACCTCGAGGAAGTCTCCACGGTGCCGGATGCTAATCTTATCAGAGAGAAACTTGCCCTTATCATCAATCGGCGTGTTGGCCTGAGCCACAAGGAACTGCTCCTCGCGGTCGCCTGTGAGGTAGTCAATCTGGTCCGTCACTCGCCCGTCCACAACCTTCCGGTAAGGAGTCTCAATAAACCCGAAATCGTTGATCCGAGCGTAAGTGGACATCGAACTGATGAGACCGATATTAGGGCCTTCCGGCGTCTCAATCGGGCATATGCGCCCATAATGCGAGGGATGCACGTCGCGCACCTCGAATCCTGCACGATCTCGGGAAAGCCCCCCAGGCCCAAGGGCCGAAAGCCGGCGCTTGTGGGTGAGTTCCGCCAGCGGGTTGGTCTGGTCCATGAACTGACTCAACTGTGAGCGCCCGAAGAAATCACGGATCACTGCACTCAACGCCTTCGGATTGATCAGTTTCTGAGGCGTCATGCCCTCTATATTCACATCAAAGAGCGTCATCCGCTCCTTCACGAGTCGCTCAGTCCGAGCGAGGCCCACACGACACTGGTTAGCGAGCAACTCGCCCACAGTCCGCACCCGGCGCGAACCGAGATGATCGATATCGTCGAGAAGACCTTCCCCACGACGAAGGGACGTCAGGTACTTCATCGCGGCAATGAAGTCTTCCTTGGTCATCACCCGCTCCTCAAGCGATACCTCGATGCCAAGTTTCTGATTGATCTTGTACCGCCCAACGCGGCCAAGATCGTACTTCTTGGGATCAAAAAACAACCGCTTCAGGAGGCCCCGCGCGTTCGGAACGGTTGGCGGATCGCCAGGGCGCAGACGCCGATAAATATCCTTCAGAGCCTCTTCCTCGTCGTGTGCTGGGTCCTTTTTGAGGGCCTTGATAATTGTGTCGTCGTCCTTGGTGTCTACCACCTGAATCTCTTTGACACCGATCGCGAGAATCTGGCGAATCGCAGTCTTGTTTAATGGCTCGAAAGCGCGCGCAACGGTAAGCTCACCGTCTCGCACGTCACTGATAAGCACCATCGTATTAAACTGCTCCTCTTCGAGCGACTCACTCAGTTTGAGCTTCTGAACGGCGTAAAACAGCTTGATGATCTCCTCGTCGCTCCCGTACCCAAGTGCACGCAGGAATGTTGTTGCGAGGAACTTGCGCCGACGCTTGCGGCGGTCCAGATACACATAAAGAAGGTCGTTCGTATCGAACTGCACCTCGAGCCACGAACCACGGTCGGGAATGATCCGAAAGCTGTAAAGAATTTTCCCATTGAGGTGGGTCGAAGACTCAAACGCGATCCCCGGAGACCGGTGCAACTGAGAAACGACCACGCGCTCAGCGCCGTTGATAATGAACGTCCCCTGCGGTGTCATCAACGGGATCTCCCCCATGTACACCTTCTCCTCCTTAACGCCGTGCTCCTCCTTCAGGACAAAGGTAACATGCAATGGCGCGCTGTAGGTCTGCCCTTCCCTCATAGACTCGCGCACGGAAGCCTTGGGCTCCCCAATCTCGTAGCTGTGAAAGTCGAGAACAACTTTCTCGTCATAACTCTCAATCGGGAAAACCTCCCGGAACACGGCCTGCAAGCCGATGTCCTTGCGCTTACCTACCGATACGCTCGTCTGCAGAAACTCCACATAGGAGTCGAGCTGAACCTCGATGAGGTTCGGTGGATTGATCACCTCGCGGATTTTCCCGAAATACTTTCTCTCAGACATGGCTCTAAATGCTCGTGGCTGCGGGGTTGATTCTCTAAGCCCGGGCCCGCCTCGCAGCGAACGGACCAGGCTAAAATTGGGAGGAAACTAGAACCTCAACACGGGAATGACAGGAACAAAGAAAACCCACCGGACAAACACCGATGAGTTTTCCGCCCCCTGCTCGGATACGTCTCTCAGATCGTGATAAGCGTCGCTCAACGAAAACAATCCGCCAGATGGGACCTGACCGGAGGGGGAGGGCAAAGGTAAAGTACACGGGAGCGTCCGGCAAGGAGAACATTCCCTGCCGGACGCACGAAAACGTGAACTGGGACTACTTGACCTCGACCTTGGCGCCGGCCGCCTCGATCTTCTTCTTGATCTCCTCAGCCTCCTGCTTGGTGACGCCTTCCTTAAGGGTCTTCGGAGCCCCGTCGACTAGAGCCTTTGCTTCCGCCAAGCCAAGCCCGGCCACGCATGCCCGGACTTCTTTAATGACAGCAATCTTATTGGCGCCCGCCTCCTTGAGGATCACATCAAATGCGGTCTTCTCCTCGACAGGAGCCGCAGCAGCGGCCCCTCCGCCAGCGGCTGCCACAGCCACGGGAGCCGCGGCGCTCACGCCCCACTTCTCCTCAAGAGCCTTCACGAGTTCAGCCACCTGAAGAACGGTCAAGCCGCTGAGTTGATCCACTAATGCGTTGGTATCTGACATACTTTTTTATGTTTACGGTTTCGTCGCCCCCTAGAGCCCTAGGAAATTTAAGTCGGGCAGCCGCCCGATCCGACAAGGAACCATTTGTTTGGTTTGGGATATACCTCAAAAGGCGCACAAGGCCCCCGAGGCGGTTAATTCGCAGGCGGAGGCCCGCGAAAGTGTTCTATGCGACTTGCTCTGGCTGATCCAGCTTCGCCTTGGCGCTGAGGACGCGAGCAAGAGCGGAAGCCGGCTCATTGAGAGTACGCACAAGTTTGCCGGCAGGCGCCTGAAGCACACCCAGCAGAGTAGAGAGCAGAACATCACGGGAGGGCAGATCGGCGATTACCTCGATCTGCTTGGTGGACACCACCAAACGATCAACTACACCCGCACGCACAACCGGCATCTTGAATTCGGTTGCGAAGGTCTTGAGCACCTTTGCGGCGGCGGCAACATCTTGATCACCAGTGATAATGGCGGTCTGCCCACGCAACTCACCCAACTCGGGATAGCCGGCCTCTTTGGCCGCCCGCTTGAGGAAAGTGTTCTTAACAACCTGACACCGAGCACCAACCCCGGCAAGTCGATTGCGCAGCTCACCAAACTTGAGCACCGTAAGACCCGTGTAATCAGTCACGAATAGGAACGGACTTGAATTGAGCTTCCGGTTAATGTCGGAGACAATATTGGCTTTCTCTGGACGCATGATTGAAGGCTCCGGTTAAGATTTAAGGAAGGAACTTGCGTCAACACGCAACCCTGGGGACATCGTGGCGGCGAGCGTCACATTCTCAACAAACGCACCCTTGGCCGTCGCGGGGCGCGCCTTAACAACCGCATCGATGACCGCGCCGCCATTCTCCGCGAGCGCCTGCACATCGAAAGAAATCTTCCCAACCGGAACGGCGACATTGCCGTTCTTGTCCAACTTGAACTCAACCCGCCCAGCCTTGACTTCCTTGACAGCCTTCGCAGTGTCGTCGGTCACCGTCCCAGTTTTGGGATTGGGCATGAGACCGCGCGGCCCAAGAACCTTGCCAAGCTTCCGAACCTCGGCCATGCATGCAGGAGTAGCCACGGCAACATCGAACGCCTCGAAACCCTGATTGCACTTATCAATCAAATCCTTGTACCCTACGTACTCAGCGCCCGCAGCGCGAGCGGCAGACGCGGAATCACCTTCGGCAAAAACAAGAACACGGACGTTCTTGCCAGAACCATGCGGAAGAGGGCAGGTCCCGCGAACCATCTGATCAGACTGCCTTGGATCAACCCCCAACCGAAAAGAAAGAGTGACCGTCTGGTCAAACTTCGTCGCCGGAAAGGACTTCAAAAGCACCACCGCCTCGGTAAGGGAGTAAACACTCCGATCGCCAGTTTTTTCAACTGACGCACGATATCTTTTGCTACGTGTTTTTTGCATGTTAGTTTGCAGTGCGAACGAAGGTTTACCTTCTCCTGCGGTTCGTTACGAATTATGAACTTGTCTATTTTGGCCGACGTCTTATAAATTACAAATTGTTTTTTACAAAAATTGCTGAACTAGAATTTGTACAGACTAACGGATAGCAAAACTTTTTCCTAGACCTCCACCTCAACACCCATCTGACGCGCCGTACCAGCAATGATACGGGCGGCAGCCTCCTCAGATCGGGCATTAAGGTCCTTCATTTTGAGCTTCACAATGTCGGCGACTTGCTTCTTGGAAAGCTTGCCAACCTTTTGTTTGTTCGGCTGCTTCGATCCGGCGGCAATACCCAGAACCTTCTTAATCAGAATAGCCGCTGGGGGCGACTTAGTAATGAAAGTGAAGGACTTGTCCTTATACACCGTAATTACCACAGGAAGGATATCGCCGCTCTGCTTTTGCGTTGCGGCATTAAACTCCTTGCAGAACGCCATGATATTAACGCCCTGCTGACCGAGTGCAGGACCAACTGGCGGAGCCGGGTTGGCGGCTCCAGCTGGGATCTGCAATTTGATTTGAGCAACGACTTCTTTAGCCATCGTGAGTTTAGGGGTTGCGGGGTTACCCGAAGGCTCCCGTGTTTACTTGTTCAGAAATTTCAGGACCTCTCCACCTGCCAATACTCGAGGTCCACTAGAGTGTTTCTTCCGAAAATGCTAACCGATACCCGGAGTTTTCCACGCACAGGATCAATCTCTTCGACCACTCCACTCTGGTTTTGGAATGGACCATCAGCCACCTTAACAACCTCACCAACCGCGAAAGTGATCTTCGGCTTGACTTGGTCTTCACTACCACGGACCTGGGCGAGAATCCCTTCTACCTCTTGTGGTCGCATTGCGATTGGGCGATCCTTAGTGCCTGCAAAGCCGATCACGCCGGGCGTGTCCCGGACAAAGTACCACGTCTTACCCACCAGTTGCTTATCGTCATCAAACAGCCACATATTGACGATGAGGTATCCCGGAAAAAACTTGCGGGTCGTCTCGGTCTTCTTGCCCCGCTTTATTTCGGAAACACGCTCAGTGGGAAGCACCACGTCGTAAACGTAGTCACCCATCTCCTCCGTCTTCATCCTCTTCACGAGATTATCGTGAACTTTCTGCTCTTGGCCGGAAAGAACGTGAACCACGTACCACTGCCTGCGTTTGTCTTCTTCGGTCATGACAAGATTGATTCTACCGCGCCAGAGCGCCCACGATATTTGCCATAATGAAGTCCCAGAAAGAGACGTATCCGCTGAGAAGAAGCATGGCGATCAGTACGATTAACGTTGAGTCCACGAGTTCACGGTACTTTTTCATTCCCTTCTCCTTCGGATCCCAAGGCCAAGATGCCTTGCTGAGTTCCACCTTGACTTCACGGATGAAGCTTCTTGATCTGGAAAACATGAAGAAAGGAAATTGTTTCGACGAAGAACGAGCACGGCAGGAGGGAATCGAACCCCCAACCGGCGGTTTTGGAGACCGCTGCTCTACCAGTTGAGCTACTGCCGTAAGCGAAAAGGAGGGCAGGGCGACCTATCATTAGTCGCCCTGCCCAAATGAATATTCTAGTCGAGGATTTCAGAGACACGACCCGCACCGACGGTCTTGCCACCTTCGCGGATAGCAAAGCGCATGGTCTTTTCCATAGCCACAGGCACGATCAACTCAACCGTGAGAGAGACATTGTCACCAGGCATGACCATTGCCACACCATCAGGAAGAGTCACCATCCCAGTCACGTCAGTGGTACGGAAGTAGAACTGAGGCCGGTAATTAGTGACGAAAGCCTTGTGACGGCCACCCTCCTCCTTAGAAAGCACATAAATTTCCGCCCTGAACTTCCTGTGCGGGGCGATTGAACCGGGTTTCGCAATGACCATACCACGCTCGATATCGTCCTTCTTAGTTCCACGAAGCAAAAGCCCGACATTGTCACCGGCACGCGCCTCATCAAGAAGCTTACGGAACATTTCGATGTCGGTCACGGTCGTCTTGGCGGTATCACGCAGACCAACCAACTCAACTTCATCCATCTTCTTTAGCACACCACGCTCAACGCGCCCGGTGCAAACGGTGCCGCGACCCTCGATGTTGAACACATCTTCGACCGGCATAAGGAAGGGCTGGTCGATCGGGCGCTCAGGCACGGGAATGTACTCATCCACGGCGCTAATGAGATCCATGATGCACTTGGCGTCCGGCGAGTTCGGATCCCCCGAAGCGAGCGCCTTGACCGCAGAACCCTTGACCACCGGGATGGTATCACCAGGGAACTCGTAACTCTTGAGCAGGTCACGAACTTCCATTTCAACGAGTTCAAGCAACTCAGGATCGTCGACCATGTCGCACTTGTTCATGAACACCACAATGGCCGGAACACCAACCTGACGGGCAAGGAGAATGTGCTCACGCGTCTGCGGCATCGGACCATCCGCAGCGCTCACCACCAAGATCGCCCCATCCATCTGGGCGGCGCCAGTGATCATGTTCTTGATGTAGTCAGCGTGCCCCGGGCAATCAACGTGAGCATAGTGACGCTTGTCACTCTGATACTCGACGTGAGCCGTATTAATCGTGATACCACGCTCCTTCTCCTCGGGGGCAGCGTCGATTTCGTCGTACTTCTTGGCCTCAGCATACCCCTTCTTCGAAAGAATGGTTGTGATCGCAGCCGTAAGCGTTGTCTTGCCATGGTCAACGTGGCCGATTGTGCCAACGTTCACGTGCGGTTTGGTCCGTTCAAATGTCGCCTTAGCCATAAGGTCAGGTGTTTGGTTGTGGTTGGGGTTTGGGTTTTTGTTCGAAATTTACTCCGCATTCGCGGCGATCGCCCTCAAGCCTTGCAGCCAAGAGCGAAAAATTGGAGCCTGAGACCGGGATTGAACCGGCGACCTCGTCCTTACCAAGGACGTGCTCTACCAACTGAGCTACTCAGGCTTTCAATCTCACGGGTTCCTCGTTACTGCGCCACCTCGCGACGACTGCAGCTTCGGGGAACCCGGCCCGCCTCAGACCTTCCAGAGGGCGAAAAAAACCCGGATCGCAGCGGGTCTTCCGCAAGCGATCAGGCTTTATTCACAATCCTTCCAGCCAAAAAAGCAGGGACGGGAAAGTAGCAAGCGGGCTCACCGTGTCAAAAAGAATCTCGCATACTCACGGCTCCGTTCGGATTCTGAATGGCTAAGGCGCCGCTACAACTTGCCCCGACAGACGTTAAGGTCACTCAACACCCTTCAATCGCCACCAACAATCCCCCCCCTATGAAGTGGTACTACGAAGTCCGAGGCCAGCCGCAAGGCCCCGTCACCGACAGTGAACTCGACGAATTGGTCGCTGATGGAACAGTCCGCGACCAAACGCGCCTCTGGCGTGAGGGCATGGAGGATTGGCTCGCACTATCCGAAATCCGCCCGGCGCATGAAAATGTCGATGAACTACGATCGCCCGATCACGCGGAACGGAGCACGTGGCAGGATACCGAGGGGACCGAAAGAAGGGCCCCAGGTACAGACGAGGAACGCATCGGTCTTCCATGGGAACAACACGCCAAGCCGTCTCCCCGGTCCGCCATAGCCACAGCGGTCATGGTCCTCTCACGACCGCGCATCGCATTCGACTCCATGCGCCTGGGCGGCGGCTACGCCATCCCTACGCTGTACTCAGTCGCGATCGGCACCGCAGCCGTACTCGCCGCCACAGGCATCGATTCATGCCTCCAATCCATCATCCCCGAAGCTGCGAGAGATGCGGGCGAGACGGCTCGCAGCGCCGGGCCGGAAGCGCTGATGTCATCACTGCTTCTCGCGCCGGCTCTTCTCGCTGCAGCTACGTTCATCCAAAGCGGCCTGCTCCACCTCTGCCTTATTCTGGTAAATCAGGAACGTCTTTCCATGGAGCGCACATTCCGCGTGTGCTCCTACGTCGGCGGATCCATCACCGCCACGTTTCCCGCACTCTATGCAATTCTGATCATCAACCAACCGCTCGGCACGACACTTATCTGCGCATCCGCGCTCTGGAACCTCGCCATCCTCTGCATCGGACTCTCAAAGAGCCACGGGATTGGTGCTGGACGCACGCTCTGCGGGATACTGCTCCCTGCCGTATTCTGCATCATGGCAGAGACGCTCCTCCGCCTGCTTGCGAGGTAATTTCGGACACCTATTCGCGGGTGCTTTCGAACAAGTGGGCAACCCGCTCGATGCGCAGAGCACGGCCTGAGCGCTCGTCGATTTCGACCATCGCACCGTGAAGTTTCACAGGCCCACGGGCCACGGGAAAAAGCACCGGCCGCCCAGTGAGAAAGCGCTCGATAATTGGGGTAATTTCACGGCCGAGACAACTCTCCACAGGGCCACACATGCCCGCGTCACAAAGAAAGGCCGTCCCTCCGGGAAACACTTGATCATCCGCGGTCTGCGTATGGGTATGCGTGCCGACCACGGCGGACACTCGTCCATCCAGAAAGCGTCCCATCGCAATTTTCTCACTGGTAGTCTCCGCATGCACATCCACGAAAATAACACGGGTCTCCTTGCGCATCCTCTCCACCTCCGCATCGATCGCAAGAAAGGGGTTTTCCAAAGGAGGCTGCATAAAAGTGCGTCCCTGAACATTGATAACCCCCACCTTGCCCTTTGGCGTCTCCAACACAATGGATCCGGCACCGGGAGTCCCCGGGGGGTAATTGATCGGCCGTAGCAGCCTGGGCTCCGTGCCTAAATAGGGCACAACTTCACGCTGGTCCCAAATGTGGTCCCCAGTAGTGATCACCGCCACACCTGCCCTCAGCAGGTCGATGCTAATCTTTGGCGTAATGCCCCTGCCTGCCGCCGAGTTCTCCCCGTTCACCACCACAAAGTCCACCTCGCGCTCACGCCGGAAATAATCCATGCTTTCAATCACCGCCCGTCGCCCTGGCTCACCAATGATGTCGCCTAGGAATAAAAGTCGTAGCATCACGCCAGCATGCCCCAACTCCAACCGGCGTGGCACGCAGAATGTCTCGGCTCCTCAAGTCAGGCCCCAAGAACACTGCGACAAACGTCACACACACCTCCCTGTTCGCCCGTGGCGACTACTCGTAACGCTGCTGCCCCTCCTCCTCCATCTCCTTTCAGACAGCAACCCGTTACACGCACAACGCCTCAGCGCTCTGGCCCCACCACCCACATGGGAAGCCCTCGAACCCTTCCAAGAAACCATCACCCGTAACGACTTCGTTCGACTTCTCGACGAAGTATACGCCCCCGGCGGCGCAGCTTCCGAATTCATCGCCCTCAGCGAACGGGAGGCGGCCATCAAAAAAACCCTCTCCCCGGAAAGCTCTTGGGTCCTCCGATTCGCCCGCGATGCGGTCAGCGCAAGACCCACCACCCGGCCGTGGCGCTCCATCTCTGAATTGAGCCCAGCGGATCCCACCCACCCTCTGGAAGGAGTGCGGATAGCCATCGACCCCGGCCACCTCGGCGGGACATGGGCGCGCATGGAGGAACGATGGTTCCAGATGGAAACGACACCACCCATCACCGAGGGCGACATGACCCTGCTCGTCGCAAAGCACCTCGCCCCGCTTCTCAAAAACATGGGCGCCATTGTCACCATGGCACGCTCCGACACGCAGCCCGTCACTCCAATGCGCCCCAAAGACTTCCGCTCCCAAGCAAAGACGCAACTCGCAGAGCGTAACATCTTCGATCCACGCGAAACTTATCACGGTCCTGACGATCCATATCGCGGAGGCTCCATTCAGGCGGAAAGCGAGCTGCTCTTCTACCGCGTCAGCGAAATCCGCCACCGGGCGGAATTCGTCAACGGAACAGCTCGTCCAGACCTCGTTCTCTGCCTGCACTTCAACGCCGAAGGATGGGGCGATCCGAACAGACCGCAGCTCGTCGATTCCAGCCATCTCCACACTTTGATTAATGGATGCTACTCCGCTGGTGAACTCCGCCACGACGACCTCCGCTGCGACATGCTCTCCCGCCTGCTGAGTCGCGCCATCGAGGAAGAAATTCCCGCCAACGAACACATCGCCGCCGCACTCGCCGAAGCGGCCAGCCTTCCTCCTTACGAGTACCCAGGCACCAACGCCCGCCGCGTCGGCGACGGCATGCACGTATGGGCGCGGAACCTCCTTGCCAACCGTCTGTACCAAGCACCCGTGGCCTTCCTCGAACCCTATGTCATGAACAACGCAGCTTTCTGCGAGCGCGCCCAAGCTGGAGACTACGAGGGACTGCGCACCATAGCCGGGACCGCGAGGCCCAGCGTATTCCGCGAATACGCGCAAGCCGTTGCCGAGGGCCTCAGGAGGCTCGCAATCAAACGCCGCCCGCTTCAACCCACCGTGCCGAAATAACGGTCACCAGCGTCCCCCAGACCGGGCACAATGTAGGCACGCTCATCGAGCCCGGGATCCACGGCCGCCGTAAATATGGGCACGTCGGGATGCTCCGCCCTCAAACGCGAAAGCCCCTGGATAGAGCTCACGAGACAAACAAAACGTAATGAGCGAGCGCCGCCCTCCTTAAGTTGCTGGATCGACCAACTGGCACTGCCTCCAGTAGCCAGCATCGGATCCAACACCAGCACATCAGCCTCCGCGAGATAGGGCGGCGCCTTGAAGTAGTAGCTTCGCGGCTGATGCGTCCGCTCGTCCCTCGCCATCCCGATATGCGCCACGCCCGCCTCAGGCAACAAACGTAGCATTCCCTCCATCATTCCCAGTCCAGCCCTCAAAATGGGTGCCAGCACCACCGGCCGGACCAGCGCCACACCGGCGCATTCAGCCAAGGGCGTGCGTACGGTTATCGACCTTAACGTCAATCCACGAGTCGCTTCAAATAGCATCAATTCAGCGAGCTCGCACACCCGAGCGCGAAAAGCCGCACTTGGGCTCTCCGCAGACCGCAACTGCGCAAGCTTCGACTGAGCAAGAGGATGGTCCATCACGGTTACTCCGGCAGGCAATTGCATCCATGGATCCTGCCCCGGCTCGCATCGGCCGGCAAGCGCACGCTCCAAACCATCTAAACGATCGGCTCCGTTTGTGACCAAACAAGACGGACCTCAATCAAGCGGCCAGCCAGAATGTTCGGCTGCGACGAAACAAAAAAAAGTGCGGCCCGTGAGGACCGCACTTTTTCAAAAGGAACCGCGCTTAGAGCGCAGCCTAGATGCGTTGGTTAGTAACCGCCGCGACGACCACCGCCGCCGCCGCCGCCACCGCCACGACCACCGCGGCCACCACCACCACCACCGCCGTAGCCGCCACCACCACCACCACCACCGTAACCGCCGCCGCCACCGCCGCCGCCGCGCTCTTCGCGAGGACGAGCTTCATTCACGGTCAGGGGCCGGCCGCCGAAGGGGCTGCCATGCAGCTTTTCAATCGCTGCCTGAGCGTCCCCATCACTTGCCATGGTCACGAAGGCGAAGCCGCGGGACTTGCCGGTGAACTTGTCTTGAACCAGAAGCACTTCGCTGACAGCGCCAACGGCGCCGAAGTGATCCTGAAGGTCGGGCTCCGTTGCGGTGAACGGAAGATTGCCCACATAGAGTTTGGTACCCATGTTGTTTTTGTCTGTGTTAGCTCAGCAAGGACTTCGGTGACGGTTCCCGGTCATCGGATCTCAAGTCGTCACTGAAGTTAACTAACTCACTGACAGGCTTCCCAACTCCGAACCCAAAACTAAGCGATTTCCCCACCATCTTAGTGCGATCATCAAAAAAGCAAAGGCAAATCTTGACCTCACCCGGATCCGAAACATTTGCCAGAACCTTTCCGGTCGGGTTTCTCCCCCACGCACTCAGAACCTCCCATTGATTTTCCACGCTCCCCTCGCTCAGGCTTAGCCTGCGCGCACCCTCGCCTCCCTGCTCTTCGCGCTTGGCAACAGGGAACACCGCACCCGGTCCTACAATCAAGCAGAGGCAAAGCTAGCCAATTACCAGAAGAGCATCGACAACTATACACAGTCGAAAAAGCTGAAGCCCCGCGTCGTACCCGGCCTCGCCCTTCCAGCCTCCTGAAGTCTCACTTTCTCCTCCCATACAGCGCTCATGGCCCATCTCAAGCTCTACGTAAAACGCACGTGCCCTTGGTGCGTTCAAGCTCAGGAGTGGCTCGACACCCGAGGGGTCCCCTACGAACTCGCGGACGTCCTCGCAGATCCAGCCGCCTATCAATCGATGATCAATATTTCAGGGCAACGATACACACCCACACTCGTCATCGACGACACCCACATGCTCGCAGACTTCGGCCCGGAGCAACTTCCGGAATTCCTCAAAATGCACGGCCTCGCACCGTAGGTTCCATCCCACAATCGACCGAGAAACCCGAGCCACCGTGCTTTCCTCCACCCTCCTCATTGCAGGAGTTCTTCTCCTCAGCTTCAGCCTCCGGAGCTTCGACCGCCTTTGGTCCCGCAGGCTCGGCACCCTTGGCATCCTCTCCGCATCTTTTCTCTGTGGGTGGCGGCTCACCAATTCATGGCCCGTGGGCGTATTCTGCGTGGCGAGCTGGCTTTTCCTGCCCTGGATCGAAATCCTCACCCGCACACGCAAACTTTCGCTCCCAATCGACCAGCACCTCCGCCGCCGTGCCGCGCCGGACGAAGACAGCTTCCCTCCCTTGGAGGAACTTACCGCGGAAATTGAGCTCGCTTCATTCGAGCACGTCGAGGATTGCGGCTGGGAATGGGGCGGCACGGATCAGTTTTTCCGGCTCTTCCACCGCCCGGACGAACGCACCCACGGCGCCATCTGCCTCATCGAACACAGCAGCACCGCCTTTTACTACATCAGCCTCTCATCACGGGCGAAGGACGGCAGGGTATGGACCACTTGGAACAACCCTTTCTCACCCCACCTCAGGCTCGCACCGCACTGGCAAATCAACCAAGTGCAGGGCCACCTCGGATTTGAAACGCTTCACGCGCTGCACCGCGAATTCCTTCAACTGCACGGCGTCGACCACGAGGCACTGCTGGACATCGACCCCGACCAACTCACCGACCTCATCCAGGGCGACTGCCGATCCCAGATCCAGCACAACCTCGACGGCGGCCTCCTCAGCCGAACCACAGAGGGCGAAGTACGCTACTCTTGGCGCGGAATGTTCTACCTCTGGATCCAGTGCCTGCGCGATATCCTACGGCTTTCCTAACAGCCCAAGCCGGCCTGCGCGGCCTTCAACCACGCCTCTTTGGCCTGTTCATCGATAGGATCGATGTCCCCCGAGTGATAATGCTCCCGCCCACCACCACTCGCCGCACCGGTTCCCCACTCTCGGGACAGTGTGTCAGGGCCGGCGCACTCATGCTTTGTTGAACCTCAAACTGCCGCGGTTTCTTTCCGGGCTTCTGGGGGATGGTTTCGTACACGTAGGTCGCCATAAGTTATGAAGGTTGTGCCCCGGAAATCCGGGACGGCTTTTGCTAGCAAAACTAGATCCGATTTCCAAGCCCATAGACTGCGGTTGACGACCCTGCACTCCGCGTCTTTGTTTACGCCCTGTGCGCCTCCCATTCCCCTTCATCCTCGCCTTTGCCTGTCTCCTCTGCGCCTCCCCGGCTCGATCCGCCTCCGCCGATCTCCCTCTCTCCACCGTCTTCAAGGGCCAGCCACAGTTCGACCAGCTCCTCCTCAGCGCCTCCCAGTGGAAAACCCTCCCCATCGGCGAGCGCACCGCCGCCATCGGGCTTGCACTCTGCGGCACCCCCTACAAGTCCCACACACTCGAGATCCACGACCGCATCGAGGCACCCTCCACCAACCTCGCTGGCCTCGACTGCTGGACCTTCTTTGAAAGCGCCCTAGCCTTCGCCCGCATGCTCGGCGAACCCCAGGGAAATTGGACGCCGCAAACAATGCTCCGTCATATCGAACTCGACCGCTACCGGTCCGGTCAATGTGACGGAACCTACCTCTCGCGACTCCATTACCTTGAGGAATGGTTTAGTGATAACCACCAGCGCGGCCTTGTCGAGGACCTCACGCGCAAACTCGGCGGAATCAAGGTCTCACACACCGCCAATGAGATGACCATCAACTGGAAAAGCTACCGCTACCTCAAGGCCGACCCCTCCCTCCGCCAAGGCATCCGCACCATGGAACAGCGCGTCAGCGATGCTCCCATGTACCACATTCCAAAGGAAGCCGTCCCCAAGATCGAATCCAAGCTCCGCTCCGGCGACATCATCGGCATCACCACCCACGACCCAGGTGGCATCGGAACCTCCCATGTAGGCCTCGCATACCGAACCGAAGACGGCGTCCTTCATTTCATGCACGCCTCCTCCCCACGCAACTACGGGAAGGTTGTCCTCGACTCCCGCCTCAGCGACTACCTCAACCGTTACCGCACCGACGCAGGCATCCTCGTCGCACGACCGCTCAAGTAATGGCCCAAAGCCTTGGGCGGGGTACGCATCAAATCCGCGTCCCGTCCTCGATCACGGCCCCCTTCGGCACGATCACGATTCCATCGCGCACATAGAAGTTCGGACCATCGAAATCCTCGGGCTTCCCTTCGGGAGTCACCACCACCCCATTCCCGATCCGCGCGTTCTTGTCGATAATTGCGTGGTCGATCACGCAGTCGCGTCCAATCCCAAGCTCAGGCCCGGAGTCTCCCACCGGCCGATTCACGTCATAGAAGTCCGCACCCATTACAATGCTGTTGCGGATCGTCGTCCCTCCCTTGATATAGCTGCGCACGCCGATTACCGACCGCTCGATCACCGCCCCGTCGATAATGCAGCCGTCTGAAATAATCGCGTTGCTCACCGTGGCCCCGTTGATCTTGCTCCCGGGAAGAAACCGCGCATGCGTGTAAACTGCGGCGCCCGCATCGAAAAAACTAAATTCCGGCACCGGATTGGTCAGGTTCAGATTCGCATCAAAAAAAGAACGAATCGTTCCGATATCCTCCCAGTACCCTTGGAAAATATAGGCACGCACTCGATGACTCCTGATCATCTCCGGAATCACATGCTTGCCAAAGTCCACGTGCTCGTTGTCCAGAGCCTTGATCAACGCCGAACGATTAAAGACGTAAATCCCCATCGACGCCTGATACAGCTCCGCGCCCTCGGGCAACCCAAGCGTCGGCAGCAACTCAGCCGGAATCCGCAACCCATCCAACACCGCAGGATCCTTCGGCTTCTCAACAAAGTGAGTGATCCGCTGGCTCGCGTCCGTGTGCATGATCCCAAACCCCGATGCCGCCTCCCGCTGCACAGGAATCGTCGCGATCGTCAACTCCGCCTCCGACTCGATGTGCTGCTTTAGCACATCCCGAAAATCCATCCGGTAAAGCTGGTCCCCGCTTAGAATCACGAAGTACTCGTAAGGCTGCTGCAGGAAATCGCGCAGGTTCTGCCGGACCGCATCCGCCGTCCCCTGGTACCAACTCGTCGCCGTCGGCGTCTGCTGCGCCGCGAGGATCTCCACAAAGCTGCGCGAAAAGTTGTCGAACTTGTAACTCGCCGAGATGTGCCGGTGCAGCGAGGCGCTGTTAAACTGCGTCAACACGTAGATCCTCCGCAGCCCTGCGTTGATGCAGTTGCTGATCGGGATGTCCACCAGACGATACTTACCCGCAAGCGGCACCGCAGGCTTGCTCCGCTCCTTGGTCAGCGGAAAAAGCCGGCTGCCCGCACCTCCTCCCATAATGATCGCAAGGGTCTTCTCATTCAGTGCTGGCCAAGGGGAGGAACTCATAAAATCAAGCCTCGAACTTTACAGCCGCGCACACCCCGCTGGACAGAAAGAATTCTCTCACACACACCATGCCAACACCCCCGCCCCGGCCTTCATGGCCCGCCCTGATCCAGCCCCCAGAGCCCGAAAGCGCATTTGCCCGCATGCATTCCTGCTGATACTCGTCCGCCGCGTTTATGTGCGGAATCATCGGATACATCGGCAAAAACAATGCGGCCCCCATTCTCATCGACGGATTGCGCCGCCTCGAATACCGCGGCTACGACAGCGCCGGGGTCGCAGTTCTGGACCCCCTTGGCCAGATCGGCGTACGCAAGCGAATCGGCCGCATCTCCAGCCTCGCTGAGCTCCTTGAGCAGTCCCCTGCCGCGGGCAACACCGGCATCTCCCACACCCGCTGGGCCACACACGGCGCCGTCACCGACCAGAACGCCCACCCCCACTTCGACCAAAGCAGGCGCCTCGTCCTAGTCCACAACGGCGTCATCGAAAACTACGCCACCCTCCGCGACCAACTCGCCAGCGAAGGCCACCAGTTCGAGTCTCAGACGGACACCGAGGTGCTCGCTCACCTCATCGGCAAACATTACGAAGCCTCCATCCTGCCCCCATCAAAGGAGCGCCTCGTCGATGCACTCCGCACCGCTCTCAGACAGGTCGTCGGCACCTACGGCATCGTCCTCCTTCACCAAGACCTCCCGGACCTGCTCCTCGGCGCCCGACGCGGAAGCCCCCTCGTCCTCGGCATCGGAAAGGGCGAGAACTTCTTCGCCAGCGACGTCAGCGCCATCGTCGCCCACACCCGCGATGCCGTATACCTCAAGGACTACGACATCGTCTGCCTCGGATCCGATGACTTCGAAATCTCCAGCCTCGCAGGCAAAGGAGGCGGCTTCGAAGTCAGCAGGGTCGAGTTCTCCGAGCAGGACGTCAGCCGCGGCGACTACCCCCACTACATGCTCAAGGAAATCTTCGAGCAACCCGCCACCATCCGCGACGCCATGCGCGGGCGCCTCAACCGCGAGGAGTCCACCGCCGTCCTCGGCGGCCTCCAGATGTCCAACGCGGAACTGCGCGCCGTGGACCGCATCATCCTCACAGGCTGCGGCACCGCCAGCCACGCTGCCCTCTGCGGCGAGTATATCATCGAATCCCTCGCACGCCTCCCCTGCGAGGTCGAGTTCGCCAGCGAACTGCGCTACCGCAACCTCCCCATCACCCGCGACACCCTCGTCTTCTGCATCAGCCAGAGCGGCGAAACCGCGGACACCCTCGCCGCGCTCCGCGAAAGCCGCCGCAAGGGACACCGCGCACTCGGCATCTGCAACAACGTCGCCAGCACCATCGCACGCGAAAGCGACGGCGGCGTCTACATGCACGCGGGGCCCGAAATCGGTGTCGCCGCCACCAAGTCCTTCACCTCCCAAGTCACCATCCTCTCCCTCATCGGCCTCCTCCTCGGTCGCATCCGCCACCTCGGCAGCACCGAAGGCCGCCGGATCATCGATGAACTCGAAGCACTCCCGGACAAGGTCGCACGCATCCTCGAGTGCGACGCCCACATCAAGGCCATCGCCCAAAAATACGCTCACTCCAAGGCCATGATGTTCCTCGGCCGCCAGTACAATTACCCGGTCGCCCTCGAAGGCGCCCTCAAGATGAAGGAGATCAGTTACATCCACGCCAGCGGCCATCCCAGCGCCGAACTCAAGCACGGTGTCATCGCCCTCATCACCCCGGAACTCCCCTCCATCTTCATCGCCCCGGAAGACGGCGTTCTGGAAAAAAACATCTCCAACATCGAGGAGGTTCGCGCCCGCAAAGGCCCCGTCATTGCCATCACCACCGAGGGCTGCTCCAAGCTCGATCAAATCGCCAACGACATCATCGCCATCCCGCGCTGCCCGGATTTCCTCTCACCCATCCTCACCGCCATCCCCCTCCAACTCCTGGCCTACCACACCGCCGTCGCCCTCGGTTGCGACGTCGACAAACCCCGCAACCTCGCCAAGAGCGTCACCGTCGAATAACGGCTCGCGCTCCCTGCAACAAAACCCGGCCTCCGGGGTTCGGTGCTTCACGCCCCAATGAAACGCCTTCCCTCGTCGTCCCGAGCCCTGCTGCTCGCACTCGCATGGCTGGCTGCCGCCGCCTTATCCCACGCCGCGCAGCCCCCAAGTATCCTCTTCTTCGCAGTCGACGACCTCAACGACTGGGTCGGCTGCCTCTCCGGACATCCCCAAGCCCACACCCCTAATCTCGACGCCCTCGCCGCACGCGGCACCCTCTTCACCAACGCCCACTGCCAGGCCCCCCTCTGCAACCCCTCCCGCTCCAGCCTCCTTACAGGACACCGCCCCTCCAGCACCGGCATCTACGGCCTCACTCCGGGCATCCGCGACGTCGACACCACCAAAACCCTCGTCACCCTTCCCCAAACCTTCACCCAAGCAGGCTGGCACAGCTTCACCTGCGGCAAAATCCATCACGACGGCGCCATCCGCCCACGCGACCGCCTCGCGGAATTCCAAACATGGGCCCAGACAAAGCCCACCCCCAAACCAGCCAAACCCTTCGCCAAACTGCCAGGCTCTCCCCATCCAGCCATGGACTGGGGCCCGTTCCCCGATCGCGACGAGGACGTCGGTGACCACGCAATCGCAAACGCCGCCATCGATGCCATCCGCAACGCCCCGGTCGAAAAACCCTTCTTCATCGGTTGCGGCTTCCGCCTCCCGCACGTCGCACTCTTCGCCCCACAGAAGTGGTTCGATCTCTTCCCCTCCGACAAAGTCCAACTCCCGCCCGTCCTCGATTCGGACCGCAACGACACGCCTCCCTTCTCCTGGTTCCTCCACTGGAAGCTGCCCGAACCGCGTCTCGCCACCCTCCGCAAAAACAACGAGTGGACGCCGCTCGTCCGCGCCTACCTCGCCTGCACCACATTCATGGACGCCCAACTCGGCCGCGTCCTCCAAGCCCTCAAGGAATCCGGCCGCGCCGACAACACCATCGTCGTCCTCTGGAGCGACCACGGCTGGCATCTCGGCGAGAAACTCATCACGGGAAAGAACACCCTTTGGGAACGCTCCACACGCGTTCCCCTCCTCTTCGCAGGGCCGGGCGTCACCCCGGGATCGCGCTGCAAAGCGCCCGTCGAACTCCTCGACATCTTCCCAACCCTCCTCGAAATGACCGGCTTCCCCGCGCGCACTGACCTCGAGGGGCACAGCCTCACACCCCAACTCCAAGACGCCTCAGCCGCACGCGCGTGGCCCGCCATCACCACCGCCTCCCGGAACAACCACTCCGTCCGCACCGACCGCTGGCGCTACATTCGCTATGCCAACCAATCCGAGGAACTCTACGACGAACACGCCGACCCCAACGAATGGAAGAACCTCGCCGCCGAGCCCTCCCTCGCCTCCACCAAAGCCGAACTCGCTCGATGGCTCCCAACCACCAACCTCCCTGCCGTCCAAACCAACGCCCCGCGCGTCCTCACCTACGACCCCCAAACCGGCGCCCTCACATGGGAAGGCAAACCCTTCCGCGCCGACGACCCCGTCCCCGACGACGACTAATCCCACTCGCGCCCAGACACGCAGACCGCCGCTTCAGCAGCGGGCCCCGCTCCGATCACAGCAACCCGAGCGCGAGCACAAGATAGTATAAACCGGCCAAGCCGATCCCTGCGGACCCGTAGCGCTGCAACACCGTCTCCGCACCACTTCGGGAGGGCCCTGCAGGCCAGCGCGCTCCCGCCCACCCCACCAAACCGCAGAGCGGCAGCACCACCATCTGGTGCCCGATTTCCACCCCCGCGCTGAATCCCGCAAGCGCCAGCAGCACCTCCGTCCCGGGCAACCCCTCCATCGCCGAAAGCAGCCCGCCCGCAAAGCCCAGTCCGTGCACGAGGCCAAAGGCAAACGCCACCACCGTGCGCATCCACGAACCCGTGCGGCCCGGCCACAGCAGATTTTCCACCGCCACACACACGATGCTGGCCGCAATCGCAGGCTCCACCACCGCCGAAGAGAGCCGCACCCAGCCGAACACCGACAACACCAGCGTCACCGTGTGAGCGAGGGTGAACGCCCCGATCACCCGCACCATCCCCCAGAAACTCCCGGCCACAAGCACCAGCGCACTCACAAAAAGCAGGTGATCGTACCCACTCAGGATGTGGTGCACCCCCTCCCGGAAAAACCGCCCCACTCCGCCTCCGCCAACCGCCCCAGCCACACCGGGCTCCACACGCCCACCGAACTCCACCGGCTGCGTCCGCGTCAGCAACTGACTCTCCACCTCCTCAGATCCCTCCCGCTTGAAACGCACCACATAACTCACCTCCCACGGTTGCCCGGGACTGTACGCGTATTCCTTGAGCATCCGATGGCTGATCCCAAGCCGCTCGGGCACACCCCGTTTCCACGAATGGAAGAACTCGAAAAGATACAGCGTCCCCTCCTCATCACCCACCGCGACCGGCGGCGTCACCTTCACCAGCGCGCCCTGCAGCGCTTCGCCATCTCCGCCCACCTCCACATGTTCCAGCACATAAACCGCGTGCTCCCTCGCAGCCGCATCAAACCCCTCAGACCCAGCCTGCGCAGGATCCAGCCCGCTGACGGCAGCAATCTCCCCGCTCGAAACCTGCATCCCCAGCCGCACCCCGCCGTTTTCCCACAAAACCCACATCGCGTTCTGTCGCTGCGCATGCGCAAAAACCGGCGAAACCCAACCCACCATCAACACCCAGAAACAAAACAGCGCCCAAGGCAGTCGAAACCGCCCCACCTCTCTCACCTCGATCCCCATCCCACTCACGCGGCGGCGTTCACAATGCGTCGCGGACGAAAGTAAAGATCCGCGCGATCCGCAAGATCCAGACCACGCAGGCGCGGCGGCACGGCATCGGAAATCCTGTCTGCAACACGCTCCGTCCTCACCTCCGTACGGCTCAACTGCCGCTCCTCCCTCGCCTCCACACGCCGCACTGATGCATCCTCCCGCCGAACCTCCTGCACCGCGCCCGCATCAGCCGAACTCTGCACAGAATGCGCCGCCTCAGCACGCTCCCTTTCCGCCATCCGCATTGCCCGGCGCTCCTCCAACACCATGCGCTCCGCCACCTTCCGGTCCTGCACTCCCTCCACATCCGCACGCCTCCGCGCAGCCACCGCATTAAGCTCCTCCCCGTCCTGCCTACGGCTCAAACCAGAAACAAAAACCCCGCGCGCGGACTTCGACGAAAACGGCTTGGTCACCCGGAGATCCTGCACGCTCTCATTGAGGGAAGCCGAACGCATCTCCTTCCGGCGTGCCCTCGGCTCCAGTCGCACCAACTGCTGAGGAGCCACGCCCCACTGCTCCTTGAGCGCCGTCCGCCTCTCCGCCGCGGCCTTCTCCTGAGCCGCCTCCATCGCACGCCGCTCGGCCATGGCGTTATCCGCCTTCTTCGCCGACTCCACCGGCGGAATCAACTGCACCACGGAGACCTGCACCGGCACAAACGGCAGCGCAAAATCAAAACGCACGCCAGCTACAGTGGTGGATACGGGATACATGAGCGCTCTCCTCTACCTAATACAGCTTCCTCCCTCTAACACCTACAGCCCGCCATCCGCCAGTCGTAAGTTAACCCGACACGGCTAACTCTATTAAGTCTAACTATCTCACCAAGGGAACCACCGCGATATAGTTACGCACCCCCTTCACCTCCGGATAATACAAACCCGGCTCACCTCCCACCCAAAGCCCGCTCGAGGTCCCCCCATCCAAATTCAACGCGCGAACCACCGCCGCCTCCCCCACCATTCCCGGCACCAGCAGAATCTGCGCAGTCTCCGCCAAAGTCGCACGCCTGCACATCGCCAGCCCGCACACCCCGTCACGATCCAAGAACACCACGGTGCGCACCGCCTCCCGCGTCCCCTCCAGCCCCACCACCGCCTTCCCTGCATCAACAAGGAACGGCCCCGCCTGCAACGCATCACTCACCCCCACCACACCCTTGAACTCGCCGGTGCGCTGCAACGCCACCCGCCCCTGACGCACCACCACCAACCCGCTCAGCAGCCGCGCCTTCTCCAGCGGATGCACCTCCGCCCCCTTCCAAACCACCAACCCCAGCGGCGTGCGATCCGGATGAAAATACCCGCCATTCACCGCCGCGAGCGCCCCGCGCTTCATCGCCGCACTGCGCAGGTTCAGCAACCCGTCCGGATTATCCATCACCGCCAGTGTGTGCCGGCGCGGATTCCAGCGCACCACATGCACCTCCGCGGATTCCTCGCCGGAACGCAGCCCGACACGCCTCACCTCAAGGCCGGCAGCCCCAGCCATCGGCTCATTCCTCACAACACTCCACTGCCCATGCGCCCTCCAGGACGCACCCGCCACCATCCCAATCCACACCAGCGCGCGCACCAACCCGCCAAACCTTCCAAAGCTCAGAATCTCCACGCCCATCCTCCAATCCATCTCACCCACGCTTCACGCGCCCACCCTTCACCCCGGTCGCCAGCAGCGTCTGAAACTGCGGGTTCTGCTCATCCCGCGAAACCAGCGCCACCTCGATCTGCTCAAAACCCGCCTCCTCCAGAAAATGGTACAGGTCCGCCTCGGTGAACCCCAACCACATGTCCGCATACAGCTCACGCGCTTTTTCAAACTGATGCTGCAGCAGATCCAGCACCGCCAGACGTCCCCCTGCCTTCAGCATCCGATGAGCCGCCTTCACCACCCGCACCGGATTCGCAGCGTGATGCAACGCCTGGCTCAGCAACGCCAAATCCACGCTCCCATCCGCCACAGGCGGCGCCTCCATATCCCCCAGCCGGTACTCCAAATTACCCACCCCATGCCGCTTCGCCAACTCCGCCCCGAACTCCACCATCTTCTCCGAATTGTCCACCGCGATCACCCGCTGCGCACGCCGCGCCAGCAACTGCGCAAGCGTCCCCTCCCCCGCCCCAAGATCCACCACCACCCATTCCGGCATCAACCCCAACAACAAATGCGCCAGCCCCTCCCATGTCCGCCCGGGACAGTACGTGCGCCCAAACTTCCCCGCCAACTGATTGAAATACTCACGCGCCTTGTCGCCCCGCTTCTTGCGCAGCAACTTCAACGCCCGCCCATCCCTCACCGCCTCCGGCAACTCCGCCCCACCCGCCACAAGCAACGCCGCCAGCTCCGGAACCTCCAAAGCAGGCGCCGCTGCATAATAGATGTTCTTTCCCGAACGCCGGTCCGTGATCAGGTCCCCGCGACGCAACTGCCCGAGGTGCGTCGAAATCCGCGACTGACCCATCCCAAGAATTTCCTGCAACTCCACCACCGAGAGCTCCTCCTCGCGGAGCAACAACAGGAGCCGCAACCGGGTCTCATCAGCAAGCAATCGCAGCGAGTTTAGGATTGACGCCATGGGGGAGAGCCCGGTTCATATATCACCGCATCATGATTGGTCAATACATCCGGTAGCACCACCAACCAGAGCCCCAAAAAAGACAACCCACCCTCCTCCCCTCCATGCCACGCCGTTTCATCTTCTCCTCCGAATCCGTCGGTGAAGGCCACCCAGACAAGGTCTGCGACACCATCTCCGATGCCGTCCTCGACGCCTGCCTCCGCGTCGACCCCGCAAGCCGCGTCGCCTGCGAAACCTACGCCAAGAGCAACATCGTCATCGTCGGCGGCGAAATCACCACCAAGGCCCGCCCCGACTACGTCCAGATCGTCCGCGATGCCGTCCGCGAAATCGGTTACGTCAACGACGACGACGTCTTCCACGCCGACAAAATCTTCGTCTCCAACATCCTCACCGCACAGTCCCCGGACATCGCCCAGGGCGTCGACGACGCCGCCGCCGATGGCAAGGATACCGCTGAACAGGGCGCCGGCGATCAAGGCCTCATGTTCGGCTTCGCCTGCGACGAAACCCCCGAACTCATGCCCGCACCGGTCATGTTCGCCCACCGCCTCGGCCGCCGCCTCACCGCACTCCGCAAGAGCGGTCAGGTGAAATGGCTGCGTCCGGACGCCAAGACCCAAGTCTCCGTCATCTACGAGGGCCACAGGGTGGTCGGCATCTCCAACGTCGTCATCTCCACCCAGCACAGCGAGGACGTCAAACACAGCGACATCCGCGAGTTCCTCATCAGCGAAGTCATCCGCAAGGAACTCCCAGCGGACCTCATCTCCAAGGAAACCGAATTCCTCATCAACCCCACCGGCCGTTTCGTCATCGGCGGCCCCCAGGGCGACACCGGCCTCACCGGCCGCAAGATAATTGTCGACACTTACGGTGGCATGGGCCGCCACGGCGGCGGCGCCTTCTCCGGCAAGGATCCCTCCAAGGTCGACCGCAGCGCCGCTTACATGGGCCGCTACGTCGCCAAAAACGTCGTCGCAGCGAAACTCGCGCACCGCTGCGAAGTCCAGTTCGCCTACGCCATCGGCCACCCACAGCCCGTCAGCGTCCACATCGACACCTTCGGCACCCACTCTGTCGATGAGGAGAAGATCGAGAACGCGGTCCGCGCAGTCTTCAGCTTCAGGCCGGCCGACATCGTCCGCCAACTCGACCTCCTGCGCCCCATCTACTCCAAGACCACCAACTACGGGCATTTCGGCAAGACCGATCCCGACATCACCTGGGAGTCCACCGACAAAGCCGCCGCCCTCCGCGCCGCCCTCTAACAACACGCCTGCCACACACACACCATCATGAGCACCACCACACAAGCCCCAGCCACAGTAGACTTCAAAGTCGCCGACATCTCCCTCGCCGAGTTCGGTCGCAAGGAAATCAACATCGCCGAGCACGAAATGCCAGGCCTCATGTCCATCCGCGCCAAGCACTCCGCCTCCAAGCCCCTCGCAGGAGTCCGCATCACCGGCTCCCTGCACATGACCATCCAGACCGCCGTCCTCATCGAGACCCTCGTCGAACTCGGCGCCACCGTCCGCTGGGCCAGCTGCAACATCTTCTCCACCCAAGACCACGCCGCAGCAGCCATCGCAGCCGCAGGCATCCCCGTCTTCGCATGGAAAGGCGAAACCCTCGAGGAATACTGGGACTGCACATGGTCCGCAGTCGTCGACCGCGACGGCAACGGCCCCCAACTCGTCGTCGATGACGGCGGCGACGTCACCCTCCTCCTCCACAAAGGCTACGAACTCGAGGAAGGCGACACCTGGGTCGACAGCCCCAGCCACAGCACGGAAGAAGCCGTCATCAAAAACCTCCTCAAGCGCATCCACGCTGAATCCCCTTACATCTTCCACGAACTCGTCAAACAATGGCGCGGCGTCTCTGAGGAAACCACCACCGGCGTCCACCGCCTCTACCGCCTCCACGAGGCCGGTAAACTCCTCGTCCCCGCCTTCAACGTCAACGACTCCGTCACCAAGGCAAAGTTCGACAACCTCTACGGCTGCCGCCACTCCCTCGTCGACGGCCTCAACCGCGCTCTCGACGTCATGATCTCCGGCAAAGTCGCCGTCGTCATCGGCTACGGCGACGTCGGCAAGGGCTGCGTACAGTCCCTCCGCGGTCAGGGCGCTCGCGTCATCGTCACCGAAGTCGACCCCATCAACGCCCTCCAAGCAGCCATGGAAGGCTACGAAGTCACCACCGTCGAGGACACCCTCGGCCGCGGCGACATCTACATCACCACCACGGGCAACGTCGACGTCATCACCATCGAACACATGGCCCGCATGAAGAACCAAGCCGTCGTCGCCAACATCGGCCACTTCGACAACGAGATCCAAGTCGACAAGCTCAACAACTTCCCGGGCGTCCGCATCACCAACATCAAGCCCCAGGTCGACAAGTACACCTTCCCCAATGGGAACGAACTCTTCCTCCTCGCTGAAGGCCGCCTCGTCAACCTCGGTTGCGCCACCGGTCATCCCTCCTTCGTGATGAGCAACAGCTTCTCCAACCAGACCCTCGCTCAGCTCGACCTCTGGAAGAACCGCGACCTCTACAAGCCGGGCGTCTACATCCTCCCCAAAAAGCTCGACGAGGAAGTCGCACGCCTCCACCTCGAGAAGATCGGCGTCAAGCTCACCGTCCTCACCAAGCAGCAGGCCGAATACCTCGGCGTCCAAGTCGAAGGCCCCTACAAGCCCGATCACTACCGCTACTAGCCCACCCACAACGGGCCCGATTCCCACCAAAAAGCCGCCTTTCCCAAGGCGGCTTTTTCCTTTCCCACACCCGGCGCAGGCGCTTGTCCGCAAGCCCGTTTTGCCATATCCCTCTCCCCTGCTATGAAACCATCCCTCCTGCTCGCAGCCGCTCTCCTCTGGGCCCTGCCCTGCTTCGGCGCCCCCAAAAAGCCCACTCCCACTCCGGCTCCCAGCATCTTCAAACCCAAACCCACCCCCACTCCAAAACCCGATGCCAAACCGGAAGCCAAGCCCCTCTCCGGCCCAGCCCCGGAACTCAAACTCCTCAAGGCGGAGTGCTCCTCCCCCCTCTACATCCGCGCTGAAGCCGGAGTAAACCAACTCGCCAACGTCACCCTCACCGCCACCGCCACACCCACCCGCCCGGGTACGCCCGTTGAAGTCGTCTTCAACCCAAGCCTCGGCGACAACGGCACCGCAGTCCTCAAGGCCGTCAAAGCCATCCTCACCGAAATCCACCAGCGCTGGCCCGCAGGACACCGCGTCGAAATCCTCTGCAACCCCCCAGTCGCACAGGACGACGCAGGCGCAGCCGCTCTCGCCACCGCCATCCTTCTCGACTCCCTCATCGGCGGATGGGAAGCCGATCCCTCCTGCTCCATCGTCGGCGGCCTCCAAGCCTCAGGAAAAATCCAAGGCGCCACCGCAGCCGTCATGCGCCTCACCACAGCCTCCCGCGGCAATTCCTCCCGCATCATCATGCCCGAGAAAAATGCCACCCAAGCTTCCGACTGCCTCGTCAACGTCGGCCCTGCCAACGCAGGACGCATCCAGATGTTCGCTGTCCGCACCTTCGAGGACATCATGCTCATGGCAGCCGCCAAGCTCGAGGACAACATGACCAAGTCCATCGCCTTCTTCCAAGAAGCCCAGAAGCAAATCGAACCCGCCGGCGACAAGGCCGATCAACTCCTCAAGGACGACTCCGATCTCCGCGAAACCCTCCGCTCCGCTCTCGAAAACTGCCCAAACCACATGACCGCGCGCCTCCTCCTCGGACGCACCACGGGCCGCTACCTCCACTTCAGCCTCCACAGCTCCCTCAACACCATCGCCCAAGTCACCCCCACCGTTCAGCAGGGAATCCTCTCCCCCCGCCCCATGGACGTCACCAAACTCCCAGCCGCCAAGCTCAAGCAGGAACTCGAAATCCTCCAAGGCGCACAATCCCGCATGGACCCGCGCGCCTCCAAGTACCTCGGCGCCGTCCTCCGGTACGCCACCGCCGCCAGCGGCTGGTACACCCATCCGCCCACCACCAACGCTGAAGTCGCCAAAGTCACCGCGGAACTCGCCAACGCCGCCGGCGACGCCCGCGACCAACGCACAGACCTCGCCACCGTCCTCACCACGGAACTCAGCACCACCCAGTAACTCCGCCGCCACTTCAAACAGCCAGCACCGGTCGCCCCTCAAATCCTCCTTCTCATCTCCCACAACTTATGGAACTCACTCGCACTGCCTACGGAACCTGGAGCGGCGGCCGCTTCATGCACTTCGGTGAACCCCTCGAAGACGACCGCTTCCTCGCCGCCATCCGCCTCGCCTACGATTCCGGCGTCCGCACCTTCATGACCTCCGACGTCTACGGCAACGGCGCCGCCGACGAAATGCTCGGACGCGCCCTCGCCGGCATCCCCCGCGATTCCTACTGCCTCGTCGCCCTCCTCGGACACGACTTCTACAACGGCCAGCGCGAAGGCTCCAAGGGCTACCCTCGCTTCACAGACTCCCGCCTCCGCCGCCCCGCCGACTACGCCGACTACCTCCAAATGGCCACGGAGAAAATGCTCGAGCGCACACGCACCGACCACTTCGACTGCGTCATGCTCCACAACCCAGATTCCACCGGCTTCACCAGCGATGCCGTCTGGAACGGAATGCAGAAACTCCGCGACAAGAAACTCACCCAACTCCTCGGCATCGCCCCAGGCCCCGCCAACGGCTTCAGCCTCGACATCATCCTCAGCTTCGAACGCTTCGGCCCCCTCCTCGACTGGGCCATGATCATCCTCAGCCCCATGGAGCCCTGGCCCGCCTCCCTCTGCCTCCCAGCCGCCCGCCAGCACAACGTCAAACTCGTCACCCGCGTCGTCGACCACGGCGGCATCTTCCACGACGACGTCAGACCAGGCCACGCCTTCGCCAAGTACGACCACCGCAACTTCCGCCCTCAAGGCTGGGTCGAAGCCGGCAACTCCAAACTCGACGCCATGCGCTCCATCGCAGAGCAAAACGACCTCACCGCCCTCCAACTCTCCTGCCTCTGGAACCTCTCCCACGACCCCGTCCACTCCGTCGTCCCCACCATGATCCAGGAGTCCGGCTCCTCCGCAAAACCCATCGAGGATAAAATCCGCGAACTCGCCGCACTCCCAAATCTCCAACTCTCCGCAGACGAAGTCGCCCGCATCCAATCCATCGGCGACAACACCGGCTGCATGGAACTCAAGGGCGGCAACCCCTCCTACTCCGGCGAACCAGCACCCGACCGCTGGCCCCTCAGCACCGAACTCGACCAAGTAGCCGAACGCTGGCAAATCGTCCCCACCCGCGACCTCGCCTGCACCCACTCCCACTAGCCTGACAGTGCGCCGTCAGGCTCCGTCTCCAAAAAACTCGCACGCCTCTCCGGCGCGTTCGCGCGCGCCCCAAACTGCCGCGCCGTTCCTCGCCCTCCTCTCCCTCCTCGCCGCTGGCTCCACCGCCATCGCCGACCTCGTCATCACCCAAAAACTCGAGGGCTCCAACCAAAACGGCACCCTCACCATCAAGCTCCGCGATGGCAAGGTGCGCACCGACCTCAACTCCCAGGTTTCCACCATCACGGACCCCGCCACCGGAATCGTCACCACGCTGATCCACAGCCAGCGCTCCTTCATCATCACCACCCCGGACACCACGGGCGCCCTCCTCGACCGACTCCCCAAACCTCCCGCCGACCAACCTCGCCCCACCCTCAAGTCCGAGGACCGCAAGGAAACCATCGAGGGCCACCCCTGCGACGTCTACTCGTGGAAAGACGCCTCGCTCTCCGCCACCTACTGGCTCACCAACGATTACCCAGCTCTCCCCGCCATCCGCGCCGCCCTCGACTCCCTCGCCCACGGCCCTCTCTCCGAACTCGCCAAACACCTCCCACCGCGCCCCTCCGAACTGCCAGGACTCGCGCTCAAAACCGAACTCCTCATCCAGGGCCAGAAGATCACCACCACCCTCCTCTCCGCGAAGGAAACGCCCGTCGATCCCGCCCTCTTCGCCCCTCCCAAGGCCTACACCGAACTCAAAAAAACACCCGCACCCAAGCCGTGATCATCCCACGCACCGCACGGCCCCTCATCCTCGCCTCCGCATCCCCTCGCAGGCGCGACCTCCTCACCGCACACGGCTGCCCCTTCGTCCTCCATCCGGCCAACGTCGAGGAAATCGCCCCCGCTCACCTCGACGCCCACTCCATCGTTCACCACAACGCCCTCCTCAAGGCCCAAGCAGTCGCCCCGCTCCACCCAGCCTCCATCACCCTCGGCGTCGACACCCTCGTCGCCTTCCAAAACACAGTCCTCGGCAAACCCGCCTCTCTCGAAGCCGCAGAGGCCATGCTCGCAAGACTCAACGGCCAGACCCACGAAGTCCTCTCCGCCGTCGCCCTCCTCTGTCCCGCACTCCGCTGGCAGCACACCTTCGTCACCACCACCTCCGTCCGCTTCCACCACCGCGATCCAGACTTCCGCTCCCGTTACCTCGCACGCATCGGCCCGCTCGACAAAGCCGGCTCCTACGCCGCACAAGACGACCGCGAAGACATGATCGCCCACGTCTCCGGCTCCATGTCCAACGTCATCGGCCTCCCCATGGAAGACCTCGCAGAAGCCCTTCGCAGCGCACCCCCGCAGCTCCTCCAATGAAGCTCCTCCGCCTCCTGGTTCTCCTTCCTCTCCTCCTCTCCACCGGCTGCGCCTACTTCCACAAGGGCGCACCAGCCGCCACCACCATCGTCAAATCCGACGACTCCTTCGCCCTCACCGCCGCCATCGTCGAAGCCTTCGCCTCCCACGGCTACCAACACACCCGCAGCTACACCGACGCCCTCGTCTTCGACCGCCCCTCCAGCCGCACCGACGAAATCCTCTACGGCAACTGGAACGAATCCATCTCCAGCGAACGCGTCACCGTCCGCTTCACCACCACCAAACCCGGCACCTATCGCATCTCCTGCCTCCCCTACACCGTCCGCGGCGAGGGCCTCGACGATGTCTCACGCAGAGTCGGCCTCTTCGCCGGCGAATACCGCACCCTGCTCCGCGAAATCCGCAGAAACCTCGCCCAGCCGCCCAACTCTCCGGAACCCTTCCACACCCCCGCATCCCCCACCCCCACAGATTCCCCAGCCCCATGAACCGCCGCCAGTTCCTCGTCCGCACCAGCGCCCTCCTCGGCGCGTGCGCCTCCTCGCCCATCCTTTCCACCGCACGCGCCATCCCTCCCATGCCGCGCACCGGTGCCGCACGCCTCCTCCTCAGCCTCGCAGCCTACTCCTTCCGCAACTCCTTCCCACCCACCTCGGAAAAACCCGCCTCCACCACAGCCCCCGCGCGCCCCATGCACATGGAGGGCTTCATCGACTACTGCGCCGAACACCAATGCGACGGCGCGGAACTCACCAGCTATTACTTCCCGAAAGACGCCCCGGACTCCTACTTCACCAACCTCCGCCGCTACGCGTTCCTCAAAGGCATAGCCATCAGCGGCACCGCCATCGGCAACAACTTCTCCCTTCCTTCCGGCGACAAACGCTCCGCAGAAATCGCCCGCTGCAAACTCTGGATCGACCGCGCCGCACTCCTCGGCGCCCCGCACATCCGCGTCTTCGCAGGCCACAACAAGGACCTCCCGCGCGACGAAGCCGACAAGCTCGTCATCGCCGCCCTCGAGGAATGCTGCGACTACGCGGGCTCCAAGGGCATCTTCCTCGGCCTCGAAAACCACGACGCCATCGGCAACGCAGAACACCTCCTCAAACTCATCTCCCCAGTCCGCAGCCCGTGGCTCGGCGTCAACCTCGACTCCGGCAACTTCCACACCGAGGACCCCTACGCAGACTTCGCCCGCTGCGCCCCCTACGCCGTCAACGTCCAGCTCAAGACCGAGGTCTTCCCCTCCGCCTCAAAACAACCCCTTCCCGCGGACCTCCCTCGCCTCGTCCGCATCCTCCGCGAAAACGGCTACCAAGGCTTCACCGCCCTCGAGTTGGAAGAAAAAACCGATCCCTACACCGCCGTCCCCGCAGTCCTCGCCCAACTCCGCAAACTCCTCTGAGCCCTCGCTCAATCCCGCCTCCACACAAGCCCACTCACGCGCCCGCACACTTGCACGCCGCAACGGCACAGCATTGATTCTTTCCACGCCGCAGCCCTCCGGCCGGAATGCAAACCGCCCTCCAGCCGCGATCCACACAGGACGAATGAGCGGACGAGACACAAAAAATCAGCCTGCCGGGCACACCAACTCCCCCCTCCTTCTCCACGCCTTTGTGCCTATGTGCCTCCGCGTGAGAACACACGCCTGAACCCCGCTCCACGCCTCGGAAGCGGTAAGACGCCCGTCACGCAGCGCCGCTTCCCGGAGGAGAATCTTCCATCGGGAGCAGAGAGGACCCGCCTTCCGGAGCCCCCTGCTGCGCGGCCGTGAACGCACGCAGAAGCGCTTGGAGTTGGGCCGGAGTGTGACTCCTCTGAATCGCCGCCATCGCTTCACCCGCAAGCTCATCACACCGCTCGTTCTCAGTGTGCCCAGAATGCCCGCGAAGCCATTTCCACTCAACCTCATGGCCGCGTGCCGCGTTGTCCAACGCCCGCCAGAGGTCCTCGTTCTTAACCGGTTGCTTCTGCAGCGTTTTCCACCCGCGCGCCTTCCACTTCGGAAGCCACTGCGTAATCCCGCTCCGCACGTAGGTGGAATCAGTGAATAATTCCACCGCGCAGGGTTCACGCAAAAGCTCGAGCGCCTTCAGCGCCGCCGTCAGCTCCATGCGGTTGTTGGTGGTGGCAGGTTCGCCACCACTGATCTCCTTCCGGTGCGCCCCGCATTCAAGCACCGCCGCCCAGCCGCCAGGCCCAGGATTTCCAAGGCACCCGCCGTCGGTGTGGATGACAACGTGCTTCACGCCACGCGCACGGCGTGCTTCTTGTCGAGCCGAAGGACGTCGCCAGACTCGAGCTTCGGCGCGGCCTTCGGGTCCGTGCACTTCTCCCCGCGAACCTGCACGCTCCCCTGCTCCACAAGCCGCCGCGCATCGCCGCGCGACTTGGTGACCGAGAAGCCACGCGCAAACGCCGCAACAATCAGAGAGATGATGTCCGGCTCCACTCCTTCAGTGGAAAAGGACGGCAGCTCCACCTTGTCGAGGTCCCGCTTGCTGAAACGCAGGTTGAACTCGTCGAGCGCCCCCTGCGCCGCCTCCGTGGAATGATACCGCTCCACAATCCGGAACCCGAGCTGCTTCTTCGCGTCCATCGGATGACCCGCCGGAACCTCCTCCCCCAACAAAAGCAGGTAATAACGCGCCATGAGCGTGTCGGTGATGCTCATGAGCTTCCCAAACATCTCCGAAGGCGCCTCGCTCACACCGACATAGTTCCCAAGGCTCTTCGACATCTTCTGCACCCCATCCAACCCCTCCAACAGCGGCAGAAGAAAGACCACCTGCTCAGGCTGCTTCTCCTCACGCTGCAGATCCCGCCCCACAAGGATGTTGAATAGCTGATCCGTCCCCCCAAGCTCCACGTCCGCCTTGATCATCACCGAATCCCACCCCTGCATGATCGGGTACTGGATCTCGTGCAGATGCACCGGCTCACCCCGGTCCACACGCCCCTTGAAATCTTCACGCTGCAGCATCTGTTGCAGCGTCACCCGCCCGTTGAGCCGCATCACCTGCTCAAAGCTCATCATCTCAAACCATTCCCCATTGAAAACCGTGCGCGTCCGCGCCGGGTCGAGAATCTTGTAAGCCTGCTGCTGAAAGCTCTTCGCGTTGCTCATCACCTGATCGTGCGAAAGCTGCGGACGCGCCTTCGACCGACCCGAGGGATCCCCAATCATCGCCGTGAAATCACCAATGATCAGAATCGCCTGATGCCCCAGATCCTGAAACTGACGCAGCTTCTGCAGCGCCACCGTGAACCCAAGATGAATGTCCGGCGCCGTGGGATCCACGCCCAGCTTCACGTTAAGGGGACGCCCAAGCCGCAGCTTGGAAAGGAGTTCCGCCTCGCTGATGATCTGGGAGGCGCCCCGCTTGAGCAGTGCAAGCTGCTGTTCCGGTGAGTGCATAAACCGCTGGGCAATAGCACGCCGGGGCAGCTCTGGATAGCGGAAAGCTCTCACCCCAAAGCGCGATCGACGAAGAAACAGAAACCGCCGGTTCGCGCCAAGATCACTTCGCCTCGCCCATCCGCTGCAGGCTCAACTCCGCAGGCTCGCACCACTACCGCAGTTCGTAACTAAAGCTCACCCCACCGTTGCGCCGCGATCCACCCTCATCCCCGGGCATGTACGCCCGCACGTAATCCACCACCGCACTCCCCGGCGACACCCGCACCCGCAGATGCCCCGCGCTGCCCTGCAGCACACCGGAAAGATAGCCGTACTCCTCCGCGCTCCGCGTGTTGTCGTAGCGCGGATGCCCGGGCTGCGGCACCTCTTGATACACCACCCCGCCCAGCTCCTGCTTCACGAAGAGATGATCGTGCCCGTGAAAAACCACGCTCACCCGGTGCTTCACCAGCAGGTCGTGAATCGGCAGCCCCCAGCCCGGCCGCTTCTCCCCAAACCGATCCGTGCCGTCCGGATCATGCCCGCCCCACTCGTACAGCGGCGCCGCCTCCACACCACCGCGTGAATCCCGGCCACGCCCGCCCACAAGATGATGCAGAAACACGAACCGGAACTTCGCCCGGCTCTCAGCCAGCGTTTTCCCAAGCCAGTCGTACTGCTCACGTCCCAGCGTCCATGCCCACTCGTCATTGGCGCCACCACGCCCGCGCTTCGTGTACCAAAACGGATCCAACACCACGAACTCCGCATCGCCCCACACCCACGCATAGTAATTCTGAAGCAGCCCAGCCTGCGGATCCGGCGTCGTGTTGCCCGTGTAAAAAGCGTCCGGCACCGGATTCGGAAAGTTGCGTTTACGCTGCGCGTTCGCCCACACCGCAAGATTGTCCGTTGTCCCGTCCAGCCACCGCCCGGCCTCGCCGTCATGATTGCCAAGCACGAGGAACAACGGCGCCGAATGCGCGATGTGCCCGAAGTAATACCGCTGCGCCACATACTGCGCCGCCGCCGTCTCGCGGCCGCGATGCTTGTCCGTCATGAACGTGTCTCCCAGATCAATGTGAAAATCCGGCTCGTCCGCCAGCGCGTTCCCAAGACAACGCAGATACAGCACCGGATCTGTGTTGTAGTCCAGATGCGGATCCGCCTGCAGCGTGAACGCGAACGAACCGCCGGGCGCACGCTGCGTGTGAAAGCTGCGCACCGGCTCAGCCTTCCATCCCCCTCCCTTCCCGCCACCCACCCGTGTCCGCAACTCGTACGTGCAACGCGTATCCGCCGGAAGCCCTGACAACACCACCTCCCGCGGCACGCCCGCGCTCAGCGCAAACAACGGCGTCTCCCGCTGCTTCTTCACCGCTCCCTCCGCCGCCCCATACACCACCATCCCCTCACCCTCAAACGCGGTCCGCACACTCAACGTCACCGCATCCGCCGTGGGTCGCCCAAGCACCACATCCAGCGGATGCGCAGGCACCTCAGTCTTGAACAAAAACCGCACATCATCAGACGGCCCATCCCGGTCCGGCCCCTTCCGCGGCGGCCGCTTTTCCTGAGCGGACGCGGTCAACACAGCGGACGCCAGCAACGCCAGTGCACAGAGCGCGGAGCCCCGCACGGAAACGCTCCTAGCTCGCATCCTGCGCCTCCTTACCCTTGCCGCCCTTTCCCGCTCCACCCTTGCCTCCGCCCCCTTTTCCACCACCGCCCATGCCACCCTTGCGCTCCCCTTCACCCCCAGCCTTTGCAGGATCAAAGGAAGGATTCCTCACAGGCAACCTGCCGCCCACCTGCTCCAGATATTTCGTCAGCTTCCCATCCAATTCCGCCACACGCGCCGGCGCATCCTTCGCGAGATCGTTGCGTTCACTCCGGTCCTTGGACAGATCGAAGAGACGGCGCGCATCCGTCTCGAAGATGCGCACCAGCTTGTCATTTCCAGACAGAATCGCCGACGCCGGGCCCGCACCATCCTTGTCGTAATGAGGAAAGTGGATCACCAGTTCCACCCGCGACCGGCTCACAGACGCGGCCGCCGCGCCGCTGAGCACCTGCGCAAGGCTCCCCCCCTCGATCTGAGCGGACAGCTTCTCACGCACCCCCGCCAGCGCCGTCATCGTCGGCAGGATGTCCACCGTCGACGCGCGCACCTGAGAACAAGCACCCGCCTTCACTCCCGGACCACGCACCACCAGCGGCACACGAATCCCACCCTCCCACACCGAACCTTTGCCGCCCGTCAGCGGGCCGTTCACATCACGTCCCTGCGAACCGTGGTCGGCCGTGTAGATCACATACGTATTTCCCGCGATGCCCAGCGCATCGAGCTTCGCGAGCAACTGGCCCACCGTCGCATCCATATCCTCAGCCACCGCCACCAACTCCGCCAACCGCTCCTGCCCCGGCTTCATCCGCCGCCGCACATCCGAGTACGTCTCCGGCCGCGCCCCTCCCGCTCCCCGCCCCGCATAATGCGACACCTGCAGGTAAAACGGCTTCCCCTCCTTCACCTGACGCGCCATGAAATCCATCCCCTTCTCCGTGATCCCAAAGGCCTGCTTCGGATTCGGGTTCTCCACATTCTCCGGACCGCCGTTGTTGTTCGGGCCATCGTTCTCCTCAAACCCGTGCACCGAGGGATTCGCACGCCCCACATGCCATTTCCCAAAGTGCGCGGTCGCATAGCCCGTGCGATGCAGCAACTCGGCCACCGTGGCGTCCTTCTCCGGCATCTCCGACGTGAACTCCGGCGGCAGCAGCCTGCTTCCCTCATCGTTGAACGTGCTCTCCCGCCCCCCCTTGCCCTCGCCGACAAACGTCATCCCAAGCGCCGCCGGACTGCGCCCGGTGAACAACGCCGCCCGCGTCGGCGTGCACCGGGGAGACGCCGCGTAGAAGTTCGCAAAACGCATCCCACCCGCCGCCAACCGGTCCAGCGCAGGAGTCTTCGCCAGCGAACTCCGCGACTCCGGCACGGCATCATCCATCGGCGTCGACATCGACGCCCAACCCTGCGCCTCACCCATGATCACCAGAAAGTTGGGCTTCTGCGCATCGGCTGCACGCAATTGCAGGACCGCCGCAAGCAACACGACCGAGAACAACGGGATCTTCATGGGATTCACAAAGTGACGATCGTCCACTGCTTCACGGCGCGGGCAGCGGCCCCGCAGGTTGCGCGTTCCAGCGCGGAGTCCATCCGGGCTTCTCGATCCGCTTGCGGAAAAGCACCGTGTTATCGAGGTCCAGATTGGCACTCCAGATGAACTGCGCACCGGCAAAGTCGTGCTCGTAATAAGGCTGCTTGGGCTTCACCCGCTCCTCGCTGTACACGGTCACGGCCTCCCATGCGCTGTCGTCGAACTCCGTCGCAAACCAGTTCTCAGGCCGCGGCGTGTGCACCACGCGTGGATTGGCGATGTCCGAACCGACCGGCCCGTGCTCCAGCACCTTCACCTTCCACGTCCCATCCGTCACCGTCCCGTCCGCAAACTTGAGGATGAAGCCCGCATCCCCAATGTGGTTGCCGTACTCAAGACCCGTCTTCGGATCCGCGTTGTCGTGCGCAATCACCGCGAGGGTCATCGGATACTCCGGCAGCAGATCCACACTCACCACGTTGTGCGGAAGGAACGCAATCGGATCCACCACCGTGAGCCTGCCGTTGATGTAGAGCGCGAACCAGTTGTCCGCGTAAATCTCCGCCTTCATCGTATCCGCCATCGTCGCCTTCACCAGCGATCCACCCGGCGCTCCCGCCCCGCCACCACCACCACCGCCCCCCTTGGCACGCCCGGGCCCCTGTCCCCCACCACCCTCCGGCCTCGGAGGCGCATCCGCACGGGGCGCCGGAGGCGGAGTCTGGGACTGTGACGGCGGGGGTGGCGGAGGGGGGGGCGCACCCGCCTCGCCTCCGCGCGTGTAGCTCACATTCATCGAAGCGCTCCCAAGCACCCGGCCCGCGATCGCCTTCAGCAACACTTCGCGAGTCACCCCGCGCCCCGCCCCTTGCAGATCCACCGGCGCCGCGAGTGCATAAACCGTCAGCACATAAATCTTCTCGCCGGGGCCCTTCGAATGCGGCGACTCGTATCCCGCCTGCCCCTTGAAACTCGCACCCACCTTCCCGATCCCCTTCGCGTTCTTCGGCAAACCGGTGGCGGTCGCCGGGATATCCCACAGCACCCAGTAACTCTTCACCTCTCCACCGGGTGCGAGGTGATCCATCACCACCGCGTAACTCTTCGCGCCCGCCGGCGCCCCCTTCCACGCAAGCGGCAGCGTCGCTCCCGATCCATCGCCGGTGTAATCCATCGGAAGCTTCCCATCCGCACGCACCTCCGGGCTGCTCAACACAAAGCCGGCCACCGGCTTCTTAAGCGCATCCATTCCCACCACGACACCGCCCGCAGACGACGGCTGCGGCTGCGGCTCAGGTCCGCGCCCGCGTTCCGCTGCACCGCCTTCGGGCGGGCGGCCTCCACCCGGTCCATTGGGTCCATCAGGGCCTTTGGGTCCACCAGGGCGCTGACCACCGCCACCGCCCTGCCCTCCACGCCCCGAATACACCTCCTCGCGCTTTGATCCATCGGCACCCACAAATTCAAACCGCCACTGGCCACCACCGAGCTCCGTGTAATTCACCGAGCCCGTGCGTCCATTCACGCTGTAACTCAGCCTGCGTTGCTTCCCGTCCGAGCCCGCCTGAAACCCCGTGATCTTCGCCCCGCGCATCTGCTGCAACGCCTCGCGCACCGGATTGGCACGGGGCTGCGGATCCACCTGCCCGTCCTTCTCCACCACCTCGCCATGAAAGCCACCATTCACGAAGGGGTACTTCTTCGATGCGTGATAATGATACCCCACGCCCGCCACCGTGTGTCCGTTGAACCCGTCCAAACCCTTCGGCGCAGAACCGTCCGGCTCCGTAAGCCCGTAGATCGCGTACCCATCCAGCGCGTACGCAATCGGACGCCCCTTGCCCACCGCCTCCTGCAGATGCAACGGCGCCGCGTGGTAATGGTAATCATCAGCCCGCCCACAGTGCCCTCCCCACTCGTCCAGTTCGCCAATGTCCGCGGAAACCTCACCCCGGTTATTCTGCGGATTGAAGATCGGCACCCCGTTGGCAGCCAATGCAATCGCCCCCCGCAAAAACCGATTCTTGATCGACGCAGGCTGCCCCGCTGGCACGGGCCGCAGCGGAATCTGCCATGCGTTGGCTCCGGTGTAATTCTGCGGGATCGGCACCTGCTGCTGCCATGCCGTGATCCCCACCATCATCCCGTGCGCAGGCATCCCGGTCCCCTCGACATACAGAAACCGCTCGTCCCACCGCACGCTCACCCGCGGAGCGAATACCTCGAAAACGCCCGCCTGCACAGGTTTCCCAGCCTCTTCACTCACCCGGGGCGCTCCCGCAGGGCCGCCCTTCACGGTCGCTTGCGCCAGCATCCACACCGGTGCACTAGCGAGTTCCGGCGGCTTCACCGAACGGTCGTAATGCGGGTGATAGGCTCCCGCAATGTCATGCGCGCGGCCAACAACGACCGCACCAAAACCGAACATCGCCGCGAGAATGCAGGGGGCCATCGATCCGCTGTGCTTCTTCATCCAAGAACCTTATCCGCGCCCGACTAAAGAATCGATGAAGCCGTGACGCCGCCCGCCGATCATCCGGCCCCTCCGCATTGCACCCGCCTTCATCGGTCCTTAATCTCATTCCGGCTACACCCCCCACGTCATGCGCCTGCTCCTTGCCGAAGACGAGCCAGACCTCCTGCGCGGCCTCTCACAGTCCCTGCGCGAGGAGGGCTATGCTGTCGATACCGCATCTGATGGCGAAGCGGCTCTCTACCTCGCCCAGTCCATCGCGTTCGATGCCGTGATCCTCGACGTCATGCTCCCCAAACTCGAGGGCTGGGAGGTCCTCCGCCGCCTCCGTCTCACCCGCAAAACCCCCGTCCTCCTCCTCACCGCGCGCGACCGCACCGCAGACCGCGTCCGCGGCCTCGACCTCGGCGCCGACGACTACCTCGTCAAACCCTTCGACCTCTCCGAACTCTTTGCCCGCCTGCGCGCACTCATCCGCCGCAGCGCCAGCGAGGCCCGCCCTGTGCTCACGCTCGGCGATGTCGAGGTCTCGCCCGCCGCACGCACCGTCACGCTCCGCGGAAAACCCGTGGACCTCACCCCGCGCGAATACGCCCTCCTCGAATACCTCGGCCTCCACCGCGGCGAAGTCATCAGCCGCAGCACCCTCTACGAACACCTCTTCGACGAAAACAACGACAGCGCCTCCAACCTCCTCGACGTCCACGTCTCCAACATCCGCAAAAAACTCGGCCACGACTTCATCCTCACCCGCCGCGGTCACGGTTACCTCATCGAGGCATGATCCGGCTCCCCAAGTCCATCCATTGGCGCCTCCAAGTCTGGTATGGCGTCCTCCTCGCCGCCCTCCTTGTCGGCTTCGGATTCACCGCCTTCAAACTCGAACGCGGCCGCCAGATGCGCTCCGTCGACGAGGAACTCCAGCGCAGAATCGGCCTCCTCCTCGACTCCCTGCGCAAAAACCCCAACCGCGCCGGCGAGAAACGCGCGGACCCCGAACTGCGCCTCACCCCCGCGCAGGCCGCCCTATTCGATGACCACGACGGCCATTACTTCGCCGTCTGGATGCGCGGGGCGAAACTCCTCGCACGCTCCGCCAATGCCCCCGCAAACCTTGCCCGTCCCGACGCCGAGGCCGCCGCCGTCCGCACCAGCGGCCCCAACCGCGAGGCATTCCTCTTCGCCGCACCCGTCGACTGCGTGCTCGTCGGACGCCCCATCAACTCCGAGCAGGACGAGCTCCGCAATCTCGGGGCCCTGCTCGGTGCGGCCGGCGGCGCGGTCCTCCTCCTCGGCCTCCTCGGCGGCTGGTGGCTTTCCTCGCGCGCACTCCGGCCCCTCGCGGAAATCAGCGCCACCGCGGAGAAAATCGCCGGCGGCAACCTCGCCCTGCGCATCAACACCGCTGACACCGAGGGCGAACTGGAACGGCTCGCGGCCGTCCTCAACTCCACCTTCGCGCGCCTCGACGCCGCCTTCTCCCAACAGGCCCGCTTCACTGCGGACGCAGCCCATGAGCTGCGCACGCCGCTCGCTGTCATCCTCACACAGGCCCAGCTCGCTCTCAGCCGCGACCGTTCCGTCTCCGAATACCGTGAGACGCTGGAGGCCACCCAGCGCGCAGCCCAGCGCATGCGCCGCCTCATCGAATCCCTGCTCGACCTCGCCAAGCTCGACGGCGGTCAGGAGCCCTTCCACTGGGAACCCTGCGACCTCGCAACCATCTCCCGCGAGGCCCTCGATCTCATCTCCCCGCTTGCCACCGAACGCACGATCACCCTTCACACAGACCTCCAACCCGCCTCCCTCCAAGGCGATGCCGAACGCCTCGCGCAGGTCGTCACCAACCTCCTCTCCAACGCGCTGGAGTACAATCACCCCGGAGGATCCCTGCGCATCAGCACCGCGCGCGAACACGGCCGCGTCCTCCTCGTGGTGGAAAACACCGGTCCCGCCATCCCACCGGAAGATCTCCCCCACATCTTCGAGCGCTTCCATCGCGCCGACAAGTCCCGCAGTTCCACCGGCCACGCAGGACTCGGTCTAGCCATTGTCCACGCTGTGGTGAAAGCCCATGGCGGCAGCGTTGAAGCCGCAAGCGACGCCTCCAATGGAACGCGGTTCACCGTCACACTCCCCGGCTAGCACCGCGCCTCTTCTTCAGCGATTCGCCTACTCCAGACCCATCGCCTGCTCCTCGCGCGGCAGCGCGATCACCCTCCATGCCCCCGGATAAAAGCGCACGATCTTCCGCGGCCGGTAACCCTCCAGAAGCAAATCGCACTTCACCTTGATCTGCACCGGACTACCGCCCCGCTCGGTCGGAAGATCCGTCCGCACATCCACCACCGCCCCGCCCTTCCTGTCATTCACAGGGTCGTACGTCATCAAATCCGGACGCGCCACCGCAATGCCGCCCCGCGGCCCCTCCACCACCTCGCCCGGCTTCAACATCGACGCGGGAATCGGCGCTCGGATCTCATCAAAAAGCCCGGGATCCACATTGTCAAAAAACCGAATCGTGACGATCTGCTCGTCGTCGTCCACGTCCTGCACCCAGCCCGGAAGGCCGCGCTCGCGAATGTGAAGCCGGTGAATCTCGAGCTGGCGGGCTGTGGCGAGGCGGCGGCTCTCCGCATCCAGCCATACCTCCACCACGCGGCCGGGACCATAAAGCGTCACCCACGTGAGGTTGAAGATCACCTCCTGCCCGGCGGCCAAGGCACGCAGATCCGCGAACCCCGAACCCTTCCAGACTCTCGTGCCGGCCATCAGATCCAGAAGCTTCGCGGGGCCGGCGGGTTTACCCTCCCGGTGCGGGGTGGCGGTGAGCTTCATCGTGTCGAGATCCACGGAGTCCACCTTCCAAACCACCCCCGTGCGCGTGTCGCGGCTGAAGTCGTCCTCGATGCGGAAGCACCTCCGAAAATCGCCCTCCGGAGACCGCCGGTTGTAAGCCGCCATGGGCAGCGGCGCGGTGTCCTTGGGATCCTTCAAATAAAAGAGCCCGTTGAGATGGGTGCCCATCGGGAGGTCCTGCAGCGCGGCCTGCTGGCCGTGATAGAGGATCGATCCATAAGGCAGCATCGCGGCGTCCAACGGCAGGTCCCACACCCCACGCTCCTGACTGTCATTGCGATCCACCCGGATCTGAAACCTGCGCTCCACGTGATCCACTCGCATCAACTCGCCGGAAACCGCATGAGCAGTGCCTTCCAACGGAAATTCCCCCTGCACAGGCATGAACCAAGCGAGCGCCGGCGTCTTGTCCTTGGGCCCTCTCTTTACAGGCTTCTCAGCGCCCACCGGTCCATCCGCATCCGTGCGGTAGCGAGGCGCAGCGGCAGGTGCAGTGGCCGCAGCGGGCTCGGCCGCCGTGGCAGCAGCGGGCGCCGTCATGGCACTCGGCGGAAAGCCGAGCGCGATGCCGGAGACGAGCAGAAGTGCGCGCTGGAGACGGATCACGCGAGCAGTTCGGAAAGCGGACGGAGGCTGTCTTGGAAGCGGTCTGCCTTCACCTCCGCGCGCTGCAGCATGGTGAGCAACAGGTTGCTGACGCGCGCGTCACCGTCCACCGGCCGCGAGCAGATGCGGTAATGGCTCGTCACGTCCGCCACGTCGTACTTGCCGATTTTGGGCAGGTTGAAGTCGACATGCTGGCCGTGCTTGTAACCGAGCGCCCGTCCACCCGCGAGGATTGTCGGAAGGTTCGCATTGCCATGGCTGTGACCGTACGCCATGCCGCTGCCCCAGAGGACCTGCGTGGTGTCGAGAAGCGGACGCCCGTCCTCCTCGTGCGCTTTGAGCTGGTCAAGGAAGTAGGCGAGTTGCTCGACAAGAAACGTGTCCGTCTCGGTGAGCCGACGCAGCTGCTCCGGATCGCCGTTGTGATGCGACAATCCGTGCCGCGTCTGCAAAATCCCGATCTCGGGGATGCCGCTGGTGTTGCCCTCGCTACCGATGCCGCAGGTGATGACCCGCGTGGAATCCGTGCGCAGCGCCATCACCATGAGGTCGTAGAAGAGCCGGTAATAATCACCCGCCTGCGCCATGCTGAGCTTGCGCTGGAGCCGCGCCGCATCATCGGCGGGCACGACTGGCTTGGCCACATTGAGCCACTCGTCGGCCCGACGCGAACGCTCTTCCACCTGGCGCACGGCAGTGAGGTATTCATCCAGCTTGGAGCGGTCCTCAGAACCCAGGTTGCGGTTCACGCGCTTCGCGTCGTCGGCCACCACATCCAAAATCGAACCGCGCCTGCTCAGCTTGCGGCGGATGGTTTCCTTCGAATCCTTCTCCACGCCGAAGAGCTGGTTGAAGATCTGCTGCGTGTTGCGTTCGGCCGGGATCTGGATGCCGTCCTTCGACCACGAGAGCGAGACGCCCTCAATAGCCATCTCCAGCGAGGAGAACCGCGTGGAAACACCCTGCACATCCGCAATCATCTGGTCGACGGAGACGGTGTTGCGGAATGCACCACCATCGCCCGGCACGTTCGCACCCGTCAGCCACACCTTCTCGCAGTTGTGATGTTTGCCGATCACCATGGGATGATGCAGGCCGCTGATCGGCGTGATGTCCGCACGATGCCGTTCCAGACCCTTGAGCGGACGCGTGAATTCGTAGTCCGCCCCGGCCTTCTCGATCTGCCACGTCAGTGTGTTCACCCCATTCGGGATGTAGAGAAACACGCTGCGCCTAGGCTTCGTCGGCGTCGGCAACACTGCCATGCAGTCCAAAAGCGGAAGTGCGATGCAGGCTCCAAGGCCCCGCAGCATGGTGCGGCGGCTGATACGCCACTGGTTGAGGTTCAGGTTGCTCATGGCTTTGATTTCTAGGGTTCTAGGGTTCTGGAGGAGGACAGGTTTTGCAATGGGCTGGGAACGGACGGATAAGCGGCAGGAACAAGGGACTCAGCGTTTCTCAAACAAGTCCGAGCAGACGAAAGCCTCGAGCAGGTCGCGCACCTTGTAATCCCGCGCCTTGCCGATCCGCGCGATCGCGGCGAGATCCTCGCGGTCGTCGAAAGAGGTGGTGCGCCGCAGACCGTAGGTGGCGAGTTTCTCAAGGAACGTGGCGTGAAAGGTGTCGAGGTTCTCGAGCAAAAGCGTCTTGAACTGCGCCGCGTCCGCATAGGCACGACCGTCCGGAAGGGTTCCCGATGGATTGACCTTCGGGTTGTCACCGGTGCCCTCCGTGAGTTCCTCGGTCCGCCAGCGGCCGATGGCGTCGTAGTTCTCAAACGCAAGACCGAGCGGGTCGATCTTCGCATGGCACGAAGCACAGCGCGCATCGTGGATGTGAGCCTCCAGCTTCATACGCAGCGTCGCCTTCGGTGAGTCGACCGGATTCGTCGCGATGGGTTCCACGTTGGCCGGAGGCGGAGGAGGGGTCCTGCCAAAAATCGATTCCGAAAGCCACACACCACGATGAACAGGCCGGTGCCGCGTGCCATCCGAGGTGAGCGACAGAATCGCCGCCTGCGTGAGCAGACCGCCGCGCCGACTGTCCTCGGAAAGGGCCGCACGTCGAAATGCGTCCCGGGCAAAATCCTTGGCGGGCATCCCGTAAAACTCGGCAAGGCGGGCGTTGAGCATCGTCCAGTCCGAGTGGAGGAACTCGCGGAGACTGAGCCCCTGCTGCACGACCTCACGGAAGAAGGCCTTGGTCTCGCCAATCATCGCGGCCTCAAGCGTCTTGTCGTAATCCGGATAGAGCTTCTTGTCGGGCGGGAACCTTCCGACCTTCCGCAGTTGCAGCCACTGCGTCGCAAAGGAGTCCGTGAATCGGCTCGCACGCGGATCTGCAAGCATCCGCGCGCACTGGCGGGCGCGCTCCGCCTTGTCACGGAGACGCCCCTGCGCCGCGAGTGCGGAGAGTTCGTCGTCGGGCATCGTGCTCCACAACAAATAGGAAAGGCGTGCCGCAATCTCCCAATCGTTGAGCTGATTCCGGTCCGCATCCGGGTCGCCTTCAGTGAGGAAGACGAAGCTCTTGGAGCAGAGAATCGAAAGCATCCCGGCTTTCACGGCATCCCGGAACTTCTCGCCCGCCGCGATCTCCTTTTTCACCAACTCCATCGTCGCATCGACTTCAGCTTCGGTAACGGGACGGCGGAACGCGCGCTGGGAGAGCTTGGCAAGGCCAGCCCGGGCCTGCTCGATGTCCCCCGTAGCGATGGCGGCGGGCGACAGGTACTCATCGCGCCGGTTCTGGTCCGCCTCCTCAACAATCGGCCCGCGCCATGCGATGGAGTCCATGATGAGGAACGGATAGCGCGGCCGACCCTTTTCATCGGTGATCTTGAGCTGCCACGGAATCCGCCCGTCCTTGATGCTCAGGAAGGGCTTGTCCCCGTGCCGTCCGGACCGCGGGGTGTTCGAGGGCCCCGGCACCTCGTTGTACACCATGATGGTCGGACGCCCCTTGGGCAGGTGCGTGCGGAAAGTAACCGTGACCGGCGCGTCCTCCGGCGCAACGATGTCCTGCTCAAAGAGCACCCGATCGAGCTTCTCCTCGTAAACCTTGAGCCGCGGTGCGAGCCCCTTCTCCGGCTTGAGCCCGCTGAGCGTGTAGCTGATCTCGTAAATACCGGCCTCAGGCAGGGGATCCTGCAGGTTCGAGTACCGGAAGGTGTCTCCGGGCCACATCTCAAAACGGACTTTGTCGAGCAACCCCATCTCGCGGAGGCGCTCACGATAGCGCTCGTTGACTTGGTTCTCTAGGAGGGCCCGCTTCGAGCCCTGCGTCTGCGGCGCCCTCTTCTCCGGATAGGCCTCCGCGAGGATGGTCTCGGCGGCAGCGAGGTACTTCTCGATGTTGGAAGGAGAGAGGGTCATCACCGAGCCAAGACGCTCGAACCCGCGCCACTCAGCCTCTTCAAGGAAACCGCCCGGATCAGTCGCATCAAACTGCACGCCGAGCAGGTCGCGCACGGAGTTCACGTACTCCTCGCGGGTGAGCCGGTTGTAGCTGACCCGTCCGCGCGCGGCCATGCGGGCGGATTCACCCTCCTTCATGCGGGACGACAGCCAGTCCACCACCGCGGCGCTCTCGTGCGCAGCCGGCCGCTTCTTGACCTTCTTGGGCGGCATCTCCCCGGAGTTGATGCGCTCCATCACCTCCAGCCACTGCGGCGTGTTCTCAAACCCGACCTTGCCGGAAAGAGTGTCGATGCGGAATTCGCCCTTCTGCGTGTCGGCATCGTGGCATTCCGTGCAATGCGCCTCGAGATAGCCTCGCACCTGCGAAGAAAGACCCTCCAAACCAGCGGCACACACGGAGGCGGCGCCCGCCAGCAGGAACACGGCGGCAGAAAGAATGGAATTGCGGCGCTTCATGGGGTGGTACGCTGCGTTCCCGCCGGCATCAGGAAACAGCCCGGCAAGGGAACGCCGCATCTCGGGTTGTCGGCAAGAAGTAAACCCGCGAGCGGCCTCTTTCTTGGGGCTGGGCAAAGCCCCTTGGACATCATGAACGACATCGACTTCATGGACTACGCGACCGGCTTGCTCGCTGCCTTGCCAAAGGTCCATCCCGTCCATCCCGTCCATCCCGTCCATCCCGTCCATCCCGTCCATGTCGTCCACACTCCCCCCTCGCCTCACTGCAACTTCCACTGCCCCCAGAGCTTTGGCGTCAGCTCAGCTTCGCTGGGCACATCCGCGGTGATGGCCGTGGCCTTGTTCGCCCAGTAGACCCGCTGGGTCGTCTGGCCGTTGCTGCCGCGCAGCACCCCGAGATCCGCGCGCACCGTCCCGCCCGGCTTCGGCTCCCAATGCAGCACCGAAAGGGGAACGCTTACTTCGAAATTGCCCGCCTTGTCGGTGGCGAAGCTCACCTGCGCGCTCACATCCTCGACAGTGTCGAGATGGATGGTGCGCCAGGGACTGCTAAACGCCACGGGTTGCACGGTGCCCTGCACCTTCGCCCGATAAAGAACGGCGCGCGGTTTCCCCTTCACCAAAGTGACCAGCAAGCGCTCCTCCGTGTCAGCCTGCAGCATCAGATCCAGACAGCCGCCCGTCTTGAAGAGCGCATCCGGAGTCTCGCCGCTGTTGTTGAGCAAATCCTTCTCCGTGGTCCGCCATGCCGCAAACAGCTTCCCATCCGCCACTGCCACCGCAGCACTCACTTCGTACGGACGCGAATTGCTGTTGAAGTTGGCCTTGGTTCCGCGGCGGTCGACCATCGCCCACGCGGTGTCCGCGGGCCAGTCGTTGAGCTGGCCGTCCACGGTCGGCGCCGGCCGGTCGGTGCGGACGGCGAGCGTTCCAGTTCCGCGCGCCGCCTGACGCGCCGCCTCACTGCGGGCGAGCCATTCGCGGGCGTTGTCGAGATCCTTCGCGGTGACCTCCAGTGCCATGTCCGGAATCCGACGCAGGGATTCAAGCCCATCGACACGCACAAGACTGGTCCGGCCGCCGTCGATCAGGAACACCCGTCCATCCGGTGTCTGGGTGATGCTGGGCCAGAAATTCTCGTCGTGCAGCGAGACGTCGGTCACGTCCATGTTCCGCGTCGCGACCGGCGCAGCCCAGTTCGGACGCAGACGGATGTCATTGAAAAGGGTGGCCACAAACAGACCATCCACGGTGAAGAGGTAGGCGTTGCCCATGTTCCCGTTCACCGCAAACAAAGGACCAGCCGCGCTCCCGATGCAGTCGCCCAAAAGCCGCGTATGGCCCACCACCATGCCGGGACGGTCCGGCACCGCCGCTTCATGACTGGCGTGGAGCCCGGGCCACGGACTGGGATAACTCCAGACCGGCTCACCCTTGCGACTGCCTCCAATGCCGTGTGCGGAATACGGCTGCGGCGCGTTGGTGTGGACGCTCCAGTCGCCCGACACAAGGGTCTGATCCCCACCGGAGGACGCAGGGTTCCCACCGGCCGGTCCGAGGATCTGCGGCTCGAAGACGTAGTCGGGCACGCCATTGGCCGCGATGCTCCTCGGAGCGAACCGGGCGGAGTTTTCCCCAAACCGCGACACCACGAAGGAGAGATCCTGCATCACGGTGACCCCGCGCAAAACGCCCGCCTTCATCGTGACCTCATGAGGCTGTGGACGGCCGTCCCCGTTGCGATCCACCCAGAGATAGGACGCAGACTTCTCCTTGCGGCTGTTGCCAGGCTCGGTGCCCTCGGGCCAGAGGGAACGGAACTCCGGAGAGGCAAGCAACTCCCATGCATTGGCATCGCCCAGCGATGCGGTCAGCTTTGCAGCGGTGCCATCGTCGCGCCAGAGAAAGGCGGTGCTGTCACCGCTGGTGGGGTTGTGCGTGTAGCAACTCGTGAAGTAACGCGGCCCCTTCGCGCCGCCGGGATAGAGCGGAGTGTCCGGCGAGTAAGCCCCGTAGTGGGCTTTCAAATGCGGATCCTCCTCCGCGTAGATGCGCACGAGCTGGTCCGTTCCCTTCTCCCAATCGAGCGCGAACTCCATGCCGCGGTAAAAGAAACGTCCTCTGTCGCCCGGATCCAGCGTGCCGCCACCGCCGTACTCTGTGGGTCCGTAATACGTGCGCTCCAGCGCGCCCGAAGAGGACCAGACAGAAACCCGGCGCGGTCGATTCGAAGCCTCCGCGACCCAGACATGGCCCTGCGTGTCGAGCGCCAGACCGTTGGGCAGGTTCATGTGAAGGGGACGATACGGGCCGACCGCAGGCGCGCCCGGTTCTCCAATCGTCCGCTCCAGCCTGCCTTTTGGAGAGAAGACCTTCACTTGATGAGAAGCGCCGCGGTCTGAGATCCAGAGCCTGCCCGCATCGTCGACCGCGACATGGCGCGGATCCTCGAGCTTCGAGGAGACAAGCACCTCGGACTTCGCCGCCTTGGTGGAGGCGAACCGCAGCACTTTCGAACCACTGAGCACCAGCATCCGCCCACTTGCATCAAAGGCCACGCCGCGCGGGCTCTCCACGGCAAGCCTACCCGTGAGTTTTCCAGAGGCAACGTCCACAAACAGCAACTCGTTCTGGCGCAGCATCGAGCACACCAGCACCCCGTCGCGCGCGGCAATACCGGAAAGCACAAAAACCTTTTCACCGCCCTCGAAACCCTCGAGAGGCGGGGGCAAAGGCGATTTGGGATTCTTCCTCACGTTCGGATCTTCGCCGAGGCTCAGCTTGGCCACCGCCTGATCGCCGAGGGCGCGCGTCTTTGCGGTAAGGCGGAGCTCCCCCTCCCATGCGGAGCCGACGTAGCAGAGATGACCATCGACAGCCGCCGGTCCCCGGTCCACCGCGAGCGTGGGAGCACCGGTCCATGTGCCACCCACCCAGTGCTGGCCTCCGATCTTGGTGCCGTCCTCACGCAGCCACTGCAGACCGTGCCCCCCTTCGGCCACGGAGGCGCCGATGAAGACGAGAGGCTGACCGTCCGCGGTCTTGGAACCCGGGACGACAGCAACGCTGGTGGGCGGCGTGTGAGTGGTGAGCCAACAACCGGTGTTATCCGCCGTGCTCCATCCAGGCTTGCCTGCGTTGTAGATGCTGAACTCGTAGTGCAGGCTCAGCGGACTGCGCCACAGCCCGCGAACCTTGTATGCACCCGGCGCGACGGGCCGCGAAGGGATTTGATAGACGCCGTGCTTCGCCGCCTCGGTGTCGCGTAGCAGATCGTCGCTGCCGTCCCACCATGCGGTATTCTCACCCGCAGGAAACGGCGTCTCACTGACAAGATTCCGGATCCGGCGGCCGCTTGGATCTTCAATGACGAGGGTGACGAGCCCCGCCTCAGGCAGGGTGAAACGAATGGGAATGGGGGGCGGTTCCTCCGCGCGCTTCGGAAGAATCAAGGACGCGAGCGCGGCTTCCCCGGCCAGCGGCGAGAAAGCCGCGAATTCGCCAAGCCAGACGCGATGCCCCTGCTTCACCTTGTCCGTGAGGTGTCCCTGCGCGCGCTGGTTCTGCCCAGTGATGCGCATGCGCAGCGCACGGGTGGATACGGTGCGCTCGAATGCAACCCACTGCGGCGAGAGCTTCACGGGATACAGAGCATCCAGACGGTCTGCAGTCGCGACACGCTGCCAGTCGGAATCGGGCGCGGTGGCGGGAGCCGCGTCGTCACGGCCCGTGAAGGCCTCGAGTTCGCAGGCTTGAAATCCGGTCCACAGCAGGCAGACGCCGCGAAGCGTGACCACCTTCGGCCAGACAAGCGTCACGAGTTCCGGATGCTCAGGAGAGACCAGCGTCGCCGCACCGTTCTCGCCATTGTCCCATGTGCCCCAGCTGTTGTGACTCTCATCCACCAACCGCGCCGACACGTCGTCGCGCGCGCTCGACTGCACGACGGCCTGAGGCGCCATGTTCACGAGCCGCTCCGGCAGCACCCAAACACCTCCCAGCGAGCCCGCACGCTGGCGATCGCCGGCAGCCGACTCGTGGCTGAACCGCAGGGCGCGTGTGCGGGTGCCGTCCGGCAGAAGCCAGAACCCAAAATTGTTCCCAGTCACCGGAGCACGGGAAACCGCCCCACCGAGAAGACGCTCAGCGGAGATCCACTGCGAGTCGTCCGTGAGGTCGCCGGGATAAGGCGCATCGGGCTTGAGCACGCTGAGCACACCGCCTCCGTGCACAAGCACCGAGCCCACGGGAAGCGCCTCAGTGAAACCGATGCGCAGATGCCTGCGACCCAACTCACGTCCCTCACCGAACAGGATGCCGTGAATATCGAGCCCGCCCTTGGTCGTCCACACCACAGACTTCGGGCCACCTTTTCCGGGCGAACGCTCCGGGATCGGCGACTCCACCCCACCAGCCGACTGCCGGAATGCGCTTTCATCCAGCAGCGCCGGGGAAAGAGGCGGGAACGCGGGGTCGGCCGCGAAGCTGCTGCCCGCAAGGAGCACGGCGGCGATGAGGGAGATGCGATGAAGAATTTTCATAAGAATAAAAAGCGGGGGTGAAAGACGAAGGGACGTGAAGGCGAGCCTCCTGAGCGACAGACTCGGATAGGACTGCGTGGCCGGGTCAGTAACTGCGGTAGGCTTCCTCAAGCGGCGGGAACTTCACCTTCCACGCCGACGGAAAGAACCGCACGATGCGCTTGGGCCGGAACCCTTCGAGCAACGCATCGCATTCCACATCGATCTGCACACCGCTATTTCCCGGTCTCGCCGGCAGCCTGCGGACATCGAGGATGTTGCCACCATGACGGTCATTGTTCGGATCAAACATGAGGAGCGACGGCATCGCCACGGCGATGGTTCCCGCGGGGGACTTCGGATTCTTCGGCTCCTTGTGGAGCGGCCAGCCGATGGGGCTCTCGTTGACGACCTTGAGCTCCTCAAACAGAGCCGGGTCGAAAGAGTCGAAGAAGGTGATGGTCACCACCTCGGCCTTGTCATTGACCTTCTCGATCCAGCCCGGCAACCCGCGCTCATGAAGATGATCGTGGTGTCGGCGGGTCTGCTGCCTCGCCGCGCCCTGCCTGCTTTCCTCATCCAGCCACACCTCGAGGAGCCGGCCGGGACCGAACAACGTCGCCCATGTGAGGTTGAAAAGAACGACCTGCCCCGGCTGCAACGCGTCGAGCTCCACGACGCTGCGCCCCTTCCATGCGCGCGTTCCGGATTGGAGGTCGAACAGCTTCGCCTCGCCCACGGGTTCGCCGCCGCGCTGGAGCCTTGCAGTGAGCTTCATCCCGCCGAGGTCCACAGACTCGATCTTCCACGCCTCGGAAACACGCTGACGGCGGGTGAAGTCATCCTCCAGACGCGTGCAGCGCGTGAAGTCCACGTCCTTCGTCTGACGGCCGTGCATGTGAAAATTGGCGAGCGCCGGCGTCTTATCGCCCGGACTTTTCACGTAAAACTCACCGTGCAGATGCGTGCCCAAAGGAATGTCCTGCAACGCAGCCGGCGCCCCGTGGTAATAAACCGAACCATAAGGCAGCAGGACCGCCGCGACCGGCAGATCCAGGTTTCCCGCGTCCTGGCTGTCGTCGCGATCCACACGGAGATGGAAGCTGCGCTCGAGATGATCTACCCGAATCAGCTCGCCCGAAATCACGTGGGCCGAACCAACCGGCGGGAACTCGCCATCCACGAGTTGGAACCACTGAAGCACGCTGTCCCTGTCCTGCGGTTTGCCAGCCAGTTTTTTGCGCTCCTCCGCGGTGTAGCCGCCATCGGCATCCGTGCGGAAGCGGGGCGTTGCGTCCGCCGCGTGAACTACGGCAGCAGCAAGGAAGAGGAGCAGGGTGGAAAGAATGGGGCGCATAAGATGGAGGGATGCGGCCTAGCGTTTTTGAAAGAGATCAGAGACGACAAGCGCCTCCACAAGATCGCGCAGACGATAATCCGCGCCTTTTGCCGCTGCAGCGATGGCGGCGAGTTGGGAGCGGTCGTCGAAGCTCATCGTGCGGCGCAGGGCGTAGGTGGCCAGCTTTCCGACGAAGGCGGCGTTGAAGGTGTCGATGTCCGCGAGCAGCAGTTGCTTGAACTCCTCCGGCGTCTGGAAGGAGCGGCCGTCATGCAGGGAACCCGCGGGATTGACCGGAGGATTCTCTCCCGATCCCTCCACGACCTCCTCGGTGCGCCAACGACCGATGGCGTCGTAATTGTCGAAGGCGATGCCGAGCGGGTCGATCCGTGCATGGCAGGAGGAGCAGCGCGGATCCTTGATGTGGGCCTCCAGCCTCGCGCGCAACGTGGCTTTCGGAGAATCCACCGGCGTGGTCTGAATGGGTTCCACGTTGGCCGGAGGCGGCGGCGGCGCTTTTCCGAAGATGGACTCCATCAACCACGCCCCGCGGTGCACCGGCCGGTGGCGGGTGCCATCAGAGGTGAGCGACAGTACGGAGGCATGGGTGAGCAACCCCCCGCGATGGCTCCCAGGCGCCAGCGCGACACGCAGGAACTCTTCGCCAGCCGGCGCCCCCTGCGGAGGCAGCCCGTAGAAGCCCGCAAGCCGGGCGTTCACCATACTCCAGTCGGAATGGAGAAACTCGCGGAGCGTGAGCCCGCGGTGGAGCACCTCATGGAAGAAGGCGCGCGTCTCGGTCACCATGGCCTGCTCGAGCGGCTTGTCGTAATCAGGATAAAGCTTCTTGTCCGGCGCGAAGGTTCCCACCCTCCGCAATTGCAGCCACTGGTTGGCGAAGGATTCGCTGAAACGGCGCGCCCGCGGATCAGCCAGCATGCGGGCCGTCTGACGCGCGAGCTCCGCCTTGTCCCGGAGCTTCCCGGCTTCCGCAAGAGCGAAGAGTTCGTCGTCGGGCATCGTGCTCCAGAGCAGATACGAAAGGCGCGAGGCGATCTCCCAGTCGTTGAGCGTGTGGCGGTCCGTGTTCTCAGCGCCCTCGGCAAGGAAGAGGAAGCTCTTCGAGCAGAAGATCGCGAGCATGCCGGCTTTCACCGCAGCAGGCGGTTTCTCGCCGGCGGACAGCTCCGCCTGGACGATCTTGACGTAACTTTCCAACTCATCGACCGGCACCGGCCGGCGGAAGGCGCGCCGGGCAAGACGTCCCAATCCTTCGCGCACCTTTTCCATGCTGGTCTCTTCGGCGGGCCAGTACTCCGCGCGCCGCGCTTTTTCTGCATCCGAGATCAACGGCCCCCGCCAAGTGACGGAATCAAAGATGAGAAAGGGATAACGGGCCAGGCCCTCCTCATCGGTGAGCTTGATCTGCCATGGGATGCGCCCGTCCGCGATGCTCACAAAGGGCTTGGATCCATGCCGGCCGGAAATCGGCGTGTTCGAGAGGCCCGGCACGTCGTTGAAGACCATGATCTGCGGACGCCCCTTCGGAAGGTGGCTCTGGAAGGTCACGGTGATCGGCGCGCCCTCGGGCGCCACGATGTCCTGCTCGAAGAGCACACGGTCGATGGCGGTCTCCACCACTTTCATACGGGGCGCGCGGCCCTCGGGAGGCTTGAGCCCGCTGAGCTTGTAGCTGATTTCGTAGATTCCAGACTCAGGCAGCGACTCCCTCACCGAGCCCCGGAAAACATCTCGCGGCCACACCTCGTAACGCACTTTTCCCAGAAGAGCCTTCGCTTCCAACTCGCTCCGATACGGCTCCCGAATGGAGTCCGAAGTGACGGCGGGAAACGTGGCGTCGATCGGGGCGGCTTTCGTGGCGGGATAAGCCTCGGCGAGGATGGTCTCCGCGGCCGCGAGATACTTCTCGATGTGGGAGGGAGACAGGGTCAGCACGGAGCCGAGCCGCTCAAACCCGTGCCAATCTGGATCCTCAAGCAAAGCGCCGGTGTCCGCCGCATCGTAACAAACACCGATGAGATCGCGCACGGTGTTCACGTACTCGTCGCGAGTAAGGCGGTTGTAGCTGACCCGCCCGCGTGCGGCCATGCGTGCGGATTCACCCTCCTTCATCCGCGCTGAAAGCCAGTCCACCACAGCTGCACTCTCCTGCGCCGCCGGGCGCTTTTTGACTTTCTTAGGAGGCATCTCCCCGGAGTTGATGCGTTCCATCACCTCGAGCCATTGCGGCGTGTTCTCGAACCCGACCTTGCCGGAGAGGGTGTCGATGCGGAACTCGCCTTTCTGCGTGTCGGCATCGTGGCATTCCGTGCAATGCGCTTCCAAGTAGCCGCGCACCTGGGGGGACAGACCGTCCCAACTCGCGGCGCACACGGAGGCAACGCCCGCCAGCAGGGACACGGCGGCAGAGAGAATGGGTTGGCGGTGAATCATGGAGCTAGAGGCTGCGTGCCGAGTGGCATCGGAGGGAAAGCCCGGCAATGGAATACCGCCCCCCATTGAATCGGCAAGAGGTATGACCAGCGAGGAGGGACTTTCTTTGAGTGAAACTGCACGGGCGCGGCGCGCGGGCCGGGGACGACATGGACGACATGGACGACATGGACGACATGGACTAGGTGGATGCCATGGACTTTATGGACGGGCGTGGTGCTGGCGGCGGACGTTGTTTGGAAGCATGGGCGAGCCGCTTCTTCCCTCGCATGGTGGGTTTCGGCGGCTCAAGAGCTTTCAGATGGCGCTGCTTGTGTACGACTTCACGGAGCGCTTCTGTGGGCGCTATATCGAGCGCCAAAGCCGTACGCGAGATCAGATGATCCAGGCCGCGCGCAGCGGTGTGCAGAACATTGCCGAAGGCAGCTGTGCCGCCGGCACCTCAAAGAAAACCGAGCTCAAGCTTACCAACGTGGCGCGTGCAAGCCTTGAGGAACTGCGGCTCGATTATGAGGACTTTTTGCGTCAGCAGAGTTTTTCCCAATGGGCACACGACGATTGGCGCCGCAGCGCATTAATTGCGCGCCGTTGTGGCAGCGTAGAGGAGGTCGCCACCTGTATCGCCGAGATGCACCGCCATGGTTCCACCTACCGGGAGCTCGCCGCTAACGCAGGACTGACCCTCATCGTGGTGGCCTGCTCGCTCCTTGACCGCCAGATCACAGCTTTGGCTGATACGTTTGAAAAGGAGGGCGGTTTCACCGAGCGACTCTACAGGAAGCGTGCCACTGCTCGCCGCCAAACCCCGTTTCCATGACCACCGAAATGTGGACTTTATGGACAGCGCCCTCGCTTGAGAACTTGGCGCTGCGACCGTGACGCAGCTTACCTCGTCCATGTAGTCCATGTAGTCCACGTCCACTCCAAACCCCTCAGCGCTGAAGCACCACGTACCGCACCTCCACAGCCGCGCTCCCGGGAATCTCCGGGGCCCGCAGACGCAGTGTGCCGCGGCCCGCTTTGCACTGAAGCCGGCCGAGGCTCATGGGCTTGAAATCCTTCACATAAGACTCCCCCACCCTCTCCGACCTGTCGTCCGCCGCACCGATCGCCGGCGGGTTGTTCGCCTCGCTGACTTTGGCACGCACGCTCTGCCCCTCGAAGCTGCACTCGACAACCGCACCCACGTTCTCCGGCGCACAGGTGTAGTACAGCACCACCTCATACTCTCCAGCCTCGGCCACCTCGACCTCCCACGTGATCTCATCCTCGGGCTTGGTCCAGTGCGTGAAGTAGGAGCAGTTGGGCGCCTTCGCGCTCCGCTTCACCGTGCCGTGCGCAACACCATCACGCGCCGGCAGCGGCGTGGAGGCCGCATAACCCACAGTGAACGGCCGCGCGTCGCGCACCTTGAAGCTCGCCGGCAGACTCGCCATGAACTCCTCCCCCGCCTTCCGCAAACGCGCGGCCTCCTGCGGAAACTCGGACACGAGGTTCTGCATCTGCCCCGGATCGCGATCGATCGCATACAATCCGCCCGCGGCGTCGAGTCGGTGCTCCTGACTGCGCACGCTGAACGCACCCTTGCCGCCCCACAGGGTTGAGTACAGCAAATGCTCGCCCCACGGCGTCGCCGCAGGATTGGCGCTCGTGAGCAGCGCCCGGAAGCTGCGCCCATCGAGGGGCTTCTTGGATTCAAGAGGCACACCAGCGAAGTCGGCGAGAGTCGGCAGCAGGTCGATGGCGCCAGCCACCTGCGGGACGCGGAGTCCTGCGGGGATTTTTCCTGGAAACCGCACGAAGCAGGGGGACCGCACACCGCCCTCGTCGATGGCGCCCTTGCGTCCCTTGAATCCGCCATTGTAACGCCAGCCATTGGGACCGTTGTCGCTGAAGTAGACGACGACCGTGTCATTACTCAGCCCGAGTTGGTCGAGGTGATCGAGGAGCCGGCCCACGTTCCAGTCGAGGTTCTCACACATGGCCAGCGCGGCGCGCGTGTGTGCCAGATCCTCGTCCATGGGACGCACACTGCGCTGGGTGATCTCCCTGCCCGCAAACTTCGCGTAGAAACGCTCCGGCACCTGCATCGGCGAATGCGGGGTGTTGTAAGGCACATAGCAAAGGAACGGACGCGCCCGGTTCTCCGCCATGAACGCCATGGCGTGTTCGGTGAGGTCGTCGATGATGAACCCCTTGCCCCGCACCATCCGTCCGTTGTGATCGAGCTCCGGATCGAAGTAATGCCCCCAGTGGCCCGAACAAAAGCCGTAGAACTCCTGAAATCCGCGCGCGTTGGGATGATAGGGCCACTGGGTTCCATTGTGCCATTTTCCAAAAGCGCCTGTCGCGTAACCCGCGCGCTGGAACACGTCGCCAATCGTGGTTTCATCGAGGTTCAGCCGTTCCTGACCGGTGCTCACGCCCTGCACACCGGTGCGCGCGTAGAACCTCCCCGTGAAGAACTCCGCCCGCGTCGGCGCACACACAGGGCAGACGTAGAAATGCTCGAGGGTCGCGCCTGATCGCGCCAGTGCATCGATGCGCGGAGTCGCAATATCCGTGTTCCCGTTCACGCCCAAATCCCCCCACCCCTGATCGTCCGCAAGGATGACGAGCACGTTGGGCGGACGGACCATGGGACGTTCGGCCCGCGCGCCAGCGCACCACACAAACACACTCATCGCGGAGACCAGCAGGCGGAGGAAACGCGGGAAATTCATTTTGGAAAAACAGCGCATGCCGCGGAAAGTTGCGCGCAGTCTCTCATCAAAACTGCGAAGGCCAATGCTCTCGGCTGCGGCGGACTGCGCTTATTCAGCCTTCGGCTCGCGACTGAGCAACGCACCGAGCGTCTCCTGCGGACGCGCCTCGCCGTCGAGCAGGATGCGGATCTGATCGATGATGGGCGTCTCCACACCGAGCCGCCGCGCGCATTCAGACGCGCTGTACGTGGTGGGCACGCCCTCGGCCACCATGTTCATCGAGGCGATGATGGAACCAAGCGCCTCGCCGCGCCCCAACCTCTCTCCCACCGCGCGGTTGCGGCTGTGCCGACTGAAGCAAGTAACCATGAGATCCCCGAGTCCGCCGAGTCCGTGGAAGGTCTCGCGACGGCCGCCCAGCGCAGTGCCGAGCCGCACCATCTCAGCCAGCGAACGCGTGACGAGGGCGGCCTTGGAATTGTCCCCAAGACCAAGCCCGTCGCTCACCCCTGCTGCGAGGGCGAAGATGTTCTTGAGGGCGCCTCCCAGCTCGATCCCCGGCAGATCGTCGCTGGTGTAAGCCCGGAAAAACGCCGTGGAAAAAGCCTGCTGCAACCGCTGGTTGATCGCCGCATCCGCGCAGCCCACCACCACCGCCGTCGGCCGCCGCTGCGCCACCTCCTCCGCATGACTCGGCCCGGAAAGCACCGCCACAGGGTTCTGCGGAAAAGATTCGGAAACGATCTGGCTCATGCGCCAGCCGCTGCCGCGTTCCACGCCCTTGGTGCAAGAAAGAAGCACCGCGTCCGCGCCAAGACCGATGGTGGAGAGGCGAGCCACCATCTCACGCATCGCCTTCGAGGGCACCGCAAGCAGCACAAGGTCGCAACCCGCAAGGGACTCCAGTTCCGCCTCAAAACGCAGGCTCTCGGGAAGCGCCACGCCGGGAAGGTAGGCCGCATTCTCACGCGCAGCCGCGACGCGCGCCACCTGCTCAGGATCATGCCCCCACAGCGTGACCGGAAGCTTCTGCCCATGCAGAAGCAGCGCCAGCGCGGTTCCCCAACTACCCGATCCCACAATGCCGACGTGCGCAAAGCTCATGGCGCGGAAAACCGTGTGGTTGCAGGGGTCATGGGCCCCAGAAGCTAACGCCGCCGCCGTCGCTATCAAGCCCGTGCTGGACGCGTGCTACCGGGAAATCCAACAGCCTAAGGAAAGAGCTCCTTGAGCAGCTTCGCAAGACGGTGGCCGGCGAGTACGACCCGCTTTTCAGCCACCGCTCGGTTCTGGCGCACGAACTCCGGCTCCAGAGGCCGCGCCGCCGTGTCGCGCGGGTGATCGCCCGGCGGATACCCGACAGTGCAGCCCAGCACATGACTCTCGCGCGCCCATCCCTCGGCGCCCGTGTCCTGACGGAGTTCAGCGAGCGAAGCTGTCGGATATTTCTTGAGCAGGAGCGCAGCCTGCTCGGCGATCACGCCCTCGCCCGGCTGACCGGGACGTTTTTGCGTGGAGGGACCTCGCCATGCCTCCTTCACATGTCCTTCCGACGCATCGAAACGGAATGCCTTGTCCCAATACGTGTGCAAACTGGGCAGCACCCCATGCATCAGATCTGAAAACGGGACGCCCATCACCGCATAACCGTTTCCGCCGCGGTCATCCCATGTCGTGGCGTGCAAAGGCTGATGGATGTCGCCCACCCAGTGGATCAGTTGCCCGAGAGCGCGCGCCTTCTGTTCGCGCGGACTCGCCGGATCACGCAGCGTGGCGAGGTTCTGATCGATCGCCCACACCACATGCGGCGGCTTCGGGAGCGAGAATGCCGAACCGTCCGCCGTCTTGGGTCCATCCACGTAATGCCACGCTGACCACGGATACTCGGAACGCGGTAGCGAACGCAGGTCGTCCATCCAGCAACCCACGGTGACAAAGTGATAGGGTCGCCCCTCGTTGAACCGGCTTTCCAACGTGCCAACCAATTCATTCACCGCCGAGCGTGTGGAGAGTGGCGAGAGCTCCCACGCAACCTGGCCCACCAACATGTGACCGGAAGCATCCCAAGCGTGGAGGACGCTGGGCAGCAGCAACAGAGAAAGAACAAGGCTCTTGAGCATGACAGCAGATGGTACGGGTGGCCGTTGGTAGAGGTGGATGCCCCGAATCGCTCAACGCAGCGTGCACGAGGCACGTCCCTCCTACCGAATCCCGCCATGGACCACAAGCTCCCCGCGGATCGCCAACCGACAGGAAACTCACCGACACTTTGGAGGCCCTCTGAAGGAGGCTCCCATGCCCCCAACCGCCCTCCCACTCAGGTCAGACCGGGAATGGGATGCCCTTGATAAAGGGAATGCGGACGCTGCAAAGGATCAGCCCACTCGATCGTGTGCGGCAGGCCCAGCGCCTCGTAGATCGTCGCCGCCAGATTCTCCGGCTTCTGCGGATCGCTCACCGGATACGCGCCCTTGCTGTCTGTGGCACCAATGACCGTGCCCCCGCGGACACCGCCTCCAGCCAGAAGCACCGTCTGCGCGGCACCCCAGTGATCACGGCCGGGGAACATGGCACTCGGCAGCTTGGATATTTTGGGAGTCCGCCCGAACTCGCTGCCCATCACCACCAACGTTTCGGGCAGGAGGCCCGAAGCCTCGAGGTCGTCGAGGAATGCAGAGACGGCCCGGTCCATCGGAGGGAGCAAACAATTCTTAAGGTTCGGGAATGCTGCCTGATGGGTGTCCCACGACTCGTTGTTGCCGAGGTTGACCTGAAGCAGGCGCACTCCGGACTCCAGAAGCCGCCGCGCCATCAGCAGCGACCAACCGAAGCTGTTGTTCCCATAACGGTCGACCTGCGCGCGCGGCACCCGCGAGAGATCAAACGCCGCGCGCACCTCCTCGCTGGTGATCAAAGACACGGCGGCCTGCCGATAGCGGTCGAACGCCCCGTCCTCGATGGAATCCGCGAGCAGACGGGACTGTCCCTCCAATGCGTTGCGCAGCGCGATGCGATCCAGAAAACGCTCCCGCGTGAGGTCCTCGGGCAGCGAGAGGTGCGGCGCCTGAAACTTCAATGCATCGTCCTGCAGCGCGCCCTTTTCATGATGAAACAGATATTCAGGAAACGCCCCGTAATGCCGCGGATGATAAGGCGACATCTCCAGAAACCATGGGTCGTGCTGCTTTCCGAGCTGACCCGCAAACTGTCCCGGAATGAACCGACCTTCGCGGTGCTGCAGCTTGTCGGGAAGCGTCAGAGCGGGCGGCAGGTTGTTGCCGGCGGGCAGGAGTCGGTTCGCCAATGCCACCATGCTCGGCCAGTTGCTCTCGCGCGGCTTGCCGGGATCAAACCCCAGCGGAATCTCGCTCCGCCCGGTCAACATGATGTGATGCGCGGCGGAATGATCGTTGCTCGGATGGGTGAGCGAACGCACCAGCGCGTACCTGTGTGCGCGGCGTGCCAGCATCGGCAGATGCTCGCAGATCTGGATTCCATCGGCGCTCGTGGCGATGGGGTTGAATTCACCGCGAAATTCCAGAGGCGCATCCGGCTTCATGTCGAAGGTCTCATGCTGCGCGAGACCGCCGGAGAGGAAGATATAAACCACGGACTTCGCCCTGCCGGCCGCACGCGCACCTTCGCGAGCACCCGTCGCGGCTCCCAATGCCTGCAGCGCTGTCAGATGATTGGCACCGAGTCCAAGCAGTCCGATCGCCCCCGCCTGAATGGCGGAGCGACGCGAGATGCCGTGGGGGGATGACGACTTCACAAGGCCACATCTAGTTGGGAAGCCGCTCCAGTCCAAGCTCCAAACCCTTCGCCACGCGATTGGTGCCATCATCGGTTCTGTCAAACCGTTGCATCCAGCACACGGTTGTGGTTGTGCAGCGATCCGCACGTTGGTAACGGGTGAGCAGGTCACCACCGTCCCCCACATGAACTCACGCCTCCTCCTCCCCGCCCTCCTCGCAATCGCCGCCTCCTCCGAACCCTGCCCGGCCCAAAACGCGCAGAACGATCAGAAACCCCAAACCCAGGCCCCGCTGGTACGCGCCTTCATCGACGAGGAAGCGCCCGGTTGGCACACGCTGACGTCGGAGGACTTTGCGAAGGTCAACAGCGCGGAAAATACGTGGGCGTGGAAGGACGGCGTGCTCCACTGCACGGGACAGCCGGTGAGCGTGATGCGGACTGCGCGCCAGTTCACCAATTTCGAGATGGTCGTGGAGTGGATGCACGAGAAGTCCGCCGGCAACTCTGGCGTCTTTCTTTGGGCCACACCGGAATCCATCGAGAAGCTCACCACCGCAGGCAAGCCGGGCCTCCCCGCCGGAATCGAAGTGCAGGTGCTCGACCACGGCTACACGGAGAAAGTCCGTGCACAGGGTGGCAAGACCGACTGGTTCGGCACCAATGGCGATGTGTTCCCGGTGCGCGTGAAGCTCAAGCCCTTCCCTCCCCTTTCCCCGGACGGCAGCCGCAGCTTCCCGCGCAAGCATCTGGCCAAGGGCTTCGGCGAATGGAACCACTACTACATCCGGGCAATCAACGGTGAGGTGCGCCTCTGGGTCAACGGCGAGGAGGTCTCCGGCGGCAATGGAGCAGATCCCGCCACCGGCTACCTCTGCCTCGAGAGCGAAGGCTCCCCAATCCAGTTCCGCAAACTGCGCATCCGCGAACTGCCCTAACCCGCGCCAGACCGCCCGCGCCGGACATCACAGCACGGCCAAGGAGCCGGGCCGGCCAGAGAAAGGTTCAACTCACAACGCGCTTCTTCGGACGCGGGGCCTTACCCGGCGCCTCCGATTTTCGGCCCGTTCGTAAACCCGTTTTCAGAAGCAGTGCGATTGCCGGGTGCTCCAAGCGGCGCTCGGCGCTGACCACATACAACCCCATCCGGCAGGCCTCGGTTTTTCCAGCGATGGAGAAGCCATGCCTCTTCATTGCTTCTGCGGCGACGATGCTCGGAACCACCGTCAGCCCGATTCCATCGGCAGCAACGATCTTCGCCAACGCGGCATCTTCAAACTCTCCGACCACTCTTGGCAATACCCCGACCTTCCTGAACCACTGTTCGAGTTCCCGGCGGAAAGCGGTGTTTTGCGTGGGAAGCAGCAGCGGCGCACCATCCAGCATCTTGGGAAAAGCCTTGGGAAGCTTGCGGAGCAACTTCGGCGTTCCACAAAAAGTGATGCCACTGGAGCCCAGGAGGTGACTGAAGGTTTTCACCTGCGCACTCGAGGGCGGAGGCTCGTCGGTAAGAAGGACGTCGAGACGATGCGACCCCAGTTGCCCGAGCAAATCCTCCAGCTTGCCCTCACGACAGACGAGGTGCACCGGCGGCTTGTGTTCGAAGAGCGGCCTCAGGATCTCGAGCGAGAGCAGCTTTGGAAAGGAATCCACCACCCCGACATGCAGCCGGAGCGCTTTTGGCAGCGAACCCCGCTTGGCCGTGGTGACAAGCTCCCGGCCCAGGCCAAAAATCTCTTCCGCATACCCCTGCACCATCCGACCAAATTCGGTGACGACAATCGACCGCCCGGATCGCCTGTAGAGCGCCTCTCCAAGCACCGCCTCCAGCTGCTTCACCTGTGCGCAGACCGCGGGCTGCGACGTGCTCAGCCTTCGCGATGCCCGGCTGATGCTGCCCTCCCTCGCCACCACGCAGAAATAGCGGAGGTGATGGTAGTTCAGCCACGAATCCTCTGGTTCAAACATTTCCATAAAACGAAATGATGGATTTCATAATGCGTCGTTCCCGAATTGTCACTCCTCGGCAATGTTGCCTCCGTCATGAAACTCACCCTCGAACATCGCTCCCACAAAAGCTCCCCGTCCTTCACGACCCTGCTCCAGAAAAGCATCGGGTCGCTGCACAGGATCCTCCGCATCGACGAGGCCAGGATCGTCATCGAACGGCGCACCGAAGCCAGCCCGCCCTTCCGCCTCGCTGCACACCTGGTGACCCCCGGCCCGGATGTGAAAGCCGAGGCGGTGGATCACACCCTCCAGGCCGCACTGTCCAAGTTGCTCGCGCACCTGAAGGGCGCCATCGGACACCGGAGGCAGAAGCAGGCCCGCCGCATCCAGCAGGCGGACCGCCGCCTCGCTCCCATGCACGCCGCGGGAGTCTGAGGCGCCCTGCGATGCGGATCACTGCGCGATGGGCGCACGAATGAGCTCAGGCCGGACGTCCATCGCGCACCGCGTTGCGGCCCAATCACCCGGCCACGCACGGCACCAGCACGGCGTCGCGCATCCCGTGGATCACCTTCTTGTCCTGCGGACACACCGTGGCAAGCACGCCGCCCAACTCCACCCCTCCGTCCGCACGGAAGTAATACGGACACAGTCGCACCCGGCCCCGCATGACCCGCAACTCCCCCGTGTCCCGGTCGTAATAGGGATGCTCCACCACCCGGGCCTGCCGGAACCGCTGCAGGATGAAGGGTGTCCGGGGAAACGCCTTCAATGCGCCTTCCACGGCCGCCGACCATTCGGGCGTGCTGAGGTCATGCCCGATATGCACGCCGCGCGATCCCCACGCCGTCTCACAAAAACCGCTGACCTTCGCCACCAGACGCCGCTCTTTCTGCGTGAACGCCTTGAGTTCCTCCCAGCTCTGGATTCCCAGCCCGGGATACTCCGCCAGCGCGGGAATCGGCGCCGGATCGAGCACCCAACCCTCCGGCACCAACCGCCGCAACCGCGCGAGTTCCTCCGCGGGAACGCGCGCCGCCCATTCGTCTCGCAGCCCCGGAGTCCACAGCAACGCCAGCCACAGCTTCTCCTCCAAGTAAGCCTTCATCGGAGGGGTGAACCCTGCGACGCCTTCCCTCGCAATCTTCAGAATCGTGCCGGCGTTGCTCACATTGTCCAAATCCCAGAGCTCGAAGAACCGGTAGTATTCTGATGACCGGTGCCGCGTGAAATCGAACTCCCATTCGCCAAGCACCGACTCCGTCACCGGCCGCTCCGGATGCACCCGGGCCACGAGCCACTCCATCTCAGGCCGGTACCCCTCCGACTCCCTTGAGAAGAGCACGCGCCCTTCGCCAATGACCGACCGGAACCCCTCGATCATCCCCTCTGCGCCACCCAGAACCTTCCAGCCCTGGGCCGCGTAGAATGCGTTGAGCCAGCCCGTGAGGCCGATCCCACCCGGCAGCGAGTCGATCTCGCTGAGCGCGAAACCCTCCTCGGTGAGCAGCAGGTCCGGCCGGATCACCGCCGGCAGTGCGCCTCGGAATTGCCCGGCAAGCCCCAGCTCCACGACTGAGGCCGGCTTGCCCTGATCGAGCAGTGCAGAAACCCAACCCGGCGCGGAGCCGGTGGACGAGTCGCGATAGAAGCCGTCACACGCGTGCAGGAATCCCTCCAGCAGCGTTCCAATCCCGCGGATTTCCTTCACCAGAGCCGCATCCAGAACGAAGGGTTGCGGCGACAGCAACCACTCCTTGCCTTTGAAAAGGCCATCCCGCGGCATGGCAGCCTCGATCACCTCGCGTGCAACAGGAGAGCTCATCTTGGATTCATGCAGGCCATGACCTAGAGGCTGCGCAGCAGCGCTGCCAGTTCGCGCAGTTGTCCGGGGGCATCCTTCGCTGCAAGACGCGGGAACTTGCCCCCCACCAGCAGGTAGTCGCCGCCCCGCGTCAGCATCACGCGGTGCTCGCGCACCTCCATCGCTGTGATCTTGCGCGCGACGGCCAGAAGCTTGATTTCGCTGAGCATCAGCAGGTTCTCCGCCGCCTCCGGCAGCGGCCCGAACCGATCCCGCCATGCACGGCGCACGGCGGTCACCTGATCCTGATTCACCACCTCCGCCAGACGTCGGTAACTCTGGATCCGCACCTGGGCCTCGCCGATGTAAGCGAGCGGGAGGAATGCCGGTGCACACCCGTCCTTGCGTCCGGAGAATTCGGCTTCGCGCGTGGCCACGAAGTCGAGGCGTACGGAGAGTTCGCTGCGCGGGCGTGTGCGCTGGCCCTTGTGCTTGGCGATCGCCTGGCGCAGGAGCGCGCAATAGAGATCGAACCCGACGTTCACGATGTGCCCGCTCTGCGCCGTGCCAAGGATATTCCCGGCCCCGCGGATCTCGAGATCGCGCATGGCGATTTTAAAACCTGCACCGAGCGAGCTGTACTGCTTGATGGCTTGGATGCGCTTGCGGGCTTCTCCCACAGTCAGCATCTCGCGCGGAAGCATGAGGTAGGCGTAGGCCTTGTTCTGCGCACGGCCCACACGGCCGCGCAGTTGGTAGAGATCGGCGAGCCCGAACCGGTCCGCGCGATCGATGATGATGGTGTTCGCGTTGGGGATGTCCAAGCCGCTCTCGATGATGGTGGTGGAAATCAGCACGTCCGCCTGCCCGCTCACGAACCGGTGCATCACCTCCTCCAACTCGCCCTCCGCCATCTGCCCGTGCCCGATCACCACGCGCGCCTTGGGGCACAGCAGCTTGATGCGCGCCTCGATGTTCCCAATGCTCTGCACCCGGTTGTGCAGGAAGTACACCTGCCCCTGCCGCTTCAACTCCCGCTGGATCGCGTCCCGGATCACCCGCTCGTCGTACGGGCAGATCAGCGTCTCCACCGGCACCCGGTTGGCTGGCGCAGTCTCGATGGTGCTCATGTCCTTGGCGCCCATCAGCGAGAGGTAGAGCGTGCGTGGAATCGGCGTGGCGCTCAGCGTGAGCAGGTCCACGAGTTGGAAGCGCTCCTTGAACTTCTCCTTGTGCAGCACGCCAAAGCGCTGCTCCTCGTCGATCACCACAAGACCCAGATCCTTGAACTCCACGTCCTTCGAGATGAGGCGGTGCGTGCCGACCACGATGTCCACCGAACCATCCCGCAGCCCCTCCAGAGCAGCCTTCTGCTCCGCATGCGTCCGGAACCGGCTCAGGCACTCGACGCGCACGGGATAGTCGCTCATGCGCTCGCGGAAGTTCTGGTAGTGCTGCTGCGCGAGCACCGTGGTCGGCACGAGGAGCGCCACCTGCTTGCCCCCCATCACCGCCTTGAACGCCGCACGGATCGCCACCTCCGTCTTCCCAAAACCCACGTCTCCGCAAATGAGCCGATCCATCGGACGTTCCGACTCCATGTCGGCCTTGGTCGCAGCGATCGCCGAAAGCTGGTCCGGCGTCTCCTTGTACAGGAACGACGCCTCAAACTCGCGCACCCACCGGTTGTCGGGGCTGAACGCATGGCCCCGCGCCGTCTCACGCGAGGCGTGCACTTCCAGCAACCGGGCCGCGTAGTCGAACACCGCCTTCTCTGCGCTCTTCTTTGCACGCGCCCACTTGCCATCGCCCAGCGTGGAGAGCGGCGGGTTCTTCTTCCCCACGCCCACGTACTTGGCCACCAGATAACTCTGTTCGAGCGGCACGTAGAGCCGCGCATCATTGGCATACGCAATCACGAGAACCTCCTCGGGCCTGCCTTCCGGCCCGCTCGTGATCGACGTCATCCCCTCAAAACGCCCGATCCCGTGCTCCAGATGCACCACAAGGTCGTCCTCAATGAGTTCGCTGAAGTCGATCTGCATCCGGCTCGACTTCTCCCGCATCCGCTTCAGCGCTAGTCGGCGGGCCCGTCCATTGCGATAACGCCCGAACAACTCGGAGTCCGAAAGAACCGCCACCTTCCCATCTGGAAACGCGAACCCATTGGCCAGCGCTCCTTGGACAAAGTGCACGGCATCGGCCTCGACGGCCGGGATCAGGTCGCGCAACCGCTCGACTTCGCCCTCGTTGTTGCAGAACAAAAACACGGCCCAGCCCTCCTCGCGCCACTGCCGGAGCTGCTCGAAGAACCCCTCGCGCTTGCGCTCGTCCACCACGAAGTCCCCCGCCTCAAACGGACCGAGTCCGTGCTCAAAGAACGCACCGCGGAAATCCTCAGGCCCGTCCTGCTCCCCGCCATGCTCGAGCACGCGCACCGTGGCGTCTGGCGCCCCATCGCCGAAGGCAGCCATCAAATCCCCCTCGCGGAAGTAATCCAAAAACTTCGCAGCCGCATCCACGCCGGGCTCCAAAGCATCGCCGAGCATCAACGCGCAGGTCTCCAGCGTTTCCACGGAGGTCTGCTGATCGAGATCGAAACAGCGCATCGACTCCACTTCATCCCCGAAGAACTCCAACCGCACGGGCAGCGCCTGCTGGAAGGAAAACACGTCCAGAATCCCACCGCGCACCGCGAACTGGCCGCGTGCGGAAACCTGTCCCGACTGCTCATAACCACCCGCCACGAGCCTGCCGATCAGCGCCTCGCGATCAAGTCGCTCACCCTGGCGGACGTGCAGCTCGAGCTTGCGCAGCGCAGAAGCCGCGGGCACAGGCTCCTCCAAAGAAGCCGCCGTCACCACCACCACCTGGCGCTGCGTGCCCGCAAGCTTCTCCAACACTCCGAGCCGTTCCGCCGTCGCCTCCGGATCCCCCACCGCACCCTCGACCGCCGGTGTGTCTGACTCTGGAAAGAACAATGCCTCTGGAAGCCAGTTCCCCAGCTCGTTGTGGAGCGCCTCCTGCTGCCGTGTGGTCTCGCACACGAGCCAAACGCGGCCCTTCACAGTCCGTGCAATGACTCCCGCCAGCGCGGGATGTGCACCAGCAGTGACGTTCTCAAAGACCACCTCCTCACCGGCCTTCACCCGGCGCAGCTTTGCCGCCAGCGCAGGGCTGCGCGCGATACGATCAAGAAATTCAGGCTTCGCGGCCATGCGGTCAGCGCCCTCCGAGTTCGGATTGAAGCCGGGAAGCGACATCCCGGCAGGCGAGCGTGCGGCCGGCGATGGCAGTCACTGGCATCACCCCGATCCAGCTATTGGTGAGGAACACCTCCTCCGCGCGCTCCACGTCCGAGAGTTTCAGCACCCGCTCCTCCACCTCGCACCGCCCCAGAACCCACTGCCGAAGCACTCCCACACGCGCCCCACAACTGGTGGCAGGCGTCGCAATGCGTCCGTCGACCACTAGAAAGACGTTGGCCACGCATCCGGAAACCAATTCCGCCCGCTCGTTGAAAAGAAGCGCCTCGTCCTCTCCCCGGCCCTGCGCCTGAGTCCACTGGTCAAGATTGCGCCAGTAATTACCCGTCTTCAGCCCGCCGAAAAGCACCGAGGAACCCTCCGTGCAGAGGCCGACACGATAAGCTTTCACGGACGGACGCGGACGCTCTTCCAACAGCACGAACACCCGCGGATCGAGCACCGGCGCCTGCGGCGGCCCATCCCCGGCCGTCACGTAGATCCGGGCAAACACGTCTCCCTCCGTGCCCGAGAGCACGGCGCCAAGCGCCTCCAGCGCGCCGGTGGGAACCGGAAACCGCAGCGTCTCACACGCACGGCGCAAGCTCTCGCAATGCTCCGCGAGAAAGTCCGCCTGCCCCGCCGCCACACGGATGCTCTCGAACACGGACATCCCGTAACGCAACCCGCGGTCGGCCAGAGGCACAGCGACCGCGGGCGAATAGCGCGCACCGTCCCACTGCCAAAAGCTCTGCGCTCCGTGACTCATGCGGCGGGCTCGCCCGTCTGCGCCGCACCGGGCTTCTGAGCCTCGGCACGAAAGGAACTGAGAATGAAAAGACCTGCAGCCGCGCAGATGCAGGCGTCAGCCACGTTGAAGGCCGGCCATGGGTTTGCGAAGGGCACGTGCAAATCGAAGAGCAGGAAGTCGACGACATGCTTGTGCAGGATCCGGTCGGTCACATTTCCAAGAATCCCGCCGCAGAGCAGTCCCACGCCGTGACGGCTGTGCCAGTCAGCCATTCCTCCGCGCCAGCGCACCACGAGGAGCGCCGCCAGCACCACCAGCGAGAGCACAATGAAACCTGTGTTGCTGTCGTGAAACATGCTGAAAGCCGCCCCCGTGTTTCCCCAGTGGCAGAGGTAGAAGAAACCGGGGATCACCGGCTCGGGATCGCCGTTGAAAGGCATCCGGCCGATCACCCACCACTTGGTGATCTGATCGAGCGCGTAGACCGGGAGAGCGAGGGCGAAGAGCAGCTTCATGACTCAGTGCGCAACCACTTCGGCGCAGCGTTCGCACAACTCCGGATGCGCGGCGTGCAGGCCCACACTCGGTCTGAACCGCCAGCAACGCCCGCACTTGCGGTCCGTGTTCACCGCAACCGCAGCCTGTGTCTCCGCGCCGGACACCACCTCGAGGTGGCTGAGGATGAAGAACTCCTCCAGTTCGGCCGCATGCGGTGCCACGGCATCGCGCAGCTCGTTATCCGCGATGGCCAGCGTCACGCGGGCTTCCAGCGCATTGCCGACCAACTTGTCCTTGCGGGCCTGTTCCATGGATTGCGCGATCACGCCGCGCAGTTCCAGCATCTGGCTCACGCGCGTTTCAAGGGCCGTGTCCCGCCAGCGTGCGTCGGGCTCCGGGAAGGTCTCGAGGTGGATGGAGGTCTTCTTTCCGAAGAACTCCCATGCCTCATCTGCCGTGAATGCCAGCACGGGAGCGAGGAGCCGCGCCACCGCATCGAACACTTCGCGCATCACCCACTGGGTGGCGCGGCGGCGGCCCGAGCCGGGAGCATCGCAGTAGAGGCGGTCCTTGGTGATGTCCACGTAGAGGGCGCTCAGGTCCACAGTGCAGAAGTGGTTGAGGCTCTGGAAAACCTTCCGGAACTCGAACGCCGCATAGGCTTCGCGCACCGTCGCGATCACCTCCTGAAGGCGCGAAAGCATCCAGCGGTCGACGATCGTCAGGTCCTCAGGAGCGGGCGCCGGAAAGTCGGCGGGCAGATCGTTGAGGTTGGCCAGCAAGATTCTGAGCACGTTGCGGAACTGCCGGTAGGCGTCGGTGAGCAGGGCGAAGGATTCCTCGGAGAAAGGCACCTCGTTGGTGAACTCCACGCTCGCGGCCCAGAGGCGCACGATATCGGCGCCGTACTTGCCGACAAAATGCTCGGCGTTCATGGGCTTCACGTAGGTGCCCTGCTCGCTCTTGGAAACTTTCTTGCGCGTGTCTTTGTCCACCACGAACCCGTGCGTGATCACCGTGCGGTAGGGCGCCACACCATTGAGCGCCACGGAGGTGATGAGCGAGGACTGGAACCAACCGCGGTGCTGGTCGGTGGCTTCGAGATAAACGTCGGCCGGGAAATGCAGCGCCGGATTGCGCCGGAGCACTGCCTCGTGCGAGACGCCGGAATCGATCCACACGTCGAGCGTGTCGTTGCGCCGGGTCGTTCCGGGAGGAAGTCCCAGAGCCGAAGCCCACCATGTGTCGTCGCGTTCAAACCAGAGGTTCGTCCCCCCCTTTTCCACGATGTCGGCGACCTTGCGCGCCAGCCCGCCATCGAGCACCGGCCGGCCTTCCAGGTCGTAAAACACCGGCAGTGGCACCCCCCACGAACGCTGACGCGAGATACACCAGTCCGGCCGCGATTCCACGGTGCCATGGATGCGGTTGCGGCCCCAGTGTGGGATCCACTGGACCTCATCAACTGCACGCAGCGCATCACCGCGCACCTGTTCGATGCGGATGAAGAACTGCTCCACCGCGCGGAACACCACCGGGGTCTTCGAACGCCAGCAGTGGGGGTAGGAGTGTTCGTAAACCTGCTCACCAAGCAGAGCGCCGCGTTCCCGCAGATGTGTGATCACGCTCTGATTGGCCTCAAACACGTACTTTCCCGCCCACACCGGCACGCCCACCTCCTCGGTGAAGCGCCCGTGCTCATCCACCGGCGAAAGGATCGGCAGCCCGTTCTGCACGCCTGCCATGTAATCGTCCGCACCGTGTCCGGGGGCGATATGCACCTGGCCCGTGCCGGTGTCCATCGTCACAAAGTCGGCTGTGATGATGCGTGCCGTGCGCTCGAGGAACGGATGCTGCGCTTCGAATCCCGCAAGCTCCGCGCCCACCACCCCGCTCAAAAGCCAGGTTCCACCTGCACCGGTCATCTCTTCCTCCGCGGATTCTGCCGGAAAAGCGACCTCCTCAAAGCCTGCTGCATCCACGAACGCAGCCACCAGCGGTTCGGCGATCACGAAGAGTTCAGCTTCTGGCGTGGTCTCAGTGAGCGCCTCGCCCAGCCCCTCGGCCGTCTTCTTGCGAAACGCGCGCACGAGGTATCGCTGGCGCGGATGGACTGCGATGGCCACGTTGGCCGGGAGCGTCCACGGGGTCGTTGTCCAGATCACCATGCTCGCCTTGCCTGCCAGCGGTCCGGTGCAGAGCGGGAACTTCACGAAGATCGCGGGGTCGGATCGATCCGCATACTCGACCTCCGCCTCGGCGAGGGCCGTCTGCGCGCCGGTGCTCCAATAGACTGGCTTGCGCGACTGGTACACCAGCCCCTTGTCCACCATCTGCCCGAAGAACCGGATGATCTCCGCCTCGTACGCCGGGTCGAGGGTGAGGTACGGGTTCTCCCAGTCCCCCAAGACCCCCAGACGCTTGAACTGCTGACGCTGGATGTCGATGAACTTCCGGGCGTACTGTTCCGAACGCGTGCGCACCTCGGCGGGGGAAAGCCCGCGCGATTCCTTCACCACCTTGAACTCGATCGGCAAGCCGTGGCAGTCCCAGCCGGGCACGTAGGGCGCCTGAAAGCCAGCCATCGACTTACTCTTCACCACCAGATCCTTGAGCACTTTGTTGAGTGCCGTGCCCATGTGCACGTCCCCGTTCGCAAAGGGCGGCCCGTCGTGCAGCACAAACTTCTGCGCCCCTGCCCGGGCCCGCACCTCCTGGATGCGCTCGTAAAGCCCGTCTTTCTCCCAACGCGCCAGCCGTTCCGGCTCGCGTTTGACCAAGTCGGCCTTCATCGGGAAGTCGGTCTTAGGAAGATGCAGCGTGTCTTTGTAATTCTGGCTCATCGTTAGCTAGGGAAAAAGGGTTGGGAAAGTGGCACTGGGCGAAAGGTTTGAACGTAAGTGCAGAGCGCAAGAGGGTCAACGCCTGCGGGGGGTTGTGTGGAGAGCAAGAAAAGAGGGGGGAAATGCATGCGACGAGCCCGCAGCGAGAGAGCGCAGGCCATGATAATATCGTTAATTATATAGCTATATACACATCGCAGTTCGTCGCCGCAGGTTTCTCGTGCGTTCGCCCCCCTCTCCTGTGCTAGCTTGGCGGCCTTTTCTCATGAACGACTCCCGCTTCGACAAGCTCGCACAGGTTCTCGTCCACCACTCCACACAGCTCGCGCCCGGAGAAAAAGTGCTCATCGACGCATTTGAAATCCCGCCTGAAATGACCGTCGCGCTGATCCGAGCCGCGCGTCGGGCGGGCGCCGTGCCGATGGTCCAACTCCATCATGCGCGTATCAGCAGGGAAATCGCCATGGGTGCACAGGAGGAAGCGCTCGAGATCAGCAGCTCTCTCCAGCTCTCACAAATGAAGCGCATGCACGCGTACATTGCATTGCGCGGCGGCTCCAACATCACCGAACTCTCCGACGTGCCCGCCGAGAAAATGAAGCTCGTCGCCCGCAAGATGAAGCCCGTCCTCGACTGGCGGGTGAAGAAGACCCGCTGGTGCGTGCTCCGCTGGCCAAGCCCCTCCATGGCACAGCAAGCCGGCATGAGCACCGAACAGTTCGAGGACTTCTACTTCCAAGTCTGCACCTTGGATTACGCCAAAATGGTGCCGGGAATGAAGGCGCTCAAGGACCTCATGGAGCGCACCGACAAGGTCCACATCCGCGGCCCCGGCACCGACCTCACCTTTTCCATCAAGGACATCCCGGCCATCACCTGTGGCGGCTCCCACAACCTGCCCGACGGCGAGGTCTTCACAGCGCCCGTAAAGGATTCCGTCCAAGGCCACATCAGCTTCAACGCTGGCACCATCTACCAGGGCACCGCGTTCGATCAGGTCCGTCTTGAGTTCAAAGATGGCCGGATCGTCGACGCCACGGCCAGCAACACCGCCAAGCTCAACGCCATTCTCGACTCCGACCCGGGCGCACGGTTCATCGGCGAATTCTCGCTGGCCTTCAACCCCTACATCCTCCATCCGATGCGTGACATTCTCTTCGACGAGAAGATCAGCGGCTCGTTCCACTTCACGCCCGGACAGGCCTATGAGCAGGCCGACAACGGGAACCGCTCCCAAGTCCACTGGGACATGGTGAACATCCAGCGACCGGATTACGGCGGAGGCACCATTCACTTCGACGGAAAACTCATCCGCGAGAACGGCCTTTTCGTCCCCAAAGCCATTCAGGCGCTCAATCCAGAGCGTCTGAAGTAACAGCGGCCCGGCTCTGCTTGGTGCCTTGGCGCACCCTTCCGGCGCAGTTTCTCACACCAAGACACCAAGGCTCGAGGCCGTAAAAACCGGAGATAATGCCTTTCCCTTGCAGGCGGTGCCCCAACATGAACAGGGCTTTTATCTCAGTAACATTCGGGACACAGCCCCAGACCCACCGCTTGATTGCGCCGCGCAGATTACGGTGACGCATAGGGAGCGGATCTCCCGACGGACGAATGATACGGGATTGGGCGAACCCCATCCGTAAGGTTTCACGCAAAAACGAACTGCAAGGCTTGGGCGGGCCGATGAGGTGCAGCGGTGCGCTTGCAGGCGGCAAGGCCCGGACGAGGCGTATGGAGGTTCAACACACCACAACCTGCGAACCTGCGAACCTGCGAACCTGCCCACTTGCGAATATCCCGACCCCGCCGCCGCTCAGCGCAATACGGCCCGTTTGCGCCCCGTCACCCGCGCCCGCATTTCCCTCTTCAACCCCTCGATGACGCCCTCCTCCTGATTGCACCCCACAGCCGCCACCAACTGCCCCCCATGGAGATGGCGCACCACAAAACGCCCAGACTCCCGGTCCCCTTCCAACTCTGTCTGCACAGGGGGCCGCGAGAAGTCCCCGACAAGGTCAAAGGCGTACCCGAAGAGTTCAGCATGACGATGCGGGAGCCATTCGAAGCGCTGCCTCTGCTTGCCTGTGAGATTACCACCAGCCACACGCCCCTGCTGCACCAGCGCCTCAGCCCCCTCCACACGCCGCAGCCCCCCCATGGTATGATCCGGATAAGCGGCGATCTCGCCCGCCGCGAACACCCCCTTCTCCTCCGTCTCCAGGAACTCATTGACTGGCGTGCCATACGGATATCCCAAGGGCGTCTGGGCCACGAGACCGAGGTTGAGCTCCACCCCACACGCCACAAGCGCCATCGCCGCAGGAATCCGTGCGCCGCTCTTGGTCTGCACGTTGCGCAACACCGTGCGCCCCTCAAACCCATTGAGCGTCTCACCCAGCCGCATTTGCACGCCCCGCGCCGCAAACACCTCGCCGAGCCACGCCGCCGTGAGCCCATCCAACCAGCGCTGCCAGAGTGCGCGCCCACGGTGCACCAACACCACGTTCGCACCCGGCCACCCCACCAGGAGCGAGGCCGCCTGCGCCGCAAGACACCCCCCTCCCACCACCACCACACGCGTGCCCCCCGCCCCCCCCAGCGACATCACCTCCCGCACCGCCGCCGCATCCCTCAACGTCCGCAGGTGAAACACATTCCCCAAACCCGCCCCCGCCACCGCAGGACGCGCCGCCCGGCCACCTGTGGCCAGGCACGCCTTCCGAAACTCCAGCGCCTGCCCCGTGCTCAACACCGCCTGACGCCGCTCCAGATTGAACTGCGTGATCGTCGTCTCCAGACGCACATCCACCCGCAAATCCGCCTCCAAATCCGCAGCACGTCGCACAGCAAGCCCACGCCAAGGGTCCTGCCCACCGGAGCCGACTGCAGAAACCGCCTCTGTGCCCTCATCGGAAGCCCCGTTGTCCACGGGTTTGTCCACGGGTTTGGACGAAGATTTGGACGCGTTTTTGGAGCCAGTACGGGGATCCGGAGGCCAGAGAAAACACGGGGCCAGATCCGCCCGCCTGTATCCGGCCACGGCCTCGTTGCCCACGAGAAGCACACCCCCTTTGCGGTCCTTCTCCCGGATGCCCTCGCACACAGACACCCCGGCCAGCCCAGCACCCACTACTAGATAATCACATCGAATCATGAACGATCCCTCCTCCTCATGAATCGCACCCGGTCACGCCTCCGGGTGCCTGATCCTAAGCAAAAGCGCGAAAGCCCAAGGACCCAAGGACCCAAGGACCCAAAAGCCTCAAACCAAAGCTCAATGCCAGGACTTGAATACCGGGCAACCGCAACCCTCCAGCGTTCCATAGCAAAACCAGCGCTCACCCCGCTCACCTATCAAAGGAGAACACCAACTCCGAAGTTACCAAACTAACGAATTACCAAAGCGCCCCCGAACAGCCCCGAGCATCTCCTTTGCAACGCCCTCGATGATCACTGAATGAGGCTCGCGCACTACAGTGACGCTCAGCGAGTGGAGGACCGACTCTACATCCAGCACCGCCCTCTGCGCGGCGCAGATATCACCCTAAAAGCGGGAATGGACTTCTCGAAAGCGGGGGGAGTGCGTTCAAACGCAGCTTTTTACAACGGAATGTATTGTCACCCGATCAGTTCATTGCAGAGCACTGGGAATTCTCTGCCTTTGAAAGGCTTCCGTTTCAACGCCTCGTCCCATGGGGGTGTAAAAGTCTTTCTGTAAATTGCTCTGCAATCGGTGCCGTTCAGCTCCCCTGCGGGAGCGGCGCAGCGAAGGCGAGCGTAGCGAGCCGAGCGCAGCCGCTCCCGCAGGGGAGCTGCCGCGTTCATTGTCTGGCAGAGGGCGGG
>CAMAUX010000002.1 GCA_945861435.1 Chthoniobacter flavus | reverse complement strand
GTAACCCAACGTAAAATCCGCATCCACACCCTCGCCAGGCGTCTGGTTCACATACACCGCCACTTCCGGCGCCTCGTATCCAAGCGCCCCGGGCGTCGAATACCCACTCGGCGCCGCGCGATCCACCAGCACCGCAAACAACGGCGCCGTCTCGCCATCCGCAACCTTCGCCGGTGCGCGCACCGTCAACTGCGGCCCGCGCGTGTCCGCTCCACCGGCCAGCACCACGCTCGTCACCGGAAAGGTGTCCGGCAGATCCGCCGCCACACCCGCCGCCTTCACCTGACGCGTCTGCGTCACCCCGCTCACAAACACATCCCGGCTCCCGGTCGCGCTCCCAAAACCCACCTCCACGGCCAGCGGCACATTGCCAAACCGCTTCACCCCACCGGCACCGCCGTCCTCCGCCAATCCGCCGAACTGCGCGCTCGCAATCCCACCAATACCCGCCGCGTCTGCAATCCCGCCACCCGGGATCACCACCGCCAGCGTCACAGTCACCGTCTTCGCCGTCGCGCTCCATGCCCACTTGAGCGTCCCGAGTTTCACCGTCGTGAACGTCTCATTCCCGTCCTTGTCCAGCTTCGCATTCCCATCCCCGTCGAGCACGGGCACCTGCAGATTGAAGCTGAACACCGCGCTGCCCGTCGCCGCGATCGTCTTCGTCCCCGCCTCGCTCAGCGTCGCGCGGAAACTGAAATCACCCACCGCAAACGCCACCTCCGTATCCGCGGTGATCTTGCTGAAATCGAAATCCCCCATCAACGCCACCACCTTCGCCGACACCTTCTCCGGATTCGCCACCACATCGAACACCGCCGCACTGTTCGCATCGCCCGCAAACGTCTTCACCACCTTCTCCGAGTAAGAATTCGCCACCGTCACCACAGGCTTGAGTTTACCTTGATTGGCGAGGATCCCACTCGGCGCAGCAGCAAATGCGGGGCCCACACTTGCGAGCAGGAGGAGACAGAGAGAAGGGAGGAGTTTTTTCATGATGCCAGCGGGGTGATGCGTTTTCCACCGCCAGTCCGACTGAGGAAAACATCGTCTGTGTAACACTACCCCCCCCCCGGCAACTTATTGTTCATCCGATCTCAAAGCGACTGCATGGCGTTCCCTGCACACCGCAGGTCCACCACCCCTCCGCACTCGCAAGCGCCATCCACCGATTCCCACCCCTCATCCTCAATGGCCCACGGAACGCACGGAATGCTCGGACCATAAAACAGCCGCTCCTCATTCCCCTCCTCCTTTCCGTGTCGTCCGTGAGTTCCGTGGGCCACCCCTCCTCACGTCGCCCTTGTGCATCGGCGCGCGAAGGTATTCTCCGACAGAAAAGTTCACCGCTCCCTGTTGGCTCTCAAAAAACACGGAAAGGCCCGTTATTTAAGAGCTGTCCCCCCTCATCCCAAAGGTTTCTCGTCCTCACGGGTGGAGTGTGATGAAACGGTCACCGAACGCGCCCAGCGCCCGTCCACGCGAACCGCCCACCCCTTCCATCGCCAACCACCCCATGAAACCATCCATCGCATTCCTCTGCCTCGGTTCAGCCGCCGCGCTCCTCCCGCTTCCCGCACAGGCCGAAGTCGTCCTCTCCAAAGTCTTCTCCCCACACATGGTCCTGCAACGCGACCGCCCAGTTCCCATCTGGGGCAAGGCGGCTCCCGGTGAAAAAGTGGCCGTCGGTTTCCGTGGCCAGACCAAATCCGTGGAAGCCGACAGCCAGGGCAACTGGCGCGTGCTGCTCGATCCCCTCAAGGCGGGCGGACCCGACGTGCTCACCGCCGGATCCATCAAGGTCGACGACGTCCTCGTCGGCGAAGTCTGGGTCGGCTCCGGCCAGTCCAACATGGACATGCTCGTGAAGTCCTACACCGCGGGCGACAAACCTCTCGCCGCCCTCGCCGCCGGCACCTACCCCAACCTGCGCCTTCTGAGCAAGGGCGCCAACGACCGCTGGAAACAGGCCGAACCCGAGGCAAATGAGAACTTCTCCGCGCTCCTCTTCTCCTTCGGCGTCCCGCTTCAACAAAAGCTCGGCGTACCCGTGGGCCTCATGGTCGGCGCGGTCGGCGGCACCCCGTCCGGATTCTGGCTCACCGAAGACATGTTCCGTGCGGACGCCGCCTGCCAGGAACAGGTCAAACAAATGACCCCCACCTACGATTACGACGGCCTCAAGAAAAAGTACGACGAGGAGAAAGCCGTCTACGACAAGGAATTCGCCGCGTGGAAACTCGCGGAAGCCGAGGCCAAAAAAGCCGGCAAGGAAGTGCCGCGTCCGCCGCGCGGGCCGCAGCCCTCGGGCCGTCCGGGCGAAGTGAACACCGGAAAAATGGGACAGCTCTTCGAAGCCTACATCCGTCCCTACGTCGGTTACGCCATCCGCGGCGTGCTCTGGGATCAAGGCGAGAGCAAGACCAACGTCGCCTGCGTCGACCAGTTCCACCTCATGGGCGCCCTCATCAAAGGCTGGCGCAAGGATTGGGGCCAGGACTTCCCCTTCCTCTATGTGCAGAAGCCCAGCGGCGGCGGCATCGCCTTTGATCCGGCAGATCCCATGCTCGCCCAAGCCAGCAAATTCGCGCCCCAGCCGCCCACCGTCCCCCCTCTTCCCCAGGCCGATTACTCGCAGGAGATGCACCTGCGCATCATGCAGTATCCCAACACCCACATGGTCACCAGCACCGACCTCGGCGCCGGCATACATCCCGTTCTCAAAAGCTCCTACGGACAGCGCGCAGTGCGCGTCGCCATGGGCGTGGCCTATGGCGCAAAGGAGGAATTCTACGGGCCGCTCTTCGCCAGTCACCAAGTGGAGAAAGGCCGGGTCCGCATCAGTTTCTCCCACACCGGCAAAGGCCTCGTCGCGCGCCAAGGCGACAAACTCCAGGGATTCCTCATCGCCGGCAGTGACCAGAAATTCCAGTGGGCCGACGCCGTGATCGACGGCCAGTCCGTCCTCGTCTCCAGCGCCAACGTCCCGGAACCCGTCGCCGTCCGCTACGCGTGGAGCGGCCAGTTCCCGTGGGCCAACCTGTTCAACCAGGACGGCCTGCCGGCACAGCCTTTCCGCACGGACTCCTGGTGAGCCGCCCCCGCTGAATCCCCAATCCCGCCGGGCGGGAGGATATCAATGGATGCCCCTCAAAGGCTCCTGCCGTCATGAGACAGAGGTGATTCCTCATGGCGTCATCACGCGCCCCCCGAATGAGGGGGTTCCCTTTCCATGCCTTTATCCTGAACCTGTCGACCATGGCTCCCCTCCGCGCCGTCCCTCCTCTCTCTCCCCGGATCCTCGCATCTCGTATCGGCGCCGCGATCCTGTCGTGTGCGCTCCTCGCAGCCCCCGCCGCCTTCGCTGCCGAAGGCCCAGCCGCTGCCGTTCCGCCCGATCACGCTGAGCGGATGCGTGCAGGTCTGGACACCTTCGACAAGGAGGTGCGCGGGATCCTTTCCGAGCACTGCCTCAAGTGTCATGGCGGCGAAAAGAAGAAGGGCGACTTCGACCTCGCACTCCGCGAAAGCCTCCTCCGCGGCGGCGCAGACGGCGTGTCCGTCGTCCCGTTTCATCCCGACCAAAGCCGCCTCCTCAAAATGCTCCGCCACGAGGAGGAGCCTTACATGCCGGAGAAAAAACCGCGCCTGCCCGACGCGGTCATCGACCGCATCGCCACATGGATCAGCCAGGGCGCACCGTATTCCGCCCCGCTCGTCGCCGGCAAAAAACCGGAACGCGACCGATCGCAAGTGAGCGAGGACGACCGGCAATGGTGGTCTTTCCAACCACTCGCCAAAGCCGAACCGCCCGCCGGCCCTCAATCCCACGCCATCGACCGCTTCCTGCTCGCCAAGGCAAAAGCCGCCGGGGCCGCTCTGGAACTCGCTCCGCAGGCGGACAGGCGCACGCTCATACGCCGCGCAACGCTCGATCTCACAGGCCTCCCGCCCACTCCCGAGGAGGTCGAAAAATTCGTCGCCGACTCCGCCCCGGACGCATGGCCGCGCCTCATCGACGACCTCCTCTCGCGCCCCGCATACGGCGAACGCTGGGCGCGCCATTGGATGGACGTCGCACGCTACGGCGAAAGCTCCGGCTTCGAACAGGACTACGACCGCACCGGCTCCTATCATTACCGCGACTTCCTCATCCAAGCCTTCAACGCAGACATGCCCTTCCACGACTTCGTGCGCTGGCAGGTCGCAGGCGACGAGTTCGAGCCCGGCAACCCGCGCGCACTCGCGGCCACCGCGTTCCTCACACTGGGCGTCTTCCCCACGCAGATCACCGTGAACGAACTCGAGCGCGTCCGCTACGAGGACATGGACGACATGCTCTCCACCACAGGCGCCGCCTTCCTCGGACTCACCGTCGGCTGCGCACGCTGCCACGATCACAAGTTCGATCCCATCCCCACCCGCGACTATTACCGGATGCTGTCCACCTTCACGGGAACCGTCCGCAGCGAAATCGACATCGACCTTTATCCCGAGGAAACCGCGCGCCAGAAGGCCGCATGGAAAGCCGGCATGGATCAGATCCTCGCCGAGAAATCCGCCGCCGAAGAAGCGCTCCGCAAATCGCTCGCGCGCTTCTTGGAAAAAGACCTCGCCACATTCCCCGCACCGCAAGCGTGGTCCGTGTGGACTCCCTCACAGCCCAAGAGCAGCGGCGGTGCGAAACTCACTGCGCAACCGGACGGATCCTTCCTCGCCAGTGCTGCGCCACAGGCTCCAGCCGACAGCTACACCTTCTCCGGCCCTGTTCCACTGGGCCCTGTGAGCGGACTGCGCCTTGAGGCACTGCCGGATCCTTCCCTCCCCAAGAACGGCCCGGGTCGCGGCAACAAGGGCCAGTTCCAACTCACCCGCATCACCGCAAAATTGCGCGATGCGGAGGGCAGGAGTATCGACGTGCCCTTGGTCAAAGCCGTCGCGGATGCGAAGGACAATTCCAGCGTCGAATCCGCGCTCACCGGCAAACCCGGCTGGAAAGTGGAAGCCAGCGCCGGCCGCGCGAACACCGCCGTGTTCACCTTTGGCGAGCCCGTCCCTGCGCGTCCGGACACCACGCTCGAAGTCACCCTCGAGTTTGCAGGAGGAGCGAAGGAGGCAGTGGGACGCGCACGCCTCTCGCTCATGGTCGGCGGCGACCCTTCCCTCACCGCAGCCACCGTGGATGCGCGCGTCCTCGAAATGCTCCAAGCACGCCGCCAACCCGCCTCCACAAAGGAACGCGAGGCATTGGAAAACTGGTGGTTCACTCGCGATGCCGGCTGGCAGAAGACCGAAGCCAAGCGCCTCGCCAGCGTGAAAGCCGAACCCACCGGCCTTCTCAAGGTCCTCGTCGGCTCCGAAAGTTATCCCGCCGTGAAGTACCACACCGCCGGCGGCGCCGTGGAAACCTACAAGGAAACCTACGTGCTCAAACGCGGCAACGTCGCGCTCAAGGGCGAGGTCGCCGAACCCGGCTTCCTCCAAGTCCTCAGCCGCGCACCCGAAAACCGCTGGGCATGGAAACCCCCGGAGGGCGCCAAATACGCCGGCCGCCGCCGCCAGCTCGCCCAGTGGATTCTCGACGACAAGGACGGCGCAGGCGCTCTTGCCGCACGCGTCTTTGTGAACCGGCTCTGGCAGCATCACTTCGGCCAGGGCATCGTCCCAACCCCCAACGATTTCGGACGCACCGGCACCCTGCCCACCCAACCGGAACTCCTCGACTGGCTCGCCGCGGAACTGCTCAAAAACGGCGGCAGTGTGAAGGCGATGCATCGTCTCCTCATGACCAGCGCCGCCTACCAACAAGCCGCGGTGAAGGACCAATCCAAGCTCGCAGCCGATCCGAACAACGGCCTCTTCCTGCGCCGCGCACCCGCCCGCCTCGAGGCCGAGGCCGTCCGCGACAGCATGCTCGCAGTCGCCGGCCTCCTCGAACCCAAGCTCTACGGCCCGCCCGTGCAGGACGAGAAGAGCAGCCGCCGCTCCGTGTACCTGCGGATCAAGCGCAGCCAGTTGCCAGCCACCATGGTGAGCTTCGACCAACCCGAACCCCTCGCCAGTCAGGGCCAGCGCCCCACCACCACCGTTGCACCGCAGGCTCTCGTGCTCATGAACAGTGCAATGGCGCGCACCTGCGCGCAGTCCCTCGCCAAGCGCATCGCGCAGACACCCGACGCCGCGGAGGCTGCGGACGAACCGTTGCGCCGCGCCTACGCCGTCACGCTCGGACGTCCCCCGGATGCCGACGAGCTCAGCGCAGGCATCGAGTTCCTCCGAGCCGCACGCAGCCGCCATTCAGCCTCCGGCACTGCAGCGGATTCCGCCGCGCTCGTGGAGTTCTGCCAGGTGCTCCTGAGCCTCAACGAATTCGCCTACCTTCCCTGAACTCGTCCCATGAACCCTCTCCCCTTCCTCTCGCGTCGCGAAGCGCTGTTGCGTACCGGCGGTGGTTTCGGCTGGCTCGCGTGCGCCGCGCTTCTCGATCGGACCGGCTGGCGCGCTGATGCAGCTCCATCCAACCCGCTCGCACCGCGCAAACCGCCGCTCCCCGCCCGCGCCAAATCCGTCATCTGGATCTTTGCCAACGGCGGTCCGAGCCAGGTGGACACATGGGACTACAAGCCCGAACTCCAGAAGCGCGACGGACAGACCCTCGAGGGCTTTGATCCCAAGACGGGCTTCTTCCCAGGCCAGGTCGGCGCGCTGATGAAGTCGCCCTTCGAATGGGCGCAGCACGGGGCCAGCGGCACATGGGGCAGCGATCTCTTCCCGCATCTCTGCAAGCACGTGGACAAGATGTCCTTCATCCACTCGTGCTGGACCGGCTCCAACAACCACAGCCCCGCACTGTTCATGATGAACACCGGCATCACCCGCATGGGCGCACCGTGCGTCGGCTCGTGGGTCACCTACGGCCTTGGTTCCGAAGCCGAAAGCCTCCCAAGCTTCGTCGTGATGAGCGACCCGCTCAACCGCGGCCTCCCCAAGGGCAGCGCTCAGAACTGGGGCGCGGGCTTCCTGCCCAGTGTCTACCAAGGCACATGGCTCAAACCCTCCGGCGAGCCCATCGAAAATCTCAAGCCCGCTGCGGATCAGGCGGGCGACGCGCAGCGCGCACAACTCGACCTCCTCGCACGCCTCAACCGGCGCGCCCTCGCACAGAGCCCGATCGAGAGCGAACTGTCCGCACGCATCGAGAGCTTCGAACTCGCCTACCGCATGCAGACCGCTGCACCCGAGGCCTTCGCCGTCGCAAGCGAACCCGAGCATATCAAACAGGCCTACGGGCTCGATCAGAAGCACTGCGCTCACTTCGCAGCCCAGTGCCTCACCGCGCGCCGCATGGTCGAGCGCGGCGTCCGCTTCGTGCAGATCTACTCCGGCGGCATGGAAAACCAACAGAGCTGGGACGGCCATCGCGACATCGCCGGCAACCATCGCGGTTTCGCCCTCGAAGCCGACCAACCCGTCGCCGCACTCCTCGCAGACCTCGAACAGCGCGGAATGCTCAAGGACACCCTCGTGGTCTGGGCCGGCGAATTCGGCCGCACCCCAGTCGCTCAAAAAGCCGACAAACCCGGACGCGACCACAACCCCCACGCCTTCACCGTCTGGATGGCCGGCGGCGGCGTCAAAGGCGGCTTCCACTACGGATCCTCGGACGAAGTCGGCTACAAGGCCGCCGACAACAAGGTCCACGTCCGCGACTTTCACGCCACGCTTCTCGCACTGCTCGGCATCGATCACGAGAAGCTCACCTACCGCTTCCAAGGTCTCGACCAGCGGCTCACCGGTGTCGAAAGCGCGCACATCGTCCGCGACATCATGGCTTGAACCATCCGGCCTGCGGCGCGCGCGCACTCGCGCAAACCACGGACCAGCGGCCATTCCAGCTCCATTCGCAGATCCTCTCCTCGTCTCTTCATGAAAAGCGCATCCTCCCACTCTCGAGTTCCACGCGTACTTTCCGGCTGCATCGCCGCAGGTCTGCTCCTCGTCTCCACGGGAACCGCCTCAGCGCAGAAACCAGCGCCCACCGCCGACAAGAAACCATCGACTCCTTCCGCTGATCCATCGCTTGCAGGCTACGGGATCTACCAGAGCACGGCACCGGAAGGCGCGCGTGTGCAGCCGATCGTGACAACCCTTCCGCTCGAATTGAAAAAGGGCGACCGCATCGCGCTGGTGGGCAACACCCTCCTTGAACGCGCACAGGATTACGGCTGGCTCGAGGCCTTCCTCCACACCGCTCTTCCCAAACACGAACTCGTCGTCCGCCACCTCGCATGGTCGGCCGATGAAGTCGACCTCCAGCCGCGCCCCGAAAACTTCGCGACCATCCCCCAACACCTCGCCCATGAAAATGCGGACGTCGTCATCGCGGCCTTCGGATTCAACGAATCCTTCGGCGGCCTCGAGAAAATCGACGCCTTCAAGCTGCGCCTCGCCAAATGGCTCGGGTCCATCAAAGGACACGCCTTCAACGGACACACCGCCCCGCGCATCGTCCTCCTCTCGCCGCCGGCAAACGAGGACATCACCGGCGTGCCAGCGGCCCAGATGAACAACGCCCGCCTCGAAGCCTACACCGCTGCAATGGCCGAGGTCGCAGCCTCGGAGAAGGTCGGCTTCGTCGACCTGTTCCATCCCTCCCTTCCCCTGCTGTCCAATCCTTCCACCCAGCTCACCGTCAACGGCGTGCATCTCACGGAAGAAGGCGATGCGATGGTCGCTGCAGAAATCTTCCGCGGTCTCTTCGAACGCACCGCTCCCAAGCCGGCCGAGGAACTGCGCAGGGCCGTGGTCGACAAGAACACCCAGTACTTCCGCCGCTACCGCCCCCTCAACACCTTCTATTACACCGGCGGCCGCAACAAAGAGTACGGCTACCTCGACTTCCTCCCCGCCATGCGGAACTTCGACCTCATGACCGCCAACCGCGACCGGCGGATCTGGGCGATCGCAGGCGGAAAGACCTTCGCAAACCAACCGGTCGACGATTCGAACCTGCCTCCTCTCGACACCGTCGCAGAAGGGCGCGGCGCCAACGAATGGCTCAAGCCCGCGGACGAGATGGCCGCCTTCAAAATCGACCCGCGTTTCGATGTGAACCTCTTCGCCAGCGAAGAACAGTTCCCGGAAATCGCCAACCCCATCCAGATGCGCTGGGACGCACGCGGCCGCCTCTGGATCTCCTGCTCCACCACCTATCCGCACGTCTATCCCGGCAACGAGCCCAACGACAAAATCCTCATCCTCGAGGACACCGATCACGACGGACGCGCCGACCGATGCACGGTGTGGGCCGACAAACTCCACATCCCACTCTCCTTCGAGCTCACACGCAACGGCGTGTATGTGTCCGAACAACCCGGCCTCACCCTCCTCGAAGACACCGACGGCGATGGACGCGCCGACCGCAGAACCAAGCTGCTGAGCGGCTTCGGCACCGAGGACAGCCACCACGCACTCCACGACTTCACATGGACTCCAGATGGCGACCTGCTCATCCGCGAATCCATCTTCCACCACAGCCAGGTGGAGACCGCCTACGGCCCAGTGCGCCTCGACAACAGCGGCTGGTTCCGGTTCACGCCCGCCACCCAACGTCTCGTGGCATTCGGCGGCTATCCCAGCACCAACCCATGGGGCGTCACCTTTGACGACTGGGGCAATCACGTCGCGAGCCATCCCATCTTCGCCAACGCCTTTCACGCCACCAACCCGCCTTATCCCACGCAGCATCCTGCAGCCGGCAAGCTCCCGGGCTACTCCGGCACCTGCGGCCAGATGTTCGTCGACTTCCCCGGCTGGCCCGAAGAAATGCAGGGCGGCTTCCTCAAGGCCCGCTACAAACCCACCAACCGCATCGAGATCCACCGCTGGATCCAGAAGGCGGACCACTTCGAGGAGGAGTACGTCAGCGATCTTCTCTTCTCCCAAAACCTCAGCTTCATCCCCGTCGACGTCGGCTTCGGACCACGCGGCGACTTCTACGTCTGCGACTGGTACAACCCGGTCAAGGGCCACGCTCAATACTCCCTCCGCGACCCGCGCCGCAGCCGCACCTCCGGCCGCATCTGGCGTATCGTCCCCAAGGGTTTCAAACCCGCCGAACCCCCGCAGATCGCGGACGCACCCGTGCCCGGGCTGCTCGACAATCTGCGCCGCACCGAAAGCCGCTACCGCTACTGGAGCCGGAACGCTTTGCGGGAGCGCGGCACGCAGGAGGTCGCGAAGCCCCTTGCACAGTGGATCGCGGGCCTCGACAGAAACGATCCACGCTTCCGCCATCACCAGGTGGAAGCCCTGTGGCTCATGCGCGGTCTCGGCGAAACCCAACCCGCACTCCTCGCGGAACTCGCCGGCTGCGATGTCCCGCAGGCACGCGCCGCGGCCGTGCGGATGCTGCGCCACTGGTACGCCGCCTGTCCCGACGCGGGCGTGCCGCTTCTCAAAAGCGCCGCAAACGATCCCGATGGACTCGTGCGCCTCGAGGCCGCCATCACCGCCAGCTACATGGGCGGCGCCGCGGCACTCGATGCCATCCTCCCCATGCTCCGCGCCGGGCTCGATGACAACATCCACCTCCGCTACGCACTCGCGTGCTCACTCGGCTCCGAAGCGCTGCGCTCCCACTGGCAGACACGCCCGGAACTCGCGGCGGTGGTCGCGCCCCTACTCAAGAGCGTCGTTGCAAAGCCCCCCGTCGCACGGACCGCCGGCCAGCCAGCCCCCTCACCAGAACAGGCGGCGTTCGACTCGATCAAGGACCTCGCAACCGTCGAGATCGGCACCCTTGCCGAACGCATGCTCTTCGCACCCACCGAATTCAGCGTGCGCGCAGGACAGCCCGTGAAGTTGGTGTTCAAGAATCCGGACCTCACCCAACACAACCTCGTCATCCTGCTGCCCGGCGCGTTGGAGGAGATCGGTCTCGCGGCCAATGAGATGGCCAAGGATCCCGACAGCGCGAAGAAGGGCTTCCTTCCGAAGAGCGACAAGATCCTCCATGCCACAAAGCTTCTGGAGCCGAACACGAGCGACGTGCTGCGCTTCAAGGCGCCCGCGACACCCGGCGTGTACCCGTTTGTGTGCACGTTCCCGGGCCACTGGGTGATCATGAATGGCAAGATGGTGGTGAAGTAATCGCGGCCGCGCTCCTCGTCCACAGTCCTCTGGTGCCGCCGCCGCGCGCTCCCGCATAAGTCTTGCGTTCCCACTGCAAGTGGCGTCAACCAGACGCCATGAAGTTCCCCGCTGTCCCTGCCCTCTGCCTGCTGGTCGCATCCCTGCCACTCGCCGCTGCCGATTACTTCCCGCCACCAGACAACGAGGGCGGATGGCGCACGCTTTCAGGGCCCGCAGAGATCCGCGAGAAGGCGGCCATCGATGCAGCGCGCCTCGAGACCGCCTACCAGGTCTGCGAACGCGGAACACAACACGGCGGACTGCTCGTCGTGCGGCGCGGTTACCTTGTGTTTGAGCGCTACTTCGGGCGGGCCAGCAGAAATGCCAACCCAGACATGGCCTCCACCGGCAAAGCCTACACCAGCATCGCCTGCGGCGTGATGCTCAACGAGTTCAAGGACAGGATCCCCGAAGGGCTCGACACAAAGGTCTTCACCGAAAAATTTCTCCCACAAGCATTCCCCCTCAACGATCCGCGCAAGGCGGACATCCGTCTGGGACAGCTCCTGTGCATGAGTTCGGGCTATTGGGGCGAGGGACAATCCCCCTCCGGCTGGACCCTCGGAAAGATGCAGCAGCTCAAGCCCGTCCCCGGCCAGAACATCCGCGACCTCGACCGCAGCTCCCTCGACGTCCCGCTCTGGTGCGGCCCCGGCGAAGGCTATTCCTACTCCTCCCCCGCACCGCACATCGCCTCCATCGTATTGCGCAACATCACCGGGATGGAGTTGCAGGACTACATCCGCACCCGGCTCGCGGAGCCGATGGGATGGGGCTCTTGGGGCTACTGCCTGCAACGAGGCGACTTCAAGATGCCACACGCCAACGGGGCGGGCAGCACGGCTGTCCACGCCACAGACGCTCTGCGCCTCGGCTACTGTCTCGCCCACGGCGGACGCTGGAAGGAACGCCAGTTGGTTCCCGCCGATTACATCAAACTCTGCCAGCAGCTCTCCCCCCACAACCCGCACACGCCCTTTAGCCTGCAGTTCGAGACCAATGCGGACGGCCACGTGCTCGCCGCCCCGCGTGATGCCTTCTTCAAATCCGGTGCCGGTGGATTCGGCCTGCTCATTGTGCCCTCGCTGGATCTGGTCATCTACAAACTCGGCGGCAAGACCGGCCAGTACGACCCCACGCTCACGGGTCTGCCACAGCCGGAGTTCAAGGATCTCTCGCGCGACACGTGGGAACCCATTCCCAAGACCCACTACAACGAGGGGAGCCTCGGCGGAGACGACGGTCTGCGACGTGTGCTGGAGCTCGTCTCAATGGCGTGCCTCGAGCCCTGATTCCCTCCACTCGAACCGGAATCAACGCGCGGTGACGCTCCGGTACGCGGACCGGTGTCGAATCCCCGCAAGCACAAGGAATCCCACGGCGCAGCCGAGGTGGACCACCGCCATGAACCCCGGCCGGATCACGTGAAAAGGCCATGCGCGCAGTGACAGCAGCAGGTAGCCCGCAAAGCTCCATGCAATCACCGCATCCACCGGACGACGGTTCGCGCGCGTTTCCTCAAACCATGCCAGAAGGGGCGCAGCCACACCCAGCAGGCTCACCACCCGGTACTCGAACACGATGCTCCCCACCCCCAGCGCCAGCACCGCAAGCCCCAGCGCATAAGGAAAGAAAACCGCACGGAAGGAGTCTGGCGTGCAGGGATGCGGCTTGAGGCGAAGCATAGCGGCCCCCGCGGCAAGACCCGCCGCGACGAAAGCCAGCTTGCTCGTGCCCATCGGCGCTCCCATCAGCAGCCAGAGACGGTCGGCGGAAATCCCATCGGGCGGCTGCGATTCCCAGTAGCGCATGATCCCTGCGAACTCCGCAAGGAACGAGGGCATCGCCAGTAACGTGACACCAAAGCCGGCAAGCACCGCCAGCGCCCACCAGCGCCGCTGCAGCACACAGGCAACCCCGCTCACCGCACCAAGCAGCGGAAGTGCGGTCCACTTCATCCCCGCCACGACTCCCGATGCAAGACCCGCGGCCGCAGCAGCACGCGGAGACGACGCCCAGAGCGCGTAAAAAAGCAGCGTGAATGAAGCCGCCACGAACAGGTCACACTGGCCGCGTTCCAGAAAACTGAGCCCCGCCGGCGTGAGCAGCAGCAGCAACAAGCACACGCCAAGGAACGGCCAGAGCAGCGTTCCCAGCCCGACACACCGCAGGAACGCACCCGCGACAATCGCAAACAGGGCCAACTGCAAAAGCAGATGGGCAATCAACGCGCCGCGAAATCCCAGAGAACTCGCCGGAGCCGATATCAACAGGCTGAACGGCGAGTAGCCGGCGACGCGTCCCGCGGGATCACGGAACTGCGGACTTTCAGGACGATACGGATTCTCGCCATGCAGCCATGCGCGAGCGGGGAAATAGAGTTGGGCGAAATCCAGGCCGCAGGCGCCGTCCGTACCCTTCACGATCGCCACTCCATAGTAGGGTTGGGGTAGGCGGGAGATGCCCTGTGTAAGCGGGTTGGCGAGGGGCAGTATCGCCCCCAGCAGGACCGTCGCGAGGAGCGCGCTGCAAACGATCAGGAGCGCCTTGCGGAGTGGGTTCATCGCGTGCGGCCCTGTCCAAACATGCGCTCCTCCTGCATACGCCACGGCAAACGGCCTCCCTGTTTCGGAGGGAGAGCGGCACGCAGCGCCGTAAGAAGGAGGGCGGTGGACATCGGACGCAGTTCTACCCGGACCGCCCACGTGCGGCGAGCCTCGGCTGCATCGCGTGCCGGCGGAAGCTCGGCGCATCCGTGTTTGTCCGCCCTCCGACAGAGAGCTAGCCTCGCGCTGTGATGGCCCACCCCCTCCCCCTCGCAAGCCGCACCATTCTCGCCGCGTGCCTCTTGAGCGCGTGCGACGCAACGCATGCCGCGGACGCACCGGCGTTCGAACCCCTTCCCTACAACAACCCCGGCCTTGTCGTGGACCTCGGCGTCGGCCTCTGGGCATGGCCGCTCCCCATGGACTTCGACGGAGACGGCGATCTGGACCTCGTCGTCAACTGCCCGGACCAACCCTCCAACGGCGTGTACTTCTTCGAGAACGTGACCGGCCCCACCGAGCGCAACCCGTTCCCCGTCTTCAAGCCGGGCCGCAAAATCAGCCGCGGCCTGCAAAACGTGCAACTCAGCATGGTGGACGGCAAGCCACACGTACTCAGCCCCGGCGTGGAATACCCAGACTTCCTGCGCACGGGCGTGGAGAAACCGCAGAAGCTTTCACTCCCCCCCAACCTCCATCCCAACAAGGTCCGCGGGAATTTCTGGCGCTTGGTCGACTACGACGGAGACGGCCTCACCGATGTGGTGGTGGGCGCCGATGATTGGACCGATTACGGATGGGACAACGCCTACGATGCCCGTGGGCACTGGACCCGCGGCCCGCTGCGCGGATTCGTTTATGTGGCGCGCAACCATGGCACCAACGCCCAACCCTCTTACGACAAGCCCTTCCGGGTGATGGCCGACGGGATTCCCGCGGAAACCTTCGGATGGCCCTCCCCCAACTTCGCCGACTTCGACGGAGACGGAGACCTCGACCTCCTCTGCGGTGAGTTCCTCGACGGGTTCACCTACTTCGAAAACATCGGCACCCGCACGGAACCGCGCTACGCGGCGGGCCGCAAACTCAAGGACTCGCAGGGCCAGCCCCTGCACATGGACCTGCAGATGATCGTTCCCGTCGCCATCGACTGGGATAAGGACGGTCACACCGATCTCGTGGTCGGCGACGAGGACGGGCGCGTCGCGCTCATCCGACACACCGGCCGTTGCACGCCCGATCACCTGCCCCTCTTCGATCCACCCCGGTATTTCCAGCAAGAGGCCGACACCCTCAAGTTCGGTGCACTTGCGACTCCGGTCGCCTTCGACTGGGATGGCGACGGCGATCTGGACCTGCTCGCCGGCAACACCGCCGGCCGCATCGGCTTCTTTGAAAACCTCAGCGGCCCCGGAGTCGATCATCCGCGCTGGGCCGCGCCCCGTCTCATGGAGGCGGCTGGGACGGTGATCCGGATTCAAGCGGGCACCAATGGCAGCGTCCAAGGGCCTGCGGAGGCAAAGTGGGGATACACCACACTCAGCGTCGCAGACTGGGATGGCGATGGACTCCCGGATCTCGTCGTGAACTCGATCCTCGGCCGCGTGCAATGGTTCCGCAACACCGGCACCCGCAACGCACCCATGCTCGCCGCGGCAGCACCCGTGGAGGTCGCATGGGATGGACCGCAACCCGCCCTCTCCTACGGATGGATGCGACCGGAAGGCGACGCGCTCCTCACTCAGTGGCGGACGACGCCCGTGGCCTCTGATTGGAATGGCGACGGACTCACGGACCTCGTGATGCTCGACCAAGAGGGCTATCTCGCCTTCTTCGAACGCGCACGCCGGAGCCAGCGCCTCGTCCTGCTCCCGCCTCGACGCGTCTTCTGCGACACCACAGGCGCGCCGCTGCGCCTCAATGCCAAGTCGGCCGGCGGCAGCGGCAGGCGCAAACTCTGCGTGACTGACTGGGATGGCGACGGCCTTCCGGACCTGCTCCTGAATTCAAAGAACGCCACATGGCTGCGCCAGACCGGCTCCGTCGATGGCTCCTTCCGCTTCGAAAACCGCGGCCCGCTTTCACCTCAGAATCTCGAAGGACACGATGTTTCACCCACCACCGTCGACTTCGCAGGAAGCGGTATCCCGGACTTCCTCGGTGGCGCGGAAGACGGACGCTTCTATCGGCTCCGCAACCCGCGTGGGCGCTAGGCGGGTGGTGCCCGGCCCGGGTCGTTGACAACGGCACGCGTCTCCCCAATCGTCGCGGAATGCCCACCCCAAGCATCGGCCGCAGGACGTTCCTGCAGACAGTCGGCGGCGTCCTTGCCGCATCATCGCTGCATCGCGCGCAGCTCTATGGCGCATCAGAGGGCTTTGAACCCCAGACCTCTCAAGACGGGAGCGTCGAGATCCCCTTTCTTGCGGACGCCGACGTGCTGGTTTGCGGCAGCACGCTCTTCGCCTGCCAACTCGCCCTCGACCTCGCGAAGCGCGGCCGCAAACCCGTCCTCGTGATGGACCGCGTGAACCCGTTCCTCGAAGGCACCAGTCTCCTGCGCCCATGGCTGGAGAGCGCCGATGCGGCGGCGTTCCCGGACGTGGTGCGCGGTGTGCTCACCGAAACCACCAGCGAGACTCAGGACGGCCGCGTGTACTTCAACGCATTCAAGGCCGCCATCGAAATCGAGGACCGACTCTCGGAAGCCGGCGTCCAGTTTCTCTACAACGCCTCTGTGGCCGGCGCCCTCGCCCTCGACGGCCGCCTCGCAGGCGTGGTCTTCGGCGGTAAGACAGGCCTCTTTGCCATCCAAAGCAACGCCATCGTCGATGCCACTGCCGAGTCCACGGTGGCGCGCGCCGCAGGAGCGAAGGTGGCGCCCGTGCAGGGACCGCGCCGATACCATTACATGGTGGATCTCGCCGCGCCCGTGCCACCGCGGCGTTCCGCATACACCGCATCCAATGGCGCGCGGGTATCACTCGAAACGCATTACTACTACGCCAGTTTCGATGTGGAGTTGGATTCCCAGATCGCAGGCCCGTTCGCGTTGTCGGACGATTTCACAATGGTCTACACCGCCTCGCTCGAAGCGGAGTGGAAGGGCGCAGAGAGGCGCTTCCGCGGCGCGGATGGATTCCTCTGCAGCGGCGCGGATCGCATCGAGGCCGCAGGCGGTTCCGTCGACGGAATCCCAAACCTGCTCGTGTTCGGCCCGGCCGGGATCACGGGCAACACCGAGGGCTCGCTGGTGCTCAAAGACTGGCGCGTGCTTTTCAAAACCTTCCCCAACGCCGTGGACCGCGTGCAGGCTCTGCCCGCAATGCCGCGCGGCGATGCGCCTGCATACAGCTTTTGGAACCGGGGCGTAGCCGCGGACCCCGCGCCCGCAGCCAGGATGGCCCACAGTTTTCACGACCGCGGTTTCAGCGAACCGGAAGCGCATTTGCACCGCGTGCTATTCCAGCCCCCGAGCACCCTCCGACGTGTGGAAACGCTCGTTGCGGGAGGCGGCACCAGCGGAAATGCAGCTGCATACGCGGCAGGCACCCTGGGGATGCAGACACTCTGCCTCGAGCGCGGACACGAACTCGGCGGCACCAACACCATCGGCGGCGTGACCAACCTCTGGTACGGCAACAAGACCCGCGCCTTCGAGGAGTACTACACCGCCATGGAGGCGAAGAACGACGGGCTCAACGCTCCGGGTTTCTTCCGCGGCATCCGAAGGGCGGGCGCCGCAATCCTGTTCGGATGCCCCACAACGGGCGTGGCGCTCGAGGGCCGTACGCTCAAGCGCGTCTACGTGATCACACCCTCCGGACTCGCAGCAGTCGAGGCCGCACACTGGATCGATGCGACCGGAGACGGCGCACTCGCGGCATGGTCCGGCTGCGCATACAGCTTCGGCGGCGAGCACGACGAACTCACGCTTTGGGCCTCCTTCGCAGGATTCCTCCCGGGCAAACCCGAGGCGCTGCGCCCCTTCCTTTCGCCCTGCGACGAACGCAGTGCCTTGGACACAACGCGCTTCGTCGTCTCGATGCGCCGCAACGGCAAGCTCTCCGCGGAGAAGAAGCACATCCCGCCCCCGTTCTACCTCGCCCCGCGCGAGTCGCGGCACATCCGCGGCGGAAAAACTCTCACCTTTCTCGATCTGCTCGCTGGCCGCAGATTCAGCGACGGCGTATTCCGCGTGGAGTCCAATCCGGACATCAAGGGACTGGCGACCAGCGATGCCGCAAAGGCAGGCCTGATCCCGACCAACTGGCGCGCGCTCTGCCGTGCCACCGTCCCGTATGCAGCGATGATTCCCGCTGCCATCGACAACGTCATCATCGCGGGCAAGGCCTACTCCTCAACCCACGACGCGCTCTCCGCAGCCCGCATGCAGCGCGACCTCTGCGTCATGGGCATGGCCGCTGCACACGCCGTGCGCACCGCACGCGACGCCGGCACCCTCCTGCGCGACATCCCGTTACCGCGGCTCCAGGCGGTGCTCATCGAAAAAGGAATGCTCAAACCCGAGGACCTCGCCCAAGACGACCTCGGCTTTGCAATGACGCCCGCCGAGATGGCACGCAAGGTGGCTACGAAAGGCACCATGGATGAAGCGCTCGTCCCGACGGCCACGCTCTGCCTCATCCCGCGCGAACAAGCGCTGGAGGCCCTCCGACCGCATCTGGCAAAGCCCAATCCCAACCTTCATCGCGTCGCAGCCTTCCTCGGCGATAAGGACTCCGTGGCGTTTTACGTCGCAGAAGTTCGCAAGGCACTTGGGGAGCCAGTGCTCAGCCTCGAGCTTTTCGGCGGACAGGGCACCAAGCATCTCATGCCCGACCAAGGCTATGCGCCCGAGCCCGCGCTCATGCTCGGCAGCCTCGTCCGGCTGCGTGAACCGGCCGCGGTTCCCCTGCTGGTGCAGCTTGCAGGGCGGGCAGAATTCAAGCCGGAGGATCTTCGGGGCGCATGGGGCTACCTCTACACCCTCGCCTGCGGCTTCGAACGTCTGGCCTGCGCGGAAGGGCGCGCACCTCTGCGCAAAGTCCTCGCGTCTCCCCTGTTCAAAGATCGCCTCGTGCAACGTTCCGCCGATTTGCGCTCCTGCACGGACACGGTTTCCGAACGACTCGCCTATCTCCGAATGGCGCTCGGCCGCGCCCTCCTGCGCTGCGGCGACCCGGAGGGCGCCACGGTTCTCTGCGAGTTCCTCGGTGAAGCGCGCCTCTGCCTTGCCCGCGCCGCACGCGCCGAATTGGTCGAGGCCTCCGGAAAGGATCTTGGCTTCGACGCAGCCGCATGGCGCCGCTGGTTGCAGGAGGGAGGCTCTTCCACACTCCGACCCAACCCACTCACCCGCGCCTTCGCATGAGCGCGGGCACGCCCGATGATGCCCACGAAAGACCGTCCGGGCGCGATCCTTCGGAAAAGCAGGTGCTTGTCTGGGACCTACCCGCACGCGTGAGCCACTGGGGCTTCGCCTGCAGCCTCACGGCCTCCCTCTATATCGGCTTCCAGTGCGATCCGGAGGGCCCACTCTTCAAACATCACATGCTCGCGGGGCTCCTCGCCGCATGGTTCCTCCTCGTCCGGGTCATCCTCGGATTCGTTGGCGCGAGGGCCATGCGCTGGCGTGCGTTCATCCATGGGCCGCGCGCCGTGCTGCGTTACCTCGCGGGTGCTTTTCGCGGAAGACAGATGGAGTATCCAGGGCTCAATCCGGGAAGCGCACTGTTCGCGCAGCTCCTTTACACAGGGCTGGCACTTCTCATTGCCACAGGGTTTGCGGGCGAGTGGGTCGAGACATGGCACGGGCGCATCGCATGGGGCGCCGTGGGTTTGATTGGCGTCCACCTGCTCGGCCTCGCCCTCCACGCGCTCCGCCACAGGCGCGCCACCCCGCTTGCGATGGTGCATGGATGGGACGTGCGGACCACAGACGCAGGGGTCGCCTCCCCCAACCGCATCGCAGGCTGGATCCTGCTCCTGCTGGGCATCGCCGTCGCATGGCTGCTTGTGCGCTGCTTTGATGAAACCACCTCCGTACTCAGCATCCCGGGACTCCCGGAGGTGGCTTTTCCCGTGATGCAGAAGGGATGAACACCTCCACGAAAACATGAGCAATCCCTCCCACTCCATCGCGCCGAAACCCCTGTGCAGGCTCTTTCCCGCGGCACTGCTGCTTGCGCCCATTCTCTGCCAGATCGCTTCGGCAGCCACCTACCGGGTCGCACCCACCGGTGACGACTCCGCACCGGGAACCCAGGCCGCTCCCGTGCGCACCATCCAGCGCGCGGCGGAACTCGCGCAACCGGGCGACACCGTGCTCGTCGCCCCGGGCATCTACCGCGAGCGCGTGGCCCCTCCGCGCGGAGGAACAAACGACGCGCCGATTGTATTCCGCTCCCAAGTCGCGCAAGGCGCAGTGGTGCGCGGTTCCGATGTGTGGCGGCCTCAGTGGGAAGCGGGCGCACCCGGCGTGTGGGCCGGACTCCTTGAAGAATCCCTGTTCACCGACACCGCACACCGCGATGGAGCGAACCCGTTCCGGGTTCCGTTTGCATCGACTCCTTATGGCCGCGAAGGCAGGCCTGAACGGGAGCGCGGGCTCCCGATGGCCGATCCCACGCTGGTCTACACGCTCGGCCAGGTCTTCGTGGACGGGGCGCCATTTGAGCAGGCACCCATGGAAGCAGAGTTCCTCGCAAAGGCCCGCACGTGGCGCTACGACGCGTCCACAAGCAAACTGGCGCTTCACTTTGCGGAAGGGCAATCGCCGGACAAGCACACGGTGGAAGTCACGACGCGACGGCGCCTTTTTGCACCGCACCAGCGGCGACTCGGATTCATCACGGTCGAGGGCTTCACCTTCGAGCACTGTGGCAATCAATATCCCACCAACTTCTGGGAGGCCGCGCATCCCGAATGGCAGCAGGCCGGCGCCGTGGGAACGCGTTCGGGCAACCACTGGGTGATCCGCAACAACGTGATCCGCTGGGCAGCCGGCATCGGGCTCGACCTCGGCTGTGAAGGGTCTGCAGATGCAGATCTCGAGACGGGCGACAACGGGCGCGCGACTGGTGCGGGCCATCACCTCGTGGAGGGCAACTGGATTGCAGACAACGGAGCCGCCGGAACCGCGAGCTACAACGGATCCAACCTCCAACTCCGTGGCAATGTGGTGGAGCGAAACAACAACCTCCTCTTCACCGGCAAGAAGCGCTGGGAGAGCGCCGGCATCAAGCTCCACAACCCGTCGCACTCCGTCATCGAGGGCAACCTCGTCCGCGACAACAGGGGCAAGTGGGGGATCTGGCTGGACGGCGGCGGAGGCGACGGCACACGGGTGGAACGCAACGTGGTGCTCAACCACGAGGTCGGCCTCGACTTCGAAATCGGCAGTGCCAAGCCGTGCCTTGTGGCAAACAACGTGTTCATCGACAACGCAGTGGCCGTGGGCACGCGCGAGTCCGGCGGCGTGACCATCGCCCACAACCTCATTCTAGGCGCCTCGAAGGCAGGCGTGGCCTTCACCATCGAGAGGCATCGCACGGGCAACTGGAACGCCGCACACAACGCTCTCTTCAACAACCTGTTCATCGGCGGCACCGGCCTCTTCCTCCAACTCACCACGCCCGACGAGGTCCGCTCCGAAGACCGCCGCCTCGACTTCAACCTCTACGGCTGCGCCCCGGACGAGACCCGGTTCGCATTCTCAGCGAAGACACCGCTGCCCGTCCCACTCGCCTCATGGCAGGCCGCATGGGCCGGTTACAACGAAGGGAAGGACTGCGATGCACACAGCCGCACCGTCCCCGGCTTCACCTACACCTTTGATCCCAACACGCTGATGCTCGAACTCTCAGTTCCCGTGTTGGTAAACGATTTCGGCGCATTCCACGAACCGCGAATCGAAAGGGACTTCACCGGCAAACCGATGGAGCCTGGCCCCAGAATCCCCGGCCCAATCAAGGAGCTGCGTCAGGGGCTCAACCGGATTCCCCTTTGGAGCGCTCGCCCCTTCCCCGTCCAATGAATGCCGTGGATGCACGCGACCCTGCATCTTTCGCTTGAGATTCACCGCACAAAATTCCACCAAAAGTTCGGACCGATACAGTCACACCCCCGCTCCACTGGACGTCTGCGGACGGTGCACCGCGGCAACCATCCCCTCCCCCACCCCATGATGCGTTCCTTCATCCAGTTCCTCACTGCACCATTCGCAGGCATGCTTCTGCTGTTCGGTCTTTTCCCGCAAAGCCGGGCCGATGCTGAGCCACCACGCGAGCAACCTCTCCGGATCACCCCTCAAAACACGCTGATCCTCGATGGCTCCAACTTCGCCGGACGCGTGCTCCAACACTACTTGATTCGAGCATTTGCGGGAACCGACGCGGCGCGCCCCTATCTACCCGATGCAAACATCGACCGTGCCGCGGCGCCCCATTTCCCGGTCCTCGTTGAAAAGAACGGCATGGCTCTCCCGGAGGACAAGCTCGTCCTCGCGGTCGGCAACACGCGGTTCTTAACGCCGAATGACCGCTCCAAGCTTGAGTCGAACCCCGGCGCCATCCTTCTCAGCCGCCGGGGTAACACCCTCCTCATCGCTGGCAACCCCTTCACTGGCCAGACTGGCACGACGAGCGCAGTCTGCGAGTTTCTGGACGTCGCCGCAGGAATCCGCTTCTACGCACCATCGGAACTCTGGCACAGCCAGCCCAAGACCGGCGTCCTCGAGATCCGCTCGCTCGAGCTCTTCCGGAAGGAGTTCTTCAAGACGAGCTTCTTCGCCCCGTATTGGAAGGATCACTCCGAATGGCTGCGCATGAACCAGAACGGCACGCGCATGACGCTGCAGTGTTTCCACAATCTCGCCAATGTCTTCCCACCGGAAAAGTTCGGAACCACGCATCCTGAGATTTATGAGATGCGCGGTGGCGAGAGGCGTGTGCCGCTGAGCATCGGAACCAAGATCTGGAACCCCTGTCTTTCCGCGAAGGCCCTGCCCGACTTGGCCATGGACTACATCCGCGAACAGAAGCGGACTCGCCCCGCACTGAGCTACATCAGCATGGGGATGATGGATATCACCTTCGACTGCCAGTGCGCAGACTGCCAAGCATCGGTGCAAAAGCACGGCTCCTACAGCAATCTTTACTTCAGCTTTGTCAATGAAGTGGCGCGCCGCAGCCGCACAGAGTTTCCCGACCTCGCCATCACCTGCTTTTCCTATGTGAATGCCAAGCAACCGCCCGCGGGGATCCGCTTCGAGCCTAATGTCGCCGTGAAGATCGTCCTCAAGACTTACATGCTGCAGGACCCGGCCTACGCGCAGGCCCAGAAAGAGGCCATCCTGCAGTTCACCGATGCGGGCGCACACTGGTTCTTCCACGACTGGCGTTTCGCGGGTGTGACTCCGCGCAACGACCTCCCCAACGTGGCCCGTTTCCTTCAGTGGTCCGTCGAGCACCACTGCCTCGGCGCATATTACGAGTACTCCCCCGAGCAGAATTTCTACCTCGATGGCGCCTACTACTGGATCCTGATGCGGCTCACCTCCGACCCGTGGCTCGATGTCGACCAACTCTGGACGCAGTACTGCAACGATATGTTCGGCGCGGGATCAGCCCTCATGCGCTCCTTCTACAAACATTTTGAACAGAAGCACGCCACGGCGCTTCAGCACCTTACACACCTCAGCGACATGCCCCGCGAAGAGCCTGCACTCTACGCTGCGGAGGATCTCGCATGGGAACGCGCCACGCTCGAGCAGGCCCTCTCACTCACCAAGAACGATCAGGCAGTCCAGGAACGCCTCGGCATGGTGCTGCGCCACTTCCGCGCACACGAACTCTTCGCCCTCGCCACCCACACCCCCTACCAACTCGAACGCGCCGCTAGGAACCACGCCCCCGGCGTAAACGCCCCCCTGCTCACATTTTATCTCAACGACGACGGCAGCACCATGGCCGAGGCGGTTCGTTACTACGAAAAAGAACGCAACATCCCTCCGGCCACGGGCGATCTGGAGATGCGCCTCGGGTTCCTCCCCACCGTCATCGCAAATTACAGCAAGGGCATCGGTTCGCTGTTGGACACCATCGGCCAGCAGGCCCATGCCGCCGTGAGCGACTCCCTTCCCGCACGCGAACGGAGCGCGGCACTCCGCAAAAAATCCCTCGAAATCCTTCACGCCAATCTCCCCGCAAAATCACTTCCCGAACGCGTGCAGTTCTTCGAGCGCCTCCTCGACAAAACCGTTTATGTCCCGCGTGCTTCCGCCACGCCCAAGATCGACGGCATCCTCGACGATGCCGTGTGGGCAGACGCTGCGCTCATCGAAGGGTTCTCGATCCGCAGTTCCATCCTCCCTTCGAAACATCCCACCCGCGCGCGATTGCTGCGCGATGGTGATCATCTCCTCATCGCACTGACGTGCGAACAGGTCGGTCCCGTCTGGGCAGCAACCCCCCCAGAAACGCTGACAGGCACGCATATCTGGCGCGAAAGCGGTGTGGAAGTAAGCTTCGGCCCCGTCGACTCCGAGACCCCAAGAGATTCAACGTGCCAGTACGACATCAACGCCCTCGGTGCATTCCGCGGCTTCTTCAAAGCCAGGGATAACCGCGAGGGTGTGCAATGCGCCGTGCAATACGATGAAGCAGCCCACCGCTACGTCATCGAAGCCGCGCTGCCACTCAAGACTCCAGGCTACGATTACTCCGGGGCCCGCGCACTGGCTTTCAACATCGTGCGCATGATCTACACCCGCGACAGCTACGGCGCGGATGAATTACTCACCTGGCACCCCACCTCACTGGGCTCCATCGTGTTTGAATAGCAGGATCCCGGCTCCAAATCTGTCGGTTCAAAGCCATTCGGGCAGCCGACTAAAAAGCATTTCGTATTTATCAAAAGGCGGCGCCGGGCGACTGGGATGACACGTGTTCATGTGGGCCCCGACCTTGACGATATTCACAATCACAACCTCGCCCCTCCGGCGGCAGAGGTGGGGGACTTTGTGGACGTTCGATTGGGAAAAGCCGCGAGGAAAAGAGCAGACCGGGATCGCAATCTGAGCGCGAAAAACTATCAGGCCAAGCGTGTCTCAGCGGAAGCTACTTCGCCCTCATCATCTGACGCAGCAGCCATGCGGGCGTGGCGTTCTTCACCACCATCTGCAGATCCATCTGCTTCTTACGTCCGTCGTCATCGTAATAGACCGACTCCGTATTGTTCACCACACCCACCACGCGTCCCCGCAGATCCAAAATGGGCGCACCGCTCGATCCCTTGGCGAAGTCGGCGGTCACGCTCATGAAATTGGAGGTCTTCGCGCCCTCGCGCCACAACACATGGCGGGCCACCACTCCCGTGCTCAAAAGGAAAAAGTGCTCATCGGGATGGCTCACCACAACCACACCAGCCCCCATGGGCGCAGGTTCGCCGGCGATCGGCAGCGCCGGGAGAATTTCACCGGGAGGCAGTTCCAGTTGGAAGACCAGCAGATCCTCCACCGCGTTGCTGGCGAGCGCCTCCTTCACGGCAAACACACGCCCGTCGCGTGTCATCGCCACCAACCCATGACTCCCCTTCTCCGCAGCGACGTGCAGGCTCGTCACACACACACCAGCCTCTGTCACCACAAAGCCGGCACCCGCAGGATTAAACCCCTCCTTTTTTGTCTTGGGATCCCTGTAAAACTCGCCGAGTACCAGCGTGGATGCCTCCGCACGGGCCGCTGCTTCTTCGACCCCAAGGAGCGTCCCGCCGGCAAGCGGAAGAGCCACTTCGCAAACCTCCTTCTCGAAACTGAGCTTCCTCACCTTCGCTCCGGCCTTGAGCTTTCTCCCCTCCTGCTCAAACCATTGCACCAACTCGCGGTCATCAAATGGTTGTCCGGCAACGGGTGCACGCGCCACAGCCACCGTCGACGGCGGCAACGCCTGCACTGAGCCCTTACTCTTGGAGTCGGCCCACGAAACGCCTGCGCAAAGCCATGCGCAAGCGCCCAAGATCAGAGGGACAGAAGCGCGCATCGCAACAAGGCCCCGGATCAAAGAAACCTGCGGACTACAAAGCCCTCAGACGTCAATCCATTCCGGGCATCCATTCCGGGAATCCACTGGCTCAGCTCGCGCCAGCAGGCTCCTCGTCCTTCAGGTCCGGCACATGGAACACCAGCTTCCCTTCGCCGACCGTCACATTCGCCACATCCCCAGCCTTGATCGTATTGCGCAGAATCTCCTCCGCCATCGGATCCTCAAGGTAACGCTCCACCGCTCGACGCATCGGACGCGCTCCGTACTGCGGGTCGTATCCCTTCTCGATCAGGAAATCCTTCGCCTTCCCGTCCAGCACCAACTGGATCTCCTTCAACTTCACGCGATCCACCACCTTCTTGATCTCCAGATCCACAATCGTCAGCAGCTCCGGACGCCCAAGCGTGTGGAACACAATCAGATCATCCAACCGGTTCACAAACTCCGGCTTCAACACACGGCGCGCCTCCTCAAGGATCTTCTCCCGCATCACGTCGTACGACTGCTCATCGCGCTTCGCCGCACCAAAACCCATCACGTTCGACTTCTTGATCAGCTCCGCGCCGATGTTCGAGGTCATGATGATAATCGTGTTCCGGAAGTCCACCTTCCGACCCAGCGAATCCGTCACCTTCCCCTCCTCAAGAATCTGCAGCAACAGGTGCATCACATCCGGATGCGCCTTCTCGATCTCGTCAAAGAGCACCACAGAATACGGACGCCGCCGCACCGCCTCGCTCAACTGCCCCCCTTCCTCGTAACCCACATAGCCGGGAGGCGAACCGATCAAACGCGATGCCGTGAACTTCTCCATGTACTCCGACATGTCGATCTGGATCAGGGCATCCCGGTCCCCAAACATGAACTCCGCCAGCGTCTGAGCCAGGAACGTCTTCCCCACGCCCGTGGGCCCGAGGAAGATGAACGATCCAATGGGACGCCGAGGATCCTTGAGGTCCGCACGCGAACGGCGCAGAGCCTTCGAGATCGCCACCGCGGCCTCGTCCTGCCCGATCACCTTGCCCCTCAACTCCTCCTCCATCCGCAGCAACTTCTGAGTCTCAGCCTGCTCCATGCGCTGCAGGGGTACGCCAGTCCACTTGCTGACGATGTGCATCATGTCGTCCTCCGTCACGTGCACCTCCTTCTCCTCCCTCTGCTGGCGCCACTCAGTGAGGATCGTCTCCAGCTTCTCCTTGGCCTGCTTTTCCGTGTCACGCAGTGCAGCCGCCTTCTCAAAATCCTGCGCCTTGATGGCTCCGGTCTTCTGCGCGTGGATCTCCTCAATCTCGCGCTCAATATCCTTCACGTCCGGAGGCCTCGTCATCGAGCCGATCCGGGCCCGCGCACCCGCCTCGTCCATGATGTCGATGGCCTTGTCGGGAAGAAAACGCCCCGTCAGATACCGGTCGCTCAGCGTCACCGCCGCGGTGAGCGCCTCGTCGCTGTACTTCGCCTTGTGATGCGCTTCGTACTTGTGCCGGAGCCCCTTCAGAATCTGGATGGCCTGCTCCACCGTCGGAGCCTCCACCTTCACCTGCTGGAAACGACGCTCCAAAGCGGCATCCTTCTCAATGTACTTGCGGTACTCGTTGAGCGTCGTCGCCCCCACGCACTGCATCTCCCCACGACTGAGCGCCGGCTTGATGATGTTGGAGGCGTCCATCGCCCCCTCCGCACTCCCCGCACCCACAATCGTGTGCAACTCATCAATGAAAAGGATCACGTTCCGGTTCCGCCGGATCTCATCCATGACCGCCTTGATCCTCTCCTCAAACTGACCGCGGTACTTCGTGCCCGCCACCATCAGAGCCAGATCCAGCGTGATCACCTTCTTGTCCCGCAGCAGTTCAGGCACGTTGCCACCCGCGATCTCCTGGGCAAGCCCCTCCACGATCGCCGTCTTCCCCACACCCGCCTCGCCAATGAGCACCGGGTTGTTCTTCGTCCGGCGGCACAGCACCTGGATCACCCGCTCAATCTCATTCTGACGCCCGATCACAGGGTCGATCTCCCCCTTCTTCGCCAGTTCCGTCAAATCCCGTCCAAACGCCTTCAACGCCGGAGTCTTCGCATCCTTCTTCGCCGCAGACGGCTCCTGCTGCGCCTCGGGCTCAGCCTCGGGCGGGGTGAAGTTCGGGTCGAGTTCCTTGAGGATCTCATTGCGCGTCCGCTCGATGTCGATCTCCAGATTCTTGAGTACACGCGCCGCCACGCCCTCCCCCTCGCGCAGCAACCCCAGCAGGATGTGCTCGGTGCCCACATACGAATGGTTGAGGCTCTTCGCCTCCTTGCCGGCAAGCGCCAGCACCTTCTTCACCCGCGGAGTGTACGGGATATTGCCCACCATCTTCGTCTCCGGCCCGCTGCCCACCTGCTTCTCCACCTCCGTGCGGACAGTCTCCAAATCCAGCCCCATCTTCTGGAGCACGTTGACCGCAACCCCCTGCCCCAGCTTGATGAGGCCCAGCAGCAGATGCTCGGTGCCCACATAGTTGTGGTTGAACCGATCCGCCTCCTTCCGGGCCAGAGCCAGAACCTGCTGCGCGCGTGGTGTGAAGTTGTTCATCATGTTGGTGGATGGCTTTGGCAGCCTTGAAACGACATTGAAGTTCCCAGCGGGGTGGCCCTAAGGCCGCAGTTGGATGACCGGAATCTTAGCTCAGGCACCCAACCTCGCTATCAATCTGGCCCGAATGCAGGCCACGCGCAAGACGCTCCCTCAGGTTCCCCTAAAAAAAATAACCCCATCCCATCGCCAAAAAGTCCGCCGAAGTCCGGCCGATCCCCCCAAAACCCAGCCGCGCCCCACCCCTATCAACCCCACCTCAGACTCACTCAAAGGATCACTCGAGCGCTTCCGGCTCCCCCTGCTCCGGACGCGTCCACTTCAGCCGCCCCGCCTCCGGCTTCGGAAAGCTGGCGAGCTTCGCCCTGATGATCTCCGCCCGAAGCACATCGCGCTCCTCCGCTGCCAGCTTGCGCTGGGAACCCTTCTGTAGATGGGCCGGCTGGGTCTCAATGAAGAGCTGATCCACCGGCTGCCGGCACACCTCTGGGAAGAGCTGAAGGTCGATTCCCAGCTTGATGAAGGAGAGGAGGTTGAGGGCTTCCTTCGAGCTCATGGAATGCGCATGCACCAGAATGCCGTATCCACGCCCCACGTGATCCAGCAGCGTATTCGGCTTCTTTTGCAGCAGAATCTGCCGGGCGTTCTGCTCGTGCCCGATGATCTGCTCGATGACTTTCTGAAGGCGGGCGATGATCTCCTCCTCCTTTTCCCCGAGCGTCGTCTGATTGGAGACTTGGAAAAGGTTGCCCAGCGCTTCCGTGCCCTCGCCGTACAGTCCGCGCACAGCGAGGCCGATCTTGTTGACGGCTTGGATGACCTGATTGATCTGCTCGCTCATGACCAGCGCCGGCAGATGCACCATCGCCGAGGCCCGCATGCCGGTGCCCACGTTGGTCGGGCAGGCCGTCAGATACCCCAATTCCGGGTGGAATGCGAAATCCAGCTTCTGCTCCAAGGCGGAGTCCGCCTGATCGATCATCTGGAAGATTTCCTGCAGCTGAAGCCCCGAGCGGATCGCCTGCAACCGGAGGTGATCCTCCTCGTTGATCATAATCGAGAGCGTCTGCGATCGGTTGATGACCACCGCCGATCCCGCCCCCTTGGCCGCGTGCTCGCGGGACACCAGGTGCCGCTCCACGAGCACCTGCTTCTCAATCACACTCAGATCCTGAGAGAACACCGAATAAGCGTCCGCCATCTCCGGCAACTCCTCCACGCGGGGCTTGACCGCCTCGAGCACCTGCAGCCGCTCAGCCCTCTTCGCCCAACCCGGGAACGCATAACCCCTCAGGTTGCGGGCAAAACGCACCCTGCTGCTGATGACAATCTGCGAGTGGGGTCCGTCGCCGTGAAGCCATTCGCCTGTGTTGGTGAGGATGTTGTGGATTGGCATGTTGTCTTTCTCCGCTGCGGATATTCCGGTGACCGCTAAACTCTCGGCTCTCGGCTCTCAAATCGACGGGTTAAACCAAAGCACTCAACGCCGGCTGCAGATGGACCGTCCTCCCTCCCCAAATCGGCCCAAATCGCCCAAATCGCCTGGGTCGCTCCGGCCGACCCAGCCGCATGCGTCAGCTAAACGACCCCGGCGGTTCCGGCCGCCCCCCCCGGCACAGGCACCTCCAAGCGCCGAATCTGATCGCGCAGACGGGCAGCCGACTCGTAATTCTCCTCCGCGACAGCCTTGCGAAGTTCGCGGTGCAGGGTCTTGAGCTGGATCTGTGCCTCAAAGGCCCGGGCGGCCCGCACTGGCTGCTTGCCGGTGTGCACCGTCCCCTTGTGCATTCCCTTGAGGAGACCCGAAAGCCCCTCAGCAAAAGTATCGTAACAACGCGCACACCCCAGACGCCCGGTCTTCTTGAAGTCGGCGTGGCTGAAACCACACGCAGGGCACTTCTGGACGCCCCCACCGCGCTCAATCTCTTGGGCCGCCCCCAACCCCAGAAGCACATCCGCCAGTGCAAAACCGGTGGAATTCGTGACCCCCTTCTCCTTTGAACAGGCCTCGCAAAGATTCACCTTCTGCATCTTCCCCTCCACTATCTGTGTGAGGAAGACTGTCGCGGAGGTTTGCTGGCAGACGTCGCAATTCATCGGTTAAAGCTCATGGGCTCACTCCACCCTAGCGCATCCTCAGCCATTGCGCGAGCCCCCGTGTGCACAACCCCCACGGATTTCTCAGATCCCCACCCTGCTCGTGCTGGGAACCCCATCCGCTCACGGATAAATCGGCGTACCCGTCGACCCCGCCACTTCACGGAATCTCGCGATGATCTTGTTGGTCATCTTACCCGGCTTGCCATCTCCAATGGGCCGGGTGTCCAGACGGATGGCCGCAATCACCTCCGCCGCCGTCCCCGTGAGAAAACACTCGTCCGCCGTATAAATGTCGTACCGGGTCAGATTCGCCTCCCGGATCGGAATCCCGAGTTCCGCACAAATCTCAAACACGACCCGCCGAGTGATGCCACGGAGGGCGCCCGACGAGATGGGAGGGGTGAGCACCTCACCTCCGCGCAGGATGAAGAGGTTGTCGCCCGTGCATTCCGCCACATAGCCCTCCTCATTGAGCATCACCCCCTCATCGGCTCCCGCATGGTTGGCCTCGATCTTGGCCATGATGTTGTTGAGGTAGTTGAGCGACTTGACCGCCGGGCTGAGCGCCGCGGGGGAGCAACGACGGGTCGAGCAGGTGACCATCTCCATTCCCACCTCGTACTTCTCCTTGGGGTAGAGCTGGATGGTGGCGGCGATGATGATCACCGAGGCCTTCGGACACCGATCCGGGCTCAACCCCAGATTACCCACCCCGCGCGTCACCACCAGACGGATGTAACCGTCGTGTAGTCCGTTGCGGCGGATCGTCTCCAAAAGCGCTGCTTCCATCTCCGGAAGCGTCATGGGGATCGTCAGGCAGATCGCCTTCGCCGAGTCCCAAAGCCGCTCCAGATGCTCCTGCAAACGGAAAACCCGCCCGTTGTAGATCCGGATCCCCTCAAAAATCCCGTCCCCGTAAAGCAGTCCGTGATCGAAAACTGAGACCTTGGCCTCGCCCTCGGGGTAAAAGCTTCCGTCGATGTAAATTTGCAGGGGTTTCATGGGAAAAACTCAGGAAGAGAATTGTGAAAAACTCAGTGGAAAAACAGGGACGCAAGAGGGGCAAAGTCGCAGACCTCAGCAGGCAAGCAGGCCGTCGCGAATCTCCAAGCGGCGGTCCCCGCTGCGGGCAAGGCCGGCGTCGTGGGTGACAACCACCAACGTCTTGCGCTTTTCCCTGACCAGCGCAAGCAGCAACTCCATGATCACCGCCCCCGTGCGCGAGTCCAGATTCCCCGTGGGCTCGTCTGCGAAAATGATGCTCGGCTCATTCACCAGCGCACGGGCGATCGCCACCCTCTGCTGCTCGCCGCCGGACAGTTCCAGCGGAAGATGCTGCATCCGGTCCCGAAGGCCCACCAACTCCAGCGCCTCCTCCGCCTGTGCACTGCGGACGCTCCCCCCGATCATCCCGGGCAGGAGCACGTTCTCCAGAGCGGTGAGTTCCGGCAGCAGGAAGTAGCCTTGAAAAACAAAGCCGATGCGCGCGTTGCGCCTGTGCGCCTCAGCGTTCCCCCCCGCACTGTGAAGGCGCTCGCCTTCAAACCACACCTCGCCGGACTCAGGCTTCTCCAACCCCGCCAGCGTGTAGAGCAGCGTGCTCTTGCCGGCCCCCGAGGCCCCGCAGAGGAACACCGCCTCACCACGCGCAATCTCCAGATCAATCCCACGCAGCACCTCGATATTGCGCGCGCCAAGCCGGAACGAACGCCGCAACCCACGCGCGCTCAGATGGGGCACGGACGGATCGGAGGCACTCGACGATGGGCTGCTCATAGGGCGGACGGCACCTTAATCGTCCGCACTCCGCAAAGCCAAGCCCCACGGACGGGCCGCCGCTCGATCAACCCCGCAAACGCGCGGTGATCTCGGCAAGCTGCCGCCCAAGGGACGCCACCATCCGCTGCCTGCGCTCATCCTTGAGCAAACCCGCCTCCGTGAACGCGTCATAGGCCACGGGTACCGTCACCTGCTCCGGCAGCACGATCACCCCGATGTTCGAAAGGATGGAGCGCAGGTGCACAAGCCCGCGCACCCCCCCCAACCCACTGGCCGACGCACTCAGCAGAGCCGCGACCCGGCCCTTGAAACACCCCAACGGCACCTCATCCACGCTCTCCGAGCGCGAAGCCCAATCGATGGCGTTCTTGAGAACCCCACTCACGGAACTGTTGTACTCGGGGGACGCGATCAGAAGGCCGTCGCTCGCCTGCAACAGCGTCCGGAGCCTGCGCGCATTCTCAGGCAACCCCTCGGCCGCCTCGATGTCCTCGTCAAAGAGAGGCAGCGGGTAATCACGCAGATCGATGAAATCCACCTCCGCACCAGCCTCCCGGGCCCCCTGCGCCGCGATCCGCGCAAGGCGCTTGTTGAAGGACGCCGTCCGTGTGCTGCCTGCAAAGGCGAGGATTCTCGAAGCACTCATCCCTCCAAGTAAAAACCCTTCCATTGCAGCGGCCAACTGGGTGGACGCCCCAAAGACACCTCATGCACTCAAGCACAGGAACCCACCGCGGCCTCAGCGGAAACACTGCCGCACAAAAAGCACCACCGTGATCGCCACCCCCACCCCTCCCACCAACTGCCGCACCCGCTCCTGCGGAATCTTCTGCGAGAAATGCGCGCCCAGAAAGTACCCGGCGACCGCACCCGCGGTCATCACTCCGGCTCTCGGCCAGTCAATCAGTCCATGGACGACGAACCAGACGGCGGCCACGGCGTTGATCACGGAACTGAGCACATTTTTAAGGGCATTGGCCTCGTGCATGTCCCGCACGCCCAGCAGGCCCAGGGCCGCCAGCATGAGGATCCCGATCCCCGCCCCAAAATATCCCCCATACAGGGACACCGCGAACTGGAACCCGATGGCTGCGAACAGGGCCGGCCGCCCCGGATTGGCCCACTGACTCTCAAATGTAAACAACCTACGCAGAACCCCTTGGAAAAGAAAAAGCAGCGTCGCGAAGAGCAGCAACCAAGGCACCATCGCCGCAAAGCGCTGCTCGCCGGTGCTGGTAAGTAGAAAGCTGCCCATTCCCCCCCCCAACACGCTCACCGGCCCAAACCGCAGGAGCCACGGCCGCACCGCCCCGATCTGCCGACGAAACCCGTAAATGCTGCCGCTGGTACCCGCAAACAGGGCAAAAGTGCTCGTCGCATTCGCCACCACGGCCGGCGTGCCAAAAAACAACAGCGCAGGAAATGTCAGCAACGTCCCGCCTCCCGCCACAGCGTTCACTCCGCCGGCAGCAGCCGCAGCCACCGCAAGCGCAATCACCTCAGAAACCGTCATGGAAATGGAAGACCCGCACCTTCTCCCAACCCTAGGCAGGCCCCCACGGAGCGCAACCGGGAAAAACCGCACATCCCCGAGCACCGTACACCCGGGAGCGGGGAAATTGCCGGATGACAACCCGAAATTGATGTGCTTAAGGTTTCCTATGAGGTGTGCAATCCGGCGTGCCATCGGGAGAGGCTTGATCCCCCGCCCGATTCTTGGGCTGGCCGCATGCCTCTGCCTCCAATCCGCCCGGGCTGCTGCCCCCCTTCTTGATCCGCCCCCCCCGGCCGCCCCTCGACTCAACGCTGAGGAAATAGCGCAAATCGTTCGAATCGACGAAATCTCGATCCCGACCCCGGGGGAACTTCTGGCCGCCGTCGATAAGACCGGCAAGCTCGACTGGGCGGCGCGGTTCCGCGCCCCCATCGCAACGGGATTCCGCAGCCGGGCCCAGATGGCGTTGAACCTCGGTGGATTGGTGGCCGACGGGTACATCGCGGTTCAAGCTCAGGACGCACAGCAGGTCAAAAATATCGGCCGAGACATCGTCGCCCTGGCACGCCCCCTCGGCGTCCACCAAGATCTCATCAACCGGGGAAAATCCGTCACCGACTTCGCCTCGGAAAGCCAGTGGGAACCGCTGCGCGAGGAACTCGAAGCAACCCAGAACGAAGCGAAGATAGCCCTTGCGGAAAACAAGGACTCCAAACTCATCGAACTCGTCACCATCGGAGGGTGGCTCCGGGGGGCCGAGGCACTCGCCACCCACGTTTCGCTCCAGTACGCCCCGCAGACCGCCGCCCTCCTTCGCCAGCCAGGCATCGCTCACTTTCTCAACGAACACCTCGACGCCCTGCCCGAAAAACTCCGGGAAGATGCCGTCATCCGCGCCATCCGCCCCAAACTGGCCCGGGTGGAACAGATTGTCTCCTTCGGAGCAGGACAAATCCCCACCCAGCAGGACGCAGCAGAACTCAGCCGCCTTCTGGTCGATGCCCTGGCGGAAATCGGCCGCCGCGACGTGAAATGAAAACGGCCCTTCTCCTCGCTGGACTCCTCGCCCTGTTCGCGAACCCCCGTCCGCTTCACGCCCAAGACAACCGCAAGACCGAAGCCCGCCGCCTCGCCTTGGAACTGGCGGGCGCTTTCTCCAATGACGGATTCCGACTCCGGGACGGGCACTGGTGCGAAACGGTGGCCGCAGGCAGGCCACGCCTCGTCGAAGTCAACCTGCACGCCGGCAATCTGTACTGGTTCTCCCTCGCCTCTGCGGATCCTTCCATCCCAGTGACCCTGACTGTTTACGATGAAACAGGCAGGCTCATGGAAGGAGAGCGACTCGCTGAACCCGGCCGTGCGGCCGCCGCATTCGCCCCGAAGACGAGCGGACCCTACTACCTGAAGGTCGACACCTCCTCGCCAGAGCTCACGACGTTCTGCTTGTTATACTCCTACCGTTGAACGACTTTTCACCGTCTCTTTCACCCTCCCCCCCGCTTCACTGAAGTCCCATGTTTGAATCCTCATCAACCACCAATCGCCACAGCGGATCCGGGGTTAACCAGTTCTCCATCTTCCTTCCCAACCGGGTCGGTGCCCTGCTGGACGTCGTCAAACTCCTCAACGAACACCACGTCGACGTACTGGCCGTCAACGTTCAGGACTCCGCCGACACCGCCATCGTACGCGTCGTGGTCAGCGACCCGGAAAGCGTCGATGAGATCTTCCAACAGAACAAGATCGCCTTCTCCGTCTGCGAACTCTGCGTCGTCGAACTCAAGGAAGCCTCCGAACTAGGCAACCTCCTCGCCGCCATGCTTCAGGCGGAGGTCAACATCTTCGGCTCCTATGCCCTCCTCATGCGCCCGCGCGGACGCACCGCCCTCGCCCTCCACGTCGAAGACAACGAGTGCGCGGCCGCCGTCCTCCAATCCAACGGCTTCGCCATCCTCACCCAAAACGACATCTCCCGCTGAGCCAGCGGCACAGCACTCAACGCCATGATGCCCGGCCCGGAACTCCTCATCGCCTGCCCCGCCTGCGATGTACTCGCCAAGGTCTTCTCCCCAGGAATGGGCGACTCCTACGGCGCAATCATCTGGAGCGACGGATTCCGCGACGCCCCCATGATGCCGCGCCCACCGCGGATCACACGCTGCCATCACTGCGCACACATCTTCTGGGTCGGCGCAGCCATCCCCTGCGGCTACCTCGACCCCGAATCCCCGAATCCAGACCCCGCATGGACCTCAGCCCCTTACGTCGCTCCCCTTGACGAAGCTGGTTTTCTAGAAGCCGTCGCCTCAGGCGCTGCACACGACACCGAGTCCGAACTCGAACTACGCGTGGCCGCATGGTGGCGCGGCAACGATCGCTTCCGCGTCGACCCTGCCCAAACCGGCCACCCAACCTCCGAGCAGGCCTGCGAAAACCTCGCTCGCATCATCGAACTCACGGCGGAAGGCGATGAAACCCTCCTCCTCTTCCGAGCCGAAGCCCTGCGACATCTGGGCCGCTTCGCCGAAGTGGAAACCACTCTCGAGGGAGTCGTATGCTCCGATTTCCGGCCCGCCAAGACCAAGCAGTTGGACTGGACACGCTCCGGCAACCGCGACCTCCACGTCCTCTTCGAAGACGGCCCCCTCCCCTCCACCCCCGAGCCAGAAGCCTGACCCTCCATGGTCGGCGCCCTCGACTCAGCGCAGGTTCCCCTACTTCACACCCGCACCTCAGCCGGCAACGCCCCAAGCAGGGCCTCATGCTCGGCGTGATGGTAATGGTGCGCATGAAAACCCAGACTGCGTGCCGTCTCGATGTTCGGCAGCAGGTCGTCGATGAAAAACGTCCCCTCGGGCTCCAAACCCAGACGCTCGCACGCAATCCGATAAATCTCCGGCCCGGGCTTGGATGCCCCCACCTCGTAACTATAGATGCCGCCGGAAAACCGTTTAAAAAACGGATACTCTCGGAAGATATACTCGCGGTGGATGTCGTTGGTGTTGCTTAGCAGAAAAAGCGGATACCTCCCCCAAAGCCGCTCCACCAGCGCCACCATCGGCAGGTTCGGCTCAAAGATCTCCTCCCACGCAGTCACAAACTCCCGTTCCGATCCCCGGAACTCCAGCAGCGCGAACACCTCGCGCAGAAAAGTCGCCCGATCCATCCCCCCCTCCTCGTAACCCGCCTTCAACACGTCGACAGCCCCCAGCAGGACGCCGGGATCCGACACCCTGCTCTTCGCCGCCAGCGCCCGGAGCGTCCGCCCAAAATCAAACCGCAGGAGCACGTTTCCAATGTCAAAGAGGAATGCGCGCACAGGCTTGGTTACGGATGCCGGGGACATGCCCATGTCATTGCAGGGAACACCCCGCGGACGCAAGCCCGCCACCCCTCACGTGCCTCCCTGCACCCGGAGCCCATTCCAGCCCCTCGTCCACCCATTTTCGCCTTTGCGCGGCAAACCACACGCGGCTAGCTTGCGCTCCATGAGCCACCCCCTCGGCAGAACCCCATTCCCCGGCCTCGTTTCCCGCAGCTCCCGCAGCTCCCGCTCCAGTTCCGGCTTCACGCTGGTCGAACTGCTCGTCGTCATCACCATCATCGTCCTGCTGGCAGGCATGACAATGACCGTCGGCCCGAAGGTGATGGAACGCGGCCGCGCCACCAGCTGCCTCGCCAACCTCAAGCAGCTCGGCACCGGAACACGCATCTATCTCAATGACAATGATGACACCATGTTCTCCACCACAAACCCGTGGCCGACGGCACTCCACGACAAAGCCGTCTCAGACTGGCGCGCATTCCGCTCTCCCTTTGACAAACCCTCCACCAGCCGGCCCGCCGACAACAACACCCCCGCTCCCGTAAGCTACGGCATCAACGAAAAGGCCCTCGGCAAGAACACCGCCAAGTTCGACGCTCCCTCCCAACTCATCCTCATGGCCCCCGCCATGGATCCAGGCGCCGAGATCGCCTTCTCCGGCACCTCCACAACCAGCGTCACCATCACCCCTTCCGGCAGCGCAAACAAACCCCTCGGCACCCACTCCAACCGCAACCAGATCAACGTGGTATTCGCGGACAGTCACGCGCAGAACCTCAGCTACAAAGAATACGCCGACACCAGCGGCGACACCGGGCGCCTCCGCTGGACGCCGTACGAAGGGCGCTAAACCGCCCGCTTTTCACACTGCACCGCCTTCCGACACAGGACGGCCTCACAGCCATCAGCGCCCCCTCACGCGAGGAAGTCGCGATCCCATGCCGTGCACGCTTCCAGCATCCGGCGGTAGGTGGAACGCGGCACCTCTCTCGTCCCAAACGTCGCCAAATGCGGCGTGCTCCACTGCGTGTCCAGAAGCCCGAACCCGTTGCGCTTCAGCCGATCCACCAACGCACACAGCGCCACCTTCGATGCATCCGTGACCCGGTGAAACATCGACTCGCCGAAGAAAGCCCCGCCGATCGCCACTCCGTAGAGCCCCCCGGCCAACTGTCCATCGCGCCACGCCTCCACTGAATGCGCGTACCCCAGTCGGTGCAGTTCGCAGAAACTCCCGATGATCTCTGCGCTGATCCACGTCTCCGGCCGCTGCGCACAGGCCTTCATCACCTCTTCAAACACCGTGTTCAGACGAATCTCGAACAGGTTCTTCTTCAGCGTCCGCTTCAATCCATGCGGCACATGGAACTCCTCCAGCGGAATGATCGCGCGCGGGTCCGGTGAAAACCAGCCGATCTCCCCGTCCTCCAGCGCCATCGGAAAAACGGCGCTCCGATAGGCGTGCAGCAGCACCTCGCTCGAGATCGTCGGCTCACGGTTCACAGGCGTTCCCTTATAGGCCCGCCCCACCCCGCGGAGAAGCCGTAAGAACCCTCACCGCCCACTCTGCCCCGCCGGCTCCAGTCCCTACTTCCCCTCGGGAATCTTCGGCTCCGGCGCATTCACCAGCGTCCACCCACGCAACACATCGCCCATCGCACGAACCACTGTCGCCGAGGAAATCCGGCACACCTGCGCCATCGGCACCGTGCACCGCCCATACACCGGATGCCGCCCCGTGATCGCCTCCTTCGAAAACTCCTCCACCTTCAGGTAAAACCGCGAGCCATCCACGAGCACCAGATGATGGGACGCCTCGTCCTCGATCCCCCCCAACTTCTCAGCAAGCAACGCGCGCACACGCCCAATCCCCTCCGCCGTGTGCACCACCGTGAGTTGCCGGAACTCCGGCTCCCACGCCACCCGCTTGCTTCCGCCAATCGCCACCCCCGCCCCCTTGAGCACCCCGGCCACGGACGCACCAGACGCAAACGCCTTTTCCTTCAACCAAAACGTCGCCTCCCTTAACACCCCCGCATCGCCCGCGCTCTTTTCAAAAACCACCACGCCCTTCTCATCCACCTCGTAGCTCAGCGAGAACGTCTGGGCCACGAGATCCAACGCCTCGCGCACCGTGCATCCCTGGAACTGCACCAATTTCACCGTCTGCCCGAGCCCCCTCGGCAACCTCACCTCCATCCCGCCTTGCGCACCCACGGTGCTCGCAATGGACTCCGCATTGCCATGGATGCTGAAATGCTGCGGGATTTCCTTCGCAAGCTTCGCCTCAATCTCCGGCGGCAGCCCCGGCGCGGCCTCCGCGGATCCCGGCCCACGCAACCACACCGCCATTCGCACTCGCTCCCTCGGCACGTCGAAGTGCTGCAGCCCCGCACGAAACCGGAGCTGCTTCGCGCTCACCGCCTCAATCGCCCCGGGCAGCAGATCCCCGTTCTGCGCAATCAACGCGTGAAGCGGCGGCAGATCCTTGCGAAACCGCGGCACCGTCAACGCCTGCGCCTTCTCCGCAACGTCCACCGCAGGCAGCGGCGCCGTCCCGAAACCTGCCTCCGCAGAAAATCCCGACACACTCAATTCAGCGGCACCAGCGCGCACCCCGCCCTCCCCATACTCCAGACGCAGCCCAGCCGCAGCCGTGTTGTTCCCCACCTCGAACTCCATCATCTGCATCCCATTGAGCCACACCACCACATGGCCGCTCTCGTTCACGATGCGAATCACCGCGGGCTCCCCCGCCGTCATCTGCCGCGACTGCGAGTTCCGCTGCGGGGCGGCCCCGCTCATCCCATTCAGATACGCAAAATCCCCATAGCGCACGAACTGCAACTTCGCCGCGCTCTTCCCGGCCCGATCCGCGCAGAGCCCGATCAAGAGCTGCGCGCCATTTCCTCCATTGGCGGGAGAGTCCACCTGGAAACGCAACTCCCGGCTCTCCGCCGCCGTGGGATGCCACACCACCGCTCCAGGCTTGAGAACCAGCCGCTCCCGCGTCCGCACCGCCCTTTCCCCATCCCCCTTCACCACCTCCCACCCATCTGCAAAACCCGCCAGCTTCTCGAAAGACTTCGGCTGAAAATCCACCGCACTCAACTGCCCCGCACCAAGAACGCGCGCACTGAAGAGCGACGACTCAAAACCCACCTCCTCCGCCTCCACCGCCCCGAGCACCACCGGCAGCACGTCCCCGTTCACCGCATGCAACTGCGCTTTCGGCGCCGCATGCTGCGCCGAAGCCGGGAACCCACGGATCACCTCCCACACGCGATCCAAGGTCAGCGCACTGGCACGAAGCCCCCCCACCGGCAACCACCCCGGCTGCCCTCCGCCCGCATCCACCATGCTCCCATGCAATGCGAGCCCACCCTCCATCTCCACCTTGTCCATCCCCTTCACCGCCGCATCCGCCTCCACAGGCGATCCCGGAGGCCTGCGCCACTGCTGCAACCCCGCACCCGTCACCGCCACGGGCTCCCCGGCAAACTGCGTGCGCATCACCGCCCGCCCCGCCCCGAGCCCCAAAATCTCGCCAAAAAGAAGCGTCCCGTCCCCATACGACACCACATCGGCCGCTGCATCCACCTGCGGAACATCCGTCACAAAAACCACCGACTCCACCTCACTCAGCGACAGCGGATCCTCCGCCCCATTTCCAGAGACCACCCGCATCATCCCACCACTCAGCGCGATCCGCTCACCGCGCAGCGACCGGCCATCGCGCAGCACCACCGCGCTCGGTCCCGCACCGGCAGCCTTCGTCTGCAGTGCATCCCCGCGCACCGCCTCCACCCTCAAACGCTCAAGTACGAGGCCCTTCCCCTTGTTGAGAAGCCGGATCTTCCGCGCACCAGCATCGCCCGTTGCCTCGCTCGCTCCGGAAGCTCCTGAAGAAACCACCACCCCCCCGTCCCCATCAACAACAGCAACCTCTCCCCCCCTTTTGATCAACGTGATCAACGCCCCACGCTGCCGGCCAATCTGCCCCGCCTGCGCGGGCGCCGCCTCCAAAACATCGATCTCCCCGAGCAGCGCACCTTCCTCCGCGTACACGCTGCAACGCCGCCTCTGACTATCCCAACGCATCCGCAACGCCACCTTCTCATCCCCCTCCCCAAGCGTGCGCAACGTCACAAACCCAGTCCCGGACGCGAGCACCAACTCCTCCCCCCACGTTTCCACACGCACCACGCCGCCAATCCCCTGCACTGTCAGCGCGAAATCAGGACGCCCTTTCCCACGCAACACACACTCCATCTCCCCCTCTGCAGGGAGTTCCAGCGACATCACCGCCTCCGTGTTCCAATAAGGAAACACCAACACGCCGCACGCCCCGCCCTCCACTGGACGCACCGCCCAATCTCGCTCAGGACTCTTCTCCACCCACCAACCCGCAGCACCCTGCGGCCCATTGAAAACCACCTGAGACCCAGCGTCCGCAGAACCGTTGCGCCGCATCCACAGCACATGGGAACGCCGCAACCGGAGCGTCCCGTGCCGCGAACTCTCCACCACCACCTCCCCCTCACTCACCTCCCCCGGATTCCCGTACACAAAGCTTCCGTCCCGCAGCGCAAAGCTCCACCCGTCCCCGGACACGCCCTGTGCGGTAGCAACAACAGGAAGATCCACCCTCCGCAGCGCCTTCCAATCGAGATGCAGCGGCTCCACAAAAAACGGCGTCGCCCATGCCAGCCCGCCCGCATCCGCATCCCCAAGATTCCCATGGAGCATCTCACCGTTGGTCCAGCGCAGCCGTCCCGGCTTTTGAACCGCATCCGCTGCCTGCACAGAACTGGAACCAGACGCCGCCGCAACCACCTTCACCGCGCCATTGAGACCCACCGCGGGCTTCTCGGCGAATGCCTCCTCCGGCAGCCACGCCGCAAGCCCCCACACGATCAACCACGGAAAAACAGGGACGCCTCTCATCGCTCGTAAACAGGCAGGTAGCGGTAATTGAGCGCCAGCGCCAGAAGCGCCATTCCGGTCTGGTAACCGCTGCTCACAAACGATCCATCCGCGTTCTGCGACCCCTGCAGCTCCCGGATCTTGGCTCCGTTCCATTTCTCCCACGCCGCAAAGTCCCCCTGAAAAAGCGCCTGCGCCGCATAATACGCGAAGTACTCCGGATGATAATTCTCACGGTGCTCCAGATTCTCCGTCAACCGCCCAAGACTCGCTTTGTACGCATCGGAATCCTTCGTCTTCGTCACCGCTCCAAGGAGCACCGAGATGGCCGTGAGATTCATCGATCCACCCATGCCAGCAAACCCGCCGCTGTACGCCACCGAGCCGTCCGGCGATGTGCTGCGCCGCAGATATTCCATCGCCAACTGCACCGTCTCATCCGGCACGTCCATCCCTGCGTTGCGCGCCGCCATCAACCCCATCAGCACCGCACCCGCCACTGACGTGTCCGCATCGGTGGAATCCGGCGAGTAACGCCACGCACCAAGCCGGCTCTTCTTCTGCGCAGTCGCCGCACACCGGATCGCACGATCCAGACACTGGCTGATCGTGCGGGGCGCCTTCTTTCCCTCCCAAAGCATCCCCTCGTCCACCGCCCCGTACGCCTCCGCCAACGCCAGCATCGCGAACCCATGATGGTACATGCTCGAAGGCAGGTAACCCGTCTTCTCATCCTGACTCTCCACCATCGCACGCACACCCCGCCGGATATTCGCCGCGTAGCGCCCAAAGTTCGGATCTTCGCCGCTCGCCATCAGCGCCATCACGCAGATCCCTGTCACCCCGGGGCCCACCCCCTCCGCACACGCCCACGAACCATCCGCATTCTGCGTACTCGCAAGATTCGCAAGGCCACGGTCGTAAAGAGACTGCACCTCCACAGGAATCGCACCTCCAAAGCGCAACAGCGGATCCTGCGCACGCACAGGTCCGGCAGCCCCAAGCACCACCACACCCGCGACACAGACAAGTGCCGCAACGAAGGCCTTCGAAAAACGGCGCGCGCACGGATCGATCAGGAGGGTCGCTTTCATTTCTTGTTACTCTTCACCCGCTGCTCATGGCGGCTCTGAATCACGTTCCAGTTGCCTTGAATATTCGCGTAGCCAGGCGACTTCACCCAGCGCTCCCACTGACGCGCATTCAAAAGCTTCCGCAGCTGCTCCTCCGGAATCCCGGCAACGGGGAAAAGCGGCGAGACCGCGCGCGCCCAGTCTCCCGAGTACGTGCTGCGGATGTCCGGTTCGTACTCCCGCATCGCCACGCCAAGCACTTCGCGCATCTTCAGCGTCTGCGCCGAATCAAGCCACACCACACCCTGAAACGCCTGAAGCACCGACTCAGACGCGATGGCCTCCCGGTACTCAACGCGCTGCACCTCAAACGCCTTGAGCTCCTGCAACTGCTCCGCCGTCAGCACCGAATCCAACGCCCCCAACCACATCGCCTCCTTCTCCAGCACCACCTCCCCACCCCGCTCAAAGAACCTCCCCCCGGATCCCAACATCTGCTCCACCCGCGCCTTGAAGCTCTCCAGCGCCTCCTTCTGCATCAGTTGTCGCAGCTGATTCTCCGCTCCATCCCTCTGCCCAGCGATCACAGCCTCCACCACTCCAAACGCCGCACTCCGAAGCCGCACCGCCTTTTCTTGCGGAAGATGAAACTCTCGGATCGCCTCCTCCACCCTCAAAAGAATCCGTCCCCGCAACTCATCGCGCCACTTCACCGCCATCTCCGCAAGCTTGTCGGAAAGAGCCTTCTCCATCTCCTCAGGCTCCGTCACCATCCGCTTGGCCACGACATCTCCCGCGGGCTCGGCCACTGGTATTCTGCGTCTGTTAACAAACCTCCCAGCCCCGGAGTTTCCGTTCAATGCGGCCTTCCAGCGTTTCATCTGGTCCGCATCAACCACCCGCTGCAGCTCCTCCTCCATCTTCGGACGGGCTGCCCTCAAAAGCTCCTCCCTCACTGCAGCCCCGGCCGTCCCCACCCGAATGCCATTCGGAAGAAAATTGTTCTGCAATGCCACCCCCTCGTTGATTACAGGACGCGGAAGCCCCTCCATCAGCGCCACCGTGCGAGGCTCGAGCGCAGTCCGCTGCCCCACAGAGAGCGCCGTGATCCTGTCCACCTCGATCACCAACTCCCTCGCCGCAAGGCGCACATCCTCCCTCCACAGCTCCCTCTCCATCTCCTCCACCTTCTTGTTCTCCTCCGGCCTGAGCACCCTGACCACGCCCTCCAACCAGACCGTCCTCTTCTCCGGCGCCTTCCCCGCAAGCAGCGGCGAGAGCGGCGTCTGATCCCGCACCACGATCGCCCACTCCGAACGCAGCAGGAGTCCCAGACGATCCACAGCACCTTTCAAAAACTGCTCCGCACACTCCTCCACGGCCCGCTTGGAAAGCCCCTCCAGCTCCGCCCGCCGATCATTGCCCAACTCCAACACACACTCCAGGCGCCCGATCGCCGACTCCATCTCTGAAATCCAAGTCGTCCGCAAACCGCCCACCTTGCCCCTCACGTACTTGTCCAACTGCGCGACCCGGGCAGCCTCCAGTTCCTGCACGCGCGCCCACTGCTCATCGCCCACCCGGCGACGCAGAGCCTCCAACCACTTCGGACTTTGGTCCGGATAAACGGGCACCGTCAGCAGGCTCGAAGCAGGCGGCGGCCTGTACAAATAGCCTCCTGCAGCCACCAGAGCCGCCTGCAACTCTTCGGGCGCAATCGCCCCACTCGCTTTCTGCAGCTCCGCAGCCCTCGACGCAAAATACGCAGCCCACACCGCAAACGACTCTTCCATCACCGATCTCACATCCTCCTCAAAACGCGCTGCCGCCGCTCCATTCAAAACCCCTGCGGTCTTCCACGCCTCCACCTCCTCAGCCACCCGCTTGCGAATCCGCGTCTTCTGCACCTCGGTGGCGATCGTCACCGCAGCCTCCGGCGTGTCCGCAACCGGCATTGCATCCTGCCCGCCCCCAACCATCAGCTTCCCGTCCTTCACCACAACTCCCCCCCTCAACTCAATCGCATTGCCCACAAACACCTGGGCCGACAACCCAAGCTCCATCCCTCCAATCCACCACAGCAGCACCCCGAAAATTCCACGCATCAGCCGGGACCGGATCATTGCTTGGAGACCTCCAACTGGTTGAAGTACGCGTCCAGCCCCGCCTTGAACTCCGCCGGAAACTCGCGGCCCGCGCTTCCTGTGGACTGCCCCACCGCCCGCTGGCCCGCCACCACCTTGCCATCGGCGCCCGGCCCGAACTCCGACAATGCTGAGGACGATGCCGCAAGCGCCTGTCCCCCTCCTCCCGCGCTGCCCCCTCCTCCTCCACCGCCGCCCCCTCCACCGGGTGGCCGCCCAGCCTGCAAAAGCATCTCAATGACCTCCGTCTCCGCAGCCACCGCATCGGGTCCCGTCGAGGGCTGCCCCAGAATCGACGCAGCCTCCTCCATCACCTTACCCACAGCACTCAGAAGCCGCAGCTCCTTCGCGAACTTCCCACTCCCTCCCGGAGGCGGCGGCAGGTAGCTCGTGAAATCGTCCTTCTTCGCCAGCTTCTCAATCTCAGCCCCAACCTCCTTCACGTTGCTCCGAATCGCGCGCTGCCCTTCCGCAAGCCGCGCCGCCTCCCCTGCAAACTTCGCGGTCTCGAGCGCCTCCCTTGCATTCTGCATCTCTCGCGTCTGATCGCGCAGCTTCATCTCATCACGCAACGCCTTCATCACCTGCAACACAAGTTCCGGGGGGAGACTGTCCTCGCTTTTCGACTCAGATCCCTCCCCGCCCGGCTTGCTCGCATCCACCAACTCCTCCGCCCACCGGTCCAGAGTATCCGCCCAAAACTCCGCCCCCGTTCGGGTCTGCCCGCTCAAGTTGGTGCGCAGCTTCTCCCCGTTGCGTGCAAGATTGCGGACCACAGCCGTCTTGCGCATCTCCTCAAGAATATTCCGGAACCGGTCCTCCGACTTGCGCGCCACATACGCACCGAGATCCTCCTCGATCACCCCGACGAACTCGCTCTGTTCCTTTGCCGTCTTCATCAGCGGCTCCGCCTCCGGCAGCGCTCCACGCACGATTCCAAAGGATTCCAGCGTCTTCTGCGACACCCCGTCCGCCATCCGCATCTGCTGCCGCGAGGCAGACTTCAACCGCTTCACAAACGTACTCGACTCAAGTCCAGCAAGGATCGCCGTCAGTTCATCCGTCACCTTCGCAAACTCCGCCAGCAACCGCTCCTGCTCCTCCATCGCCGCCCCCATCTTCGCCTGCGCAGGCGAACTCCCGCCGCCTCCGCCTCCGCCCTCCACTGGCGTCGCCGCCAGTGTCGTTTGCGGCAACCCCAGTTTTCCACCGCCTCCACCCTTCGCCCCCTCGCTCTGGTCCCCTCCCTTCGATGCATCGGGCTTTGAAAGCCCCCCTTCCCGATCCACGATCTGAGGCACCACAGGCTGCGGCAGCTCATCCGGCTTGGACGCCGAACCCTTCTGCGGCTCCGCGGCGGGTTGCGCACCCTGCTCGATGCGCGGCGCATCGGCTCCAGGCGACGGTGTCGCGGCATTCGCATTCGGCTCCGCCTTCGCACTCGCATTCGCGCTCTGCTTCAGAAGATCCGCCACACCCGGCATCCGCTTGGACGCAATCTCCGTGAGCGACTTCAGCATCTCCGCCCACTTCTCCAGCTGTCCCGCATCGAATTCCGGGTTCTTGGTCGCCTGCTCCACAAGACTACGTCCCGACTGGGTCAGGTTCTCGAGACGCCGCGCATTCGCCATCTCCGCAGCCGCCTGTTGCGCCACACGCCGCCGGTTCTCGAGCCGGTCCAGCTCCGCGGCATCCAGCGCGCGCAACTCCTTGTTCTCCTCAAAGAGCTGCAACTCACGGTCGTAGCTCTCCCTCGATGCCCCCAGCCATTTCCCAAACTGTTCCGCCAGCCAGAGCGCATGATCGGCCGGGTTGAGAATGTGCAGCACAAATGGCGGTGAATACGCGCGGGCACGTCCCGGCAGGTAATCCTCCACCCATCCGCGCACCTCCACCGTCATCGGCCCCAATCCTTCACGCTGCGCAGAGAAGGTCGCGCGCCCCGCCGCCTCCCGTTTCTCAGGCGCACCGGCCAATGCCACGCGCTCCCCGTGCACAGCCTTCAGATCGCCCTTCCCACCTTCCACCGCAGTCCATTCCAGCCCCATGCGCCTGACACCAAAGTCGTCCGTCCCCGAGAGATCGAAAGCCACCACTTCCGTCTCCAACACCACCTGCTCCTGCGACTCTCGCACCGCCACAATGCGCGGCGCCTCATCCTCAACCGCCCGGATCTTGAGCAGCAAAGGATCGCGCGGCGTGAGACCATCCACGTCCCGCCAGAAAAGCGTGTGCGTTGCATCCGCCTCCACCGCCAGCGCGCCGGTACGGATCATCGACCCCTCAATCCGCTGAGGCTCCTCGTTCATGCGCGCGGTGGAGAGCTCACGGCTTGCATGCGCCTCCACCATGGCGCGGGCACCCCGCACAACACTCACCGCTCCGCCACGGACCTCGATCCGCGGCTTTGTGCTCCACCCGAGATAGCCCGGAAGCTCCACCAACACCGCCAGCTCCGAGAGCTCGGGCCGCGGCCGGGGCTGCAGCGCAATGGTCCGCCGGTAATCGCCCACCGAAAGCGCAAGCGGTCCATCCTCCCTCTGCGCAAGGAACTGCAGACGGCACGCGCCCGCTTCCAAAGGCGCTCCCACCCAAGTCTGTCCGGCAATCCGCGCCCAGCCCTTCCCCGGAAACGCACGCGTATCCGAGGCCAGACGCACGGGTAGCTCGAAGGGTTCCGCATACGGCACCACGAGCCGTGCAGGGAGATCTTCCAACCGTGTGAAGGTGAACCGCTCCACCGTCCTCCACGGCACAATCCAGCGTGCAAGGGCATTCGCGGCCGCATCGCTCGTGAGAACCACAGCCGCCACCACCAAAACACCCAGCCCGCACGCCACCCACGCCCACCGGCGATGGCTCGCCTCCGGAACTGCGTGCGTGAAATCCCGGTCCTTCACCTCCGCTGCAGCCTGCTCCATCGCGGCACGCACCAGACGTTCGCTGCGGCCCGATCCAGGATCCACCGCATGCGCCAGCTCCACGATTCCCAACAGCTGGTCCCCAAGACGCGGAAACGTCCTCCTCAAAAGCCGCGCGGAATCCTCCAGACGCCGCTGCCTCCACACCCACCGGTGCCACTTCCATGGCAGGCCGATGCCAGGCACAGCAGCCCCAAGCGCAAGCAACACGCCGCGCACCCAGCCGGGCGTCTCCCAAAAACGATCCGCGGCGAACACCAGCAGATAAGTGAGCACCAGTCCGGAAACCCCAGCCAACGCGCCCTCGGCAAGCTTCACAAACCACACCCGTCGCCGGAACCGGCTCAGCTGGTCTTCAAGGATGGTTGGCAGTTCGAGCTTCATCGCGGGTTTTCTCTAGAACGAGCCGGTCGATTTGCGGGCCGCCCAGAAGATGCCCAGAAGAAGGATCACCAATCCAGCCCAGAGCGGGTGCGCCCAAATACGAACCCGACGTTCGATGAGCTCCTGGGGCGGAAGTGCGGCCACGGCCTCAAGAAGGGCCTTCGGATCCGCTGACTCCAGCATGCGCCCACGGGTGAGCTGGGAGATCTCGCGCAGCACATCGTGTCTTGCCGGCCGACCCACCACCTCGCGGCTGCTCCCTTGGATCGAAAGACGCGTCTCAAGCCGCGAACCCGCCTCTGCACAGGATACCAAGACCCTGTACTCGCCGGGTTCCGCGGGGATGAACACGCCGCTGAAGAGCCCCCATGCATCCTCCCCGGCACTCAACAAACGCACACTCGAGGTCTTGCCCGAGGGCGCGGTCAACTGCGCCACCACCGTCCCCTCACGCAACGGTTCGCCCGCCGCACTCGTGGCATTCACGTTCAATGTCAGCCCGGCTCCCAACTGCGGCCGGTCCGGCGAGTAGAACAGCCTCATCTTGTCCCCCTGCGACATGTTGCGCTGATACGCCATCCACCGCACCACCTGCCCCCAGAACCGGTAGTGATAGCGGTCCTCCACCCCCTTGCGCCAACGCCACGCGCCGTCCGTCCCGAGAAACAACACCTTCCCCGCACCGTACGGTTTGGTCACCAGCAATGGGATCCGTCCGAACCGATTCGACTCCGTGGAATGCGTGGCCAGCACCTCGCTCCCCGCCTTCGCCCGCAGCGCCGGAGCGTGCCACTGGAAACCCGGGAGATTGCGCCACACGTTGGCGCTGCCCTCTTCGGTATCCTCCAGCTTGGTGAGCAGGCTGCGTGTCCCGGCATCCGTGAGCACCAACTGCGACACGCTCGCAGAGCCCGATCCACGCGGATTGGCGTCGTCGAGCACCACGGGCAGCAGATCCCCAAGCGGCGAATTCGGCAGCGTCCCCTCAAATCCGCGCAGCCCAGGCAGGAAGACAATCCCGGCCGCCTGATCACGCACGAGCTTCTGGAGCGCCGTGCACTGCGCCGGTGTGAGTTGTCCCGCACCCACCCCAACGTCCCCGAGAAACACCACGTCGTAACCCGCAAGATCATCGTCCTTCGGGAGCGCCGGGAGATAGCCCCGCCCGACACCCGTTTTTCCAAGATCCGGATGCAGGAGCACACAATGCAGCAGCACGCCGGGATCACGCTCGAGCGCGTTGCGCAGGTACCGAAACTCCCAGCGCGGATAGGTGTCCAGCACCAGCACACGCAACTGCTCCTTGCGCACGGAAAGCGGCGCCTCCAGCACGTTGTTCTCCACATACCGCTCCCCGGCCGTCCGCGGAACCTTGAGCGAAAGCTTCAGTTCCCCGGGCTTCTGTGGCTTGAACACGAGCACGTCCTGAAGACGGCTCATCGCCGGGATCACCACTCGCTTGGACACCACCTCACCATCGCTCGAGGTCATCTCCAGCAAAGCCGGCTCATCTCCAGGCAGCGAACTCTCAATCGTGAATGGAATGCGCACCGGCTTGCCTGCCACCGCGAACGTCGGCACCTCGAAGCTCGTGAGCTGCACGTCCGGCAGACGCGCCTCCGCCCCCACCGGCAACGTAAACACCGGCACCCCGCGCATCCGCAGCCGCGTCGCGGCAACACTCGGCGCCTCGCCCGCAGTCCAATCTCCATCAGAGAGCAGCACCACCGCACCGAGATGCGGGTGCTTCTCGGACACCTGGGCGAGCGCGGCATTCAGATCAGAGCCTTCCACGGCGGGTTCCAGCGACGACGAAAACGTCTCCGGCACAACCTCCATGCGCTCCGCAATCCCCGCCCACACACGGGCTTCAACGAACGGCGCCACCAGTTCGGCGCGCGACTTCGGTTCCGCCACCGTATTCGCCGGATCCACGACATCGCGCGTCTCCATCGAACGGGACACATCGCGCAGCACCGCCAGCGTGGGTTTGAAGTCCGGCTGAAACACCTCGCGCCACTCCGGCTGGTTGAGCGTGATGGCGATCATCACCGCAATCAAAACCCGCAGCACCTCCAACCAGCCTGTGGCCCTGCGCCATCCACTCCGCTGCCACGCCACCCAACCAAGAAACAGCACCAGAGCAACGAACCCCACCGCCACAGCCAACGAGGCCGGAGTCTGCGTGAAAACAAGCGATGCGGGGCCGGTGCTCATGACTTGCTGAAATGCACGGCAAAAGCTCCCGCGGCACCGCGTTCAAGCGGGGAAGCCGCACGACGGGGAGGCAGGCACAGCAGCGCCTCGCCCACGAGCGCCAGCGCCATCGCCACAAGGAACGTGCGCCACACCTCGCTCGTGAGACTCCCGCCCTCCTCCATCGCATCACTCAAAATCTGCACATTAAGACCTGCAAAACACTCCTTGAGGACCGCCGGCGAAACCGTGCTGAAGTCGTCCTCCGAAGCCGGCCGGTTCAACGCCACCAACTGTTTCCCAGACGCCAGCACACCAGCCTTCAACACCATCTCGCCAGCCGGCACTGCACGTTCATCCGCAGGACGCCACCCCTCCCCGCCGCGAGCAAGCGCATCCGCCGACGCAATGCGCTGCTGTGCCGCTCCCAGAGTCCCCGCCCCCTCCTGAAGCGCCCGATGTAGCATCGCAAACATCGCCACCCCGTCTCGCGCAAAGCTGGAACTCCCCGCCCCGCAAAGGGTCGCGAGAAAGTATGCAGGCTGCTCCGCGGCACGCATCAGCAGAGCGCCACCCCCGGGAAGCCGGGCAAGAGGAATCCCCGCACCACCGATCTTGCACAGGCGCGAGACCTCAAGCCCGCCCACTGCCAGCGCGGTGCCGTCGCGCGTGTTGGCAAGCAAACCCGTGTCGTTGCGCCACCAGTCGGGCCCGGCGGGCGGATCCAACGTCTCCCACGCCCCCCAACTCAGCCCCGCAAACTCCGCCGCACCGGGATTGGCAGGCGGCAGGAAGAGGATCGCACGTCCCTGCGCAAGGTGCTCCTTCATCTGTGCATGAATCGCCTCCTCCCTTGCAGGAATGGGCGCGTGCCACACCAGCAGACCAGTCTGCTCCCATGCGATCTCAGCCGCGCGCTTCACGGGCAGCACGCTGCAACGGTACTTCTGATGCGGCTCGGCGGGCGCACTCAACGCGGCAGCAAGCGGCGCCGCCTCCGCCTCGTCATCGCTCACCACCACAGAGGCCAGCACAGGCTGCTCATCAAAGACGAAGTGGAACACGTCGTTGGCGGGGAATGCATCCGCAGGCAATTCCACCCGCCCCCAACCGCGCACCGTGGAGCGGTCGACCGCAACCGGGAACGCCTGCAGCAGCAACTCCGACTCCTGAATGGTGACCTTGCTCGTCGTCGCCACCCCGTTGACCACCAGCCGCAGCGGCACCTCCAACGGCCCAGCACCAGCACCAGCACCACGACGCGCGACGCGCAGATCGAGCAGCAGCTCGGCTTTCTCGCCGCTGCGCCGCTGCGCCACCCGTTCCACGCGCACCCCAAGGTCTTCCTCCGGTACCTGCGGATAGGTCAGCACATGAAAACGCACCCCGGGCAGAGCCGCGAACGCACCGCGCAGCGCCTCCCAACGCCCGCTCTCCTGCGCCCAAGCGCTCCTCTGCAAATCCGCCACCAGCCAGACATCCGTGCGCCCCGTCTTGTTCGTGGTGACGTAGTCGAGAGCGCCCTGCAGCATCCCCGGAATGTCCGCGGCAGCGTCCGTGGCAGCGGTTTCCACCAGATCCGTCATGGCACCCGCATGCTCAAGCAGCAGGGGCTTTCCGTGCCCGCTTTCGATCAGCACCACCTTGGACCGTCGCCCCACCGCATCCTCGATCGCCTTGGAAACATTGCGCACAGCAGCCAGTCGCTTACTCACCCCCGTTGCGGGATGAACCTCCTCCATGCTCGCGGACCGATCGAGCAGCACCAGCACGGTGTCTGGCGCGCCACCCGTGAGCCCGAGCCACCCGCCCGCAAGCGGACGCGCGATCGCGCAGAGGATGGCGAACACGGCCAGCACCCGCAGACAGAGAATCGCGATGCGGTGCAGGCGCGAGAGTCCCTTGTGCATCTGCTGCGCCGTGAACAAAAACATCATCGCCGCCCATCGCACCTGCTTGCGCCGGTACAGATGGATGAGGTGGATCACCACCGGCAGGGCGGCCAACGGCAGCGCGTAAAGCGGGCTGAGCTCGAGGAACGTCATCGCGAGCCGGTCTTCGGCGTTCTTCCCAGAAGGAACCTCGCAAGCACAGCGTCGTAGCGCTCCTGCGTTATCACGCGGTGATAGTCGAGTCCCGTGGTCCTCACCAACTCATCCATCTCCTTGAGGTAGTTCGCGACCGCCTCCCGGTAATTGCGCGCAATCAGCGAGGGATCGGCCTGCACCGGCTCCCCACCCTCCATGTCCACAAAGCGCACGGGCCGCTCAAAGTCGAAGTCCAACTCCTGCTGATCAAGGAGATGGAACGCCGCCACATCGTGCCTGCGAAAGCGCAGGTGCTGGAGCGCCCCCTTGAGCTCAGCCGGCGGCACGAAGAAGTCCGAAAACACAATCACCAGCGCCCGCTGCCGGATCCGCTCCGCCACATCATGGAGCGCTCCAATCAACGTCGTCCCCCCCATGGGCCGCAAGCCACCCATCTGCTCAAGGACAAGTCCGAGATGCGATGCACCGCGGCGCGCCGGAAGCTCCACGCGATCCGCAGCCATGCTCCACAAACCCACCGCGTCGCCCTGCTTCGCTGCGAGATAACCCAGCGTCCCCGCAAGCTTGCGTGCGTAATCAAAGCGCGTCGCGCCCTCCACCCCGAATCCCATGGAACCGCTCGTGTCCAGCAGCAGGCAGAGCCGCAGGTTGGTGTCGGCCTCGAATTCCTTGATGTAAAACCGATCGCTGCGCCCCCATGTCCGCCAGTCCAGACGCCGCGTGTCGTCTCCCGGCACGTATTTGCGATACTGGGCAAACTCCAGGGACGATCCTCGCACGGGGCTGCGGTGCTTGCCGGAAACGCTCCCCAGCATCGCATGGCGCGCATGCACCGGCAGCGCCATCAGACGCGCAAGGACCGCAGGTTCGAGGAACGATCCGGTCTCGGCCATGGGCCTACACCTCTTTGGCCAACTCCTCGAGCAGGCGACGCGTCACGTCGCGGCTGCTGATTCCGTCGCTTTCCGCGGTGAAGGTGGTCATCACACGATGACGCAGCACAGGCTCCGCCACCTCCACGAGGTCCTCCCGCCGCACCACATAACTCCCGTGCAGCGCCGCACGCGCCTTCGCTCCAAGGATCAGATACTGGACCGCACGCGGGCCCGCGCCCCAACTCACGAGCGGCTTGACCCATGCCGGAGCATCACCGCCGTTGGGACGCGTCCTGCGCACAAGGTCGACCGCAAACTCATAGAGATGGTCGGGAACGGGAATGCGGCGCACGAGATCCTGAAACGCCAGCACCTTCGCACCATCAAGCACATGTTCAAGACGCGGCAGCTGCATCCCGGTGGTGTTGCGCGCGATCGTGATCTCCTCGGCCCGCGACGGATAATCCACGCCGATCATGAACATGAAACGGTCGAGCTGCGCCTCGGGCAGCGGGTACGTCCCCTCCTGCTCCACGGGGTTCTGCGTCGCGAGAACGAAGAACGGCGACTCCAGCGTGTACGGACGTCCGGCGACGGTCACCCGGTGCTCCTGCATGGCCTCCAGCATGGCGGCCTGCGTCTTCGCCGGCGCACGGTTGATCTCATCGGCGAGCACGATGTTGGCAAACACCGGCCCCTTCACAAACTCGAACGCCCGCTTCCCACCAGGCAGCTCCTGTAGGATGTCGGTGCCGGTGATGTCCATCGGCATGAGGTCCGGCGTAAACTGGATCCGGCTGAAGCTCAGCGAAAGCGTCTCCGCAAGCCGGCTGATCAGCAGCGTCTTGGCAAGGCCCGGCACGCCCATGAGCAACGCATGGCCGCGCGCAAACAGACAGATGGCCAGTTGTTCCACCACCTTGTCCTGCCCCACAATGATCTTCCCCAGTTCGCTGCGGAGCTTCTGATACACCTCCCGCAGATGATCCAGCGCGTCCACATCATCCTTCGGCAGCAGGGGGGCGGGTGTCGGGGCGGTCATAAGCAATTCGGATCGAGCGGGGAATGTCCGGAGTGCCCAAGGTCCAATACGGGCCCTCCGAAACAAGGACTGCTGTCTAGCTAACACCGCCGCGAGGGAGCGGGTCAACCGACTCCTCATGCGCATCCTGTAAAATCAGAGCAAACATGCCCTCCAGAAACCACGCCGCGCACTTCCCCGTGCCGTTGTGGCTGGAGTCCCGGATGACCTCCGCGCCAAGTCGAACACGCAGTTTTCCAACCGCTCCGCAAATCCGCTGGAAACTGCGAGCAAGCAAGAGACCTCCAACACCTGCCGCCAAGAATTTCCTATGGTGCCAAAACCCGGGCAGTGACCAGCACCATCAGCGTCTTTGCACCCTGCTCTGCTCCCTTCTGAATGGGACTGCCACCGGCATCAGCCCCCGGAACATCCGGGGTCCACTTCCGCTGCAAACCTCCGAGCACGACCATTTGCCCGTCCTCCAGCGTCACACTGGCTTCCACTTTGCGCGTGCTAAAGATGGGCTGCTTCAGAAGGTCACCTGGCTCCGTGCCATCGGGCGGTCGCGGGGCGCTCCCTGGTTTCAAGACAGGCGCTCCGTCTCCCAGCACCCGTCCCGATTTATCGCACATCACAAATCCCTCGAACTCTGTGACCTCGGGCGCCAACTGCAGCTGGATGGCACCGCCCGCAGTCAGATCGGCAGTCACCCCGAAACGCACCCCAATGAACCGGTTGTCGAGAGCCTTGGGCTGCCCCTTGCCGGATGGGGCGTCTGTCTCCCATTCCTTCGGATAGACGAACTCGCGTCCCACCGCGATCACCCCCTGCATTTTCGGCCGCAAGAGGACCCTTGGAGAGGAAAGCACATCCAATCCCTTGATCTCACGCAGCGCCTTCAATCCCTTGTTGGCGACCTCCCCGGACACAAGCCCTCCCACCCCCGGCTTCGTCATCCGCACAAAGCTTCTCAAAAACTCGGGCAGATCCCCATCTTTGCCAGAATACTCGACGAAGATCGCCTCGACCTCCACCTGCCGCTCCTTGTCATTCGCAACAGCCGAGGCCTTCCCTCCATCGGCTCCGCGCAGCTGTGCAACCGTGCAAAGCGCGAGCACGAAGAGAGCAAGCACGCCTCCCGCCCATGCTCCGCGCAAGCCCCGCGGAGTGCGATCGCGGCTCGCATCCACAATGGCCCGTACGCGGACTTCAAGCGACGAGGGCTGCGCCATCGCCAATGCGTGGCTGCTCCCGAAACGGCTGCGGCGCAGACTCCGGACGACCTCCACCAACTGCGTGGCGTAGGCGTCCGGACAAATGCCGGAACGCAGCACGAGATCGTCGCAGGCCTGCTCCTGCGCCAGTCGCAGGAAACGAACGCCATGCCATGCCAACGGATTCATCCAGTAGAAAGCGCACGCCAGATCCGCAAGCCACCGAGTGAGAACATCCCGACGACGGATGTGACCAAACTCGTGCCGCAAAGCCGCACTCAGACGCTCGTCGCTCCACGCCAGCGCTTCACTCGGCAGAAGCACCACGGGCCGCCACACCCCAAAGACCAATGGCACACGGCACGTCTCCGACTCCCGAATTTGCGCGCGCACACCCCAATCAGCCGCAATATCGCGAGCGAGCACGACGGCGCGCCCTTCGGACATCACACGACTCCGAGAGGCAATCAGACGCAGCTTCACCTGCCCCACCGCTCGGCGCATCAGAACGAACACAGTTCCCGCAGCCCAGAGACCGACAACCATGGCGGGCCAGTGCGCAGGGATCGAACTCCAAAACTCCCATGTGTCACCGGAGTCAACCCGAGACAACGCCGCACCGCTTCCCGCTGAGGACTTCACGGCGGTTGGTTGCGATTCGAGGATGACCGACTCGACCACTTCCCCATTTTTCAGCGCATAGGACCAGAGCGGCTTCCCAAGTTGCGTGAAAGGCAGCACCAGTAATGCGATGAGGGCCGCGAGCCCGATGCCGTGCCGGTTCGCCGCCGACGTGTGCCGCAGCACTGCGGTTAACAGCGCCGCGAACGCGATGAGCACCGCACTTTTCAAATGAAGATCGATCAGAAGCGGGAGATGGGATCCGAGTTCCATGGCGGGGAGATTATTTGGATTTCGCGTTCTTGATAATGGCCTCGATGCGCTTCAACTCCGCGGCCGGCAACTTCCCGTCCGCCGTGTCCACGAGCGCGGCAACCGCTTCCGAAAACGATCCCTCAAAGAAGGTGTTCACCACGCGCTTGAGCGCGGACCGGCTCGCCGCGGCACGCGTGCGCGTTGGAGAATAAACGAACTTCTGCCCGTCCTCGCGGTGCTTCAAATGGCCCTTCTGCTCAAGGATACGCAGCAGGGTGCGGACGGTGGAATAGCTGGGCTGATCGGGAAGCGCCGCATTGACCTCAGCGGCGGTTGCCTCACCGCGACGGAAGATGATGTCCATGATCTGACGCTCACGCCGGGTGAGATGAGGGGAATCTGACGACATGCGTATTTTTTAACATCGAAAACACAGGCCGCGTCAATACCGATGTGTTAATAAATTAACACTCAGGACGCCGTCCCACCCCCGGACGGGTCACTGCGAAAACGCAGCATCCAAACCGCGGCCCTCCAACAGCCCATCACTCTGGCGTGCTCATTCACAGGAACCGGCGCGCCTCCTGCCCGGCCATCGCAGCAATGCCGCAAGCGCCCAACCTGCGGGCCCCTTGCCTGCACGATTCCTCCATCCATAATGTCCTTCGATGCACCGCCCCCTCGCAAAGCCCGGAGCCGTCTTGCGCGGCATCCTCACAGTCGCGTGCACCGCACTGCCACTCAGTGCTCCCGCCGCCCCCGCAGACATCGCACCCGCACTTGAAACCATCCGTGCGGATTGTGGCGTGCCAGCCCTCGCTGCAGCGGCGGTCATCGGAGGGGAACTCATCGCACAGGGCGCCTCCGGCGTCCGATCCTCCGACGGCACCGACGCAGTTACGGTGGACGACCTCTGGCACGTGGGATCCTGCACCAAATCGATGACATCCACCCTCGCGGCGATGATGGTGGATAAAGGGGAGATTCACTGGGAGAGCACCGTGGGCGATGTCCTCTCTGAGATTCCCATGCACGAGCACTGGCGTCAGGCCACGCTCATCGACCTGCTGAGCCACCGTGCCGGAGCGCCTGCGGTTCCCCCACCCACCCTGTGGCAGGAGGCATGGCGGCAGTCAGGAACCCACACACGACAGCGAACCGCGTTTGTCGCCGGCCTGCTCCACGATCCGCCTGACACGCCGCAGCGAACATTCACCTACTCCAACCAAGGCTACGCCATCGCTGGGTCCATGCTCGAAAAAGCAGCCGGACAGCCGTGGGAGGATCTCCTTAGCACCCGCCTCTTCCAACCCCTGGGCCTTTCTTCGGCCGGCTTCGGCCCACCATGCAGCCCAGAGCGCCCACGGCAACCCCTCGGCCACAGGTGGATCCGCGGGACGCCGCACCCTGTCCCTCCAGGCCCGCAAGCCGACAACCCGCCCGCAATCGCTCCCGCAGGGGCTGTCCACCTCTCCATCGGAGACTTCGCACGGTACGCAGGCTTCCATGCGCGCGAGGGCGCTGCCGGATTCCTTCCGGAAAAGACCCTCCAGAAACTGCACACTCCTTCCGCCGGGGATTACGCGCTCGGCTGGCGCGTGACCCAACGCCAGTGGGCGGGGGGGCGGGCGCTGACACACGCTGGCTCCAACACGATGTTCTTCGCCGTAATGTGGGTCGCTCCCGAACGCGGCTTCGCCGCCGTCGCCGCCACCAACATCGCGGGCCCAGCCGCAGAAAGCGCCTGTGACCAAGCCCTCTCGCTTCTTATCCGCCAGCATCTGACAATAGCGCCCGCCGGGAGGGCAGCACCCGCTCAGTAAAGCGGCACGCTGGGATCGACCTCGCGCGTCCACGCATCGATCCCACCGCGCAGATTGAACACCCTCTTGAACCCAAGCGTGATGAGATGGGACGCCGCCGACGCCGAGCGCACACCGTGGTGACAGATCAACACCAGAGCCTCCTCCGGATCCTTGAGTGACTCACCCACAATCCCAGGCCACTGCGAGAGCGGAAGAAGTTCGGCTCCCTCCACGCGGGCCAGCGCCCACTCCCGCTGCTCGCGCACATCGATGAGCCGCGGAGGTAGCGGCCCGGAAAGCAACTTCCGAGCATCCTGCGCTGAGATTTGCTGCACCGCGTCCATGCTCAAGGCGCGATGACTACCGGGGTGCCAACGCTCACGTTGTCGAAAAATTTCTGCGCCATGAACCCCGGCATCCGAATGCAGCCATGCGAGGCCGGATAACCGGGTAGGAATCCCTCATGCAATCCCACCCCGCCACTCACCCGCATGAAGAACGGCATCTTCGCACCGTCAAACTTCGCGCCCGACGGTTTCGGATCCTTCGAGACATCGACATCCTTACGGATCACATTCCCGCTGGCATCGACATAATCCCCGTACAGGGACGACTTGTGGTCGCGGCTCTTCTCCAAAACCTTGAAGCTACCCGTTGGAGAGCCGAAACCCTCGCGCCCGCTGGAAAGGGCTGAGACGGCAACCAGTTCGCCCCCCTTGTAGAAGTACGCCCTCTGCTCCGAGAGACTGATTCGGATGGAAGCAGAGCCAGAAATGCCCGCGTCGTCCCAGTAGGACACGTCGTCAAAATTAGCCCGCGTCGCCTCCTTCGCGGCGGGTCGTTCCCCCACGTAAACCACCGAAGGGTCAAGACGCGGATCCTTGAGTGCACAGCCCCCGCCAAGCAGCGAGGCACCGAGAACCAACAACAACATGCAAAGTCGCAGTTTCAACTTGCGGCCCACATAACGCCGGAGCAGAGAGGCGTCAAGGTTGCCGTTGACTTCAGGAAAAAACGCAGCGGCGCCGGAGGCCATCCTCCGCACGCCGCTGCCTGCTCTCAAACCGCCGGGGAAACTTTACTCCCGCGCGGGCTCGCCCGCCGCCTTCTGCGCCTTCACCGGCGGCGCTTTCGCCCCCAGCAGGATGCTCACCGCATCCCAACGTTCGCTGTTGCGCACTGCCTGTCCGCGCACTTCCTCTCCGAGCGCCATCGCACTGAGTTCCACCGCCACGCCGTCACGCATGATCTTGGTGGCGGGAGTCAGCGCAAAGACGCGCTCCTTTTCACGCCCCTTGAGGCGGAAGGTGCGCGCAGCGGGATCGATGGAGGACACGGTCCCATGATACGGCACCTTGGCCGCTGCTGGAGCCGCTGCTGGAGCCGCTGCCGAGGACGCTTCTTGCGAAGGCGCCGCAGCACGATCGGCGGCGCCGGCCTGGCTGAGGGCGGCGGTGGCGGCGAGGAGGATGAGACGAGTTATTTTCATATGTATTACTTTGTTCACTACGGCCGATGTTGTATCCCGCCCGTCTTCAACAGTCAAAAAGGCCACTCCCCGGCCACGGCATCAGTCCACCCACCACCCCTTCAAGCGCGCATCCCGGAGTAAAGCCCCACAATCCCCCCACTCAACGGCTCCCAGTCGGCTTCCACAAATCCCACATCCCCGAGCAGCGCCTTCATCTGCGGCCCGGCAGGAAACTTCTCGATCGATTCCCCCAGGTAGTCGTAGGCAGACTTTTGACCCGTCACGCATGCAGCAATGCGCGGCAGAACCCGGTGCAGATACTGCCGGTAAACCCAACGCCACGGGTTGCCCTGCGGCATGGCAAAATCGAGGACCACCACATGCCCACCCGGGCGCAGAACACGGAAAGCCTCCCCAAGCGCACCCCGCCAGGAAGCCATGTTCCGCAGGCCGAAGCCAATGGTCACCGCATCAAAGCTCTGGTCGAGGAAAGGCAGGGCCATGCCATCGGCCGCCACAAGATTTCCAAGCCCTTTGCGACTCGCCTGCGCCAGCATCGGCAGGCAGAAATCCGCGGCAACCATATCTGCATCCGGACATCCCATGGAGAGCGTGAGCGCAAGATCACCGCTGCCAGTCGCCAGATCAAGGATGCGGGCGGGCGCCCATGACTTCACCAACCGTGATGCGCGGCGCCTCCAGAAGAAATCCATGCCCCCGCTGAGCAGGTGGTTGGCGAGGTCATAGCGTCCGGCGATGGACGCGAACATCGCCTGCACGGAACCCGGGGTTTCCCGGTTGGCAGCCGTCCTAGCTGGAGGCAACTCCGACCCGGTTGCCTTTGTCACCTTTTCATCACGGCCCATCACACACCCCCATCCTGCCCACTGGGTTAACCAATCCCCTCAGTTCTAAGTGGTGCTCGCGAGAGGACTCGAACCTCCACGGGTTTCCCCATACGGTCCTGAGCCGTACGCGTCTGCCATTCCGCCACACGAGCATGTAAAGAATCCGGCCTGCGCCAGAGGAGTCGCATATGTCTCAGAGCCCATCCGAGAATGCAAAGGGAAATTTCCCCGCACCTAGCTTATCCGCATCGGCATCAGCACGTAGAGGAAGGGACTCTGGATCTTGATGACGCCCGGACTCATCTCGTCGATGAGATCGAGGAAAACTTCGTCCGTCCCGAGATTGCGCAGCGGAGCCAGCAGAAAGTCGGGATTGAAAGCGATGGAAAGGTCCTTGCCCTTGTAACTCACGGTCATCGATTCGCGAGCCTCGCCGATGTCGGGGGTATTGGCGGCGATCTCGATGTTGTTCTTGGTAAACACCAACTTCACCGAATTGGACTTCTCACTGGCCAGCAAGGAGACCCGGTGTACCGCGGTGAGAAACAGTTCGCGCTCAAGCGTTACCCGCTCCTTCGGCTCACCCGGAATCACCTGGCGATAGTTGGGATAATTCCCTTCAATCAACTTCGACACGAGCAGGGTGTGGTCGATGTCAAAGGCCACTTGATTGTCGCCCACGGTCATCAACAACTCCCCGTCCTCGCCCAACAACCGCTGAAGCTCGGTCACGCACTTGGCGGGAACGACGACTTCGACCTCTTGGCTGCGGGGAAACTCGAGTTCAATATCGACCAGCGCAAGGCGGCGCCCGTCAGTCGCCACCATGGTGAGCTTGTTTTCCTTGAAGGAAAACAGAATGCCGTTGAGCACGTAACGCGACTCGTCGGTGGAAATCGCGTAGGAGGTCTTTTTCAGCGCATCACGCAATTGCTTCTGGCTGATCTTAAATTCCTTCGCGTTTTGAAACTTGGGCAACGGGGGAAACTCCTCCTCGGGAAGCCCAAGGATCTTGAAGAAGCTCTGGCCGCAGCGGATCGACGCGACGTTCTTGGAGTCGATCTCGACTTGCACCTCGCTCGAAGGCAACTCGCGCACGATTGTCGCAAGGCGCCGGGCAGGAAGGGTCGTAGCCCCCTCCTTCTCCACTTGCACATCGAACTCTCCGGAAACCCCAACATCGAGGTCCGTGGTCGTCAACCGGAGTTTGCCCTCGCTCGCTTGGAGCAGGACGTTGGAAAGGATCGGCAGAGTGGTGCGGGTGCTGACCACATTCTGAACCGTCTGCAACCCCTCAAGAAGTTTCTCTTTGCTGACGCTGAATTTCATACGGAGACCAAGATTCTATAAAACCGCTATCTGATGCCATCCCCCCCTCAAGGTGGCAATCTTCTTTTCCTCTCACTCCGCAGAGAATTGGCGCCAATCGGCACCGATTCACCACTAACGTTGCAGTTGCGAGTCCAGATAAGACACCACCTGCCGGATCTTCTCCTCACTGTGCATCTTGCCCTTGATCTGCCGGTGTGCATGCAAAACGGTGCCGTGGTCGCGCCCACCGAAAGCCTCCCCAATTTCCATCAGTGACGAACGAGTGAGCTCCCGGGCCAGGTACATGGCGATCTGACGAGGAAAAGCGATGTTTTGCGGACGCCGCTTGCTGGTCATATCCGCTAGACGCACGTCAAAATGGTCCGCTACACGACGCTGAATCTCTTCGATGGATACCGCCCGGCGCGCCTCCTCCTGCAGGATGTCCTTGAGCAATTGCTCGATCTTGTCGCTCGTCGGAGCATGCCCGGAAAGAGAGGCGAAGGAGGCCACACGCATCAGCGCACCTTCCAGTCGCCTCACATTGCTGCGAATACGGTCAGCCAGAAACTCCAACACCGCCGGTTCCAGTTGCACACCAAGGCTCTGGGCTTTTTTCCGAAGAATCGCCAGACGGGTCTCCACGTCCGGCGGTTGCAGTTCTGCGGTGAGACCCCATTCAAAGCGGGACACCAGACGCTGCTCGAGGTTGGCGATCTCCGATGGCGGCCTGTCGCTGGACAGGACGATCTGCTTATGACCGTCGAAGAGAGCATTGAAGGTATGGAAAAACTCCTCCTGCGAACGCTCCTTGCCGGCGAGAAACTGAATATCGTCAATCAGCAGGACGTCGGCCTGACGATACCGCTTCCGAAACTTCACCAGCGTACTGTTCTGGATCGCGTCGATGAACTCGTTGGTGAACCGCTCGCTACTGACATAGAAAACCTTGCTCCCCTTTTTCTGCTTCCCGACCTGATGGCCGATCGCCTGCATGAGGTGCGTTTTGCCCAAACCCACTCCCCCGTAAACGAAAAGCGGATTGTAGGTCTTTCCAGGCGCGTTCGCGACCGCTGAACAGGCCGCGTGGGCGTACTGGTTGTTAGCCCCCACAACGAACAGGTCAAAAGTGTTGCGCGGATTCAAACCTGAGGGCCCTGCCTCGACTTCCGTGACCGCAGACGCCCGCTCCGCGGGCTTGAGCGCCGGAGTCGGCAGAGGCGCAGGCTCCTGATCAGGGGCACTAAAGGCAAAATGCACTTCACGAGGGGATCCACACACCAACATTGTCGCCGATCGTAATAGCGAGAGGTAATTGCTCTCGATCCAGAGTTGATAAATATGGTTCGGCACTTGGAGCGTCATCTGCACCTCGTCCAAGGCCACCAAATCGGCCTCCCTAAACCAGCGCTCGAAAGTGTCTACGCTCACTTCGCTACGCAACCGCCCGGAAATCTCGGTCCAAACGGCCTCCAAACTGCGCAATTCGGGCCCGTTATCCACAGCGCACCCCCGGGTTTCCACCAACCAAGCGATCCCGACACGCCCCAGCGCACGCCGACAACTCATCCGCCCTCCAAGGCCAAGGACCTGAATGTATATACACAGGTGCACAGCCTAGTACTGCAGGCGATTCGAGGAGGAAAGAGGACGGAAGAATCAACGACAAAGACATGGGAGAAATCACCGCAATCAGAGAGCACCACACCATACCGGAGAGTCGGCATCGCGGGCGGACATTTGAAATTTTATTCCCTTATTCACAACTTATTCACAACCCAGCCAGACAGCCTCGCCGGGGAGGGCGTGAGACTAATTTCGGCCCCTCAGCAGGCCAAGAGAATTTAGGGTAAGACCCTGAACTTTATTTCAGGGAATCACGACATTTCGGGTTGACCATGACGACGTCATGGAGAATCCGGATGGACGTGGTTGCGGGCCTTCTCCACCTGCTCTTGCGGGGTCCGAAAAGCAACGGCGACGGCGAACGTCAGAAGCGTTCCAAACATGATTCTCCATGGGAATTCCACGGTCGGCAGCCAGTCTGGCTTCCAAAGCGGACTCACGGATGCGCCAACCGCCGCCGCCGGATGGATCAGCGTCCACAGGTCGTTGTGAAGCCCACTGAGCACCGCCACGAAGACAAATCCACAGGCCATCGCCACCAGATTCCCCCGATTGCTGCCGCGCGTCCGCGTGAGCATTCCAACCAGAAACACGCCCAGCAGCGAGCCATACGTGTAGCCGAAAATTCCCAACACGATCGGAATGACGCGCGACTTCAGCACGATCACCGCATAGGCCGTCGCTGATCCAATGAGCACCAGCAGCACGGAGAAAACCACCGTGCTGATCCGCGCCGCACGCACCACCTGCTGAGATGTCGCCCCCGGGCTGATCCGTGGGACGTACCAGTCCTCGGTAAAACTGGTCGCCAACGCATTGAGCGCAGTACTCAACGAGCCCATGGCTGTGGCGAAGATGCCCGCCACAAGAAGCCCACGCGCTCCCGTCGGCATCTCCTCCAAAATAAAGTGGGCGAACGGATGCTGCATCCCGGGCTTCTGGTAGAACACCCAGAGCAGGATGCCCACGAGCAGAAAGCAGAGCACCAGCGGCAGGTCCGCCAAGCCAGACAGAATCAACGCAAGACGACTGCGGTGATGATCCTTTGCCGTCAGCATCCGCTGGACCATGTCCTGATCCGTCCCATGCGTGGCCATGGTCAGGAAGGTGGAACCCAGAACCGCGGCAAAGATGGTGTACTCACTTTCCAGAATCCCCTTCACATTCCCCCATAACCCCAGCCCGCTCTGGATGCCGGTGTCCAGAAAGACGAGGTCCGTCGGTCCCTTAAGCACGCTGAGGGCCCCGGCCCATCCCCCCTCCACCCGCCCCAGCAGCGCCCAGATCGCATAACCAAGGGCGCCGAACATGATTGTCGCCTGGATGAAGTCAGTCCACACCACCGCCTTAATACCGCCGAGAGCCGTGTAAACCGCCGTCACCGCGGTGAGAAGCACCAGCGCCACCACGTAGACGGCCACCTCCTGGAGAGGCTCCAGATGCGCTCCGCTGAAATGCTCATAACCAAGGACAAGCACCACCGCCGCCACGTACAGCCGCGTTCCGCTCGCAAGGGCACGCGTCACAAGGAAAACCGCAGACGCCGCGTCCCGAGTCCTACGCCCGAAACGGATCAGCAGGAACTCATAAATGGAGACCACCCTGTACCGGTAGTAAGGAAGGATGAAGACGTACGCGATGACGATGCGGGCGAGGATCGTTCCGATGGCGAGCTGCGCATAGGTGAAGTTTCGCAGCGCATACCCCTCGCCCGGCGCCCCGAGGAACGTGGCCGCGCTGATCTCCGCCGCGAGGATGGAGGCGAGCACCGCCCACCATGGGATGTTGCGATCGCCCACCGCAAACCCCTCCATGGTGTTGCTGCCTCGCCCCTTGTAAAGACCGATGGAAACGACGGCCGCAAAGTAGCCCAGGATGATGAGTGCGTCGATGATCAGGCCGGTATGCATGAGGTTTGGAGGGGGCTTTTACTGGCTTCTGGAAGGAGGCGACAGACGCACCAACGGAAGGCAGCGCACCGCCTCAAACCCGACGCGGCTCCATGGGAACCTGCGCCACCATGGACTTGATGATCACCTTGGACTTCCGCCCGCTCGCCTCCCATTTCCGAAGACGTTCCGGAGGCAGCACGTCCGCAGTAACCTCGGAATAGCCGCCCTTCTGCTGGAAGAAATTATAAGTCTGCGTGGAGACTGCAAAGATCTGTCGCATGCCCTTCTCGGCCGCGAGTTGCTCGGCAAAGGTCATCAGCTTGCGACCGTGCCCCTGGCCCTCCTGATTCTTCTTCACATACAGACAGGCGAGCTCCGCCATCCCCTGCTCCGGGTAGAGATGGACCGCCACGCACCCAACCAAGGTGCGGTCGATCTCCAGCACCCAGTAGTCGTTCAACTGGGCAAGGATGTCCGCCCGAGTCCGCCGCACCAACTCCTCGTTCTGCACCGACTGCCGGATCAGCGCCATCACCGCACGCACGTCCTTCTTAAAAATCCGCCGCACCTGCTGGTAATCGTTGGAGTACACCATCGTTCCCACCCCCTCATGGCTGAACACCTCGGTCAGGAGCGCCTCATCTTGGTGGCCGTTGAGCAAGTGCACTCTCGGAATCCCCTGTCGACAGGCCCTCGCCGCGTGATCCAGCTTGGAAAGCAGCTTGGGTTCAATCTGTGCCCTGCGCTTGCGCACAAGGTCTTCGGTCTCCGCAATCGAAAGCTGATGCACAATATGGCCGTTGAGCGTCAGTCCGTCTGCGGTGAGGAACAGGATCTTCATCGCCTGCATTGCCTCGGCCACCTCCAGCGCGATCCCGTCGGAGTTCACCCGCAGCGTGCGCCCCTCCCCATCAAAGCCAATGCACGGAATTACCGGGATGATGCCCTCGTTGAGAAAGAGGTGCAGGGGCTTCGTGTCCACCCGTTCCACCCGGCCGGTGTTGAGCTGGTCGATCCCCCCGAGAATACCCGCCGGATGGGCAATAATCACGTTCGCGTAAGCCGCCCGCAGGTCCACGGAGGTCAAACCCTGCATGACCTCGTTCATCACGTTGGTGCTCGCCTCAATGCTCAGCCGCAGCATCGCATCGTCCGTCGGCCCCGTCCCATCAGCCCCCGCCGTCGCCAGCCCATGCTCTCGACAAAGCTGCTCAATCTGCAATCCAGCCCCATGCACCAAAATGACCTTGATACTCAGCGACCGCAGCACCGCGAGATCCAGAAGCAGGTTCGAGAAATTCGTCGAAGCCACCGCCTCCCCGTCCACCGCAACCACGAAAATACGATCCCGAAAACGAGGCACGTACTGGAGGATGTCGCGCAGGTCGGAAACTCTCATCGATGGCCGCGCACTGTAGTGCCTCCCCAGCTCAAAGCGCAAAAAGATTCACCGACCCAACACTCAGCGGCCCCCGGATGACCCGCGCTCCTTGCGCATCTTCTCCTCCCACTCGTCCAGCATGCGGTTCACGACCGTGCGCTGCTCCTCCGAAACCTCCAGCTCAGATAATCTTCTGGCCACCTCCAAATACCCATCAAACGCCGAACTACGCGTCTTCATCTGCGTAGCCTCATAGAAGTTGAGGAGGTCGTTCATCTTGTCCATACGGCTCAGCACCTCACGCCGATATTGGCTTATCTTCACCAGACGCTCCCCCATCCCGCCCGTCCTACCAGCCTCGAGCAACGCGAAAACCTGCTCATAGTCCGCAATGATCGGCCGGAAAAGCGGGTGCGCACGCGTCCCGAGCACAAGGAGCGCCGCATGCTTTTCCTGCAGGACTCGCCGGGCCCCTTCCAACGGCAGGAATTCCGCAAACTGTGCAAGATCGAATCCCTTGCTCGATCCGTATTTTCCGACCGGAATCTCCAGCCGAAGCAGCAGTTGCAATTCGGTTTCCGTCTCTGACGCTTCCATAAAATTGTGCGGATCAGCAGCAGCAAGACGCGCAATGTGCAGCGCCCAAAGCTTCTGCAGTGCCAGAGGTGAGGCTGCAAACGCTGGAAAATACCTATGCAACGCAGCCAGCGGATCCAGCCCCTCCTCCGGCCACCCCTTAAGCAGCCCCGCCAACCCTGCACGCCCCTCCGGTTGCTCCAACAGCAACTTCAAGAGCGCGTAGCCAAACAACGCATCCATCGCCGCCGCCGTACGCGAAATTTTTCGCGAGGGATCCGAACACAGCACTCCCTCCACCGAGGGTAATTTCTGACTTTGCATCAAGGCGCGGAAGGGCGCCGGGTCCAAACCCACATCCCGCTGACGCCTCAGCAACAACACTCCATCCTCCAACCACCATGGCGGCAAACGGTACGGCTCCCCCGCACGCACCGATCCAGGCCTCCGATAGATCATTTCCATCAACACGGCCCGGATAATCAACTTGTCCAGACCCTCCCGAGCCGTAAGACGACCGAACCAAAAATCCACACCCACCTGCCATCCATCAGGCGTCTCCGTAAGGCGGGTTTCCCCGCGACTGAAACTCGCCGCCTGCGCATCCATCAATCTGAGCACCACAGGCATAGTCCACTGATCCGTTGCACCCAAGGTACGCAGCAGGCCCGACTTTAGCTCCTCGCAGAAACTCGCCGCCTCCGAACGCAGCTCCTTATCGTCACAGTACACAATGAACTGGCCACTGGTACTCACGGTGCGCTGCCGCACATCCACGCCACGCGCGGCGCCCCCCCCCACGAGGCAGAACAACACCGCCAACATCCATGCTCCGAACCTCATCGCCCCCGCGTGATCAGTGTGACCCCCCCCCGCTCCAATACCACCGCCTGCATCCCTCGCATCCTTCCCACATCCTCCTTAAGCACCTCCCATACAGGCTCGAACGCCGGCTCAAACCAATGAGCCGCAAACGCAGGCAGACGCACCCGACCAACCGCGCCGCCCTCCAACTGCGCACGCAAAATATCGCGCTCAAACTCCAACCTGTAGGCGGCCTCCAGATAAATAGGCACCCCCAGAACCCAACGCTCCACCCAGATCCTTCCAAACCTCGGCTCGCAACGGATCCGCACGATTCCACTCCTCATCCCTTCTCCCCCCACACCCACAAACCTCTCCCGAAGTTTGGTCAGATACCCGTTGATCACCTCCTCCTTCACTGTGAAGCGCCGCGGCTCTTTCGCCTCTACTTGACTCCTGAGCACCTCGCCAAAATTCGCCTCCTCACCCGCCGACACCAAATCTTCAGGCAAACCCAACGGCCGCCGCCCCATCTGAAAAAGAAACCCTCCGCCGATCATCACCAGAACCATCCAAATCAAAGTCCTGAAAGCAACCGAACGTCCGCTCCCGCCCACACCCACCGTTGGGTTTCGCTTCAATGGTTGGTGCTGCTCGCTCCTAACCCCAGCCCGAAGATGGTCCCCTGCCCTCCCAAAATCCGGCCCGCCGGCCCCTTGCCCCACCGGCACGGGACTCATAAACTTCACCCCGCAACGCCCGCAGTAAATGCGGCCCTGCTCGTTTACGTGCCCGCAACCCTTGCACTCCAACGGCAGGACTTGCTCCCCCATCAGCTTTTGGCCGATGCTCCCCCGGCCGGCTTGTCGCTCTTTTTAACATCGCCGCCCGAAGAAGAATCCTTCCTCGCAGCCGCCTTATACCCCTCGCTTCGATAGTCGGTGATGTAGAACCCGGATCCCTTGAAAATCAAACCCGCCCCGCTGCCAAGCTGCCGAGCCACCTTTCCCTTTCCCCAGGTCTTCTGCTGGCAAAGGTCCTTGGGGCAGGTCTTGAGCGCGTCGTCCTTCATGGACTGGAAGACCTCAAAGCCCTTCTTGCACTTTGCGCACTGGTATTCGTAGGTCGGCATAATTCAGCCCCAATATCTAATCCCAAGGACTCTCACGCTCAATCGGAATCACGAGCCCAATCACCAACCCGCGAGCTACCGGCCGATTGCTCCACCAAATAAATCCCAGCCATCCCCAACCACCCTCTCAACCACCCTCTCAACCATCCCGACCATCCCGACCATCCCGACCATCCCGACCAAGGGGCAAGCCCATCGGCCTTAGCCCCAAAAGCTCAAGCCGCGGATGCCTTGGGACTCTTGCGCCCCTTATACCCGGACCACCAAAGCACCACCGGTGCGGCAACGAAGATCGATGAATAGGTTCCCACCAACACACCGACCAAGATCGCAAAGGCAAAGTCGTTCAGCACAGGACCGCCAAAGAAATACAGACCCACCGTCGTCAGCAAAATCACGCCGCTCGTGATCAGCGTCCGGCTCAAAGTCTCATTCACGCTCAAATTCAGGATCTCCAGCAACGTCCCACGCCGCCCAGTCTGGATACCCTCGCGAATCCGGTCGAACACGACGATCGTGTCATTCACGGAATAGCCGGCGATCGTGAGCACGGCTCCCACGATGATCAAAGAGAGCTCCCGCTCGAACAGCGCAAAAGCACCCACGGTGATAATCACATCATGCAACAACGCCACAAGCGCCCCGATCGCAAAGGAGAAGTCGAACCGCACCGTCACGAAAATCAGAATCCCCAACATCCCCAGAACCAGCGCCACCAGTGAGTTGCGCGCCAGTTCCTGCCCCACCAGGCTCCCCACCTTGTCGGACTGCTCCACACGGAATCCAGCCGATGGCAGGTGCTCAATCAGGTACGCGCTGATGGCATCGCTGGTCTCCTTCGGGCTACGCACGGTAGTGAAGCTCTTCTGGGCCGAGGTCTCCGTCTGAACAACGAAGTCACCAATCTTCGGACTTATCTGAGCGATCGCAGCGCGCACATCTCCATCGGATGGCTTGGCCTTTGTGGCTTCCAGCACCAAGCGGTCCCCCCCCTTGAAATCCACGCCGAAGTTCTTTTCACCGCGCACGACGAAGAGAGTTATCGAACTCACTATGATCAGGATCGAGAAAGCCAGCGTGTAGCGGCGCTTACCCATGAAATCGATGTTCGTCACACCAATCAGGTTGCTGAGCCGGATCCGACGCAGCAAACCCCACTGCAGCGCCCACTCAAACAGATTGCGCGTCACCACCAGCGCCGTGAACATCGACGCCAGAATCCCGATCGCCAGCGCCACTGCAAACCCCTTCACAGGGCCAGTCGCCTGCCAGAAAAGGATCACCGCCGTGATCAGCGTCGTGACGTTCGAATCAAAGATCGCCGAAAACGCCTTGCTAAACGCGGCGCTCACCGCCGCCTTGTTCGACTTGCCTTCCGCCAACTCCTCCCGCAACCGCTCGTAGACCAGCACGTTGGCATCCACCGCCATGCCAAGGGTGAGGATCACCCCCGCCATACCCGGCAGCGTCAGCACTGTCCCAAACATCACCATCGCTCCGAAGAGCAGCACCACATTCACCGCCAGCGCGATGTTCGCCACCACGCCGGAAAACCGATAGTACAGCATCACGCAGACCAGCGTCATCGCAATCCCCACCAACCCGGCCGCAAACCCGCTCTCCACGGCTTCCTGCCCCAGGGTCGCCGAGGTGCTGCGCTCCTCCTCGATCTTCACTTCATTCTGCAGCGGATTCTCCAGCACACTCGCCAGCGAACGCGCCTGCTGCTCACTGAAACTCCCCGTGATCTGCGCGCTCCCACCGTAAATCGCATCGCGGATCACCGGCGCCGACGTCACCGCATTATCCAGCATGATCGCGAACCGCTTGCCGACGTTCTCCGCCGTCAACTTCCCGAAGAGGTCCGCCCCCTCCTTCGTAAACCGCAGACTCACACCCCAACCCTCCTTGTCGAAAAACGCATACGCACCACTCACCATACTACCCGGAATATCGGCCTTCTTCTTGATGAATAACTGCTCCTCGAAAGGCTGCCCATTGCGCTCATCCTTCTGCGTCTCCAGCTTGTAGGCGGGATCAGGCGGCATGCTCCCGGCCAGCATCGCCGAACTGTCGGGATGCACCATCTTGAACTCCAGCTTCGCCACCTTCCTCAACTGCTCCCTCGTCTCCGAAAGCGCCGCCGTGCTCAATCCAGGAATCTGCACCAAAATCCGATCCTTACCCTGCGGAGTGATCACCGGCTCGCTCGTGCCCAACTTGTCCACCCGCTTGCGGATCACCTCCACCGCCTGGTCCACCATGCTCGTGGTGATCTCCCGGTTCTCCACCTTCTTCTCCCCACTCTCCGACACCGTCTCACTCTGCGGCTCCATCAGCCGGATCAGGAAGGACGTGCCTCCCTTCAGGTCGAGTCCAAGCTGGATGCGCTCCTGCGGCGGGTTCACCTGCGCGATACACAACGCCATCAGGAGAACCGTCAGCAGCGTGCCAAGCACGCGCTTTGTGCGATCGCTATCAGTGAAAAAGTACCAACCGAAAATCACCAGCAGGGCTAGGCCGAACAGGAAAGTCCAAATGGGAGCCATTTGAGGAGGTATTGGGGGCTGCGGAAGAGATTTTAAAAACGTTGGAGTAAGTCGCCTCGCTTATGCGCTCGCCTCCGGGGAGGACGACTCGGCACTCTTGGTCACTGTCGATATCGCCGACTTGTCGATCTCGATCTTCACATTGTCTGCCACCTTCAGCGTGAACGTCTTGTCCTTCACGTTGGCAATGATCCCGTGAATCCCGCCGGAAGTGACCACCTTGTCCCCTGTCTTCGTTGACGCAATCTGCGCCGCCAACTCCTTCTGCCGCTTCTGCTGCGGACGAATCATCAGGAAGTACATCATCACAAAAAAGAAGGCCATCATGACCATCATGTTCGCTCCCGCCGGCGGCGTGGCTGGCGCTGCGGCGTCCGTCTGGGCAAGCACGAGAAGGGTTGAAAAATTCATAGGTTGCGTTGGATGATTATTGACTGCCCCGGATTAGTCCGCCCGGGGAAAACTGGGGACGAGGACGTTATTGGGCAGCCGAAATTTGTCCAAGGTTTTCTCCCCACCACAAACCCACCACAAACCCGAGCGTCCGCCCTCAGGACACCCGGTATCCCGCAGGGTCGATTTCCACAGCCGCGTAGCCAGCCGTCGCCAACCCGGCCCCCAGCACCCCCTCCTGCAACCCCTCCAGCCTGCCCATCTCCTCCAGCGCCACCTGCACCCGCGCAGTCGCCCCCCCCCCTTGCTGGACCATGTGCCGCACACGAAATACTCGGAAGCCAAGCCCCCTCAGGAACGCCTCGCCCTTTTCCACCATCGCAAGGGCGTCCACCGTCACCGGAGTGCCATGCGGGATCCGCGAACTCAGGCACGGCTGCGCAGGCGCATCCGCCGTGGGCAGGCCCAGTCGGCGGGAGAGTGCACGGATCTCCTCCTTCCCCAGCCCCGCCTCCTTCAACGGTGCAAGCACGGAGAACTCCTCGGCCGCCAGACGGCCCGGACGCACACTACGCAGGTCATCCGCGTTCTCCCCGTACGCAATCGCGCGGAACCCCCGCCCCCTCGCCAATTCGTCCAACCGGGTGAAAAGCTCCGCCTTGCAGAAATAGCACCGGTTCACGGGATTCGCAGCATACTCGGGGTTGTCCAGTTCCCCGGTCTTCACCACCTCCACCTCCGCGCCCAGCGAACGAGCCAGCGCCAACGCGTCGGCCAACGCCTGTCTGGGAAGACTCGCACTGTCGGCGATCACCCCCAGCATTCCACGCCCCAAAATCCGATGCCCCTGCGCCAACAGGTACGCACTGTCGACCCCCCCGCTATAGGCAACAACCAAGGGCGCATGCGCCTCCAAAAGCACACTCATCGCCGCCACCTTCCGCTCCAATGAATCCGACTCCTTCATTTGCACGTGCTCTGCCTTATTCATCTCCATTGAGGGCACCAACCGCCGCTCCACTCAGAGCTGCAGCCTCCTGAAAGCCTCATCCAATGTCAGGCGCAGCCCAATATAGAACTCCCCGTCCTCCACATAACAAGCCGCCGGATGCGCTCGCAACTCACCCACCATCGCCTGCACATCCGCCAGTTCATGCGCAAAAAGGCTCAGCACCCCCTCCGCATCGTCCAACCCGACAGCCACCGTCACCAGCGGAAAAACCCTCCCCTCGTACCTTCCTGCCACCTCCCAGCAGCCCTGCATCAACCGCAGGCGCTCTTCCGACGCGAGCCCGTACCAATTCTGCCCCGGAACCCGGCGCGTCGCCAACGGATGAAAGCAAAAAACCTCCCAGCCAGGCAGTTCCCACTCCATTCCACCCTCCACACCGCCACCCCGCTCCAGCACGGAAAGGCACGAATAAACCGGCGAAAGAATGTCCGTCCCCAGCGACAGCGAGAGCTTCTTTTCCACCGCATGCCCCGTGTGCAAATCCTCCGCAAGCAGCAGGAAACCCATGTCAGCCTTCGGCGTTACCATGCTAAAAATCAGCAGCTGTACGCCCGGCGTCTTCCTCACCTCAGCCACCAATTCCGTAAACGCCGTCTTCGCGGCACGCTGCTCGTCCGAAGTCAGCAGGGCCCACTGCCCATGCTCGATACGGTAAAACAAGTGCAGGGCATACCAGCCAGCATCCGCCACCCGCAGCATATTTTCGGCTTCGCTCATCCCTATCCCACACCTTCCGAACCCCGCACCCGCTGGTCAAGCATCGCCCGCGTTTTGCATTGCATTAACAAGCCCCAAGCCTATTTTCACGCGCCTCCAAAAAAAACTTCCCGATGGCTGACCTCGCTAACAAATACCCGGAGAACGTCCCCGGCACCTTCTATGTGGACGACCAGTGCATTGATTGCGACCTGTGCCGCGAAACGGCTCCCGCAAACTTCACTCGCAACGACGATGGCGGCCACAGCTTCGTCCACAAGCAGCCCACCTCCCCCGAGGAGGAAGCCCTCTGCAAAGAGGCAATGAGCGGCTGCCCGGTCGAAGCCATCGGCAGCGACGGCCTCTAAAAAACCGCCCGCACACACAACCCCCTTTCAATCAAAAAACCCTCGCCCACACGGACGAGGGTTTTTTATTGCCCATCCCTCGCGGCCGATGGATTGATCTTCCAATGCGAGCAGCCCGCCTCAGAGCAATTGCGCTTCAGGAATGGCGCGGCCTGCCGGAAATCCCCTTCCCCAAGGACACTTCCAAGCCCATCGACAAGATCCTCGGCAAAGTCCTCGCCGACCTCGGCATCAAGTCCCAGATCAGTCAGGAAGAAGCCCTCCACGCATGGGCTGAACTCGTCGGCCCCTTCTTCGCTGCCAACGCCACCCCCCAAAGCCTCCACCACGGCGTCCTCTCCGTCCGCGTCCTCCAGTCCACCATCCACTACGAACTCGACCGCGTCTGGAAACCCCAGATCCTCAAGCGCTTCCAAGAGCGCTTCGGACCGCGTACCGTGCGCGAAATCCGATTCCGCCTCGGCTGACTCAGCCGGATCCCTCGACCCAACCCAGCCGATCCACCCCTCCATGGCCGACTCCATCCGCATCCAAGAACTCGAACTCCACGCCCACATTGGTGTGCCGGACTTGGAACGCCGCTTCCCCCAGCGCCTCACCCTCAACCTCTCCATCGAACCCCTCATCCCGTTCTCTGCACTCCAAGACAGCATCGAGAACACGGTGAACTACGATGCCTTGGCAAAACGCATCCAAGCCATCGCCCGCAGCTGCCCTCGCCATCTCATCGAAACCCTCGTGGAAGACATCGCACAGACGATCCTCGCGGAATTCCCCGTCCGCTCAGTGGAACTCGAACTGCGCAAGTTCATCCTCCCGGACACCGCATATGTCGCGGTCCGAGTCTTCAGGACCCGGTAAAGGCCCGTCCCCCCTTTTTCCCGCAGAAACGCCTCGGGGCCAAATTCGACTCCTCCCCGGTGGAGCATTTGATTTGAACGGACCGCCGAGGCGCCTGTCAAACGAAGGGTCCGGATTCTTCCCCAAAGGAGCTTCCACCCCTCAAGGCGTACCTCAAACAGCTTCAAAACGCGTCACCCCCCACACCCCCCACACCCCCCACACCCCCCACACCCCCCACACCCCCCACTCTCTAAACCCCTCGAACACCTCCCATTCAACGAGCATATGCAGAACTATTTCCTCCTCATCCTCCTCCCAATGCTCCTCGGCCTCTGGGCCCAATTCCGCGTCAAAAGCGCCTTCAAACGCTACTCCGATGAGCCGGTCGGCTCCGGACGTTCCGGCGCGGAAACGGCACGCGACATCCTCTCGGCAGCCGGCATCCACGACGTCGAAGTGGCCGAAATCAACGGGATGCTCGGCGACCATTACGACCCCACCCACAAACGGCTCTGCCTCTCCAGCGAGGTCTATAACAACGCTTCGGTGGCAGCTGTTGGCATCGCCGCCCATGAAGTCGGCCACGCCATCCAGCACGCCAAAGCCTACTGGGCCCTGCAGTGGCGCACGAGCCTCGTCCCCGTCACCATGCTCGCCTCCCAGCTGCTGCCCTTCGTCATCTTCGGCGGCTTCTTCTTCCACTTCACAGGCCTCATCAAGCTCGGCATCGTCTGCTACACCGCCCTCGCAGTCTTCCAACTCATCACCCTTCCGGTCGAGTTCGACGCCTCACGCCGCGCCAAGATCATCCTGCAGGACATGGGCATCGTGCGCCCCGGCAACGAAGCCCTCGGAGTCAACCGCGTGCTCGATGCAGCCGCGCTTACCTACGTCGCCGCTTTCGTCGCTGCCCTCGGCAACCTCGTTTATCTCCTCCTCGCCTCACGCAACCGCGACTAACCATGCCACCCAGCCTCACTCAGGCGCTCCCCACCATCCTCCTCCCCACGCTGCCCGAGGCTCAATCTCCGTGCGCAACCGGGGCGCTCGCTGGTAGGAAGTCCGCCACCATGCAGGAGCAGGATAGCCGCCGCGAAGACGACCAACTCATCGCACGTTCCCAGAACGGCGACCCGGCCGCATTCGACCAACTGGTGGTCAAGTACAGCCCAAGGCTCTACGGCCTCGTCTACAACATGACCTCCAACCACGAGGACACCAACGACCTCCTCCAAGACATCTGGGCCAAGGCCTTCCGCTCCATCAACGGCTTCCGCGGCCGCTCCAGCTTCCCCACCTGGATGCACGCCATCGCCGTCAACATGAGCATCAACTTCCTCAAAAAACGCGGCCGCCGCAGCCATCTCAGCCTCGACGACATCGACGCCAACGTCGAACACGACAAGGAGTTCATGGAACTCACCGCAGGCTCCACCCCCGTCCGCGAAACCAATCTCAAGGAACTCCAAAAACGCCTCAACGAGGCCATGCAGAAACTCTCCCACGAACACCGCGCCGTGGTGACTATGTTCGATATCCAAGGCATGCCCCACGCCGAAATCGCATCCATCCTCGGCATCTCCGAAGGCACCGTTCGCTCCCGCCTCTTCTACGCCCACCGCCAACTCCAAGCCTCCCTCGGCGAGTTCCACCAAAACTGACGCCCCCTCCCGCTCCAGCACCCGCCCAGAACGCATGAACGACGATCAACTGCGAGCCCTCCTTCGGCTCAAACGCTACGAGCAGCCTCCCGAAGGCTACTACGACCGCCTCCTCATCCAAATCCGACAAAACCAGCGCACAGAACTCCTGCGCAAATCACTCTGGAACATCGCCCTCGACCGCTTCCGCACCTTCTTCAGCAGCCACAACACCCCCGCCCTGCGCTACGCCGGTGCCACCGCCGGATTCGCTCTTGCAGGCTTCCTCGGACTCCGAATGCTCCCGCAGGATCCACCAACCGCCACCAACCCCGGGGGCGCCGAAATCGCAGAGGCTGCGCCGCCCGCAATCGCACCCTCCTCCCCATTCCCCGTACCCCAAGCGATCCAGACGACCATGCCGGTCCAATCGCATGCACCGTTGCATATGCACGCGCAGGGACAGCTACAGACGCAACCCCAACACACGCTGCTGGGTGATCCCTGGCCCCCCCTAGAACACCTCGAAACTTTGCGTTCCATGCAGCGCACGCAGGCCATCCGCACCTCCACCTCCCCATCCCAGTCCCTTCCCCAGCGCCCGCAAATCCAGCGCTCCACGCGTTACATCATCGATGCACGCCCGGTAAGCTATGAGCCGTCCTTCAGCTTTTAGACTCTGGATTCTCATTTGGGCCGCCCCACTCGGACTCTGGGCCCAGTCCCCCCCGCCGGATGCCCAGACAGCTGCCCAAGTTGACCGACAGCAGGCCATCGAAGCCATCACCCAAGAGATCCTCTCCATCTTCGAACACAGCAGGCAAGCCGTCATCCGCATCGAAGCCATCGACACCAACGGCCCCCTCGCAGGCACCGGATTCTTCGTCGATGCCAACGGCACCCTCTTCACCTCCTACACCGTCGGCGGTGAGTCCCAGGAAATTGTCGTCTGCCAGAAAAACACCCGCCACCCCGCACGCCGCCTCACCGCCGACCGCCGCACCGGCATCGCCATCCTGAAGGTCGACGCCCACACCCCATTCCTCCCCTCGGGCAATACGCGCCAGCTCCACATGGCATCACCCGTCATCGCACTCGGGTATCCCATGGACCTCCCGCTCACCCCCAGCTTCGGCACCATCGGCGGCTTCGACTTCCAGCACCTTGGCCGATTCTTCGCCGTCTTCCACATCCGCGCAAACCTCCCCGTGCAGCGCGGCGAAGGCGGATCCCCCCTCCTCAACATGAACGGGGAGGTCGTCGGAATGCTCATCGCCAGCCTCGACTCCGGCAGCGCCGCCTTCGCCCTCCCCATCGAGGCCGCCGAAAAAGTTCACCGCGACTACCTCCGCTTCGGCGAAATCCGCCATGGCTGGATCGGCCTCCACGTCGCCTCCTCTCCCGAACCCCAGTCCGGCTCCCACGCCCGCATCGATGAAACCGTCCACAACGGCCCGGCACAAAAAGCCGGCCTCCAAAAAGACGACGTCCTCCTCCAGATCGGCACCCGGAAAATCGTCGAAATCGAGGACGTCCTCGATGCCTGCTTCTACCTCACCGCATCCGACCCAGTCCCCGTCCGTGTGGCTCGTGACCACCGCGAAATCGAACTCAGCCTCCTCCCGGAAGACCATCCTCTCCACTCCGAAACCCGCCCCCCCCGGCCCCGACTCCCCTCCGGCATCCCCGTCAACAGCATCGTGCCCTGAACGACACCGGGCGCACGCCATCGGTCGCCGCCCTGATTTTCGCGCCAGCGCACGTTGATCTTCCCGCGCCCTTCCCCTACTGTCCCCGGCCCTTGCCTATGAAGATCCTTGTCATCGGTGGCGGCGGCCGCGAACACGCCCTCGTCTGGAAACTGCGCCAGTCCCCGCGCGTCACCCAGATCTTCTGCGCCCCGGGAAATGCCGGCATCGCAGAACTCGCCACCTGCGTCCCCCTCAAAATCAGCGACCACAACGCCCTCCTGGACTTCGCCCAGAACGAAAAAATCGACCTCACCGTGGTCGGCCCCGATGACGCCCTTGCCGCAGGCATCGTCGACCGCTTCGAAGCCGCAGGTCTCCGCATCTTCGGCCCGCGCCAGAGCGCTGCACGACTCGAATCCTCCAAGGTCTACGCCAAGGAATTCATGCTCCGGCACGGCATCCCCACCGCCTTCTCCCGCAGCTTCGACGACAGCTCCAAGGCCCGCCAATTCTGCGAAGACGCGAAATACCCGCTCGTCGTCAAAGCCGACGGACTCGCCCTTGGCAAAGGCGTCATCATCGCCGAGGACAAGGCCACCGCACTCTCCGCCATCACCGAGATCATGGACGAACGCAGGTTCGGCGATGCCGGATGCCGCGTCCTCATCGAGGAATTCCTCCAAGGCGAGGAATGCTCCATCCACGCACTCGTCGACGGCCGCGACTACGTCCTCTTCCCCGGCGCACAGGACCACAAACGCATCTTCGACAACGATCAGGGCCCCAACACCGGCGGCATGGGCACTTTCAGCCCACCCTCCCGCCTCCTCTCACCCGCCCTCCAAGCCCGCATCCGCACCGAAGTCCTCGACCGCTTCCTCGCAGGCCTCCAAGCCGACGGCATCGATTACCGAGGCATGCTTTTCCCAGGCCTCATGGTCACCGCCGACGGCCCGCGAGTCCTCGAATTCAACTGCCGGTTCGGCGATCCCGAAACCCAGGTTCTCCTCCCACTCCTCGACGGCGACCTCCTCGACCTCCTCGAAGCCACCGTCGACCAACGCCTCCACCAGACCGCTCCCGCTTGGAAAACCCAAGCCGCCGTCTGCGTCGTCATGGCCTCCGCCGGATACCCGGGCACCTACGAAAACGGCAAGCCCATCCATGGCTGCGAAAAACTCCACGCAGGCATCACCGTCTTCCACGCAGGAACCCAGCGGCGCGAGGGAGTCCTCCTCACCGCTGGCGGCCGCGTGCTCGGCGTCACCGCCATCGGCGACACCCTCAAGGATGCGCAGTCCGCCGCCTACAAGGCCGTCGACCTGATCAGTTTTGAAGGCGCACAGTTCCGCCGCGACATTGCGGCAAAGGGCCTCGCATCGTAGGCTTCCCGCCTCATGACGCCCTTCCACGGCTTCTCCCTGCGGCTCCTCGCCCTCGCACTGCTTCTCCTCCTCCAGTGCGCCTCGCAGGCGGAACTCCCACAATTTCGCACAGGCCCCACCTCCCCTGCGGAAACCACCTCCCGCCTCCTCGCCGAGTGCTCGGAAGAAGACCTCGCACAAATCGGCCCCCTGCTGCGCACCCACCACCTCCAGCGCGACTCCATCACGGACCCCGGCTCCAACCGCGACGCCGTAGCCGCACTCCTCACCCAACTCGCCCCCGGAGTCCGCCTCCTCCCAGCCACCGCAGCCCAAACCGAAGACGCCACCCCCTTTCACATGGATGCCGTCGATGGCAAAATCGGCTACCTCCGCCTTGGCTCCCTCACCGCCGACCACGTCGCGGACCTCGACACCGCTCTCCAAGGCATGACGGAAAAGGGCATCTCCGCCATCGTCCTCGACCTCCGCGCAACCGCCCCCAGCAGCCAGTGGGAACTCGCCGCCGATATCTGCCGCCGCTTCATCCCCAAAGGCAAACTCCTCTTCCGCGTTCAAACTTCCGACCCCAAGGACGACCGCCTCTTCTCCGCTCGCGAAGAACCGCGCTTCCGCGGCCCGCTCACCGTGCTCGTCCATGCGCTCGATGCCGGCGCCCCGGAAATCATCGCCGGCGTCCTCCGCATTCAGGCCAAAGCGATCGTCATCGGCGACACCACCAGCGGACTCGCCGTCCAATTTTCCGACATGCCACTTCCCAGCGGCAAACTTCTGCGCATCCCCACCGCCCGCGTCGAACTCTCCGACAAATCCACCCTCTTCCCAAACGGCCTCAAACCCGACCTCACCGCTCGGATGTCCCCGGAAACCACAGCCAGCGCACTCCAAGCCGCCACGGAAAAAGGCATCCTCCAAGTCCTCGCCGAACCCGAACGCCCGCGCCTCAACGAAGCCGCGCTCGTCGCGGGTTCAGACCCCGAGCGCGACTGGGCACAGTCCCGCAGCCTCCGCGAAAAAAACGCCCCCTCCACGCAAGACACAGCACTCCAGCGCGCCATCGACCTCTGCATCAGCCTCGGCGTTTACACCCCCTCTCCGAAGCCACCCAAAAACTCCGCCGCAAAAAGCGCAGAAAACCGCGCGCGCTAACGATCAAAGCGCCAGCCAGCGCGCTGACGGAAAAGTGCCGCCGTTCAGAAGCGAACGAACCGCACCCCGCGCTTCCTGCAGTCCCGGCACCCGTCCATCGCGTCTCTGGCGTCCATAGCGTCCGCAATCTCGCCCCCATCCACCACCCCCCTCATGAAGACCCTTCCCCTCCTCCTTCTGGCACTGCTCACCACCCTCTCCACTCCCGTTCCTGCGGCAGCCGTCAAAGACCGCGAGGGAGCGGTACGCGGCGACCGCGCAGCCATGTCCAAGGACGAGCGCTGGATCTACAACGACATCGACCGCGGCTTCGCCGAAGCCGCCAGAACAGGCAAGCCGCTGCTCGTCCTGCTGCGCTGCATCCCCTGTGAAAGCTGCATGGGCATCGACGCCGGCATCCTCAACGCCGCAGAACTCCAACCCCTCCTCGACCAATTTGTCTGCGTGCGCCTCATCAACGCCAACGCCATCGACCTCTCCCTCTTCCAGTTCGATTACGACCTCTCCCTTTCCACCCTCTTCTTCCATGCCGACCGCACCATCTACGGGCGCTTCGGCTCCTGGCAGCACCAGAAAGACTCAGCAGACACTTCCACCGCCGGATTCAAAGCCGCGCTCACGAGCGTTCTCGCACTACACCGCAGCTATCCCACCAACAAACAAGCACTCGTCCCGAAGCAATGCCCGCCTCCTCCAGCCAAGATACCGGTGGAAATCCCTTCACTCGCCGACAAGTACACGCGCGAACTGGACTGGAGCGGCAAAGTCGTCCAGAGCTGCGTCCACTGCCACCAAGTCGGCGAAGCCTTCCGCGCCTCCTACCGGAACCAAGGCAAACCCATCCCGCCCGAGCTCCTCTTCCCCATGCCGCCGCCCGAGACCGTGGGCATCTCACTCGACCCGGCTCAACCACGCCGCGTCGCCGCAGTCACCCCAGACTCACCCGCCGCGCGGGCCGGTGTTCAAACCGATGACGACATCGTCGCGCTCAACGGAACTCCCCTCATCTCCGTAGCCGACTTCGCATGGGCGCTCCATCGTTCCCCGGAGAGCGGCCTCCTCATCTTAAACATCGCGCGGGCGGGCACCTCGCGGGAACTGCTCGTCACCCTCGATGCGGGCTGGCGCCAAAAGAGCGAGATCTCAGCACGCGTGGGATCCTGGCAACTGCGCGGCATGGCCCTCGGCGGCCTGCGCCTCGAGGACCTTCAGGACGACGAACGCAACAGCCGCAATCTGCCTCGCGAAAGCATGGCCCTCCTCGTCAAACATGCCGGCGAATACGGCCTGCACGCCGCAGCCAAACACGCCGGCTTTCGCAAAGACGACGTTCTCGTCGCCATCGACAATCTCACAACCCGCATCAGCGAGAGCGGTCTCATGGGCCACTTGATCACCAAACATCTCCCCGGCGAAACGGTCCGCGCCACAGTCCTCCGCGGCGACTCCCGAATCGAACTGAACCTGCCGATACAATAAGCCTAAAACCGTGAATGGACGGCCCACGGAATCACGGACCGCACGGAAGGAATGGGGGGGATGAGGGGGTTGTCTGTTGCGTGGTCCGTGCATTCAGTGCGTTCCGTGGGCCATTGGGAACTCTCCGCGTTCAGGCGACTGCTGAGTCCTCTCAGTGCCCGGGTACTTGAGGTTAACATCCATGTCGTTACCGACTTTGAAGATCGCTCAAAGAAACTCACCCAACGGGTGAGACTGAAACGGGATGATTTTAAGCTGCAAATTCCGTTTCCACAGAAACTCACATCAGATCCGACAAGTTTACAGCGCCGCATTGAGGATAAGCCAAATCAGCACGCGGAAACCCGGCTCAACCGTCACCCCGATCCCACGCACTGGCCCGCTGCGCCCTCACTGCAAACAGAGAAACTCCCGCGTCCTTCGGTCCCTGCTCCCCTCGTAATACTTCCAAAGCACCTGTTCGAAGACCGACCCCGCCCCCGATACCTCCGCAAACAGGGTCATCGAAGATTGGAGCTTCCAATGATCTGGTTCACCCATGATCTGCAAAGCCGTGCGACTCTCGACCACGAGCAGAGCCTCACAGCACTCCATCAACCTTACCCCGAGCAGTGGGTGCGCAAGATAGGCCTCTGCCTCCTCCCTCGACTGCACCGCATACCGCACCGCCATCTCGCTGAAGCCGAGGCCCGCTACTTGAGGAAAAACAAACCACATCCAGTGGCTCCGCTTCTCCCCCGCCCGCAGCTCACCAATGACCCTCTCGTAAACAACCGACTGGGCGTCCACAAAGCGAGCGAGCGAGGCAAAATCCGAGTCGGTGTTGCTCATGGAAGAAAAAGAAATCGCTTCGTGTCCCTCCCTCCGGAATCCACCGGCGGCTCCGCACGGAGCCCGTGGCTTAAGCAGAAGGCCATGGCGATGGCGATGAGCGGGTGTTCTTTCATTGGGAGGCAACCCATCCTCAGTTTCTTACTCTTACTCCCGAACAATACGAGTAAGAGTAAGAGTAAGAGTAAGAGTAAGAGTAAGAGTAAGAGCCACCCCGCCAAGCCGGCCCAACCTTGACTCCCACCCTCCTCGCTTCCCACCCTCCGCCGCATGCGCCACCCCCTGCTCCTCCCCATCCTCCTCGCAACGCAACTCCTCGCAGCTACGCTTTGCGCCCAAACTCCGGCCAAGGCCCCCGACACCGCCAAACTCGACCCAGCCATGGCTGCCAGCCAAGCCGCGGCGGAGAATCTCGACTGGCACGACGTGCAGCAGTGGGGCCTCGAAGGCCGCGCATGGCCTGAGGAACCCCGCCTCCGCTACTTCGACCGCTTCCCGGCAGCCGCCGAACAAATGGTCCCCAAACCCGTGTGGAATCTCAGCCGCGACAGCGCCGGAATGATGGTGCGCTTCAAAACCGATGCGACCGCGCTGCACGTCCAATACAAACTCTCGAAGGCGACCCTCGGCATGCCGCACATGCCTGCCACGGGAGTCAGCGGAGTCGATCTCTATGCGCGCGACGCCTCCGGCAAGTGGCGTTGGGTCATGGTCACCAAGCCCTCGGCTCAAGAAGCGAAGGTGAAGGTGATCGACGGCCTCGCCCCCGGCCTGCGCGAGTACGCCGCCTACCTCCCGCTCTACAACGGCGTCGAATCCCTTGCCATCGGCGTGCCAAAGGGCGCCACATTCGAAGGCCTCGCACCACGCCAACGCCCCGTCGTTTTCTACGGCACCTCAATCACTCACGGAGCCTGTGCCAGCCGCCCCGGCATGGTCCACACCGCCATCCTCGGCCGCAGACTCGACCTGCCGGTGGTCAACCTCGGCTTCTCCGGCAACGGACGCATGGACGCCCCGGTCGGCGAATGGCTCTGCCGCATCGACGCCGCGGCCTTCGTCATCGACTGCCTCCCAAACATGGGCCCCGCCGATGTGACCGCCCGGTGCGTCCCGCTCGTCCAGCAACTGCGCGCCGCCCGCCCCTCCACGCCCATCATCCTTGTCGAGGACAGGCGCTACACCAACGACTGGATCACCCCGGCAAAGGCGAAGTTCCACGACCAGAACCACGCCGCATTGCGGGCCGCCTTCGAGCAATTGCAGAAGCTCGGCATCACCAACCTCTCTTACATCCCGGGCGACGCCCTCTACGGTACCGATGGTGAAGGCGCCACGGACGCCTCGCATGCCAGCGACCTCGGATTCATGCGGCAGGCCGATCTGTTCGAGCCCGTCCTGCGCAAGGCACTCGGGCGCTGACATCCTTGCATCCACGCCACCCAGTGTGGCCTGATTGCCGCCCACCCCATGCGGCAGCCACCCACCAGCCTCCATCCGTCCCGCCTCCGGGAACCGCGCATCCTCCCGCTGTGGACGCGCGCCGCGGCGTTGCTGTTGCTTTGCACAGGGGCCCGTCTCGCAGCGCAGACTCCGGCCACACCCGCCGAACATCCCGGCGCGGAGATCTACCGCAAGATGTGTGTCGACTGCCACGGCAAGCACGGAGAGGGGGTCAAGGGCAAACACGACAAACCCCTCGCAGGAACACGCTCGATCGCCGGCCTCGCACGCCTCATCGCGCGCACCATGCCCGAGGACAAGGAGGGCACCTGCGTCGGCCCGGATGCCGATGCCGTCGCAGCCTACATCCACGAAGCCTTTTACTCGCCCACCGCACAGGCGCGCATCCGGCCCGTGCAGGAAAGCTTCTCCCATCTCACCACCACCCAATTCCGCAACTCGGTCGCCGACCTCGTAGGCCACTTCCGCCCAGGCTTCCACTCCCCCCTCAAACAAGAGCGCGGCCTGCAGGTTTTCTACAGCGGGTTCGTCACCCTCACACCCGAGGAGCTCGAGGAGAAAAAGGCGGCGGAGAAAGATCCCAACAAGCGCAAGGAACTCGAGAAGCGCCCCCTCAAGGCCCACAAATTCGACCGCATCGAGCCCACGATCTCCGTGCATTTCGGCGCCGACTCACCAGATCCCGCCACGATGATTCCCAGCGAATTCCAGGTCCGCTGGCAGGGTGCACTGCTCGCGCCGGAGACGGGCCTGTACGAGTTCATCCTCAAGTCTGAAAACGGCGTCCGTCTTTTCGTGAACAGCACCCGGGACCCGATCGTCGATGCATGGGTGAGCACCGGCCCGGCAGTGCGCGAAGAACGCAGGAGCCTCTTCCTCCTTGGTGGCCGCCCCTACCGCCTCCAGGTGGAGATGCTGAAGTTCAAGGACAAGAGCGCCTCCGTGGAGCTCTGGTGGAAACCCCCGCACGGCGTCCTCGAACTGCTGCCCCAGCGCAACCTCATCCCCCAGGATGCGCGCCCCACCCTTGCCCTCAGCACCAACCTCCCGGCCGATGACCGCAGCGATGGATACGAGCGCGGCACCGCTCTCTCCAAGGAATGGGACCAAGCCACCACCGCCGCCGCACTCGATGCCGCCGACCACGTGGAAGCCGAAGTGGACAGCCTCGCCGGCACCAAGGCTGCAGCGCCCGACCGCATCGAAAAACTCAAGGCCTTCTCCGCACGCTTTCTCGAGGCCGCCTTCCGCACACGCCTCAACGAAGAGCAACGCGCCACATGGGTGGATCGCTACTTCGACACAGCGCCCACCCCCTCCATCGCAGTCCGCAGGGTCGTCCTCTTCGCCATCAAATCCCCGCGCTTCCTTTATCCCGAGATCCTCCGGGACGAGACGACATCGGATTTCCTCATCGCCGCACGCCTCGCCCTCGTCCTCTGGGACTCGCTCCCGGACCCCCTCCTTGCGAGGTCGGCGACCGAGGGGCGTCTGCGCACGCGCGCCCAGCTTGAAAAAGAAGTCCAGCGGATGCTCGCCGATCCGCGGGCGCGCGCGAAGCTCGATGGATTCTTCGACGGCTGGCTCGACCTCGAGCGCGCCGAACACGCCGCCAAGGACGCCACGCTCTTCCCAGAATTCGACGAAGCCGTGCGCGCCGACCTGCGCCACTCGCTGCGGCTGTTCCTTGGGGAAGTCGCGTGGGGCGATGCCCCGGATTACCGCCGCCTCCTCAACGCAGACCACCTCTGGCTCAACGACCGTCTCGCCAAGCTCTACGGTGCGTCCGTGGCCGGCCCGGACTTTGAGCGCGTGGTCCCCTCGAGCGGGACGCGGTCCGGCGTCCTCACCCATCCCTACCTTCTCTCCTCCCTCGCGTACAACCGCACCACCTCGCCCATCCACCGCGGCGTCTTCCTGAGCCGCAGCATCGTCGGCATCCAGCTCAAGAACCCCTCCACCGCCGTTGCGTTTGAAGACGCCAAGTTCGACCCGAGCCTCACCATGCGCCAGAAGGTCAGCGAGCTTACAAAGAGCGCTTCATGCGCCGGCTGCCACGGTGTCATCAACCCGCTCGGCTTCACCCTCGAACACTTCGACCCCCTCGGCCGATTCCGCTCCGAGGACAACCAGCGCCCAGTGGACTCCACCGTCGACTTCGACACCGAGGACGGCGAGCGCCTGCATCTGACGGGCCCGGCCGATGTCGCCCGCCATGCCACCGCGAGCCCTCATGCGCACGAAGCCTTTGTGCGCCAACTCTTCCATCACCACGTCAAACAACCGCCCGGCGCCTTCGGCCCGGACACCCTTGCACGCCTCACCACCCAGTTTGCCGACAACGGCTTTCACCTCCGCAAACTGCTGACAGAAATCGCCGTCACCAAAGCGCTCCACGGCATGCCCCAACCACAATAACCGCCCTCTTACTTTTACTCTTACTCCTTACTTTTACCCCAACCTCCCCCTTCACCCTCCCCATTCCATGTCCCCTCTCCACCGCCGCCAATTCCTCTCCAAGCTCGGAATCTCCGCTGCCGCGCTCCCCTTCCTGAGCAGCCTCTCCAGCCTCACGGGCGCGCCCTCGACCCAAAAACGCCAGCGGGTCGTCATCATGTTCTCTCCCAACGGCACGCTGCCAGGCGAGTTCTGGCCGGAAGAAACAGGGGAAGAATTTCAGTTCAAATCCATCCTCCAGCCGCTGGAACCCTTCAAACAGCGCACCCTCATACTGAAGGGCGTCTACAACCGCATCTCCGGCGACGGCGACCAGCACATGCGCGGCATGAGCTGTCTGCTCACCGCCAGCCGTCTGCTGCCCGGCAACATCATGGGCGGCGGCGGACAACCCGCGGGCTGGGCCGGCAACATCTCCATCGACCAAGAACTGCGCAACTTCCTCCAAAGCCGCGACGACACACGCACTCGCTTCGGCTCGCTGGAATTCGGCGTCGCCGTCCCGAACCGCGCCGATCCATGGACCCGGATGAGCTACCTTGGCCCCAACCAACCCGTCGCTCCCATCGACGACCCGTACCAGATGTTCTCGAAGATGTACGGGCAGGTGAAGGACAAGGCCAGCCTCACCAGCGTGCTCGACGACGTCCAGGAGGACCTGCGCAAGGTCTCGCGCAAACTCAGCGCGGATGACCGTTCCCGGCTCGAGCAGCACCTCACTCTGGTGCGCGCCATGGAAGCGGAACTTCAGGCCCCTGTGGACAAGACCATCGGGCACCCCATGCCTCCTCCCGACCCGGGCATCGAACTCGTCAACGACAACACGCCCCGGATCAGCCGCATGCAGGTCGACCTCCTCGTGAACGCACTCGCCAACGACATGACCCGCGTCGCCACCCTCCAGTACATGCGCTCCGTCGGCCAGGCGCAGTTCCGCTGGCTCGGCATCGAGGAGGGGCACCATTCCCTCTCGCACGATCCCGACGACAACGCCGAATCCTTCGCCAAACTGCAGAAGATCAACCGCTGGTTCGCCGGCGAATTCGCCTATCTCGCACAGCGGCTCGCCGAGACCCCGGAACCCGGCGGCACCGGCTCGATGCTGGACAACACCCTCCTTGTCTGGACGAACGAACTGGGCAAGGGCAACTCGCACACCCACGAGAACATCCCGATGGTGCTGCTCGGCGGTGCGCCCGGCATCCGCATGGGCCGCTCGCTGCGGTTCGAAAAGGCGCCCCACAACAGGCTCTGGCTCAGCATCGCGCAGGCCATGGGGCATTCCGGACTCACCACCTTCGGCCAAGCCGACCTCTGCGCCGACGGCCCGCTGGCGCTGGGTTGATTGGCATCCCCCAGCGCTTTTCTCTTACTTTTACTCTTACTCTTACTCTTACTCTTACTCTTACTGGCACTCCTACTTTTACTCCTCACTTCACCTCACGCCATGCAGCCGTGAGGGCGGGCAGGGAGTAAAAGTAAAAGTAAAAGTAAAAGTAGGAGTAGGAGTAGGAAGCAGGGGCAGGAACCACACCCCCTCAGCGCATCACCTTGCAACCTGGCAGCGAGCGCTCCAGCGACTCCACGGCATCCTCGCTGACGGCCGTATCCTGAAGACTAATCTGCCGCAGATTGTGCAGGATCCTCAGCTTACCCACGCCTGCATCGGTGATTCCCGATCCGTTGAGACGCAGGCTTGTGAGCCCCCTGAATTCCCGCAGCGCCGGGGCATGCTGGTCATCGACTGAAAAGCAGGAGAGTTCCTTCAAACTCTTGATCGAGGAAAACCGGCCCAGACAGGACCGGCTCACCCAGCTCCAGTTGATCCCCAACTTCACAAGATTGCGCAGTCCTCGCAATGCATCCGCCTGCGTCTGGGAAATCTCCGAACACGCCAGGCTGAGTTCCTCCAGATGGCTTGCCTTGCCGATCGCCACGGCAACCTTGTCAGAAAGCACCTCGGTACGCATATCCAGTTTCTTTACGCGGGGCAGTTCGTCGATCGACTCGATCTCCGTGATCCAAAGTTGAAGGGACTGCAGATCGCGCAGCTTGAGCACCGGCTTCAGGTCCGCCGCCTCCAGATGTTCCCCGACAATGCGCAGCCTGGTGAGTTTGGGCAGGGTTTCCACGAGCACCTGCACTGCCACGGGGTAATCCGGCATCGCCGTGCTCAGGTACGTCAGGTCCTCGAGCCGGTGCAGCTTCGTGAGGCCAGCAAACCCCCGGGGACTCACCTGCGTCTTGGAGATGTCCAGCAACACGAGCTCGGAGAGCTTATCCAGATACAGCACCCCCTCGTCAGTGAGCGGGGTGGAACTGAGCGAAAGCCGCTTGAGACGGCTCATCCGACTGATACTCACGGGCAGCTCCTCGCCAAAGGTCGTTCCGTCCATCGTCAACTGCTCCAGTCCGTGCAGTTCACCGATCACCGCCGCAACGCGGTCTCCAGAAAGCGTACACCCCGTCAGGCTCAAACGCTTGAGAGCCCGAAAGCGCACAAGACGCTCCAAGGTCTCGTCCTTCACCTCGCTCCCCGAAAGACTGAAGCCCTCCAGTCCCGTCCATTTGTCGAGGAACGTGAACGCCGTGCTCGCGAGGGTGATACCGTTTCCCGAAAAGCTCTTCACCTCCTCGAGCAGACCCAGCTTCTGCATATCGGCCTCCGTCGGCTCCGCCGTCAGTGCGCTGGTCACCCAAGCCACGCTGGCAAACTCCACATGGCCATTCGGCAGATCCCCATGCGATTTGATCCGACGGGTCGCACGCCCCTCTTGCACCGACAACTCAACCCCGAGCGCCAGCAGATCCTTCACCGCTTCACGCAACGGCGAAAGCTTCACCGAGGGAGTCTCCACCGCAACCTTTCCGCCGGGCACGACCTGAACCGGTTCGCCGAACACGGGCTTGAGCCACTCCTTGGCAAGAGCCTCGCGCCGAACCCGCACGAACGCCGCATCCGCAGAGTGCGCCCCCGCCACAAGCGTCTCCTGCTTCTGCGCCAGCAATGCATCCAAGCGCCTCTCGAGCGGTTCCGCATTCCGCATCCGCTCCTTCTCGAGACGCTGAATCTCCTGCCGGAAATCCATCCTCAATTTCCGAATGACTGCTGGCGGCGCATCGGCATCCGCCGCGGGCACCATGTGACGAGACGCGAAAAACTGGTCCCGTTCGCGCCGCAGCTTTGCCTCGGAATCTTGGTCCCCAGCCGCAACCGCCTCCGCCGTCAGTCTCTGGATCTCCGCAAGATGCTTGCGCCGCAGCTCCGCAATCCCCTTTTCAAACGGATTCCCCGCAGCCGCCTTCAGCGCGGATTCCGCCGGCTCCACGGCCTCTCGGATCCACGCGCGGAGCTCTGCAGATGCCTCAATCGCCGGTGCAGGCTTCCCCTCTGCGTCTGCAGCCCGAAGCACGGGCGCTGGAACTGCTGTGCACGCGGCCGCCACCATCAGAAAGAGGCGCAGCAATTTTTGGATGATCAAGGCGTCACCCCCCCTATCCGCGGCTATAGGCACCCGTAATCTGTGCCATCCAGCCCGCGAAACTGTGCAAACAGCGTCTCGGTCTTTCATGGTTTTGCTGGGGGAAGGACCAAAAAAGCCAGCTCCTCACACAAATGCGAGGGCAAACTAATGATTATGTTTATATCTAGTCGGAAGCCGATCGCGATCGGCTCTCGCTGCGCCGACCTTCCGCTGCAACCAAGCCCAAAATCACCGTTCCCCAGCCCCATCTGCACACCCCGCAGGCTATGGAACCACCAGCAACCGCCCCACGTCACCCGAGGCACCACTTCGTCTACAAACGCTGCGACGCCCCGCAGTCGTGCTAATACGCAACGCCCTCCACAAAGGTGCGCCGGGGCTTATGCGCAACCACCTCCTGTGCCCCCCATAAACCCCGCAAAAACGGCGCAACGGCCGCAAGACCGCGCCCGCCTACGCAATCACACAAAGCAACCATACGCGGGTGATGAAATATACCGATTAGCCGAGGCAAAGGGGGCGGGCAGCCCACGTCACCCTGCCGACCATATGCCCCCAACCAAAAAGTCCACTGACTTGCCTCGCAGCTCCGGCCATCTATTGTACCTGCGTGCCACAGTTCAGCTACGTCGCCCGTAATACCCAAGGCAAACTAACCGAAGGCGTGCTGACCTCCCCCGACCGCTCCAGTGCCATTCGTCAGGTGGAACGGGAATTCGGCATTCCCATCAAACTGCAACCCATCGCCGAGGGCGGCACCAGCCCGCAAACAACCGCTGCACCGAAGAAAACAGCCGCCGCTTCGGGAACCGGGACGCCCGAAACCACGCTCACATCAAAGGCGAAACTCGGCACCACCCACATCCACCTCTTCACCGAACAACTCGCCCACCTGCTCGTCGCGGGCATGACCCTCGACGAAGCGCTCGGCATCCTCGTCAAGCGGCTCAAGCACCCAAAACTCGGCGCTCTCTCCAAAGCCCTGCACCAGGCGCTCGTGGACGGCCGCAGCCTCTCCCAGGCACTCCGCGATTTCCCTGCCATCTTCTCCCCGCTCTACGTGAACATGGTCTCGGCAGGCGAGGCCAGCGGCACCCTTCCAGACATCCTCCACCGCCTCGTCAAGCATCTAGGGGAGGTCAAAGCCATGCGCGACCGCGTCCAACAGGCGCTCATCTACCCTGCGCTCCTCGTCGTAGTCGGCCTCGGCCTCGTCCTGGTCTTCATCAAGGTCATGGTTCCCCAGTTGATGGACTTCCTCAGCAAGACCGGCCAAGCCCTCCCGGTCCCCGCTCAGATCCTCCTCAAAACCAACGAGCTTCTCACCGACTACTGGTGGGTCGGCATCTTTGCCATCGGCGGCTCGATCAGCGGCTTCAAACTCTTCATCCGCAGCCCCCAAGGCCGCGCCGCATGGGATACCTTCCGCTGGAAGGCCCCGGTCCTCAGCCTCATCCCGAGGTACCGCTTCTACGCCCAATTCGCACGCACCCTCGGCACCCTCATCGAAAACGGCGTCACCCTCCTGCGCGCCCTCGAACTCCTCGAGGAAGTCGCCGGGAACGAATACGTCCGCACACGCATGACCAGCGTGCGCCAGGCAGTGATGGACGGCGCCTCTGTCTCCGTCGCCATGACTGAGCAGGCCATCTTCCCGGAACTCTTCGCCGATATGATGGCCGTCGGCGAACAATCCGGCAAATTCGGCAACACCATGCTCATGATCGCCGATGTGTACGAACGCGAGCTCGACAAACAGGTGCAGATCACCGCCTCCCTCATCCCCCCCTTGGTCATGCTCGTCATCGCCTCGGTCGTCGGTCTCGTCGTCTACGCCATCCTCAGCGCAGTGTTCAGCATTAGCTCAGGCTTGCACGGCTGAGCCACCCGCCTTAGTCAGAGGAAAGTGATGAGAACGCCCCGCACACGCCACCTCCAAACCGCTCTCCGCGGCGCCGTCACGATGGCCACGAGCCTCAGCGCAATCGGCCTCGCCCTCATTCTCCCGCTCGCCCCAGCCTCCCACGCTCAGGAACTCCGCGTCCACCCCACCCCCTTCTCCGTGATGCTCGACTTCCACCCAGAACCAGGCCAGCGCACAGGCCTGCCGCTCTGGATGGAAGCCGTCCAACAAATCCCCGAACTCGCCCCGGACGGCTCCCCTCAGAAAACCCGCTTCCGCCTGCGACTCCTCCGCATGCCGGACTTGAATCCCGAAGTGCAACTCCGGCTCTTCTTCGACGACGTGGCCGAAGGCGCCCTTGTGGTCACAGGCTGGACCGAAACCGGACAGGAAGTCTACCGATCCAAGCCCATCGGCGCAGGCCTCCGTCTCCCCTCCTCGGAAACCCTCTTCATCCCCGTCGCCGGAACCGATTACCTCGACATCGAAACCCCGGGCGACGGAAGCAGCGTTCGCGGTGCTTTTGTTTCCACCCTGCGCCGGTTCGAAGGCCGCCACGCCCTCGACTTCGATCCCGAGTCCGTCTTCTCCGACCCCTTCCAAAACCGCGCTGGACGCACTCCGTCCGAGAACGACAGCTTCCTCTTCGGCCGTGTCCGCGCCACCATCGATGCTGCGATGGCGCCCCTCACCCCACAGGCGCCGCAAGCGGTGTTCGAGTTCGACTTGGAAAAGCCGCCCAAACTCGCCGTGCTTCACTTCGAGGTTCTCCAACTCAGCCCGCTGAGCCCCCCGATCCTCGCCGTCAACCAAAACAAACTGCCGAATCCCGGCATGCAACTCCCAGACCTCGCCGACCCCGGCTACCAAGGCTCCCCGCACTTCCAGTACAGCGGCTGGATCCACTGCCAGGCTCCTGTTCTTGGAAGCGCACTCCGGCCGGGCCGCAACCAGATCCTTGTCGAACTCCCCAAAGGCGCCGCCTCCCTCGTCATCCGCTCACTCGAAATGGACCTCAAATATTCCGACGCCCCCCTCCGCTACCCACGCATCCCCTGAAGCCTTCAACCCCTGAATCCATGACCCCGTCCCTAAGCAACCGCCGGAGCAACTCCCCGTTTCGCCGCCGCTCAGCATTCACCCTGCTGGAAATGATGATGGTGGTGGTCATCATCGTCCTCCTCCTCGGCTTCGCTGTCTCCAAGCTCAAAGGCAACCTCGACTTCGCAAAAGACACCCGCATCAAAGGCGACATTCAATCCATCGCCACCCAGTTGCTCCTCTACGAAAGCTCGGGATCCCTCCCCTCCGCAGAACAGGGCCTCAAAGCCCTCGTCGAAAAACCCCAGACCGAACCGCGCCCGCGCAACTGGCGCCAACTCCTCCCCGAAGTCCCCCGCGACCCGTACGGACGCGAGTACCAATACCTCGTCCCGGGCCGCCACAATACCGACGGGTACGATCTCTTCTCCATGGGCAGGGACGGCGCGGCTGGCACCGCAGACGACGTGGGAAACTGGGAAAACAAGTAGCCCTCGCAATCAGGGGAATCCCGCCCCTCTCCAGCCACCACGGCAGCGACCACGGGGCCCCGAAACAAACTCCGAATCTTGGCGGAGTCTCGGAAACAACCTGCGCCCCATTTTTGCACCGCTTTGTCCCCGAGCCAACGTGAGGAAGAGAGATCGCGGACGATCCGGTAATCCGCATTCAATCCCTATCGCAGGGATCCACCGCTCGCCCTCATCACGGCTTGCTGCCGATCGGACGGATTCGTTGCCGGAGCGAGGATGGAGGCGCCACAACAGGACCCGTAGGCTGGCCTGGCGTAAACTGCGTCGCAGGAACCCCCCCCGTCTTCGGGGCCGGCGTGGTCGATGTGCGCCCAGGAGTCGATGGCGGCTTTGGCAGACCCGGCTGGGCCGACGGCCCAGCTCCTCCAGGTGCGCCCGCCCGCAGGGGAACCGCCGGCGGCACCTGTCCGTTCTGAGGCCGCACAGCAACCTGCGGTGCGGGACCGGGTGTCTTCAAGATGGCCTCGTCAAACTCCAACGTCCCAGCCTCCGAGCCCTTTTTTAAACTCACCTTGCTCTTGCCCACCTTCTCGTTCCACTCCACTCCCACGAGCGATATCCCGTCCTTATTGGCCGCTGAACCCGAAAGACTGAACGTCGTGTTATCCGTACGCGACTTGATGCTCACATAATCCACCTCCCGCCCCTCACCGTCCCGCATCTTCATCACGCCCACCACGTACAGGCTCGATGCAAACCCGGGCGCATCCTCCACCACCGCTGCCACAGGAGTCGCTAAAGAGAACGGCGAATCTTCGATCAGCTCCTTGTAACGCTCCGCCGGAAATGATTCCGGCACGGCGCGCAACTCCGCAAACGCTCCCGCCTTCAGGAACACCGCAAGGCTGACTGCAAAGCATCCGGTACGCACCACACGCATCCCCGCATCTAACGCCCCAGAACACCCCCCTGTCAACCGACCGACCGCACCGTCAGTCATCCAAAAATCGGGTTTCATTTCGGCGCGTACCATTTGGCCACACGGAACACCCCGTGCATCTGCGTCTTGTCTGCCGCATCCACCTGAATCTGCGCAGACTCAAAAACCATGAACTGCTCAGGCGCTTGAATATCCCGCAAAAAAGCGCAGAGCGCCTCCCAACTGCTCTTGGTTTCCAAGCGCACGATCGCTGCGGCGCAATGGGGCCGCTTGTCGGGCTTTTCGATCAAAGGTGAAAGCGTCGTCACCGAATGCCGACTCGCCGCCTGATTGACTACCTCCAGAAGATCCGCCCCGGCACGATCCTCCTTCTCCATGCGGGGCTGGTGCTCCCTCGCCCACGTACTGCGTTGTTCCCAGAGATCCTTTTCCGAGGCGATCTTATCCCGGACCTTCAACTCACCCACCTTTCGCGCATGCTCCTGACCCAATCGGCTACGGTTTTGAAAGAAAAACTCCACAAGGAAATAGTTCCCAAGCAACGCCACAATCACCCCCACGATCAGGGCCATTTTCTTCTCTCTGGGTGTCATGGCTTTCCAAAAATCACATACCGCGCCCCGCCCGTAGGCAGGATGTTCGGTGGCGGCCCCTCAATCCGATACGGCTCCAGCGCCTGCTCCGCGCGCAGCTTCTCCTTGAACTCGATGGCCAGATTCGCCGAAGGCGCCTCCCCCTCCACCTTGAACTGACCTGGGCCCGCCTCGAACACCGTGATCTTCACCTCCCCAGACGGACGCGACCGATGCACCTGACGCAGCACCTCCACCAAGTACCGGTCCGGATCAATCGCCGGCGCAAGCTGGTTCCACTGCGTCTGATGCTTGCTCACAAAATCCATTAGCGGTTGCGTCTGGGCAAGACGCACATCCAGCTGCCTCACATGATACTGCATCCACCCAAGATACAGAAAGGCGCACGCAACAAAGAGCAGGTATACCAAGGCTCCCACCTGCAACCTCTGCCGGAGCTGTCCCCTGCGTTGCATCTGCTCCACCTCTGCCTGCCAGCGCGCCGGAGCAAGACTCCCAGCCCCTGCCGTCTCAGCGGAAACCGTCGGAGCCAAGAAAGCCCCCACCTTGACATGCACCGCCATCAACTCCCCTAGCGCGCCCTCCCACTCCGACAATGCAGGGTCGAGGCGCACCATTTCAAACGCTCCCGAAGCGCCAGCCATCTCCGCCTCCAAAAGCACCCGGGGCAATTCCTGACGCAACGTTTCCTCCGAAGCATCAGGCAGCGAATGCACAAAGCCCAACAAACCGGACTCCGCCACCGCCAGCACCACCTGTCCGAGCTCCACCCACACACAAAGGCACACACCGCTCGTCGACGCCACGGCCTGCTTCGCAAACAGTCCAATGCGGCTGGGCAGCCGCCCTCCCGCCCTCAACGGTTCGCACAACTCCTCCAACTGCGAAGCCTGCGCCACCACCGCAAAAACCTCAGACTCCGCCTCCCCTCGGCGCACCACCTCAAACTCGAACGCCACCTCCTCGATTCCGTACGGCAGACTCTTCTCCAATTGCAGCTCAACCATCCCCTCCAGTTCCGCAGCGTCCACACTCGGAAGCGTCATCCGCTCGCTCACCAAAAACCGCTCCGGCAGCGCCAGCACGATCTCCCCAGCCAGAGGCAGCAGCAGCACCACTTCAGCAAGCCCGGCAGCTCTCTGTTCTTCGGCTCCAGCAACCCTCACAATCCATCCCTCAGTCGTCGGAATGATCAGCGTTCCAAGCGCAGGGAGCTTCTTCATTCGTTCCAGTAGAGGATAGCCGGGTTTCCACCCCCTTTTCGGACAACAACCTCGACTTGTCGAATGACTTTTCCGGAATTCCCACGCGCAGTGATCCTCACCACGGGATCCTTCACCATCGCCAACGCCTTCAACTGCCCGGACTGCTTCGCGTTCATCCCAAAAAACTGCAGCGAAACCTCCTCCACGCTCTTCAGCACCATGTCATCCTCCGTACCCAAAACACCATCACGCCCATTCCGGAACATCACAAAACGCTGCACCCGGTCATCCCCAACCCCCGGCAGCAACCGCAGCACCTCCGGGGAAGCGGAGCTCAGGTCCACAGGCCCGTCACTGTAAAGCGTAAGCATCTCCCGCCATCCGGGCGCACGAAGCAACGCCTCGCTCCCCGGCACCTTAGCCACCTCGTCCAAACTCAGAAACGGTCGGTTCGGCGCCCGGTAACCGGGAGCCTCCTCCACCCCGTTCAGCCGTTTCAGATTGTCCGCATCCACGTAGTCCAGGAGACAGTCCACCAGCACCTCCCGTTCCTGAAAATCCAATCCCATCTCCTCCAGCCAGCGCTTCAGAAGCTGGATTTTCCTCGGATCCTCACCCGCAAGAAGCCAGTTCAGATTCAATCGACCGCCTTCTCCCTCCATCCGCACCTGATACCCCAGCTGCGCTCCAATCTCCCGCTGTAGTTGGGGCGAAATCCGCGACACGTTGGGATGGAGTGCCATCGCCACCCCGGAGTGCGCCATAGCCGTCGCTTCCATACCCAGTTGCGCCTGCGTACCCCGCTCCAAATCCTGCCGCACCCAGCGCGCCCATCCCAGCACCGCCCCCGTCAAAAGCAGCATCGCCCACAGCACCAGCAGCAGCGCCGCTCCCGCCCCCCGCTTGGATAAAGTCGCGCGCATCACTTCTGAACCTTGGCCGCACGCACCGTAAGCACCGAATCCACGGGCGCATCCCCGTCCCGCCGCTGAATGCTCACATACACCAACGTCGGCACCGTCTGGTTGTCCGTCCACCGATCCACCTTCGAATTAAGGGCGGCGTGATAGTACCGGAACTCCACCGCCTGCACCGGCCTCAGAAGCGGCAGCCAGTTCTCCTCCTGCGATGTCCCCTCCACAGGTCGCCTGCGCAATCCCAACTCCTGCTCACGCCCCCCTTTCACCGGACGCAACTCCAACGCCACCCGATACATCCCCGGCGCAGCGGAGGTCATCACCCCAGGCCCCGCCGAACACTCCCACTCCATCGTATCCGCCGAAGCTCCCCCAAACCGATGCGGCTGCGCAGCAAACCACCGAGGCCCATTCGCAGGCAACTCATCCAACTGCACCTGCAAAAGACTCAGCACACCTCCCACCTCCGCACGCTCCAAGGACAACTCGTTCGAAACGCGCAGCCCCCGAATCACAGACCCCACAAACCGATGAAGGCTGATCGTCAGCATCGCCAGCATCGCAACGGCCAGAATTACTTCCAGCAAAGTAAACCCGCCCCCCCCACTGCGTGTCGTCGTAGTCGTTCTCATCGGCGCCGCGGATAATGGTAAAATACCAACTCCCTCTTGCGCACCTCGCCCCCGCGCTTCCAACTCACCTCCAGCGTGACCTGATACACACCGAATACATCCTGTCGACTCTCGTTCTTCTCCTGCAAGAGCTTGCGTGTTGTCCTCAGCTCCATCCCCTCAAACATCCCCTGCAACTTCTCACGGCTCGAATCCCCGGGCACCACCGCCCCGGACTCAACCATCGCCATCGCATTCGACAACGCCTGGCATGCGCGCCCCTCCTCCACCGTCAGCGCCTGCGCGGAAACCATCCTCTCCACACAACGCCCCAAGCCCAGCACCCCCACCGCAAAAATCGTCACCGCAAGCAGCACCTCAAAGAGAGCAAACCCCCGGAACGACCTCCGCACCACTTCCCCTCGGCTAACCAGTGAACCCCTCATCGCCCCTCCTCCTCAGAAAACACCGCCCTGCAAGTAAGCGCATTGAACTCCGCCCGCCACCGCCCTTCCGGCCCCTCATACCGGACAATCACAGGCTCGCAAGTCCCCCCCCTCCAAAACGGCCACTCCTGCACGGGTTTCTGCTCCAGGGCAGCCGGCCGCTCCAACAGGTAGGCCTCCTTGGATGTCACCCCGATCCGAGGCCACTCCCGCCCCGCATCTTCAGCAACAGGTTGGTCGGGTTGGAGCACCACCGCCCCCTCCTCCCATACCAAAACGAAACCCCGCCGCTCCTCCACACTCAGTTTTTGCGCCTTCACCACCAACTCTTCCAACCGATCAAAGCTCGCCCGACGCTTCTGCTCGGAAAACAACCCAGCCACACTCGGCACCACCAGCCCAAGCAGCAGCACGCCAATAGCAATAGCAAGGCACAACTCCAACAGGGTGAACGCCCGGGTCCTCAACACATCCCAATTATCCCCCAAAAACGCACCGTTTGCCATGCAAAGTTTCCCACCCCCCCGGCCCATCCATCGGGCTGAAAACCCCAATTCCGGTTGCCTTCCAGCCCCATCCCCAGCCATTCTCGAATCATGAACTGCGAGGAGCCGATCAAGACTCAGGGAGTCGTCCGCGAAGTCCTCCCGGGCACCCTCTTCAAGGTCGAACTCCCCAACGGAGCCCTCGTCCTAGCACACATCGCCGGCAAGATGCGCAAACACTTCACCCGAATCGTTCCGGGCGATTCCGTCGACCTCGAACTCTCCCCTTACGACCTCAGCAAAGCACGCATCACCTTCCGCCCAAAGTAAGAGCCAACACGCCCCAATCACAAAGCTTCCCAGCTTCAAGCGCACTTGCACCACCGGCTCCGATTCCCCAGCAAACCAACGTCCCTCCAATCCTCCTCCGCCCCAAGCCGCCTTCGACGACCCACTAACATGAGCCACGAAACCGCCAACCCTACAAATATTCCCTCGGAAGCAGACCCTAGTCAGGCCTCCGCCCGGAAAAGCCTCGAAAGCTCCCGCCAGCACATGCGCGAGGCCAGCGAAAGCCTCCGCTCTAATCTCTCCACCTCCAAGGAACATGTGAAGTTGGCCGCCGAGGATCTCCGCACCGCCGCCCAATCCACCGCGGAGGATTTCCGCACAAAAGCTGAGACGGCCCTCGATGAGGTCCGCCAGAAAGCGCAAACTTGGCAGAACGAGGGGGAGCAATACATCCGCCAAAACCCCACCAAGTCCGTCCTCACCGCCCTAGCCGCAGGGTTCGTCCTCGGCCTCATCATCCGGCGCTGATGGCTTCGGCGGACTCGGGCCAACCACGCAGACCCTCAGACCCGCAAGCCGGTTTCTGGCACAGCGGTCTCTCATTCCTCGCAGCCGGGTCCCAGTACCTGCGCGCACGACTCGACCTCGCAGGAATCGAAACGCGCGACGCCGCGTCCCACTACACAGTCATCCTTGCCATCTTTTTGGGTGCAGGCCTGCTTCTCGCTCTCGGCTACCTCTTCTTCTGGCTCGCTCTCGTCTTCCTCATTGCCAGAGCCTTCGACACCCCCCACGCATGGGCCTGGATCACCCTCGGCGTCGGCGCCGTTCATCTCACTGTCGCTGCTCTCCTTCTCCTTTGGTGCAAACGTCAACTCGCCCGCCCGATGTTCGAATCCACAAGGGAGGAATTTAGGAAGGACCAACAATGGCTCAGCCAGACAACCGAAAACTGGCACTAATCCGCGAACTTCAGGAAGCCCGCGAGAGCCTTCAATCCAACGGACGCGCAGTCCGGCGCGCAATCGACATCCCATCAAGGATCCAGTCCAACTTCCGATCCCACCGCTGGGTATGGATCGGTGCCACCTCCACCCTCTGCCTCATCGCTGCCCGACTCATCCTCCGACGCCGAGCTCCATGCCCAGCCTCGGATCGCCAAGACTCCTCCCACAAGACCAGCACCGGCATCACCCTCATCGCACTCAAACTGGCCTTCAACGCCGCAAAGCCACTCCTCATGTCTTGGGCCGGACACAAGCTTCAAGAGTGGATGGAAATCCGCCTTACACAGTTCCAAGAACACGCGGCGCAGAGCGACTCGGCTGACACTCGATAGCCGCTCCGGTCAAGAACCTCCTCGCCTCGCCCTCCCGCTCCGCCCCGCCAACTCCGGCTTGAATTGCCGGAAATCATCGGGTGCTCTTACCCCCATGGCTGACATACCCACCCCACAGACGGCCGAATCCCAAGCCTTCGACCACGTCGATCACTACCTGCAGATGGGGGTGGATTCGGAAGCATCAGACATCCACCTCGGCGTCGGTGCCCCTCCAACGTGGCGCAGATTCGGTGCCCTCGAGCCCATGTGGCAGGAGGCACAACCCTTCTCCGCCGCCCAAACCGAGACCCTCGCACTCTCTTTCCTCCCCGAACCCCAGAAAGCAACCCTTCACGAGCGGGGCGACGTCGATTTTGCCTATGCCAACGCTCTCGGGCGCTTCCGGGCTAGCGTCGTTCGCCAGCGTCTCGGCATCGACATGGTCTTCCGTGTCATCAAACGCGGTGTGCGCACAATGGACGAACTCGGACTCCCTGAGTCCCTAAAACTCCTCACCCAGTACCAAAACGGCCTCGTCCTCGTCACCGGCTCAATGAGCAGCGGAAAATCCACCACCCTCGCCGCGCTCGTGGAGGAAATCAATATCCACAGGCACGACCACATCATCACACTCGAAGACCCCATCGAATACGTGATGACCTCCAAGGGCTGCCACGTCACCCAGCGCGAAGTCCACACACACACACGATCCTTTGGTGCCGCACTTCGAGGCGCCCTGCGCGAGGACCCCGATGTCATCATGGTCGGCGAAATGCGCGACCTCGAAACCATCCAGCTCGCCATCACAGCCTCAGAGACCGGTCACCTCGTCCTCGGCACACTCCACACAGGCACCGCCGCACGCACTCTAGACCGAGTCCTGGACGTCTTCCCCGTCGACCAGCGCGAGCAAATCCGCGTCATGGTCAGCGAAAGCCTCCGCGGCATCGTCTCCCAGCAACTCGTTCCGCGCAAGGACGGCAAAGGCCGCGCCCTCGCCATGGAAATCCTCACCAACACGCCGGCCGTCGGCAACGTCATCCGCGAAGCCAAGACTTTTATGCTTCCGGGCATCATCCAGACCGGACGCAAAAACGGCATGCGCCTCATGGATGACTCCCTTCTCGATCTTTTTCAGAAGGGCATCATTTCCCAAGAGGAGGCCGTCGCCAGAGCCGAACAAAAAAACCTCTTCAAGACTCAGAAGAACTAACCCCAACCGTCACCCCAGTGCCTTACATCGACCAATTCTTCGAAGTGCTCGTCACCGCAGGCGCATCCGACCTGCACCTCGGCCAGAGCGAACCCCCGAAGATCCGCAGACACGGGGAAATCATCCCCATCCGACAGGAACCCCTCACCGTCGAAGAAATGGCATTCATGCTCAGCGAAATCGCGGGGCCTGAACGCTGGGAGCGCTACGAACAGTCCGGCGACCTCGACTTCGCCTACGAGATGAACGAGGACTCCCGTTTCCGCTGCAACTTCCTCAAGCAGACCAACGGATACGGCGCCGTCTTCCGTCTCATCCCCACCAAAATTCTGACCCTCGACCAACTCGGTGTTCCCAGCATCATCAAAGAGTTCGGCCATCTCCGCGGCGGCCTCGTCCTCATCACCGGCCCCACGGGCTCAGGAAAGTCCACCACCCTCGCCGCCCTCATCGACTACATCAACACGAACTTTGGCCGCCACATCGTCACAGTCGAGGAACCCATCGAGTTCGTCCATCGAAACAAACGCTCCATCATCACCCAGCGCGAGGTCCCGGAGCACGCCGTCCACTTCCCAGCCGGGCTCAAGGCAGCCCTTCGAGAGGACGCCGACATCGTCCTCGTCGGCGAAATGCGCGACCTCGAAACAATCCAGCTGGCTCTCACAGCCGCAGAAACAGGCCTCCTCGTCTTCGGCACCCTCCACACCAATAACGCACGGAAAACCGTCGACCGCATGATCGACGTCTTCCCCAGCGACCAGCAGGCCCAAGTTCGCACCATGCTAGCCAACTCGCTCCGCGGCGTCGTCGCCCAGCTCCTCCTCAAGAAAGCTGACGGCACCGGCCGCATCGCAGTCAACGAAATCCTTGTCGTCAACAGCGCCGCTAGCTCCATCATCCGCGAGGGCGCCACCCAGAAGCTTCAGGACGTCATCGTCAGTGGAAAAGCGCAGGGGATGCAGTTCATGGATGACGCCATCTGGCAGGTCCTCCAGCAGGGCATCGTCACCCCACAGGAAGCCTACATGAAGGCCATCGATAAAAACCGCTTCCGTCCATTCCTCCCCGCCGAAGCCCAAGGACTCTAACCAGCTCCAAACCCGAACCCTCACCCGCGGCCATCACCCCTGCCCGGGAAACCAGACGTAAAGCATTAGATAAACAAGAACGCCAGTGACCGAGACGTAAAGCCAAACCGGAACGGTCAATTTCGCCAGCCTCCGGTGCTTGTCCAACTGGTCCCGGATCGCAGGGACAACCGTCATGAAAACCAGCGGCAGCGTGAGCGCCGCCAGCGGGATATGCGTGAAAAGAATCACGTAGTACACCAGTTTCGGCGCCCCGGGATGCGCGAACTTCGTCACCAGCCCGGCAGTAATATAATGGTAGGTCAGATAACTGCACAAAAACAGCGCCGAAGTCACTAACGCCAAACTCATCAACCACACGTGCAACCGCTGCATCCCCCTCTTGACCGCAATGAGGCCCGCAATGATAAGACACGCACTCAACCCGTTCAGACTAGCATTCAACAAAGGTAGATCTGTCGCTTTCATCGGCTCTCCTTCAGCAAAAGTTCCATGTCGCTCAGAAGAAGACTCGCCCCCTCCGGAGTCAACCCCTCATAGAACCCTCTCACATTCGCATTTCTGTCCACCAGCACAAGTTTCGTGCTGTGCGTCACTGGCTCCCGCTCGTTCGCCAGGTCCTCGCTCAAACCCAGCTTGAACCCAAGATTCGCCAACCCGTAGACAGCATCCTTGGTGCCCGTCAAAAATAGCCACCGCTCATCAGCCCCGAATTTCTCCGCATATTTCCCAAGTACCTCGGGTGTGTCCTTCTCAGGATCAGCGGAAATCGAGACAAACGCCACATTCGGTAGCAACTTGGCTGCACGGTGCAATTCACTCAGCCTGCTGGTAAGCATCGGACACGGCCCGGGGCAAGTAGTGTAGAAGAAGTCTGCCACCCACACCTTCCCCTCCAGATCCCCCAAACCCACCACTCGCCCGCTCCGTTCCGTCAAAGAGAACGGAGGCACCTGCCAGTAGACCCTCAAGCGCTGCGGCACCGGCGGATTGATCACATCAAACGCATCGTCCGACTTCCTGCATCCACCAGTCCAAACTCCAGTGCAGAAAACCAAAACCCCGGCAGCCACACGAGCATTCCACACTCTCATTTCTTGGTGAAAACCATCAACCCAAGCACCAACGGCAGATAAAATATCGACCCGAAAAAAAGCAGACGAGCCGCACTCCTCGACCTCACCAGAAGAAAACGCACAGCCATCACCATCAGGCACGCATTCAAAACCGAAGCCCCTACAAGAAAACCAATACCGCTCACCTGAAGGCGCCAAGCCGTCAGGCAAACTCCGGAAAGGACAACGGTAAACAGCAGGCTAGTCATCGCCGTCACGACCCCAGTGACATCATCCCTCTTGAGCATCACAAACCCAGCCTGCGCGTACTCATCCCGGTACATCCACGCAATCGCAAGAAAATGAGGCATCTGCCACGCAAACAAAATGCCGAACAAAATCCACGCAGACGGCGCAAGCAGAGGATCTGCACCGGATGCAGCCGCCCAGCCAATCACCGGCGGAATTGCCCCAGATACCGCCCCCACGAACGTACACGCCGCCGTCCGTCGCTTCATCGGCGTGTAAATCAAGATGTAAATGAAAACCGTCGCTCCAGCCAGTAGCGCGCTCAATGCGTTCGTCGATGCCCACAACCAACTCATACCCGCCACCAGCAAACCCAGCCCCAAAATGAGCGCACTCCTCGAGCGCATCCTTCCCGCAGGCAGGGGCCTCGCCTTCGTACGCTCCATCAACCGATCGACATGAACCTCGGCCCACTGGTTAAGAACCGCCGCTGCCGCGGCAGCAAGCGCAGTCCCCCCACAGGTGTTCACAAGCGCCCACCAATCCAACACGTCCCCGCTTCCAATACAGAACCCCACGAAGGTCGTCACAATGACAAGCAGGCTCAGCCGCGCCTTCGTAAGAACAAGGAGGTCTCCCACTAAGCCCGACTCGCGGGCATCAGCACCCCCCAACATCACCTCGTCGGAAGCGCGACTCATTGCCCACCCTCCTCACATTCCGCGCGAATGGTAGCACGCAGACTCAACCACACCCCCGATGCCAGCAGCCCGGCCCCGGCCAGTACGGCCGAACTCACCGAAGCAACTGGCACAGCCCACGGACACCGCCATACCCTCGCGCAAACAACAGCAACAATCAGTCCAACCGTCTTGGCCGCAAACCAATGAACGTGCTCCAAACGCTGCATCACGTCAGTCCACCATCTGGTATGATTCACGGATCCGTCACTTAACGGCCAGTCGGCGAAAGCAATACCAGCGACGGACGTAGTCGTGTGCCCGCCGGTTAACACCAAAACGAACATAGCAGCCACGACGTACTTCGCAAAGCACGCCAACCGAACGTCCGCCGACACGGTTATGCCAAGGTCTTTCAAGTTATTCTGCCCCGGCGTAACCACGCGGGACATATCCATCCTACTTCGCCGGGTGCAGCAATGCCATCGCGTCCTTGTACCAAGAATCGAAGTCCTTCACTTCCTCCACCACCATCGAAGCCTTCATCGCAAAATGCCCAGCTCCGCACAACTGAGCGCAAACGATTTCATAGGTGCCATTGCGCTTCGGCCGGAACCACATGGGAACCCGGCTGCCGGGCATCGCATCTTGGGTGATCCGCATGTTGTGTAACGCAAAACTGTGAATCACGTCCTTCGAGGTGATCTCGACAACCGTCGGCCGATAATTGACCAGATGCATCTCGTTCTTGGAAACGATGTCATCTGCCGCTGCCGGATCCGACCAATCAATCCCCAGCGGATTATTCCCACTCACCAGAAAGACACTCTGCCGCCCGAAAACCCCGTCCGCGCCCGGGTAATGAAAGTTCCATCCAAACTGCTCGCCAACAGCGTGGATCCTCAATGCCTCCGCCTTGTCAGGAAAAGACTCCTCCGTAACTCGCTTCCCCCACAGCGGAAGCCCGAAACCCAAAAGCAGCACCGCCTCCACAATGACCACGGTGAACTCCAGATGCGTGGATAAGTGACCGGTGACCCCGTGATAACTCGCACGCGGGTTGCGGGACCTGTGGAACCTCACAATCGCGTACAGGAAGTAGGCGATCCAACCCACGAACAGAAGGAGCATGAACCAGTGGCAGAACTCCAGCATGTGATCCACCAGATATCCATGCTCCGAAGCATCAGGAACAATCCCTAGAAGTTTGTTTAGCATCTTATTTTTCCTCGTCTTGATTGTTAACAGGGACAGACGTTGCAAACGCGAGATCCGGCCCCACCGACAAGCGTGCCTTGCGCACCAAGTGAACCCCGGCCGCAACAATCAACCCAAGTACCCCGCCAATGAAGCCCAGCATCAGGAATATCGCGGCGTTCATCGCGCCAGCCTCCCGGGAGTTCGCATCCCCCATACACACCGCGCACGCAAATATCATCCTGGGAGTAAGCAAGCACAGCAGCAGAATGTACACCGATGGAAACCGCAGACTTAAAGCGCCGAGCCTCATCGGATCACACCCCTTGTCTTTGACACAAAACGAACCCCGTACACCGTCAGAATCACCCCCGAAAGAGCCGACCCAATTCCAAAGTAAAAGCCTGCTCCCGTTGCGAACGCCCAGTAGGAGCAAACGACACAAAGAATCACGGACAACAGAATGAAAAGAATATGGAAGGCTCTTAGCGACATATCCGGTGCTAATGCATGTTATGGTTCGTCCCAAAGATTGGATCCACCCAAGCCAACAGTGTCAGAAGGAAAAGACCCGCAACAAAAAACGCCGTGAAGTACAGGAAACGCCAAATTGTGGCCTTCTCCCCCTTCAAGTGCATGAAAATGGCACCAACCAGACAAACCTTGAAGGTGGCAAGTAGCATGCCAATTAAGATGTTCAGCCCTCTCGAGCCGAAATCGATGTAACTGAGCGCAACCGTGACGCCTGTAAGCGCGATCAGCACTCCACCAATCCCCCAATACAACTTCAGGTGCATCTCATGTGCGCCCGCGTGGCCGTGGGACGCCGCTGGCATGGAAGGGTGGCTATGCGTGTCACTCATAAAAATTTGGAGTCTTGTAAAATCTTACAGCAGGTAAAAGAGCGGAAACACAAAAATCCAGACGAGGTCGACAAAGTGCCAGAATAAGCCAGCCACCTCAACCCGGTTGGCAAAGTGTTCGGGATTTCGTTTGTAAAGCTTCCCACCAAAGAAGAAGAAATACGCAAACACGATTACCCCTCCAAGCACGTGCAACCCGTGAAGACCGGTGATGGTGAAGTAAATCGCGAAGTAGGGGCTGTGCCCCGGCACAAACATACCTGCGCTCTCCACATCCTCCCTCTTCACCACCGCAGTCATCATGGTCTGCTTCTTCGGAAGAAAGCTGGGATGCTCATTCGTCGGATCGGTCGGCCTTGCGTTCGCGGGATCCAACTGAATCACAAAGTCATCGGCAGCTTCCGTCTGAACCACTGGCCCCCCGCCATGCCCGCCAACTCCCTCCTCGTGCAGCACGTGCGTGAAGTGCTCTGCGTTCCGTTTGGCGACTCCTTCATACTCCGACCCCTTCGGAGCATCCAGCAGATGTCCGGAAATCTCCACCCGAGGCTCCAGCCCACGTGACTTAAGAAAATCGTTCCCAAGATAAGCCTCATACTTGACGAGAGAATCCTTCCGGATGAACACGCCGAAGTGGGTGAACTTCTGAGGATACTCGTAGCTGAGCTTTACCCCGAGGAACACCACCCCACAAACGATCGTTATCAGCATATAAAGCCGATACTGAGACCAATTCCTCATCTTCAGGGCTGCCCACGCCAGCACCACCGTCACGGAAGAAAGGATTAGGACCGCCGTGTTCATGGTCCCCACTGGCACATTCAGAAGACCGTGCGGCCAGTAACCGGGCTCTGCCCCAAGTCGGAGGAAGATATATCCGGAAAACAACCCACCGAACAGCATGACCTCGGACGCCAGAAACAACCAAATGCCGAGCTTGGCGTTGTACAGACCAGTGTCCGGACGCGATGAAACTTCGTAGGGAATTTGCATGTGAGACTTAACTAGTGAGCTGATACAGTCGCCGCTTGATTGCCCTTGCCTTCGGGAACCTCAGACTGGGGGGTGAAGTCGCTCTGAGCGCCAGGCACGCTGTACTCATACGGGCCACGGTAAACAGCCACCGGCCGGTCAAAATTTCCATGCGGAGGAGGCGAAGGCGCATCCCATTCCAGCGTGGTGGACTGCCACGGGTTCCTGTCGACCCTCTTGCCTGCAAAGATGCTGTAGAAAAAATTGAAAATGAACGGAAGCTGCGCAAGAGCGAGAAGAAAGGCCGAATAGCTCATGAACTTGTTCCAATGGAGCACTGGGCCGGCAAGCTGGTAGGTCAACTGGTCCAGCGATGCGCCGCCACCATCGTACCAGCGCCGATGGACACCAGCCATGCCCTGCAAAAACATGGGAAAGAAAATCCCGTTGATCGAAATGAGCGATCCCCAAAAGTGAACACGCCCGAGGAAATCATTCATGGAACGCCCGGCCGCCTTGGGAAACCAATAATACACCCCAGCAAAGATCGCAAAGATAGTACCTGGGGCCACGATGTAGTGGAAGTGACCTATGATGTAGTACGTGTCGTGGAGGTACATGTCCACAGCGTTGAAGGCCAGGGGAATACCCGTAAGCCCCCCAATGCCGAACATCGGCAGGAAAGCCGTTGCAAACATCATCGGTACCGTGAAGCGGATTGACCCGCCCCAGAGCGACAACAGAAGCGCCGTGATAAGAATCACAGAAGGCACTGAAATCATGATCGTCGTCGTCTGGAAAAATGCGGCCACTTTGGCGCCCATACCAGTCATGTACATGTGATGCGCCCAGACAATGAATGAAAGAAAACCCAGCACGAAGATCGCACCCACCATCGCCTTGTAGCCGTATATTGGCTTCCGCGTATTGTTGGCTACAACCTCGGCAATAATGCCAATCCCCGGCAGGATCAGCACGTAAACCTCAGGATGCGCAAGAAACCAGAAGAGATGCTGCCATAGGAGCGGGCTCCCGCCACCAGACCAGTGGGTGAGCTGCTGCCCAACCACAAGACCCGTGGGCATAAAGAAGCTCGTGCCAAATACGCGGTCCATGAACTGAAAGATCCCCGCAGCCTCCAACGGCGGAAATGCCAGAAGCAGGAGGAAGGCGGTGACAAACTGGGTCCAGACAAAGAACGGCATCCTCATCCACGTCATCCCGGGGGCACGAAGCTGGATGATGGTGGCAATAAAATTCACAGAGCCCATCAACGACGCCGTGATATTGAATATCATGCCCGTCAGCCAGAGAGTCTGCCCGTTGAAGAACTGATGAAATCCAACCCCGGAGTCGGCAATCCCCGAGAGCGGTGGATAAGAAGTCCAACCCGACTTCGCCGCCCCGCCGGGCACCAAGAAGCTCACTAGCATGAAGATGCAGCTAATAAAGAAACACCAGTAGCTACCCATGTTAATACGCGGAAATGTCATGTCCGGCGCACCAATCTGGAGAGGAACTGCGAAGTTCCCGAATGCAGCGAATGCCACGGGTACGATACCAAAGAAAACCATGATGGTCCCGTGCATCGCTCCAAACTCATTGTAACCGTCTGCGGACATGACCCCGCCAGGGAAGTGATCCTTGATCACGGGCAGGCTGCCGAGGAAACTGCCGATGTAAGGCATTGGCGTCCCGGGATGCGCAAGCTGCCATCGCATCACAAGCATCAGGGCAAAACCAAACAGTAGGAATAGCAACCCGGTGATCCCATACTGGATCCCAATCACCTTGTGATCCGTCGAGAAAACGTACTTCCTCCAGAATCCAAGCTCATGATGATCGTCGTCATGATGCTCGTGATGACCAGCATCGGCAGAGTGAGAAACCATAATAGAGTTTTGTTTTTGAAACTATTTCGTTCGGAAGGTGTTCCGGAAATTACTCCTTCCAAGCCTTCAACTCGGCCTCTGTCCAGGGAGTCTTTCGTTCCTCGAACTTCTTCCGGGCTGCGGCCACAACGCTCGCATCTACAGCAGGAGCCTTGTTGTTGAAGTTGGAGCGAACGTAAGTCATCACAGCCGCAATTTTATCGTCCGTCAACATCGCCTCCTGTCCGGGCATGACGTTGTTGTAAAGTTTGCCGTCCACGGTCATCGGTCCTGCATTCCCCTTCAATATCATTGCCGCTAGCCTTTCCGGCGAGCCGACGACGTACTCGGAACTCGCGATCGGTGGAAACACAGGCGGCAGCCCAAGCCCCGTCGGCTGATGGCAGGCGAAACACACGGTCATGTACACCTGCTTCCCAAGAACTGATTGGTCGGAAGGCTCTTGCGCCGAGGCCATCCTGATGAAAACCAAAAACAAGGCGGAGGAGATGATCTTTGTCATGTGTGAATGCATTCGATGGAATTAAAACGACTTGAGTTCCGCCTCGGTCCACGGCGTCTTCCGATCAGCAAATTTCTTGCGTGCTGCTGTAACGACTTCTGCGGACACCGATGGCGCCTTGTTGCCGAACGATGCCCTCACATAGGTCATCACTGCAGCTATCTTTTCGTCGGTCAGAACCGACTCCTGCCCCGGCATGACGTTGTTATAGAGCTTCCCGTCGACGGTTAAGGGACCGGCGTTCCCTTTCAGAATCATCGCGGCCAGACGTTCCGGTGAACCGGTCACATATTCCGTGCCGATCAGTGGAGGGAACACTGGGGGAAGCCCGGCTCCCGTCGGCTGATGACAGGCCATGCAGATAGTTGAATATACCTGCTTTCCAGCCGCCATTTGGATCTGCTCGGTGTCTGCGGACTGACCCGAAGCAGAAGCCGTGGGTGCTCCGGAAGGCCGCACATCAGGGACCGGCGCGGGGGAGGAAGGCGCTACCGCCCCTTCGGACAACGATGCGTCCGCAGGAATCTGCAAAAGCAGGGATTCCGTATAGGGCGCGGACTGCGATTCCAACTCCTTGCGGGCGGCGGCCACCTTCGATTCGGAAATCTCGGGTGCGCCGTTACCCCATTCAGCCCTCACGAAGCTAGCAACTGCGGCTATCTTCTTGTCGGTGAGGACTTTCTCCCAAGCGGGCATCGCTCCATTGAATGGTTTGCCACTTACGGTTATTGGCCCCTGAAGCCCCTTTAAAAGGATGGCTATCAAGCGCTTTTCCCCCCCGACCACGAGCTCCGCTCCAGCCAAAGGAGGGAACTGCCCTGGTACGCCAAGGCCAGTTGACTGGTGGCAAGGCTGGCACTGCGCGTATACTGTTTTCCCCAGCTGAGCCAAGGTCTGCGCAACCGCAGAGCCATCCACTCTGGCACCCTCCTTTGCCGGAAGTGGAAATAAAGCCGACGGCGAGCTCTCATACTCGTTATAGATTTTCCCGGAAAAACCCCCATGAAATACTCCCAAATAGGCACCCGCCCAACACAAGGCGACCCCACAAACGGCAGTGAGCCACAACGGCATTGGCGTGATTTCAGCGACCGGGTCGCGGTGCTCTCGCTGCGCAGCGCAGTGAACTTCGGGGGCGTCGGAAGCTTCCCGGTAATCGATGCGTTCAGGACCTTCGTTCATTCTGTGAAATTCTATTTTGCAGCGGGAGCTTTCGCCTCCTGCAGAGGATAACTTCTATCAAGCGACGTGAGGTACTTAACCAACCGGAGCGCCTCGGGCTTGGGCACGATCTGATAACCAGCCTCTGTGGGCACATTCAAAGCCACAGACGACCGCTCACCGGAGATCTGCTGCCTCTCAAACAAGTATCTATACGGCGGCATCGACGACTCCTTCACGAGGGAGTCCGGTTGGTAAAGGTGCAGCAAGTGCCAAACTGAATCCCTACGCTTTGGTCGCCGAGGATCCTCCTTAGGTTCGTTTCGCCAGTCCGACGATCCGACATTGGACAAATCCGGCCCCATCCGGGAGTTTCCAAGAAGCGGGGCAGACTCCAGCACATGATCGCGTGCAACAGTCCTCCTCACGCCCCAGCCACGCTCGATATCGAGTCCGTTCTGGGGGTCCCGAACCTGCTGGGAATGGCACTGAATACAGCCCTCAGCAATGTAAACGTCCCGACCCTGATCATTCTTAACCGGATAAACTTGGTTGGCGTCTTGATCAAAGTGAGAGTCCAATCCGCTCAATTGAATGCTAGGAACGACAAGGGCCACCACAGCCGATGATGCGAAGCAAGCTACAATGCCGGTAAATAGGCGGGGTTTCGGATTCATTAGTGTTTTTCCTCCCCTGGGTTGGAAAATAAGGTCGGATCCGCCCCCGGTTGACCGATGCGCAGGAGCATCAGAAGGAAGTGCAGCAAAAAGAACAGATGACCGACGGCGATCATGCAGACCGCAAAGGTCTGTCCCAAATAGTAGGATTGACTGATCTGAACCGCCTGAAGGAATGAAGCCTCCGGGTCCCGGAGCGAAAGCCCTGTGGCAACGCCTGCCAAGAGCAACAACCCCGAAAAGAATCCGCCGCCGTATGCCGCACCATAGAAGTGAAGGCGAATCAGGGAGGAGGAGAGCCACTCACATCCTACAAGACGAGGCATGATGTAGTAGATCGCCCCAAACATCACCATTGAGTAGAAGCAATACAGGAAAAGGTGCTCCTGCCCAGGGGCGAATTGAGTGAAGTGCACCGCGCTATCGACACTTCTGAGCGAACTCATCAACGCAATCACGCCTGAAACCCCGAATGATACAACACCGAATGTGGTGAAGCGCAGAGTAGGAGAAAAGTAGACCGCCCCTGCCCCGCTTCGGATTGTAGAGAGGAGATTGGTTAGAACCGTCGCCAACGGGACAAGCATCAGAAGATTCGCAGCGATACCCACGCTTACAATCCACGCGGGAACGGGGCCGCCGCTAAGACGTGCCAGCCCGGTCAAACCAGCGAAGGCAACGAAAGTCCAAAATCCTACGGATGCGAGGTTGGAACTGTAGATTGGTCGATTGATGACCTTGGGAATCAAATAGTAGGCAGTTCCAAGACCAAGCGCGCCCAACCACAACAACGAAACACCCTGATGGTACCAAGCGCCGACGACGTTTTGCATCACGCCCTGGACGTCGCAAATTGAAGTGAGAAACTGCGATACGCCGAAGTACCAAGAAAACCAAAAAAAGGCACCGAGAATATACCATACTGAAACATACGCGGCCCCACCAATCCGAGAACGATACAGCACCGCCCCCCAACCACCGATGATGAGATAGCCCGAGAACAGAACGACCGACGGCCCAATGGGCATTTCCAAGGAGTCCAAAGTCGACATCTTGCCGGAGAGCACGGCTCCGACTCCAAGAACAAGCCCTAGATTCCAAAGAATTGCCCCAAAAATCAGAACCCCGGGGAGGCGCAAAGGTACTCTGCATAGTCTGGATAATATCCAAATTCCAACTCCCATTCCGGCTAGGCTTGCCCAGCCATAGGTGAGGCATAGTCGGCACGCAGGAACTAGACGCCCGTAGGTTAGTGGAGCAAGGTCGGCGAGGAACGAGGGGGCGTTATGCTTTATGGAAATAACCAACCCGAGAATGGTGCTCAAAATGAGCCACGCAACGGCGGTTGAGAAAAAGACGAGGACAGGCCCCGAAGCCGCTTTGTCAATCCGGGCACGTTCCGTAAGCACACCCTTTTCATCCTGCGGACTCGCCGACCATTCGGGCCGGGGCATTTGTCCACTTGTCGAGTCTATGGCGGCAGCAGCAGCGGTCATTGGGCGGTCGTTGAGGGTTGGGCCGGAGGCTGGGTATTTTGGGGTCTTCCGCCGGTTGCGCCAGCAGGTCGGAAAACTTCAAACTGGAGCAAATCTGCACCGTAGGGCGCAGAAGGAAGCCGGAGAGGAGATGGCTCGGATGAGGCAGAGGCAGGGGAGGTTGGCGGAGGCAACTCGACTTTCACAGAACTCGGCCCCACTTTTTTTGCGACCAGTTCCGCGGCAACGATTTTCTTCGCGCGGTCAAGAGGTACTCGAACAGTCTGTTTCGACTTGTCGACCCAGGCAGGAGTTGTGAGTTTCTCAACGTCGGCCTTCTCCAACTCTTCTCGTTTCTGGACGCGATTAGCAGCCCTTTGACCCTCGACCGTTACTCCTGCAGGCTGCCGACGAACCATGCTGACCACCCCGATTGCGACCGCTACAAGGAAAAAAAGAGCCCAAAGAAGACTGGGAAAGCCCCCTAGCGGGGATGAATGTTTCTCGTCCATCGATTCTTATCAGTTGGTGAGTTTGAGCGAAGCACCCAGCCTAGGGTCGCGCATGGGGTAAAGAGGGCTATTTTTGAGGTTGCGGAAGAATAACCATCCCAGAATTCCGCCAATACCTAGCAGCGAAGACAGGTCGAAAGGACTGATCGCGATCCCTGATGGGTGAAGTGCCGGCAAGACAATCACATACACATCGACGAGTTGCATGAACAGGATCCAGATCGCCACAGCGCAAAGTAACTTGGGCTTCTTTTTAGTGAACTGCAGAAGAAGCACAGGGAAAGGAAGAAAGAAACGACCAACCACAAGGAAAGTGCTGAGGTACCACCAGGACCCCGTATTTCTTATTTGGTAGTACACCGTCTCCTCAGGAATATTAGCATACCAAATAAGCATGTACTGGCTGAACCCGATGTAAGCCCAGAAAATCGTAAAAGCTAACATGAACTTTCCCATCGTGTGGTAATGCTCGAGGTTCACAACGCTGAGATAGCCACGCCTTTTGAGAGCGCTCACGATTAGAACCAAGAGAGACATCGAGCTGCCGGCGGCGCCCGCGAAGAGGTAGACTCCCCACATTGTGGAAAACCACTTGTAATCGAGGCCCATGAGCCAGTCGAAGGCAGCAAAAGTGATCGCTATCGCCACAACCGGAATTCCACCGATACCGAACTTGCGCATCACTAAGCTGTGAGCAGCGGATCCGTCAGCATCCTGGGATATGGAACGCCTTTTCAAAGAGTATGCGACCCAGCCAGCCAGCACAAAGTAACCAATAGCACGCGCGATGAAGAAGGGCTGAGATAGATACGGCTGCTTGGCAGCCAACAGCGGCTCAGAGGCGGGATCCATGCTCCACCACTTGTAGAGAACACCTGCTGACGCAAGGACGGGAATGAAGAAAATCGCAAAGTACGGAATCAGACTGGCGATGTTCTCCAGCTGACGGCGCACCACCACCGACCAGTCGGAATCCGTCGCATGGTGGAGGCAGTTCCAAAACAGACAGCCCATGCAGATTGTGAAGAAGTAGGTAAAGCCGAACAGCCAAGAATGAGCCATCTGCGCCCGCCACTGATCTGAGAAAAGCCCTAAGATACTCAGGCCTATTCCGATGACGCCAACCCCTAGGCAGATAATTGGAATTGATCCTGCATCCCTCGGCTCGAACCTCTCTGCAGTCGGAGGAGTGATGTTGTGTGGGTGGCTCATTACTTCTTTTCGTTCTGAAGCTGAATCTGTTGGTCCGGCGTGAGGTCTGAAACGATACCGGACTGACTACGTTGGAGAGATCTAATATACGCCACGATCGCCCAACGATCTTCCACGCAGATCTGGGGACCATACGCACCCATGGTGTTTTTTCCGTTCGTTATGGTACTAAATATCTGCCCGTCCGGCATGGAACGAATTCTGTCATCTAGCAGATTAGCCACGGAGGCCCATGACCCTATCTGCTGGACGACTCCGTTCCCACCACCGGTCCTACCGTGACATACAGCACAATTGATGTTGTAACGCTCCTCACCCCGTTCAATCAGTCGATCAGCCTGCTTCAGCATTCCAGACGGAATCCCATCGCCGTAAACCTCCCCAATACGGCCAGTCCCGGAATAGTCGGGCCTATTCGTGAACCCAGCGCCAAACCCGGAATTGCGAGCAGGCACCTGAAGGTATCTTCCGTCGAGATTGAAGCCCATGGGAACTGTTCCCTGAACCGGATTCCGCGCGGCCCTTCCATCGGCGAAGAAATGACTGACATGCTGGGGCTGAAACTTTGGCTGGTGATCCATGTCTGGGAACACCTCGATTGGAGGCTCGGTTCCTTTCTGTCCACGAAAACCCGCCAGAGAGAGTACTGCGGCGGAACCCAAAAGAAAAATCGCGAAAAAATATCGGAGCATGACGATGTGTTAGTCGTGGATGAGGGTCACGTTCTTGCCGCCAATGCTTTCTAGAAATTCGCGTGTTCTCGATTCGGAGAAGTTAGGATCACGCGCCTCGATGACCATAAAGAACCCATCATCGGTCGCCTTCTTAAACTGATCCCAGTTGAAGACGGGGTGATACCATTTGGGCAGTTGGTTCATGATTAACAGCGAAAAAACTGTGCTGAACGCGGCGAACAGAATGGTCAATTCGAAGAAGATTGGGAAAAAAGCAGGAAGAACCCTCCAGTCAAAGGGTTTTCCATTGACGATCATTGGGTAGATTCCCCAAGAAGGGACAAACGTCAGCAGTGCCGCAATAAGCGTTCCGGTGGCCCCTCCAATTAGGACGGGAGCAGACAACCAAGACTTACCCAGACCCATCGCTCCATCCATTCCATGAACAGGGAATGGAGTGTGGACATCCCAGTGAGTGAACTTTTTGTCGCGCACCGTTTCAGCTGCGGACATAAGGGAGGCGGCGCTGTCGAACTCCGCTCCCAGACCATAGACTTTTCGGTATTCAGCCATGAGCAGTAGTTTAATGATTGGCCACAGCGCCCGGACCGTGCGGGGTGTGGTGGGGATCAGCTTCCGGTGTCACAATCTTGACCTCAGACATCGCAATCATGGGAAGGAAACGCATGAACAGCAGGAACAAAGAGAGGAAGATTCCAAAGGTCCCCACGAAGGTAAGCACCTCGACCCAGGAGGGGGAGTAATGACGCCAAGATGAAGGAAGGAAGTCCTGAGCAAGAGACGTGACGATGATCACGAAACGCTCAAACCACATCCCCACATTGACAAACATGCAGACGGTAAACACGGCCACGTAATTTGTCCTCATCGACTTAATCCAAAACAACTGCGGCGAAATCACGTTGCAAAACATCATCACGTAGTAGGACCACGCGTACCACCCCTTACCCTCCAGTCCAAGGCGAGCATTGAAGAACGTAAATTTTTCGTATGGGTTGGCTCCATACCATGCAATGAAGAGTTCGGTAAGGTAGGCGTACCCTACGATACTCCCCGTGAGCAGGATGATCTTAGCCATCTTATCAACATGTTGACGAGTGATCAGATCGTCCACCTGAGGATAAAGAAGGCGGGCGGGAAGCATGATAGTGAGCACCATGGCGAACCCACCGAAGATCGCCCCTGCAACGAAATATGGTGGGAAGATGGTGGTGTGCCACCCGGGAAGAATCGACGTCGCAAAGTCAAAGGACACCACCGAGTGTACCGAAAGCACGAGGGGTGTTGATAGGCCCGCTAGAAGCAAGTACGCCATTTCATAGTGACGCCACTGCCTGTTGGACCCCCGCCACCCCAGAGCGAATACTCCGTAAATGAACCTCGCTACACGCCCCTTAGCCCTGTCCCGGAGCGACGCAAGATCAGGCACCAAACCAGTATACCAAAACAGAACAGACACGATGAAATAAGTGGATACGGCAAAAACGTCCCAAAGCAGAGGGGAACGGAAGTTCGGCCAGATGCCCTGCATGTTGGGCACAGGAGCCAAGAACCATGCCATCCAAACACGCCCCACATGGATTCCCGGGAAGATCCCGGCACAAACAACCGCAAATAGGGTCATTGCCTCTGCTGCGCGATTGATGGACGTGCGCCACTTCTGACGAGTGAGGAAAAGGATTGCCGAGATCAATGTCCCTGCATGCCCGATACCGATCCAAAAAACGAAGTTGGTAATGTCCCACGCCCATCCGACCGTCTTATTCTCACCCCAGATGCCTACGCCGTTGGATATCTGATAGCCGATGCACAGCAAACCCATGAGAGCAACGGGCGAACATATTAGGAACGCCACCCACCACCAGCGTGGGGTGCGCTCCTCAACAATCTTGGAAACCTTGTCCGTGATCCATCCTATGGAACGCTGGTTCTGAACCAACGGTACACGCGCCAACTCAGGTGGTGTGGAGAGGCTCACTTCGGCTGCGGCGGTAGTGGACTCAGACATTAAGCGTTGCCTCCGGAGTGATTGGGTTTCGCGGTTTCGTGTCCGCCCCCGTGATGGGACGGGCGAGAGTGGGATCCAGCTTTCTGGGCGTCCGGCATCCTAGGATTTGGATTTCGTATACGTGCCAGATACCAGACACGCGCGCCGACATTGAGATACTCGAGCAGACGATAACCCCTTTCAGCAGCGCGGAGTTTAGAAACGGAACTCTTCTCGTTGCTGATATCACCGAAAGTAATCGCATCGCTTGGACATGCTTGAGCACACGCAACAGTGAAGGCGTCGGCCTCGATCTTCACGTTACCTGTTCCCCTGCGCGCCACCTTCGTGGCAATCTTTGCCTCCTGAATGCGCTGCACGCAGAATGTACACTTCTCCATTACGCCCCGCATGCGAACGGTAACATTCGGGTTTTTCTGCAACTTGATAGTTTCAGGAGTCCCCTTAGGAGACGTCAGGTTCCACTTGTAAAGACCACCGTCTTCAATCTGACGCTGATTGTAGTCGAAAAAATTAAAGCGCCTTACTTTAAACGGGCAGTTATTCGCACAATAGCGTGTTCCAATGCAGCGGTTGTAAGCCATTACATTGAGGCCGTCCTCACTGTGTACCGTTGCATTCACCGGACACACGGTCTCACACGGGGCATTTTCGCAATGCTGACAGAGCATCGGTTGGTAAATCATCTCGGGATCGGCCACCTCATCATGCTCACTAGCAAAGTACCTGTCTGTCCGGATCCAATGCATCTCACGCCCGTAGCCAACCTGCTCCTTGCCAACGATCGGAATGTTATTTTCCGCCTGGCAGGCGACCATGCACGCAGAGCATCCGGTGCAGGCAGTAAGATCTACCGCCATGCCCCACTGATGCGGATCATCAAGCGGGGGATGTGAATAAAGCGACCTGTTGACCACCTCGGTCTTCCGCCCGTCCTTCTCAATCCACTCCGCATGAGCGTCGAGACCGAGATTTTTAGCAAAATCTGGCTGCGCCTTGAACTGTTCGATGGTCCCCTCGCGCAAAATGTCCCCGCCCCGGCCTTCGAGCGCGCCATGCTCCTGAGTCACCACCAGTTTGTGCTTTCTTCCTGATGGCGAAACGGAGGCTCCGACCAAAAAGTAGGGCGCTGAAGAAGTCAGCAAAGGATAGGCGTTAAACCCGACACCCTTACCGCCCACCCGCCCATCGAAGTCCCGCCCATAACCAAGCGCCACCGTGAGAGAGTTATCTGCGTGGCCAGGGGTGATGAAGGCTGGAATTTCCAAGGAGCGACCAGAGGCCTCCACCCTCAGCATGTCGCCATTGGATACGCCAAGTTGCTTAGCGCTCGCAGGGCTAATCTGAGCTGTATTATCCCAAGAAACCTTGGTCACTGGGTCGGGCAACTCCTGGAGCCAGCCGTTGTTAGCATAACGGCCGTCGAGAACCTTGGAATCAGCAACCACCACAACCTCAAATCCCGTGGACCGCACCGCATTCAATCCCGCACTCACAACACCCGAGATAGACGGGCTGAGAGAAAGAGAAGTTTGCTGAGACTTACTCTTTGAGACGAACCCATCGTGAAGAAACTTACCCCAGGCCTCGGTGAAATCGGAAGGCTTTACTGTGGAACGGAATGTCTCCTGAACCAACTCGGGCCCCTCAGGCTTCTGGCGCCCTGCGAGCTTTGCAAGAACGTCAATTTCGGACCAGCCACCGAAGAGCGGAAGAATCATCGGCTGGACGGAGAGATAACTTCCATCAAAAGCGCGCGCATCAGACCATGACTCAAGATAGTGAGCCAACGGGGCATGCCAGGTGGCGAGCCTCGAGGTCTCATCCTCCTGAGAAGACAAACGAATCACAACACCACCCTTTTCTTCGCGAAAATCCTTTTGAAGTTTGGCCCACCCCAAGTCCGAAGGGGCATCATAGGCAGGGTTACCGCCAATCAAGATGAGGGTCTTCAGTCGCCCCTCCCCTGCTGCCTTGGCGACATCAGCGATACCGGCGGAAGGAGCCGATTGCGCAGGTTTTCCGACAAGCGTCTTTCCGAGATTCCCCAAGGCCGAATTGATTCCAGCCACCAATCCTTGAACTGCCACGGGTTGGCGATGACCGGCAATCACCAAACTCCTGCCACGGTTAGCAATCAGATCAGCCGCGGCCTCACGAACCCAGTCAGCAGGAAACTCCACAGGATCGATGGATACGCCCTGAAGCATCTGAGCGAGTACTGCGTCCCCTGTGGAATCCGCCACCTGACGAGCAATCGCAGTCGCGAAAGCCCCCACCCTGCTCGCCTGAACGCGGAGTCGGTGGTCCGCCATTCCACCGGTCAGGGTAAAACGATTTTCCACCACATAGAGGCGGTTCATCCCAGCCTGGGCCTCGGGCTTGCGGCGGGCTGCAAATTGCCTCGCCTGATCACCCGCCACATCACTTCCGAGGAAGTCGCAGTCCAGCGACATAATCACATCGGCTGCAGAAATCACAGGAACCGGCTGCACCCCAGACTGGAATATATCGCCAGCGGGCGAGGCTATTGGGTCGTAAGTGGCCCACATCGCCTTCGGAAACTTAGCCACAATCTCCGCGCGCAACCGTTCGCGCGTGGGAGAATCCCCAGGCTCAAGAAGCAATGCAAGCGACGAACCATCACCGAGAGAGGCGATAATCCCATCGAGAGCCTTCTCAAACTGAGCGGAACTCGACGGCTCGCCGCCACTAAGGAAACGCCTCGAGCGATCGGGATCGTAAAGATCGAGGATGGAGGCCTGAGCAAAAACTCCGGCAGCACCCTTGCTCAACGAATGGAGCGGATTACCGTCCACCTTGGTCGGGCGCCCGTCATGTGTTGTGACAACCAAAGGAAGAGCCCCGGAGCGCGAGGGCATCGCGCTCGCGAAAAACAGAGCCTTGCCAGGAATCGACCACTCCACCCCCCTCGTGAAGGGAACGAGATGCTTTTCCGGTCGGCGACATCCGGCAAAGCTAAGTCCGGCAAGGGCCATGGAAGCCCCCATCAACTGAAGGAAATTGCGACGAGAAACATCGCCCCCATCAAATTCCGAAGCCCCCTGAGGAAACTCTCTTTCGAGCCACACCCGGAATTCCGGCGTATTGGAGAGTTGGCCGACACTGCGCCAATACTTCTTGCCGCTGGCCGAATCCTGAGGATGGTGGAAGACGCGTTTGCTCATCGAAATTAGCGGTTAGCGGTGGCAGCCAAAACAATTCTTGTCGGGAGGATTAATGGCCCAGTCGGCCTTGAGCTTGGAGCCCAGTTCACGCTGCGCGTCGGCAACGGACTGTCCCTCCTTAGTCTTTGGCTCCCAGTCGAGGTTGGTAATTTGATTGAGCGGACGGAGTGCCTCCTCCGGGTTGCGATGACAGTCCAGGCACCAAGACATGGAGAGCGGCTTTGCATGGTAGACCTCCGCCATCTCGTTAACCTTACCATGGCAACTCACACAGGACACCCCTCGGTTCACGTGGGCAGAGTGATTGAAATAGACGTAGTCTGGAGTTTTGTGAATCTGCACCCACTGGATTGGTTGGCCAGTCGTCCATGAGTCCCGGACCGCTTGGAGCTTGGGGTTGTCTTTCTGAATCTGCTGATGGCAGTTCATGCAGACTTGGGTTGTCGGGATATTGGAGTGAGCAGCAACCTCCACAAAGCTGTGGCAATAACGGCAATCCATACCGACCTGCTTGACGTGAATCTCGTGGGAGAAGGGAACCGGCTGGGTGGGCTGGTAGCCCACATTGGTATACTTATTTGTGAAGTAGTACCAAAGACCCGTTGAGGTTGCACCACCTAGAACTAGAAGGCAGAAGGCGATTTTAAGAGGGAGAAAATTACTCCCGCGCGGAAAGATGTTCGCCATGCGTGGTTTAGAAATTAGTGGGGTAGGATACAAAATCCGCTGGGGCGGAATGCAAGACCCCGACCCGGGGACAGGGGCAAAGGATAGAGGGGCGCGGAAAACGAATGCAAGGACGGTTTGTGAAAAATTTCACAAGCCTGCCCGGTTAACGGCCGTTGACTGCCCGAGCAGGCGAATCCTCGGCCCACGCCGCACACGTCCCGACCAAATTTCGGCCCATCCAGCACTATCACCCCCAGCCGGTCCGTCTCCGGTGACCAGCACAAATCCCGCCGAAGCAGGCACGTCGCGCCATGTTCCGGCATACGCATATGCGGATTTTAGATAGAAAATCGGAGGCAGATACCCAGGGTCGAGGAGGTAAAGCTTGGCCCCCTCAGTGATGTGCGAGTCGATCTGCGCGGCCAAAGGCCGTGTACCCTCCGCGCGGCGCAACCACGGCACCACGCTGAATGCATAGGCGAGCATTGCCCCCGCCACTAACGCGCAGCTTGAGATCGTCAACGCCGTCGGCGCAAGGTCCCTCGGCTTTCGCGCAAGAATAAGTACGCAGACTCCCGCAACCGCGGTCGCGCACAGCGCGGCCAGCGTGGCGGCGGCAAAATCCATGGCACGCAACGCAGAGGCGATGCCGTCCGCGCGGGAGTCCGCACCTGCGGCGATAGGCATGAGGAGCGCAATAACGAGAAGTATTCCGGCAAAAACGCGATTCACGATATGCCACCTGACCAACAACCGGGTGTCCGAATGAGCACCCTCCACGGCAGCCGCGAGAAAAATGCAGAAAGGGACATACAGAGGCAATAGGTAGCGAGGCAACATGCCGGGGACCAGAAGAAGCACGACGAAGCACCCACCCGTGAAAGACATCACCTTTATGTCTGGAATCCAGCGAGCCGGAGCAGCATCCCCCGCAGATGACTGAATCCCATTCCGCGCGACTCGGAGAAGCGCCGGGAGAAGAAACAACCACGGAAGGAGATCTTGGAGTGCCCGAGGGAAGTTCACCAACCAACTTGCCCATCGGAAAGTAGAGCCTCCCTCCCTCGGCTCGCCCGCGCCGGCGGCGTCAAAAAAGCGCCCCAAGGACTGAGCCTTCCAGACCGCCACGGCTTGGGCTGACTCAGGAGAGCGGAAGTAGGGAACAGCCCATGCGGCGAAAATCGCACCGGCAATAAGGACCCCGACCCAGTGAGATGGGTGCAGGAGTTCACGCATTCGGTGCTTTGCCGCGAGCGTTCCGGCGACCACGGCATAAAAAAAGAGAAGATGGAGGGAGGGCCCCTTAGCTAATGAGGCAACCCCTAGAAACACGAAGGGGACCGTCCATGTGAGCCAAGGTGACCGCCCTTGATGCCACCAAGCGAGCCAGACCGCCACAGCGATCCCGCTGAGCGCTGTGTAGATGGCATCGATCTCGGCGCCGGCAAAACGCGCCTTCGCCAAAACCCCCGAAAGAGTGATGGAAAAAAGTGCGGCAACAAGCGCGCTGGAAGGTTGCAGCCAACCGCTTCGACCAGCCAACCCGATCAGCACGGCACCGAGAAATAACATGCATAAGGCGGAAGGCGCACGAGCCACCCACTCATTGCGCCGACCAGTCAGTTTGAAGGCGCCAGCGATCATCCAATTTACCAATGGCGGCTTTCTCAGGTAGGGTTTGCCTCCCAAATACGGCACCAGCCAGTGACCGTCATCGAGCATCGCCACCGCCGGAAGCGCACGCCGGGCCTCCTCCCCCTTGAGTTCGATGGAGCCGAGACCGGGGAGGTAAATAACCGCCCAGAGAAGCAGGAAGATCCCCAGCGCCCGCAACCGAGTAATCTCACGCATGGGCAGCGAACTTGGATGCGGAGGGCTTGCTAGGCGCGGATCTTGACCAAAAGATCCCCGGCCTCAACCGCGTCCCCGACGGCGATCATCACCTCGGCGACCACTCCATCATCCGGCGCGTAGAGAGTGGTTTGCATCTTCATGGCCTCCAGTGTGGCAAGTTTGTCACCCTTGGCCACTTTTCCACCAACGGTGGCGCTGAGAGCGGTGACCATCCCGGGGATTGGAGCCCCCAACTGCAACGGGTCAGCGGCGTCAGCCTTGATACGTGCCTTGGCCTTGGAGGCGACCGACTTGTCGGCGACGACGACTTCGCGGGGCATCCCATTCAACTCAAAGCCAATCACACGACGCCCCTCTTTGTCCGGCGCACCGATGTTGATGAGTTTAATGAAGAGCACCTTGCCCTCCTCGATGGAGACAGAGATTTCCTCGCCCGGCGTAAGGCCGAAGAAGAAGGCAGGAGTGGGAAGTGCGCTGACATCCCCGTAATCTTTGCCGAAGCGGAGAAAGTCCGCAAAAACCCCCGGATACATGAGGTGCGAATACAGGTCGTCCTCACTAGGTTCACGCTTGGTCTTCGCCGCGAGCTCAACTCTGGTCTCCTTAAGATTGATCGGCGCTGGCCTGACGCGCTTAGTCTTACCGGAGCCGAGAACAGCCTTTAAGAGAGGCTTTGGCCAGCCGCCCATGGGCTCGCCGAGGCCACCGCTGAGCATGTCGATGACGGACTCCGGAAATGCGGTCCCCGGGGGCAGATTCACGACATCTGCGGGTTTGATACCGCGAGAGAAGAGGAACAGCGCCATGTCGCCGACGACCTTGCTGGAGGGGGTCACCTTGACAATATCCCCGAAAAGCAGGTTCACCTCCGCGTAAGTACGGGCGATCTCAGGCCACCGATGTCCCATCCCCATTGCAGCCGCCTGCTCCTTGAGGTTGGTGTATTGGCCCCCGGGCATTTCGTGAAGGTAAACCTCGGCACTTCCACTCTTGGGTGCGGTATCGAAAGGCGCGTAGAAGGTTCGCACCTGCTCCCAGTAATCAGAGAACGAGTTGAGGGTGTCGAGATCGAGGCCGGTCTCGCGGGGCGTATGCTGCAGGGCCGCCACGATGGAGTTGAGATTGGGCTGCGAGGTCGATCCGCTCATGGAGGCGATCGCCAGATCCACCACATCGCATCCCGCATCGGCCGCACGGAGGATGGAGGCTGCATTGATGCCGCTCGTGTCGTGCGTGTGAAAGTGCACAGGGATGCCGACCTCGGCCTTGAGCGCCTTCACGAGAGCGCTCGCTGCAAACGGACGGCAGAGACCCGCCATATCCTTGATGGCTAGGATGTGCGCTCCCATCTTCTCCAGTTCCTTCGCGAGCGACACGTAGTAGCGGAGCGAATACTTGCTGCGCTGCGGATCCAGAATGTCTCCCGTGTAGCAGATTGCGCCCTCGCAGATGCCGTGGGTGTCCTGAACGGCCTCCATGGCTGCGCGCATATTCTTGAGGTCATTGAGCGAATCAAAGACGCGGAAGATATCCATGCCGCATGCGGCCGCATGCTTCACAAAGCCAGCCACCACGTTGGGAGGGTAACTGGTGTACCCGACCGCATTTGCGCCGCGCAGCAGCATTTGGAAGCAGATATTCGGCACTTTCTCCCGGAGGAGACGCAGGCGCTGCCACGGGTCCTCATTAAGGAACCGCATGGCGGTGTCAAAGGTGGCCCCGCCCCACATTTCTAGACTGAACAACTCCGGGGTGCGCCGGGCAACGGCAGAAGCCACGGCGGCCATGTCGAAGGTGCGCACGCGGGTGGCCATGAGCGACTGGTGAGCGTCGCGGAAAGTTGTGTCGGTCACCAGAAGCCGCTTCTGCTTGAGCGTCCACTCAGCAAACTTCTTGGGCCCAAGCTCCAAAAGCAGCTGGCGCGTTCCATTGGAAGGCTCCTGCTTCCGGTCCCAGACAGGAAGCGGTGCGGGACTGATCGGCCCGGCCGGCTTGTAACCCTTGACGTGCGGGTTCCCGTTGACCACGACGTTGCCGAGGAAGCTGAGCAACTTGGTCGCCCGATCGCGCCGCGGCTTGAACTCGAAGAGCGCCGGAGAGGTGTCGATCATCGTCGTGGTCGCCCCACCTGCACGGAAGTCCGGATGATGGATAACGTTCTCGAGGAAGGGGATATTAGTCTTCACCCCACGGATTCGAAATTCTCGCAGCGCCCGGTCCATACGCTGGAGGGCCATCTCGAAGGTCTGGCCGCTGGCGGTGATCTTCACCAAAAGCGAATCATAAAAAGGCGTGATAACGGCCCCTGCATCCCCCATCCCCGCATCGAGGCGCAGCCGATAGCCACCGGCGCTCCGGTAAGTGACGATCTTACCGTAGTTCGGGGTGAACTTGTTCTCGGGGTCCTCAGTCGTGACACGACACTGGACGGCGAAGCCCATGCGGGGAATATCCGCCTGACACGGCAACTGCAGCTCCGGCCCGTGCAGCTTGGCACCCTGCGCGACGAGGATCTGGCCACGCACCAAGTCGATGCCGGTGATCTCCTCGGTAACAGTGTGCTCGACCTGAATGCGCGGGTTCATCTCGATGAAGAACCAGTCCCTCGTATCGAGGTCGTAGAGGAACTCAACAGTTCCTGCGTTGTCGTAGCCGATCTCCGTGGCAATCCGCACCGCCGCGTCACAGAGTTCGCGACGGACCTTCTCGTCTAGTGCAATGGAGGGCGCGATCTCAACGACCTTCTGGTGGCGACGCTGCACGGAACAATCCCGCTCATGCAGGTGGAGCACGCTGCCATGCCTGTCGCCCAAGATCTGAACCTCGATGTGCTTGGCGCGCGGAATGTACTTCTCCAAAAACACGGCCGCGTTGCCAAAAGCACGCTCAGCCTCTCCCTGCGCCTCGTCCAGAAGTGCGTCCAAATCGCCCGCCTTATGGACGACCCGCATCCCGCGTCCGCCACCGCCGAAAGCCGCCTTGATGATGAGGGGAAAGCCAATCTGAGCCGCCACACGCAGCGCCTCTTGCCGGTCTGAGACGGGATCCTCCGTGCCCGGCAGCGTGGGCACCTTGAGCCGATTGGTGAGCGCACGGGCTGCAACCTTGTCGCCCATGAGTTCGAGAAGCTCGGGCTTGGGGCCGACGAATGTGATCCCCGCCTCGGCGCAAGCCTTGGCAAACCCGGCGTTCTCCGAAAGGAACCCGTAACCGGGGTGAATCATGCTAACCCCGTGTTCCTTGGCGACAGCGATAATGCCCTCGATGTCTAGATAAGCACCCACGGGCCCCTTGCCCTCGCCCACCCTGTAGGCTTCGTCGGCCTTAAACCGATGCATGGAGAAGCGGTCTTCCTCAGCATAGATCGCGACAGTACGCAGTCCAAGCTCGGTCGCCGCCCGCATCACCCGGATGGCGATTTCGGAGCGGTTGGCTACCAACAGTTTCCTTGGCTTTGTCGAAGAGGCGTTGCGGGATGATGTACTCATACGCGAGGGGGGGCGTTTTTAGATGAAGGCTCCTTGGCAAAGCCAGTGCGGACTTACAGTTGGCTAAATTCTTTCCATCCCAACAGGCCGTTTCTGAGGAAATCGGTGGCTAATAATGGAAATCTTGGCAGAAGAGGGCGCCATGCATCGCGACCTGCACAATCAGAAACAAGGCAGGCTCGTCGTCGTCGAAGGAATCGACGGAGCCGGCAAGAGCAGCGTCCTCAGGGTGCTGGAGGCATCTTGCCTTGCGCACGACCGCCCCTGTGTCGTCAGCCACGAACCGACGAACGGGCCTTGGGGCCGCAAGCTGCGCGAATCCGCCCGCACGGGACGACTCCCCTTGGATGAGGAGCTCAGCCTTTTCCAGAAGGACCGGGCCGAACATGTCGGGGCCATTATACAACCAGCGATCAACAAAGGCAGCGTGGTACTCCTTGACCGCTATTACTTCTCCAACGCTGCCTACCAAGGGGCACGGGGAGCGGATCCAGAGTCGATCCTCGTGGCCAACGAGCGCTTTGCGCCTCAGCCGGACCTTGTCCTGCTGCTGGACCTCGATCCCAAGCAAGGCCGCAGCCGGATCCATGGGCGTGGAGACGTTCCCGACGACTTTGAGGCTCTCGACGCTCTAGAGCGGGTGCGCCAGATTTTCCTCAACATCCGAAGGCCCTACTTCCGCCGCATCGACGCCAGCCGGCCTCAGGACGACGTGAGCAACGAGGCGCTCGCCCTTTTCGAGCCCCTGCTGGGATAACTAAACCGGCCCGCACTAACTACCCGCACCATGTTACTCTGGCGATCGAAACTCTCCGACTGCTGGCTGCCGAAGGTTCGCAAGCATCTGGACAAGGTGCTCGTGGACCACGCTTACCTTGAGCGGAAAGCAGCCACGACCGCCCTGAACTTGGAGAAATACACCGAGCTTTTCGACCAGCTCGACGCCCTTAACGCGATCGCCATCGAGGAACTCCAGCACTTCAGCCAGGTCCTCGGATTGCTGCGCGAACGCGGAATCCCATTCACAGGGCCGATGCGCAGCCCTTGGATATCCGCCATGATGGGCCAGATCCGCCGGGGCCGCCGCCAGCAGGTGATCGACCATCTGGTCGTTTGCGCACTGATCGAAGGGCGCAGCTGCGAGAAGTTCCAGATTCTCTCCGAGGGCGTTCGAGACCTCGACGTCGGCCTCGCCGACTTCTACGCCAGCTTGGTTGAAAGCGAGGGCAACCACTACGCCACCTACCTCATCATGGCGCGCCGCATCGACCTGGCGGAGACCGAATGCCGCCTGGACTTCTTCCTCGACCTCGACGCCGAACTGATCCGGACTCCGCACCCTCTTCCCCTCCTCCACTGAAAATGCTCGAGCGTATGTCAAACAGCAGCCGAGATCGGCATTGCCAAGCACCGCGCCCCCGCCGTTGAATCCAAAAGCCGATGAAGCTCCGCAACCAACTCCTCGCGCTATTCTGCCTGCTCCTGTTCGCCGCGTTCGGCTTTTTCTACATCCGGCTGTGGGTGGTCCAAAAGCCCTTCGGCATCATTCTCTTCGTAAGCGACGGCATGGTCGTAAGCCATCTGAGCGCCGCGCGACTCTACCAGGGCGGGGGCGCTGAGAAACTCGGGATGGATGGCTTTCCCCACCTCGCGCTGGTGCGCAACACCGCACTGGACTATGCGGTGCCTGACAGCGCATCGGCGGCAACCGCCCTCTCCACAGGCACCAAGGTCAACCACCGCAATGTCGCCACAGCTCCGGATGGCACAGCGCTGAAAACGCTCCTCGAACTTGCCAGAGCTCAAGGGCGCTCCGTGGGCTTGGTGACGACAGGACTGCTTGCCGACTCTACTCCCGGCGCTTTCTACGCCCATGTGGCCGACTCGCGCGACCGCGACCGGATCGCTTCCCAGTTTGTAGACAATGCCGCTCTCGACGTGGCCCTCGGGGGCGGCGCAGCCGACTTCACACCGGAGGCGACTGGAGGAAGGCGCAAGGATGGGCGGGATTTGATCGCCGAACTTCGCGACAAGAAGCGCTGCGAAGTAGTAAAGACCAAAGCGGAACTGGAACGCACAGACACCTTCCGATCCAAGACACTGGTGGGATTTTTCGGACCCGACGGTCTCGCCTACAGCAACAAACTGGAGTCAGGAAGCCAACAGCCCTCGCTGACCGACATGGTCCGCCGAGCCGTCGAAATTCTCCAAGCCAACTACAAGGGCTACGTCCTCGTGGTGGACGCATCCCTCTGCAGTCAAGCGACCGAGGGCAACCTCGGCGAACAGGCCCTCATCGAAACCCTTGCACTAGACACCGCCATTACCACCGCGGCGAAGTACGCGGGCGCCAGCAGTCTGATAGTCGCGGTGGGCAAGCATGCCATCGGCGGACTTACACTCAATGGGTATCCACCCCGCGGCGACCACGGGGTGGCGCTCATCGGCGGGACTGCCGCGGGCTATCCCTCCCTTACATGGAACACCGGCCCGAACGGCCCACAGGCAAAAACCGAACCGTCCGCCTTCCAGACTCCATCTGCGCTCAACACAGCGGAAGATGTGGTGGCAATTGGCCGGGGGGACGGCTCCGAGAAGTTGAGCGGTTTCATGGAGAACACCGCCATCTTCGAGATCATTCGCGAGGCTCTCTGACGCGAGATTCTCAGCCCTGCCCGGACTCGAATGCGCTGAGCGCAGCGTGGTCAATCGTACTCAGACGGGGACGGCGTGCCCCCAACCTTGGAATACAGTCGATCAGTGCACGGGTGTAAGGATGCTGCGGATTGCGGAGCACTTCCTGCGTCGGCCCAGTCTCGACCACTCGCCCGCGAAACATGACCGCCACGTTTTCCGCGATCCCCCCGATGATACCGAAGTTATGCGTGATAAGCACGATGGCCATCTTCAGACGCTGCTTTAGCTCAGCGAGCTGCGCGATGATTTGAGCTTGGATGGTCACATCAAGCGCCGTGGTCGGCTCGTCAGCGACCAGCAGGTCTGGCTGACAACTCAGCGCCATCGCAATCATCGCGCGCTGCTGCATGCCACCGCTGAGCTGGTGCGGGTAGTCATCCATGCGGCGCGCCGGATCCACAATACCCACCATGTCGAGATACTTCACCACCTCCGCATCCACATCCACCACCTCGGGACGGTGCAGCCGGATCGCCTCGGCAATCTGGGTGCGGATCGTGAAAACCGGGTTCAGCGAAGTCGAAGGCTCCTGAAAAACGTAGGCAATCCTGCGTCCGCGAATCTCACGCAGCTCGCGAGGGCTCATCCTGAGAACGTCTCGCCCGTGAAGTAGAATCTCGCCACTGCGATACACCGCAGGCGGCTCAGGAAGAAGACGCGTGAGCGCGAGCCCGGTGACGCTTTTGCCACTGCCGCTCTCACCCACGATTGCGAGCGCCTCGCCCGGACGGATGCTGAGTGAGACACCCCGAACTGCATTCACCATGCCGTTCTCAGTAGCAAAATCGATGGCGAGGTTTCGCAGTTCAAGGAGCGGATTCATAGGCGGGAGTACGTCGGGAAAATCGAAAGACGATCAACCGCGCTTGGGATCGAAAGCCCTGCGCAGCGCGTCGCCAAATACATTGAGCGAGAGCACCAGACCGAAGAGGGCGCCTGTGGCAGCGGCGAGATTCCACCACACCACGGGATCGCGGCTGAGTTCATCGCGCGCGCCATCGATCATTGCGCCCCAGGAGGGCGTGCCCACCGGAGAACCCACGCCGAGGTAAGAAAGGATGGCCTCGGCGAGTACAAGGCCGGAAAAGCCGAGCACGAAGTTGATGAGTACCAGATGCAGCACGTTAGGCAGCAGGTGGCTGGTGATGATCTTCCAATGGGACTGCCCAAGAGCCCTTGCCGCGGTAACATACGGACGCTCAGCCTGGCGCATCGTCTCGCCGCGGATCAGCCTGCAAAGCCCCACCCAACTGGTCACCCCCAGTGCGAGAGACATGGTGCCAAGTCCCTTTCCCAACGCCATCAGGATGGAGACGAGCAGGAGAATCTCCGGAATCGAGGCCAGAGTGCTATAGACGTAACTAATGAGGTCGTCGACCCACCTCCGGTAATAGCCCGCCGTGATCCCAAGAAGCGTACCCAGCGGGATATAGATCAGGCTGGTAACTCCGCCGATGATCAGCGCCGTGCGGCAGGCCCGGAGCGCTTGAAGCAGGGTGTCTTTCCCGAGGGCCGTCGTGCCAAGAAGATGCCGCCCTTTAAGCGGTTCGGGCCGCGCCACAGAGAGTGAGTGCGATGCCAGCGGGGCGCTGTAGCTCTTCTCCTCGACCACACCACCAGCCATCCGGACTAGCACGCTGACCCGCCCCCCATCGCCAGTCGGTATCTGCACCATCTCCAGCAATCCCACCAACAGATAAACCGCAATCCCCGCCCCCGCGCACAAGCCAATCCGATCGCGTCGCAGGCGCCGAAGAGCCCTCCGCCACCGTTCGTTGCGGGCACCGGATGCGATGAGCCCCGCCACGAGGCTGAGTCCGGCGAACACCAGCGCGTTTTGAACCCAGAGGCTATCGAGCAGAGTGTTCATGGTCGATCAGCTCAGGCGGATGCGCGGATCAGCCAGCGCGTAACAGATGTCGGTCAGGATGAGCCCCACGATGTACAGCAGGGATCCAAGATAAACCGAGGCGAAGACCGTCGCATAGTCGCTCTGTTGGATGGCGAGGAACAGCGTGTTCCCTAGCCCCGGGATTCCGAAGAAGTTTTCCACGAGCAGGGAGCCCATCACCAAATGAGGAAGGTGCGCCACCACAAGGGTGATGAGCGAGATCATCCCGTTCTTGAGCACGTGCACAAAGAGCAGCCTCGCTTGGGGGACCCCCTTGGCTTGAGCCGTGCGCACATAGTCCTGTGCGATCTCCTCCAGAAAAACGGCGCGGTACAGGCGGACATCCCCGCCCACCCCCATCAGCGCCATGAGAGCGACCGGCAGCAGCAGGAAGCGGAGCGTCCCAAACCCCGCCATGTCGAAACCGAAGACGGGGAAGTAATTGAAGAGAAGAGCAAGCACCGCCTGACCGAAGACGATGTAGACCATGGACGGTATACTCATGAGCGCCACGGCGATGAGCACGCCCGCCGTGTCCAGAAGCGAGTCGCGCACGAAGACCTGATAAAGCGCAAGGCAGACCGCCATCAACAGACCCACAAAGAAAGCGGGCACCGTGAGCAACAGCGAGGGAACAGCCCCCTGCTTGAAAACCTCCTTCAGGTCGCGCCCGCTCACGTCCGAAACACCAAGATCAAAGGTGGCCAGCTTCACGACGTGGTGGAAGAACTGGGAGTCATGCCAAGCTTCCCCGGGCTGAGTATTAAAGAACCTTGGCTTGTCGAAGCCGCGGTTGCTGAGCCATGTGGCGACGGCCTGCGGAGTTGCGCGCTGGCCCAGCACGGCGCGCGCACGCGCCTCCGGACTCTGCACCACAAAGGAGAGCACGAAGGTGATGAGGATCACCCCGAGCAGGATCGGGACGGCGTAAAGGACGCGGCGTACCAGATAGCTAAACATTGCGCCTCCTATTCCATGCCGCCGCATACCAGAGGGCGGCGGCAGCAAACATTACGCCGACCGCCAGCGGCCAGCGAGGCACCGGGTTCCATGCCGCGCGCATTGCCTCCCGCATCGCATGGTCCACACGCGCGTATTTCAAGCCTCCCTCAAGCATCGCGTTGGATTGGGTGCGGGGGGCAAACGGTTGGACGACAACGTACATGGCTCGGTGAAATTCCAACACCACGGGGCAGTCTTCAGCGAGGATCGCATTCATCTTACTCACGATCTCTCCGCGCTCCGCATTGTTCTCCATTGTCGCCATGCGCTCAAAGAGCCGGTCAAACTCCGGGTTTGAATACCTACTCACGTTCTTGCCGACCGGCGGAGCGTTCTTGCTGTAGAAGAGGAACAGGAAGTTCTCCGGATCAGGATAGTCCGCCCCCCACCCTGTCCCCGATGCGATTTGGAAGTTACCCTGGTCCTCCTTCTCAAGCATCCGCGCGAAGTTGTTTTCAACCACCTTCACCCGGATGCCCAAGCGCTCTAAGGAACGTTGTGTGAACTCCGCCATCTGGCGCTCCATGGCACCGGTTGCGTTCACATCCATCGTAAGCTCCAGCGGACGCCCAGTTTTGGGATCCCGACCGCCGGGATATCCCGCCTCGACCAAGAGTCGGCGTCCCTTTTCCAGGTCATGCCCGTATGGGTTGCGGAAATCAGTTTGATGACCGAAAAGGCCCGGCGGGATCACCTGCTGGGCGACGATGGGCACGCTGTTGTAGAAGATGTCGAGCCAGCCCTGCGCATCAAAGGCGCACGAGAGTGCCTGCCTCAGCTTCTTGTTCGAGCCAAGCACCGGGTCCTGAAGATTCAGGCTCAGGTAAAACGTGCTCGGCTCCACGTCCTTTTCCAGACGCATGCCGCGGTCGCGGTACTTCGGGGTGAGCTCATTGGAGGCGGTCATGAACGCGTTGAACGCATCCTTGGAAACCCCCATCCCGTCCAAATATCCCTGCCGAGTGAGCAGCATCACGGGAAGGGTTTCGCGAAAGATGGTGATCATCACCTCATCCAGCAGGGGCAATGCCGCTCCCGCCAGCGGACGCAGTTCCGTCTCGCGCTCGGCAGACCATCCACCCGACGGGAACACGGTGGTGCGGTAGCCGGAGTTGCGCACCAACCGAACCGAATGCCCAGGATGATATTCGCGCAAAACAAACGGCCCCGTACCCACCGGATGCCACTCGAACTTGGGCCGCACGCGCATCGCGCCCCGGGGACCATCCGGATGGGATGCCCCGTCATAGTACGCAACGGCCTCGCGGGCGACCGGCGAGGTGAAGTGCATCGCCAGCCAGTAGATGATCTGGGGGTAGGACTTTGTCAGACGCAGGCGGAAGGAGTGATCCCCCAGCAACTCCACTCCACGGACCGGCTTGCTGTAATCAAAACGCCCGTTCTTCTTTGCATCCTCAAAGGCCTCGGTCATGCCCACTACATAGTCAGCGAGGTTTCCAAACACGGGGCTCTCGACCTTGGGATCGCACAGGCGTTGGAAAGCGAACTGCACGTCGGCCGCCACCAACTCCCGCCCCTTTCCACCGGGGAAGCAGGGGTCATCGGTAAAGTGGATGTTCTCTCGGAGCGTGCATGTATAGAGCACGGACCCATCGGACTGGTTCTCCGCGCGGGGCATCTCGGCGAGCAGCGCAGGCACCACTTCGTAGGGATCTGTCTTGAAGGGGTGATATTCGAGTAGCGTCTCCACCACGGGTTCGAGCAACCGACGACTCATCTGGTCGTAGGACTTCTGCGGATCGAGGGAACGCGGGTCCGTGGGCATGCCTGCATAACGCACCAACCAAGAGGACCCGTCCTCGCGCTGAGATTGCAAGGGAAGAGGGTTTGGGTCATTGCCGCACCCGGCGCCCGCAATCACGAACGCCAACGCCAGAGCCAAGACACAGACTTCGCGCGCGACGCTCCAGAACCGCTGCGCAGAGTTGTGGCCATGCGTGCTTACCACCAGGTGAACGCCGATGGAGGGCGTTGGAAAAGACTTGGCCGTCTGGGGGCGGTCAGGGCGCATGGGGCCACCACTATGCCACGGGCGGCCGATCCAGCAACCCCCGCCACGGGGAAACACAGTAAAACAACACAGGCGACGACGGTTCAGGAGGGCTTCTGGAAAGCACGGATGGCGTCCCTGAGCTGGGCGGCCCTCTCATAAGCCTCAGACGCGATGGCCTGGTTCATTTCAAACTGCATCTTCTGCAGTTCGCTCAATGGCTGCTGGCCGCGGAGTTCCCGTAGCCACTCGGAAAGAAAACCGAGTTCGTGACTTTCGGCATCCAACTCCCCATCGAGTTCGGCCTCGGAATAGAACGCACGGATTTTGGTGATCCCTTTCTCGACAAGGCGGGCTGCCTCCACGACATCCCCCCGCTGCAGCGCAAGACTTGCCTTCGCGCGGGCGTTCATCATCCGCACGTACGGGGTGAACTGCTCAACCGACCATGCAAGATCATCATCGGGCGCGTGCTCTCCGACGAAGGCGAACATTTCCAAGTTGCGCTGGGTGTCGCGCACGACCTCTCGGTAATCCTCCAGTTGAAAGAGCGAGATGTAGCGGTGGTAATACTGCAGCCCCTCCTGCTGGAGATCGCTCACTTCCTCCGCCGAGAGGGAGAACGGCTCCCCCTTCACCGATGCGGCTTCAGCCCGCCCGCGCTGGTATTCAAACAGCGACTCGCAGCCATGAGGCTGGTGACCGTCGGGCCTGCCCTCCACCTCCATCTGAATAAGTCCCAGATCAATGCGCAGTTGCAGCTTCTCGCGGCCGTCGCGCCCTTGGATCTTGCGGACCTGAATCATCCCGGGCTCGTGCGGCCAGTCCCCAAGCAGCTCATTCAAGTCCAGACTCATGCGCAAATTATCCGAACGCCATGCCAGCTTGTCAACGGAAGCCCCAGCAGATGCAGCCCCATCATCCCCACCAATTCCACCGACTTCCCTTCCCCTGCCCGTACCGCTAGGCTGCCATGATGTTCAAAAAGCGCTTCTCCGATCCGGGCACGGCACCTGCCACCCTTCTGCCCCTCGGGCCCGGGGAAGCCTCCAAGCCAGTCTTCCGCATCATCGAGTATTGCGAAAAGGAAATCATTGAATCGCGGTTCGAGAACTTCGCAGAACTCCCTCAATTCTCCGACGACGGCAAGGTGCGCTGGATCGACATGTGCGGCCTCGGCGACGTGGAGGCCCTCAAGCTCCTTGGGGAACGCTTCGAACTCCACCCCCTTGCCCTCGAGGACGTGCTCCACCTCGGCCAGCGTCCAAAGTTCGAATCCTACGACACCCACCTCTTCATCGTCGCCCAAATGCTTTACCGCGACAAAGAGGGTAATTTCACAGGGGAGCAGCTCAGCATGTTTCTGCAACGAAACCTTCTCATCACCATTCAGGAGGACCTTGAGGAGGATGTCTTCGACCCCGTCCGCAAACGGCTGACCTCCGGCCGAGGGCTGATTCGAAAATCAGGCTCCGATTACCTCGCCTACGCACTGCTCGACGCGATCGTAGACCACTGCTTCCCCGTGCTGGAAAAGTTCGGCGAAGCCTTTGAGGAAATGGAGACCCAAGTGCTCGACAACCCGGGCTCCAACTGTGTGCGCGAATTGCACAATCACCGCCGCAACCTCATGCAGTTGCGCCGCTTTGTCTGGCCGGAAAGAGATGTCATCAGCGCGCTGCTCCACGACGAGAGCGGACTGATCTCCGCTCAAACGAAAGTGTTCCTCCGCGACTGCTACGACCACAGCGTACAGATCATGGATCTGGTGGAAAGCTACCGCGACGTCGCCGCCGGCCTCTTGGAACTCTATCTTTCCAGTGTCAGCCTCCGCACCAACGAGATCATGCGCGTGCTCACCGTGATCTCCTCCATCTTCATACCGCTCACCTTCATCGCCGGCGTCTACGGCATGAACTTCTCCCAGGAATCCACGCCCTCGCCTGCCAACCCCCTCAACATGCCCGAACTGCACTGGGCCTGGGGCTATCCCGCCTGCCTCCTACTGATGGCCTCCATCACCATCGGCCAACTGGTCCTCTTCAAGCGCCGCAAGTGGCTCTGACCGCCCAGGCTCAGGCCTGAATCACTCCGTTGCGAATCGCGTACCGCACAAGGTCCGCCAACGAATCCACCTGCAGCTTGCGCATGATCCGCGCCCGGTGGGTTTCTGCCGTCTTGACGCTGATTCCCAGCACCAGCGCGACATCCTTGTTACTGCAGCCCTCCGCAAGCAGCTGCAGAATCTCCCGCTCCCGAGGGGTCAGCGGACTGCGCACTTTACCATGCAACTCCTCGCCCTCTTCGGGGAGCGCGCCTGTCAGCTCCGCAACGAGCGCCGAGTAAAACGGGACTCCCGACCGCACCGCTTCAATCGCCGCCAGAAGGTCCTTGGCAGCGTCCGACTTGAGCACGTACCCGGCCGCGCCCGCGCTGAGCGCCTCCCTCACCAACTGCTCGGAATGATGCATCGAGAGAATGATCACCCGGACCCCGGGTATTTTCTGCACGATCCTTCGCGTAGCCTCCGTCCCGTTGAGCAACGGCAGGCCGATGTCCATGATCACAAGGTCTGGCGTCGTCAGCCGGGCGAGTTCCACGGCAGTGCGCCCATCGCACGCCTCCCCGCATACGGAAAAACCGGGTTGCGCCTCCAGCAAGGCGCGCACACCCCGACGCACCACCTCGTGATCATCGACGAGGAGAATCCGGACCAACACCTTCTCCACCGTGCTATCGAGCGAGGCCCGCATCGGTGTTCTCGCAGTACCACTCATAGGTTTTCAAGATGCCCTGCCGGAGCCCGATGGAAGCCCGCCACCCAAGGGACGCCAACCGGGAGCTGTCCAGAAGCTTTCGCGGCGTCCCATCCGGCACGCTCGGATCAAACTTCAAACTCCCAGAATACCCGGCAACCTCACAGATCACCTCCGCAAGCCCCCGGATAGTCACCTCTTCGCCGGAACCCACGTTCACAATTTCCGGCTCCGAGTAGTTCTCGAGCAGGAATCTGCACGCCGAGGCCAAGTCATCCACGTGAAGAAACTCGCGCATCGGGTTCCCGCTGCCCCAAACCTGAACCTTCGCGGATCCGGCGCACTTCGCCTCATGCACCTTGCGCATCAGCGCCGGAAGTACATGGGAATTTTCCAGATCAAAGTTGTCCCCTGGCCCATAGAGGTTGGTGGGCATCGCACAAATGAACTTTCGGCCGTGCTGACGCGAATAGGCCTGGCAAAGTTTGATCCCTGCGATCTTCGCAATCGCATAGGGCTCGTTTGTCGGCTCCAGCGCCCCGCCCAAGAGCGCAGACTCCGGAATAGGCTGCGGAGCGTATTTGGGATAAATGCAAGAACTGCCCAGAAAAAGCAGCTTGCTGGCCCCAAAATCAGCAGCAGCCTCAATCAAATTGTTTTGAATCTGCAGGTTCTGCAGCAGGAACTCCACGGGGTACTGCTGGTTGGCACGGATGCCACCCACTTTGGCTGCCGCCAAAACAACCAAGTCGGGACGCTTCGCCTGAAAGTACGCGCGAACAGCCTCGCGATCCCTCAATTCCAAATCACTACGATCCGGCCGGAGCAGGTTTTCGTAACCATGGGCGAGCAACTCGCGAACAATGGCGCTTCCAGCTAGCCCACGGTGACCTGCAACTAGGATGCTCTGGTTCTTATCCACGCCGCACCCTAACACAGCCCGCTCCTCGCGAGGCAAACACATAGACCTGAGCCCCGCCTCAGTACCTCTCCCCCGATCAGCGCCCCGCATTCTACTTTCCGCGGAGGCAACCCATGGTGTCCTTGATCCATGCCTGCCTGCCTACCCCACTCCTGCAGCCCACCCGCCTCCGCACCTCCCACCACCTGAACGATGCGGGCACTGCTGCTGGTTCTCGACGGCATGGGCTGCGGCGCGGCGCCGGATGCACACGCCTACGGTGATGACGGGGCTAACACCCTCGGTCGTATTTTCAGTCTCGTCCCAACCCTCGATCTGCCCACGCTATTCTCGCTCGGGCTCAGGAGAATACTCACCGGGCGCAATTCCCCGGGCAGACGCAACCATCAACTTGCAAGTCACGGGAGAATGCAACCGCTCTCCCCTGGCAAGAACAGCATCACGGGGCACTGGGAGATGGCAGGGGTCATTCTCAAACAACCCTTCGCAACCTTCAGTCGACTCCCCCGCCCATTCCTCGCCGAGCTGGAATCTGAAACCGGCACTCGCTTTCTCGGCAACCAAAGCCTCGCCTCCGCGCGAGTCCTCAAAAAACTCGGTGAAGCACACCTCCGCACAGGGCGCCCCATCCTCTCAATCTTACCAGACTCTGCCATCCAGATCGCGGCGCATGAGCAGGTGCTGCCTCGCCACAGTCTCGACCAACTCTGCAGGGAAACCCGCAGGCTTGCCAACCGCTGGAGAGTCGCCCGGGTTGTTGCGCGCCCCCTCACAGGTCCACCCGACGCACTCCGCCCGAGCAAGGACACCCACGACTTCGGAATGGTACCGCCCCCCACCGTACTCAATGCCCTGGCTGATGCGGGGCACATGGTCGAATCCGTGGGGAAAATCCATGCACTCTTTTCAGGAAGCGGCATCACCCACTCTCACCCCTCCTCGTCCAACGCCGAAGCGATGAACCTCATCGAACGACTTTGGACACGCAACGAGGACTGCCTGATCTTCGCCAACCTCAGTGAATTCGACTCCCCGCAAACCCACCTCCGTGATCCAGCGCGCTGCGCTGCGGTCCTCCGCGAGTTCGATGCATGGCTCGGCGACTTTCTCCGCAGGGTCGAAGTCGACGACCTCCTCATTCTCACCGCCGACCACGGCAATGATCCCGGCTTCCCCGGTTCAAACCATACACGCGAGGAAGTCCCACTAATCGTCCTCCACGATGGAGCGCCTTCTCCGCTTGGAACACGCACAACGTTCGCCGACGTAGCTAGGACGCTCGCCGAATTCTTCCAACTCGAGAGCGGTTGGCACTGTGGCACATCCTTCCTTCCTCGCCCTTCTTGAACGGCCACAACCCCTCCCTTCGGAAGTCACCTCGGGGCCGCTGCGCGTCCCTTGGGCGGTTCCCCACGTCGGATGGGTGCCCCCGCCCCGTGATCAAAGGAAATCAGCGACATGAACTTCCTCGCGGCCCCCTTCACCCTTGGCACTTCCATGGATGGCCACCGTCCCCCGTTCACCCTCGCATCTGGATCAAAAGGCTCTTCCTGCACCAGCACCGGCGTTCCCACATCGCTGCTGTCAAAGAAGTGACGCGCCATCGGTGCCGGCAGACGCACGCATCCATGCGATGCGGGCCGCCGGGGAACCTGACCCGCGTGAAAACCGAACCCTTGGCTAAACCGTAGAAACCACGGCATCGGCGACCCCACAAAACTCGCCCCCTCCGGCGGCTTGTCTTTGCTGATATCGACCGACGCGCGCAACACCTTGCCATCCTCGCCCACAAAGCTCCCGTAAAGGTTGGACACATGCGCTGCATCCTTTTCTATGATCCGGAACCTGCCTGGCGGCGTCTCGAATCCCGCGCGCCCGGTGGACACCCTCGATTCGCCCACCAGCGATGCCCCCTTGAAAAAGTACGCGCGCTGATCCTGCAGACTCACCAAAATGCGTGCGCCCCCCCTCACGGAGTCCCCCCTCCAGAAGTTCGGCCGTTCAGGGGCGGGCGCAGCGGCCCCGGCTACCTGAACACCAGAGCCTTGGGCGTTCGGAACAGATTTTTTAACGCTCCCAATCGCCACGCAGCCCCCAAGTGCAGCCACACAACCAATGGCAAAGAGGATCGCGTGTGTCACTGGCCGTTGCATCAGGGGCAAACTTAGCTACCTACGCGCAACAGGCAAACAACTCCTTCCAGCATATTCACTTCCTCAGTTTGCACTTGCCCAGCCTTCCAAACCCCTCAAAACGGATGCTGATGAAAACGCACAATCCCCGCATCCTGCACCTTCGCCAAATGCTGGATCTGGAGCAGCGACGATCCACATTGGAAAGCGAACTGAGCAAGGTGGGAGAGGAACTCCACCGACTCCGGCAGCACCTCCTCGCCGAGCGATCCGCCCCGCTGCCAACCCTCGTCACAGATGGCGAATGGACCTTGGACCGGGACCGCGGCAACCTCCAGCCCTCGCCCCGCAAACGCGGAGCCCGCGGCGCGCTCACCGCACAGATCCTCCACGAACTCAAAACAGCTGGGCCGTCGGGGATCTCCGTCTCCCAAATCGCAGAACGCACCGGACGCAAGTACGCCAATATCTACATCTGGTTCGCGACCACGGGCAAAAAGAATCCCAACGTCCAGAAGGCCGGCCCGGCGCTCTTCAAACTAGCCGCCTGAGCCCGGACAGGCCGGGAACCGGCACTCACCTCATGAACTCGGGATGGGAAGGCAAAAAGCCCCACCCCGTGTTCATGCGTTGACGCAGCACCAAACTTCGGATAGCTCCGTCTGTCCTTCGTCCGGCGGGGTCGCCAAGTGGTAAGGCTCGGCTCTGCAAAAGCCGCATCCGTGGGTTCGATTCCCACCCCCGCCTCTCCTCAGTCCATTGGCCCCGGGCCGATCCCGCCCACTCCATGGACTAAGCCCCTCCCGGCGCTTTCCCAGCGAATCGATCTCCACATACAGGTTGAGGGCCGTCTCACACGCTGCCATACAGAAGGTCTCCTTCCTATGACGCAGCCAGCCTCCGAAGCACTCCTCGCTCAAGCACGCCTCTACATCCCGGGAGGCGTCAACTCACCGGTACGCGCATTCCGCGGCGTCGGCGGCGACCCCTTCTTCGTTTCCCGCGCAAAGGGTGCGCGGCTCTGGGACGCAGACGACCGCGAATACATCGACTACGTCGGAACCTGGGGCCCCGCCATCCTTGGCCACGCCCCGGAGGCAGTCACCCAAGCCATCGCATCCGCCGCCACCCGCGGGGTCAGCTTCGGCACGCCACACAGCCTCGAGGTGGAGATGGCCAAAACCATCGTCGAGTGGGTCCCCTCCGTCCAAAAGGTCCGCATGGTGAACAGCGGCACCGAGGCCACCATGTCCTGCATCCGTCTCGCCCGCGGCTTCACCCAGCGCGAGAAACTCGTCAAATTCGAGGGCTGCTACCACGGGCACGTCGACTCCCTCCTCGTCAAGGCCGGCAGCGGCGCCCTCACCAATGGCCAACCCGACAGCGCCGGCGTCCCCGCCGCACTCGCGGCCCTCACCCTCACCCTTCCCTTCAACGATCCCAAGGCACTCCAAGCCACCTTCTCACAGCACGGACGCGAGATTGCCGCCGTCATCCTCGAACCCGTCCCGGCCAACGCCGGCCTCTACCTTCCCAGACCCGGCTTCCTTGAACTCCTCCAAAAACTCTGCATCGAGAACGGTGCGCTGCTCATCTTCGACGAGGTGATGACCGGCTTCCGCCTCGCCCGGGGCGGCTACCAGCAACTCTGCGGAATCACCCCGGACCTCACCGCACTCGGCAAGGTCATCGGCGGTGGGCTTCCAGTCGGAGCGTTTGGCGGCCGCGCTGAAATCATGGACCTGCTCTCGCCGGAAGGCCCCGTTTATCAAGCCGGCACGCTTTCCGGAAACCCTCTCGCCCTCAGCGCGGGCCTCGCACAGTTGCGCGAACTCCAGCGACTCGACGGCTGGAACAAGCTCGAACAACTCGGCGCCGAATTCGAGGAAGGCGTCCGCTACGCACTCCGCCGCAGCGGCCGCGATTACACCTTCCAGCGCATCGGCTCCATGTTCTGCCTCTACTTCACCAACCAGCCCGTCTGGAACCTCGCCGACGCGCAGCGCAGCGACAAGGCCGCCTTCGCCCGATTTTTCCACGTCTGCAGAGAAAACGGCGTCTACTTCGCCCCCTCGCAATTTGAGGCCGGATTCCTGTGCCTTGCCCATACCGAAGCAGACTTCGCACGCACGGCGGAAGTCGCGACCAAAGCGCTCCTCTCCTGAGCACCCCCGCCAAAGGATTGCGATCCGCCATCGCACCCCCTAAAGAGATCGCTCTCCATGTCAGCCACCCCTTTGCCAAGCGCCCCGAGCGCCACAGCCCTGGAACCCATCCAGATTCAGGCGAAGTTCTTCTTTGAAGGTGACCGCAAGTGGTTTCTCAAGGGCGTCACCTACGGCCCCTTCAAACCCAATGCGGACGGCGATCTCACCGCCACCCCGGAGCAGGCGCGCATCGACTTCGCTCTCATGCAGGAGCTCGGGGTAAATCTCATCCGCGTCTACCACGTCCCGCCCGCATGGCTGCTCGACATGGCCGCCGAGTTCGCCATCCGCGTCCTCATCTCCATCCCCTGGACCCAGCACGTCGAATTCCTCAACAGCCGCAAGCTGCGCCGCCAGATCATCCAGACCGTCCGCGATGCCGTCGCACGGCACAAGGGCCACCCAGCCATCTTCGCCTACCTCGTCGGCAACGAAGTCCCCACGACCATGGTCCGCTGGCTCGGCGCCACACGCGTCGTCGAGTTCCTAGAGAAACTCATCAGCGTCGCCCGCGAAACTGATCCCCGCCCCCTCTACAGCTACGCCAGTTATCCGCCCACCGAATACCTCCTGCCGCACAACGTCGACTTCTACTCCTTCAACGTCTACCTCGAGCGCCAGCCGGATTTCGAACGCTACATCGCACGTCTTCAAAACCTCGCAGAGGACAAACCCCTCATCCTTGGCGAATTCGGCCTCGACACGCTCCGCAAGGGCGAACAGATGCAGGCCGATGTCCTCGACTGGCACCTCGACACCGTCGTCAAGGGCGGCGCCGCGGGCACCATCTTCTTCTCTTGGACCGATGAATGGTTCACCGGTGGCCACGAAATCACCGACTGGGAATTCGGCCTCGTCACCCGCGACCGCAAGCCGAAGCTCGCCTTCCACCGACTCCGCGAAAAGCTCTCCGGAACAGCCTCCATCACCGAGCGAATCCAACTCCGCTCCTACCCGAAGGTCTCCGTCATCGTCTGCAGCTACAATGGCGGCAAGACACTCGGCGACTGCCTCATCGCACTCGACAAAGTCACCTACCCAGACTTCGAAATCGTCCTCGTCGACGACGGCTCCAAGGATCACAGCCAGCAAATCGTCTCGGACTGGTTGCAGCGCCGCTCACAAACCGGCCGCGCCAACCTCCCCAGCTTCCAAAACATCATCCAGCCCAACATGGGCCTCAGCGACGCCCGCAACGCAGGCGCCAAGGCCGCCAAGGGCGACATCTTCGCCTACACCGACTCCGACTGCATGCCGGATCCGGACTGGCTCTACTACCTTGTCGGCACCCTCCTGAGCGGCGACTTCGCCGGCGTCGGCGGCCCGAACATCTCACCCCCCGCAGTCAACTGGATCCAAGCCGCCGTCTCCGCAGCACCGGGCGGCCCCAGCCACGTACTCCTCACCGATGTCGTCGCCGAACACATCCCCGGCTGCAACATGGCCTTCCACCGCTGGGCATTCGAAAGCGTCATCGGCTTCGATGTCGAATACCGCAAAGCCGGCGACGACGTGGACTTCTGCTGGCGCCTCCAGACGCAGGGCGGCGTCATCGCCTTCAGCCCAAGCGCCATCGTCTGGCACTACCGCCGCTTCACCCTCGACGCCTTCCGCAAGCAGCAGGAAGGCTACGGCGAAGCTGAGGCCATGCTCCGCTTCAAGCACCTCATCTTCTTCGGCCCCACCGGTCAGGCCAAGTGGAAGGGCCAGATCTACGGAGGGCCCCGCTTCCGCTGGCTTTTCAACGAGCCCATCATCTACCACGGCGTCTTCGGCCAAGGCCTCTTCCAGTCCATCTACCCAGTGCCACAGAGCGCCATCGCCGCATACCTCGGCAGCATCGAATGGGTGGCCCTCACCGCCTTCATCTTCGTCGTCACAGTCGCCTTCCCAAACCTCCGTATCGTTCCGCTGCTCATGTTCGGTGGCACGTTCCTCGTCGCCATCAGCCACATGGTCGGCGCCCGCATCGAGCCCAAGTTCGACACCATTGGCGCCCGCCTCCTCGTCGGCTTCCTCGCCCTCATGCAACCCTTAGGCCGAGGCTGGGCGCGCTACTTCACTTGGCTCAAATACAAGCGCACCCCATCCGCCGTCATCGCTGCCCCAGAACAAGGCGTCACCCGCGGTGGCGGCATCGCGCGCCTCGATTTCTGGAACGAAACCGGACAGGGCCGCGAACAACTGCTCACCGAAATCTTCGCCCTACTCGAAACCGAAGGCTGGCGCTACTCCGCCGACACCGGCTGGAAGCGCTGGGACGTCCAGATCTACGGCAATTTCTGGTGGATCATCAAACTCGCCACCGTCACCGAATACCACGGCGGCCCCAAGTGCCTCACCCGCGTTCACCTTGGATACAAGATGGTCGTCACCACCTTCCTCTCCAACTTCATCATCCTCTCCGCACTCCTCTACCGCGAGGCCTTCACCCGCCACCAGAACTATGCTTGGTGGGCTGCTTACTTATTCTTTGTCTTCGTGCTCTACCTGCGCGCCCGACGGCTCAAGCGCCGCGTCGCCGACCTCGTCACCGCCGCCGCCAACCGCTGCCAACTCCAGCGCGTCTCAGGCGAACGCAGCCGCCCCAAGGCCGCCACCTAATCGCGACTGAATTCGGGTTGCACCGCCCGCCGCACAACCGCCACCACACTCCGGCGCTCCACGCCCCCCCCCTGCCCCTCCCGCACCCACGTGCCATGAGCCTGCTCACCAGCGACTACGACTATCCCCTGCCCGACGCGCTCATCGCACGCCATCCCGCACCCCACCGCGACCAGTCCCGCATGCTGGTGCTCCACCGTGCCTCGCAAACCCTCGAGCACCGCCACTTCTCCGACCTCCCCTCGCTCCTCTCCCCCGGGGACCTCGCCGTCCTCAACAACACCCGCGTCATCCCTGCTCGCGCCTTCTCCGACGACCAGCGCATCGAACTCCTCTTCCTCGAGGCCGTCGCCGAAAACACTTGGAAATGCATGGTCAAACCCGGACGCCGCATGCGCCCCGGACACCAGGTCCACCTTCAGGGCACCACCGGCACCGTGCGCGAACTCTGCCCGGAGGGCGAACGCATCATCAGCTTCGACCGCCCCGTCGACCTCCAATCCATCGGCCAACTTCCCCTCCCCCCCTACTTCGGGCGCGCAGTCGAAAAGGCGGACGAAGAACGCTACCAAACCGTCTACGCGCAACACCCCGGCGCAGTCGCCGCGCCAACCGCAGGCCTCCACTTCACACCGGATATCCTCGCGCGCATCCCGCACGCCTTCCTCACCCTCCATGTGGGTGCCGGCACCTTCCGCCCCGTTCAGGCCGAAAGCCTCAGCCAGCATACGATGCACGCCGAACGCTTCGTGGTCCCCGAAGAAACCGCGGCGGCCGTCAACGCCGCCCAGCGCATCCTCGCCATCGGCACCACCAGCGCCCGTGTGCTCGAGAGCTGCGGCCGCCCTCTGCAAGCCCGCAGCGGCTCCACCGACATCTTTCTCCACCCCCCCTACCAGTTCAGGTCCGTCGACCTCCTGCTCACCAACTTCCATCTTCCCAAGTCCACCCTGCTCATGCTCGTGAGCGCCTTTGCGGGACGCGAATTCATCCTTCGCGCATACACCGAGGCCATCGCATCCCAGTACCGCTTCTACAGCTACGGCGACTGCATGCTCATCCTCTAATCGCCGCCCTACCCTCCTCCGCCGCCGCCACCACCGCGGGCCTCCGATCGGCGCTCCCGGAAAAACGCCTGCAACATCTGCACGCACTCGTCGTGACGCACGCCCGACGTCACCTCGCACCGATGGTTCAACTGCGGATGCTGCAGCAGATTCATCAAACTCCCACCCGCCCCATCCTTGGTGGACGGACATCCGAACACCACCCTCCGCAGACGCACATGGACCATCGCCCCGGCGCACATCGGACAGGGCTCCTTCGTCACATACAGATCGCACTCATTCAACCGCCAGTCCCCCACCGCAGCCTCAGCCTGGGTGATCGCCAGCATCTCCGCATGCGCCGTCGCATCCTTAAGCCCCTCCACTTGATTGCACGCCCTCGCAATCACCTGCCCTTGAAAAACCACCACCGCCCCCACGGGCACCTCCTCCTGCCCCCACGCCTTCCGGGCCTGCCTCAAGGCCTCCCCCATGAAATAATGATCGCTGTGCAGGTCTATGATTTCGTCCATGGCCGCTCTAAGGGATATTTTGCAGTTGCGTAAGGCGGAAATTCCGATACTTCTCTCCACCCTTTCTCCAGACGTCGAGAGGTATTGCGTTATGAACCAACTCATTCAGAAGATTCAACAGGAACAGATGAAGAAGGAAGTCACCTCCTTCCACATCGGCGACTCCGTCAAGGTGCACACCATCGTCAAGGAAGGGGACAAAGAACGCGTCCAGATCTTCTCTGGCATCGTCATCGGCCGCAAGGGCACCCATCTCAACGACATGTTCACCGTCCGCCGTATCTCCTACGGTGAAGGCGTCGAACGCGTATTTCCCGTTCACTCCCCTCGCGTCGCCAAGATCGAGGTCGAGACCGCAGGCAGCGTCCGCCGCGCCAAGCTCAACTACCTCCGCGACCGCAAGGGCAAGCAAGCCATGGCCGTCCGCGAAAAGGCTCGCAAATCCTGATCCGGCTACCGCCGCCCAATCTCATGCCTTCCGGCGCCTGCCCTCCGGTCTCACCCGGGGAGCAGGCGCTTTCTTTTTCCTACCCATCCACCCGCTTGCTCCCCCACGCGCCCCTCCCATGAGGTGCAGCCTCAAACTCGAAAATAAACTCCGCGCCATCGGCCACTGCCTCATCGCAGGCATCGACGAGGCAGGCCGCGGGCCCCTCGCCGGCCCCGTCGTCGCCGCCGCAGTCATCCTTCCCCCCCGCTTCCGCCACCCCATCCTTCGCGACTCCAAGCAGCTCTCCGAAAAACAACGCGAATCCCTCCACTCTGAACTCACCGCACGCGCCGATATCCTCTGGAACGTCCAGACTGTCAGCCCTGAGGAAATCGACCGCATCAACATCCTTCGCGCCACCCACCAGGCCATGCGCCTTGCGGCCACCTCCCTCCCTCAGCCCCCAGACCACGTCCTCATCGACGGACTCCCCGTCCCCCACTTCCCCCTCCCCCACACCGCCGTCGTCCGCGGCGACCAATCCAGCTACAGCATCGCCGCCGCAAGCATCCTCGCCAAGGTCACCCGCGACCGCATCATGGTCGAAATGGACCGCCTCCACCCCGGCTACGAATTCGCACGCCACAAAGGCTACGGCACCGCCCTCCACCTCCAACGATTGGAGTTGCATGGACCCTGCCCAATCCATCGCCGCACTTTTCTCCCGGTACGCCAGAGCTTTTTCTCGTTCGCCGAGCAGCCCTCCGCATAGCACCAGCCCGCGCGACCTCGGCCGCCATGGCGAAGACCTCGCCGCCAAACATCTCCGCAAGCACGGGTACAAGGTCCTCTACCGCAACTTCCGCGCAAAACACGGGGGAGAGGTCGATCTCGTCTGCCGCCACGGCGACACCCTCGTCTTCGTCGAAGTGAAGACCCGCTCCTCCTCCCGCTTCGGCCGTCCCTCCGCCGCCGTCCACCGCCGTAAGCAGCGCCTCATCGCGCGCGGCGCACTCGCGTGGCTGCACCTCCTCGGCGATCCGGAACCCCCCTTCCGCTTCGATATCGTCGAAGTCATCCTCGCCCGCGCCACGCCAGCCATCACCATCCTCACCAACGCATTCCACATCCCAGATCCTGCGGAACACGGGCGCCGTCATGGGGATTAGGATCCCCCTCCACGCTGCAGGCCACCATCATCAGCAATAACGGCTACCTTCAACCCCTCAAGGTCACCCTCCCTGCCGCCTCCAATATCCCAAGGCGCTTTGTTCGACTCCGGGTCGCCTTCCAATCAGTGCGCCCGCACCGCACTCACGCAGAACCCAGTCTCACCGTGGACCCACGCCCGCTTTCTCAACGCCCATCGGCGATGCGTCGCAGCACCTCAGGATAAAGCACGTGCTCAGCCGCTTGAATCCTCGCGTGCAGGCTCTCCGGAGTGTCGCCAGCCATCACAGGCACCTCCCGCTGCGCGATCACGGCGCCAGTATCCATCCCAGCATCCACGTAGTGCACCGTACACCCGCTCACCGCTGCACCTGCTTCCACCGCCTGCCGCCACGCCTCCAGCCCAGAAAACGCAGGCAGTAGCGAAGGATGAATGTTGATGATCCGCCGCGGAAACGCCTCCAGCAACGGCGCCTTGATCATCCGAATAAAGCCGGCAAGGACCACCCATTCCACCCGTTCCTCGCGCAGCAAATCCACCACGCGCTGCTCCGCCTCCGGCTCCATCTTCGTGCGAAAACGTCCCGGCGCCACATACTCCGCCCGCATCCCCCGCGCACGCGCCGTTTCCAAGATCGCCGCCGACTCCACATCCGCAACCACAAGCGCCACCTCCGCATTCAGTTGCCCCTGCGTGATCGCATCCGCGATCGCAACAAAGTTCGACCCCCTTCCCGAACCCAAGACGCCCAGTCGCAAAGGAGCCATCGTTTTCACGGGAAAAATCAATCAGCCCGCAAGGCGCCCCGCACGCTGCAGGGTGGCCGTCGTCGACCTGCCTTCCACCAGCGCGAGAATCCGAATCTCGCTGCCCACTTCACGCAGCGCCCCCACCTCGCCCCGGTCCAGAGTCTCAATCGTATAGTCGCCCCCCTTCGCATACACTTGGGGTCGGATCTGCCCAATCAAGCCCGTCACACGCTCCCCGCCAAAGATCGTCACAAAATCCACGCACTCCAACGCTGCCAGCACCTCCGCACGATCCGCCTCCGTGTTGACCGGACGCCCGTCCCCCTTGAGCGCCCGCACCGACGCATCCGAATTCAACCCCACCACCAGCGCATCTCCCAGCGCACGCGCCGCTTGCAAGTAACGCACATGCCCCACATGCAACAGGTCGAAACATCCGTTGGTGAAAACCAACCGCCGCCCTCCGGCAGCCATCTCCTGGCTCACAACCGCAAGCGCCTCCGCTCTCTGGATTTTCTCAGTGCCCATCGTCCCAACCCTACGGCCGCATCCCCTCAACTCAAGCCCGCAGCATCTCCAGCGCACGCCGCCTCACACTCTCGCTTTTGTCACCCGCCGCCCCCATACTCCCCCTTCATGCGCCCCCTTCTCTCTCTCCTGCTAGCTGCACTGCTCAGCCTCGCCTCGTCCGCCCGAGCGGCGGACGATTACCCCGCTCGTCGCGAGGCAATGCTCGCTGAATTCACCACCCAGATTGCCACCCTCGGCAAGGCCCTTGAACGCTCCCCCAACTCCATGGCCGTGCTCTCCCGCCGCGGCGACTACCACCTCTTCCTCGGCCACTTCAAGGAGGCGGTCGCAGATTTCGAACAGATGATCTCCATTGATCCCGCCCAGGATCCGGGCCACTGGCGCCTCGGCATCGCCTACTACTTCACCAAGCAATACGAAAAATCTTCGCAACAGTTCGCCAAATACCACGCCTTCGACGGGCGCGACCGCGAAAACGGCGTCTGGAAGTTTCTCGCCGATGCTCGCCAGTCCGGCGTCGAAACCGCCCGCCGCCAGATGCTCGCCTACGAACAATTCGACCGCGAACCCTTCCCAAGCCTCTACGAGATGTTCGCGGGCCAAAAGACTGGCGCGGAAGTCCTCGCAGAAGTGCAGTCCAAGGGGCTCGCCGAAGACCCCCTCGTCCGCTTCTTCGCCGCCTATTACGTCGGCCTCAACGCCGCTCTGAACGGCGACATCACCTCGGCAAAAGAGCAGCTAGGTCAGGCGGTAGCCACCTTCGCTCCCACCCTCGGTGTCGGCGGAGGCCCCGGCTATATGTGGCAGGTCGCAAGGCTCCACGCCGAACAACTCGACTCCACACCTTAGCACCCGGCCCGCCGCCACCACTCCAATCCCAAAGGCTACCTGCCCTTTTTATTGAGCACCTTCAGCGCTTTTTCCGGATTTTTCACCCGGATCACCAGCAACCCGTTCTTCGCACCGGGGCTCGTCGCTAGATAAGCGTACTCGATGTTGATGCGGGCCTTGGCGAGTTTCTCGGCAATCCTCCCCAGCGCACCGGGTTTGTTGCTGTTCTCCAGCACAAGAACGTCGTTCTCCACCACCAGCACTCCGCGTTCTCCGAAAAGATGCAGCGCAGTCACGGGCTCGCTCACCACCATCCGCACCACCGCATGGTCGATCGTGTCTGAAATCGTCAGCGCGTAGATGTTGATCTTCTTCGCCGAAAGCGCCTCACACACCTGCGCCAAAGTGCCGGGCTTGTTATCCAGGAAAACCGAGAGCTGCTTGTGAATTTCCATGCACCGACCCCACCACGTTGAATGCAGCCGCACAAGCCGTTTCCTCCAAACCACGCCACAGTCTGCGCTCCCGGCGCTTTTTCAGGGAACCGCCAGCTTCAGGTTGGGATCAATGTCGCTCTCCAAGGAGCCCACCTGCCCGGCGGCAAGTTTCAAGGCTGCCACAAAACCGATCATCGCCGCGTTGTCCGTGCACACGCCGGGATCCGCCAGCAACAATTCCACACCCCGCTGCACACAGGCCTCCTCCAGCGCCTCCCGCAACCGAGAGTTGCAGCTAACACCACCGCTCACCGCCACGGTCGCCCTCCCCTCATCGGCCGCAGCCCGCAGCGTCTTTTTCACCAGCACCTCCACAACCGCCTCCTGAAACGACGCACAGACATCAGCCACATCCCCCGGCACCAGCTTCGGCAGCAGGTAACGCACAGCCGTCTTCAGACCGCTGAAGCTGAAATGCAGGTCCCCTGAATCCAGCATGCTCCGCGGAAAATCAAACCGCGCCGCATTCCCCTCCCTCGCCAACCGATTCACATGCGGCCCCCCGGGATACGGCAGGCCGAGCAACTTCCCCACCTTGTCAAACGCCTCGCCAGCGGCATCGTCCTGCGTCTGCCCCATCATCCGGTACCGCCCGAACCCATCCAAATCCACAAGGAGCGTATGCCCGCCGCTCACCACCAGCGCCACGGCCGGGCGCACCCCTCCTGGCAGCCCGAAGAAAGGCGAGAGAAGGTGCCCTTCGAGATGGTTCACACTCAGGTAGGGCTTGCGAAACGCAACGGCCAAACCCTTCGCCATCGACGTCCCGATCATCAACGAACTCGCCAACCCCGGGCCCGCCGTCGCCGCAAATGCATCCACTTCCCCCAACACCACACCGGCCGATCCCAAAGCACGAGTCAGCAGGGGTTGGATGCTGCGCAGATGATTGCGCGATGCCACTTCAGGCACCACCCCTCCGTACGCTTGGTGAATGCTGATTTGCGACGCCACCTCAGCCGACAGCAATTCACACCCACGCAAGACGGCCACCGCCGTCTCGTCACAGGACGTCTCCAGCGCCAGCACCACAGGGCCGCCTACTCCAGCCACGCTTTCCTCCCAGTGCGTTCTCCGTAAATCAGCAACCCCTTGAGCACGTCGACCGCCCTCTCCAGCTGCGTATCCCTAAATCCCGCAAGCTGCTTACGATCTTCCGCCCCCAACCCGGCCTCCTCTTTCTTCATCCACAACAGCCGTTCCTGCTCCTGCGAGAGCGGGGCCCGGATGTTCGGCGCGACCCCCTTCTCGTGAATCACCTGCTTGCTCGGCGTGTAGTACTTCGCCGTCGTCAGCCGCAGCGCAGATCCATCCTGAAGCTCAATCACACTCTGTACCGAACCCTTCCCAAAAGTAGTTTCCCCAAGGATCACCGCCCTTCGTAAATCCTTCAGCGCCCCCGCCACAATCTCCGACCCACTCGCACTTCCTCCGTTCACAAGGATCACCATGGGAACCCTCGGCCGTGCTCGCCCGTTCTCCGGTGTCCGGTACACCTTGCTCTGAGAAGCCACCCGCCCCTCAGTGGACACCACCAGCGTCTTCGGCGGCAGGAATTGTCCCGCCACCTTCACCGCCGATTCCAGCAGCCCTCCGGGGTTATACCGCAGGTCCAAGATAAACGCCTGCATCTCTTTCCGCTCCAGTTCATCCAGACACGCAGAAAGCTCATCCACCGTCGGCACATTGAACTGCGTGATCCGCGCATATCCGATCTTGAAGTCCCCTGCCAGCCCCTCCCCCAACAACCCCGCATCCTTCACACTCGCCACCGTGATGTTCTCCCGCACCAACTCGTAATCCTTCAGATCACGGGTCGAGGGCCGCAGGACCGTCAGCTTCACCTTCTGTCCAGGCTCCCCCCTTAACAGCCGACCTGCCTCGCCTCGCTCCATCTTCTCGGTCCCAACTCCGTCGATTTTCACGATCTGATCTTCCGCCTGAAGACCAGCTCGCGCCGCGGGACTCCCTTCGATCGGAGTGACAATCACCAGATCCCCATCCCTCCATACCGTGTGGATCCCCAATCCCCCGAATCGGCTGTTGGTATCCTCCTGCATCCCCTTGAAGTCCACCGGCTCCATGAACTGCGAGTGCGGATCCAGACTGGAAAGCATCCCCTTCAAAGCCGCACGCGTGAGCTGCTGATAATCCGCCTTCCTCTCGTCCACGTAGTCCTGACGGATCAACTGCAGAGCCCTCGCAAACAATGCCATATTCGTGTAGCCCGCATCCGCTTTCTCCTCCCCGGGCGCCGCCGCCCACGCAGTGTACACATGCCATCCCAAAGCCACGTGCAGCACCGCCAAAAGCGCAAACATCCAATGCAGCAAGCGCCGTTTCATTCCTTAATACCTACCACGAGCCGCCGCCTTGTAAACAAAGGCCCTTCCCCGCACACCGCCGGAACTTCACATCCGGACCAAAGCCCACCCAAATTGCAGCAACCCATTCCTACCCACCACCACGCCACGCCAATCACCGCGCCACGGCCAACTCAAAGGCTCGCTTGAACGTAAAAGAGCAACGCAATTGCCAATCCGGAAACCAAAGCCTTCCGAGTTGATCAAGCCGCGTCTTTATCCTGCTTGCGCCGGATCGTCGGCTGCTTTTTCCCCTCCACCACCGCACGGTTGATGATCACCTCCGACACGTCATCCCGACTCGGGATCTCGTACATGAGGTCCAGCATGATCCGCTCCAGCATCGAACGCAGCGCCCGCGCCCCCGTTCCCTTGGTCGCAGCAAGCGACGCCAGCGCCCGCAACCCATCCTTGGTCACCGTCAGTCCCACGTTCTCCATCGCGAACAACTTCGTGAACTGTTTCACCATCGCGTTCTTTGTTTCGGTGAGGATCATCATCAACTCCTCCTCCGACAACTGATCCAGCGCCGTCACCACAGGCAACCGCCCCACGAACTCCGGAATCATACCAAAGGACAGCAAGTCCTCCGGCTCCGTGTAACGAATCGCCTCGCTCGCCGGAATCTCAGCCTGACTGTCCGCATCCTGCTCCGCAGCACGGAACCCCAACACCTGCTTGCCCATCCTCTTCTGAATCATCTTGTCCAAACCCACGAAAGCCCCACCACAGATGAACAGAATCTTGTCCGTGCTCACTTGGATGTACTCCTGATGCGGATGCTTCCTCCCCCCCTGCGGCGGCACGTTACAGGTCGTCCCCTCAAGAATCTTCAGCAACGCCTGCTGAACCCCCTCGCCACTCACATCCCGCGTAATCGAAACGTTCTCCGTCTTCCGCCCAATCTTGTCGATCTCGTCAATGTAGACGATCCCGATCTCCGCCCGCTTCACGTCGTAATCCGCCGCCTGAAGAAGCCGGAGGATGATGTTTTCCACATCCTCCCCCACATAACCCGCCTCCGTCAGCGTCGTCGCGTCCGCGATGCAAAAGGGCACATCGATGATCCTCGCCAGTGTGCGCGCCAGCAAGGTCTTTCCCGATCCCGTTGGCCCAATCAGCAGCACGTTGCTCTTGTCGATCTCCGTTTCAGCCAAAGGATCCATCTGCAACGCCTGCACAGCCTCCCCGGAACCGATACTCTGATTGTGGAGAATCCGCTTGTAATGGTTATGCACCGCCACGCTCAGCACCTTCTTGGCTCGGTCCTGACCAATCACGAACTGATCCAAATGCCGGCGAATCTCCATCGGCTTCGGCACCCGCAACGCCGTCGACTGCCGTTTAACATCCTCGCTCAACTCCTTGTCCAAGATCCCTTTGCATACCGTAATACAGCTGTCGCAAATATAAACCCCAGGCCCGGCAATGAGTTTGCGAACCTCTGAGTGGCTCTTGCCGCAGAAGCTGCACATGGTGAGATTGGATGCGCGTGCCATAAATTTACTCGTCGATCACTCTGTCTTTTAAGTCTTCTCTGTCTTCTCAATCTCTATCTGAAGCTCGCCTTCAAATCCACTTCCCCACCCGCAGGCAGTTCAGCAGACCACCCGATTGCGGCCTTCCTCCCATTAGCAGGAGATCCTCCATGAGCAAATCGGAAATCGGAATTGGATCAACGAAGTGCATGCACCGCAAGGCGGTGAAACACATCAGACGAGCGCTACCAAGTACCAATAAAGCCCGTAGGACTCGAAACGCATCCCCGACGCGAGCCGCCCAAAAACGACCAAGCTTCAGTGCCACTCGCCCATGATCGGCCCCCTGATCTCGTGTCCCCAACCCTACTTTGATTCCTTGGTTTCTTTCGATTCCTTGGAATCCTTCGTCTCAGCTTTCTCCTTAGCCTCTGCTGCCGCCTTCTCAACCACCTCAGCGGCCGCCCTCACCTCTTTGCGACTCCTGACGACCTCATCCACAAGACCGTACTCCTTCGCCTCATCCGCAGTCATGTAGTAGTCCCTGTCTGAGTCCGCCTGCACGGTCTTCTCGTCCTTCCCCGTGTGTTCAGCCAAGAGCCGGATCAACCGCTTCTTGAGCTTGAACATGAACTCCACCGTGCGTTCCACATCGCTCGCAGTCCCCTGCGCCCCACCACTGACCTGATGGATCATGATGTCGGAGTTCGGCAGTGCGTAACGCTTGCCCTTCGCCCCGGCAGCAAGCAGCACGGCCCCCATCGAGGCAGCCATCCCGATGCAGTACGTGTTCACGTCGCACGTGAGAAACTGCATCGTGTCGTAGATCGCCAGCCCAGCAGTCACCGAACCCCCGGGGCTGTTGATGTAGAGGTTGATGTCCTTTTTCCCGTCCTCCATTTGGAGGAAGAGCAACTGCGCAATGACCGAATTAGCAACTCCATCGTCCACCCCGGTCCCAAGGAAAATGATGCGGTCCTTAAGCAACCGCGAGTAGATGTCGTAGCTTCGTTCCCCGCGCCCAGTCTGCTCCACTACCATGGGCACGTAGTAGTTATTGCGGGGGGTAACGATGCTGTTGTCAGGCCTGATGATCATAAGTTTAGGGGAAAGTGGGTCAAAATCGCTCCGATGTGCTCTCTCAGTTGAACCGTCCTCCTACTGTCAAAAGCTCTGCCCGCGGAAGATCCGCCGGACGCAAAAACTCAACAGCCACAGGACTCGACTCATGCGGCGGACCGCAGGGTTACAAAAAATCTCCAAACCGCACTCATCATTGTCACGCCCTCGACCAACAATCAGAAGGCCTGCTTCACACCCGGCCCCTCCCTCAAAACACAAGCACCCACTCAGGGAGCCAGCGCTGAACAGGATGGACTCAGATCACAAAAATCACGAAAATCAGGCGGCCGGATTCTCCGCAGGCGCTTGCAGCGCCTCCGAAACGCTAGCGTTGACCGCGAGGAAATCAAGGGCCTTGGTGGAAAGCAATTCCTGCCGGATTTCGTCCAGCGCGTTGCGCTTGTCCAGCTCCTTGAACATCTTCTCGAAGGTCATCTGGTACCGCTCCGCCATGGCAGCCACCCGCCCGTAAATCTCACCGCTCTCCACCTTCAGCCCCTCTGCCTCCGCAATCCGCGTCAGGATGAAAGTGCCCTTCACTTTCTCACGCGCATTCTGCGCTGCAGCTCCAACGAGTTCCTTTTCGCTTCCCTTGATCACCTCGTCGGTTACCCCGCGCGAACGGTTCTCAGTAACAATCTCGTTGACCATGCGCTGGGTCTCACTGCGCAGCAGCACAGCCGGGAGCTCACACTCCACCGACGCCAACAGTTGCCTCATGATCTGGCGCCGCTTGTCTGCCTCCAACCCCGCTTGCTTCTGCCGGGTAAGCTCCTCGCGAGCAATCTCCCTCAGCTCAGCCAGCGTCTTCCCCTTGATCACCGTCCCAGCGAACGCGTCATCCAGTTCAGGAAGCTGCCTCGCCTTGATCGCTTTCAAAGTCACCCGGTAGTGGATCTGCTTTCCAGGCATCCCCTCCACGGGGAAATCGGCGGGCACCTCCACATCAAACTCCTTCCCCTCGCCCGGCTTAAGCCCTACCAGCGCGCTGCAAAACCCCGGAAAAAACGCCTCGTCGGTCATCTTGATCCAGAAGTCGTCATTGGCGGTCAGCGGCTTTCCTGCCTTCGGAAACACCTCATGCACGGGCTGGCCGTCGATCGCTCCGGCATAATCCACCACCACGTAGTCTCCCATCTCAGCCGCACGCTCCGGCACATCCGTGAAATCGGAAGCCTGCTCGCGAAGGCTGTCAATGGACTCACCGATCTCAGCATCGGTCACCTCCGCGGTCCCAAGCTGTACCCCAAGCCCCTTGTACACGGGCAGCTCAAAGTCCGGATGGGTCACCAGGGTGGCCGTGTAGGAGAGTTTGTTGTCCTCACCAAACTGCACGTCCTCCACATTCGAAATCTGCAGGACGCGCAGCTTCTTATCACGAATCGCCTCCCGGCTCGTCTCCCTCAGCAGCCTGCCCTCCAGTTCCTCCCGGATTTGCTTGGCAAAACGCCGCTCCACCATCGCACGTGGCACCTTCCCCTGACGGAAGCCCGGCACCCGGACATTCTTCCCAAAATCCCGGACCAGTTCTTCGCGCACCTGAATTACTTTCTCCGGATCCACCTCAACGCGGAGGGTGGCAAGACAGTTAGGAAGGGGTTCAACGACGGCGTTCATGATAGAAAAAAGGTGAAACGGGGGGCGAAACCATAACGGCTGGATCCAAAATGCAAACACTGAAAATCAACACATCTCGTGCTCGAATTGACTCAAATGAAATGACACCGGGGAAGGAATCGGGAGGGGTGGGCAATTGATACGTTGCCTCACAACTGATGACACCGGGGGCGATGTCATCAAAAATGAGTCAGAACACCACGCGGGAAGTGATATTGAAAATGCGGGAACGCTACGGGCGGCGCGGGCGGGAGGGGCGCAGCCGGTTGCTCGACGAGTTGTGCGAACTGTGCGGATACGGGCGCAAACACGCCATCAAGCTGCTGGGCGGGAAGCTGCCGGTGGCTGGGGAGAAGGGGCGGCGTGGAGGGCCTCGTCGGCGTTAC
>CAMAUX010000001.1 GCA_945861435.1 Chthoniobacter flavus | reverse complement strand
GCTGCTGTCGGCGCCATTCTGCGCGCGCATCGTCGCCACGTTCTGGATGGCGGTCGTGACCGAGGCCGTGGTCAGGCCGCTCAGGGACGTCGCGGCCGTGATGTCGCCCACGCCCGAATCGGTGGCGGTCAAACCAGCGACGACGATGGACGTCGTTGAGCCCTGCTCGGTCGTCACCACGCTCAGCGTGGTGGCGGTCGCGGCGAAGAGACCCACCTCGTTGAACTTCTCATCCCCGAGCGAGCTGAGCTGAGTCTTCAGGGTGGTGAACTCCTTGTCGTAGTTCCCCTGGTCGGTGGTGGACTTGGTCACATCGTTGTACAATGCCACCAGTTCCGAGATACGGTCCAGGATGTTGCCCGCGATCTTCAACGCGCCATCCTGCACCTGCAGGTAGGACACTGCGTTGGCAACGTTGTTGCCTGTGGCCTCAGTGCGACGAATGGCCGCTCCGAGCTTCATCGAAACGCCCAAACCTGCGGCGTCGTCCTGGGAGCTGACCAAGCGGGATCCGCTCGAGAGCCGGGCGAGGCTCTTCTGAAGAAGGGCGTTGGTCTGGCCCAGTGCAAATGCAGCCGACGTCGCGGCTGGGTTCGTGTTGATTACAACTGACATGGTATCTGTTCTCCTTGATGTTGTTCTACGGCGTCCGTGCCGTGTCCGGGCCCTTTTTGTTCAGTGCGTGCCTCACTGAAGACCTCCACAGCCAATCTGGCCGTTTTGGTTCTCCCCACCTCAAATCGTCCGATTCCCAAACCGCTTGATGTTTTTTTTCCAAAAAGTCGCGCGCATGTCACCCAGTCAAGTCCCAGCTGAGCAATTTGTTGGCACCACGCAGCCACACTGCTAACATCCGCCCCCCATGAGCGCCACCCTGCTCGCCCGTTGGCTGCTCCTCCTCGCCTTCCTCTGGGCTCCGGGCGCCCTCCGCGCCGCCCCCGTCACCCCGCTTGTCACGGAGTTCATGGCCAACAACGAGGGCTCGCTCCTCGACGAGGACGACACCCCCAGCGACTGGGTCGAACTCCACAATCCCACCGCCTCCACCATCAACCTCCAGAACTGGTGCCTCACCGACGACCCGCGCGACCTCACCCGCTGGCGCTTCCCCGCCACCCCCCTCGCCCCGGGTGAATTCCTCCTCGTCTGGGCTTCCGGCAAGGACAGGCGCACCTCCGGCAGCCCCCTGCACACGAACTTCTCCCTCTCCAAAAAGGGCGGGTTTCTCGCCTTGGTGAAGCCGGACGGCGTTACCATCGCCCACCAGTACGCAGCCTATCCGCCGCTGCTCGCCAACGAGAGCTTCGGCCTCCCGTTCCTGCGCACCACCGCCATCGCTCCAAACGCCCCGCTCCGCTACCGCGTCCCGGACAACGACAACCTCGGCCTGCTCTGGACCGCGCGCACCTTCGACGACTCCGGATGGACCGCCGGCAACCTCAGCATCGGCTATGGCCAGGGCGTCCGCGGAATCACCGTGCGCCATGTCCTTGCTGCCGGCGGCGGTGTTTACAACATCGACACCTGCCTCGCTCTGCTCGCCGAACAACCCGGCAGCCCACGCATCTCCAAAGAAGCCACCGTCACCGCCCAGACGATCGACTATCTGGGCGATGGCGCCGATGGCCACTACACCACCAACACCAGCTTCCCCGCAGGCGCAGGCGAGCCATTCGCTGTCCGCGCCACGGGCTTCATCGATATCCCAGCCGAGGGTACCTACACCTTCGGCCTCAATTCCGACGATGGCGGCCGCATCCGCATCGATGGGCAGGACGTCATGGTGGACGACACCAACCACGGTCCGGAGGATCACCTCGGCACAGTCCACCTCGCGAAAGGGGTTCACTCCTTTGAGGTGCTCATGTGGGAGGGCGGCGGCGGCGATTGCCTCGAGTTCTACGCAAAAGCGGGCTCCGCCTCCTCATGGTCCAGCGACATGCGCCTCGTCGGCGACACCGCCGCCGGCGGCCTGCCCGCTTACACAGGCGGTTCCATCGCATCCACCGACATCGCCTCGCTGATGAAGGACCGCCGCACCTCCTGCCAAATCCGCACACGGTTCGACTCCGGCAGCCTCCTCGCCGCCACCAGCCTCGCCCTTCACATCCGCTACGACGACGGCTTTGTCGCCTATCTCGACGGCTCCGAGGTCGCGCGCGCCAACGCCCCCGCCACCCCCGCCTTCAATTCCACCGCCACCGCCGCGCACGCCTCCACCGCCCCCGGGCAGATCATCAACCTCACCGCCCTTCTCCCCTCCCTCGCGTCAGGCGCCCACGTCCTCGCCATCCATGGACTCAACCAATCCGCCGCCGACTCCACCTTCCTGATCGGCGCTGAACTCTCCGGCGGAATTGTCCAAGACACCGCCGCCCCCCTCATCCATCTGGCGGGCAGCGCAACCCCGGGCACCCTCAACGCAGGCGCCACCATCGCCGGTCGCACGGCCCCGGTCACTTTTGGCACCGATCCCGGCTACTTCACCTCCTCCTTCCCGCTCAGCCTCCTGTGCGCAACCGCCGACGCCGTCATCCGCTACACCACGGACGGAACCGTCCCCACGGAAACCAGCGGCATCCTGTACACCACCCCGGTATCGATTTCCAAAACCAGCATCCTCCGCGCCGCGGCGTTCAAGCCAGGCTACGAGCAGAGCCGCGCCGTCACAGGCACCTTCCTTTTCATCGAAGGCATCCTCGACCAATCGCCCTCCGGCGCGCGACCCGGCCCCCTCTGGCCGCAGCCCAACCCGGGCTCACCCAACATCAGCTACGGAATGGATCCTCGCATCGTCGGCAACACCGATCCCTCCCTCGGCGGAAGGGCGCGCGTCCGCGAAGGCCTGCTCAGCCTGCCGGCGCTCTCGATGGTCACCGAACTCCCCAACCTCTTCGATCCCTCCTCCGGCATCCTTTTCAATCCCTACGGCCACGGCATGGCATGGGAACGCCCGGGCTCCCTCGAACTCCTCCTCCCACCCTCCGCCAACGCACCCAACGGCTCGGCCGAATTCCAGATCGACTGCGGCCTGCGAACCCGTGGCGGTTACAGCCGCGACGGCAGCAACCCCAAGCACGGCTTCCACCTTCATTTCCGCAGCCAGTACGGCTCTTCCAAACTCCAATATCCCCTCTTCGGCTCCGGGGCTGTATCCGAATTCGAACAGGTCGACCTGCGCACCTCCCAAAACTACTCATGGGCTTTTTCCGGCGACCCCAACAACACCTTCCTCCGCGAGGAAGCCAGCCGCCTCACGCAACTTGAAATGGGCCAGCCGGCCTCCCATCTCCGCTACGTCCACCTCTTCATCAACGGTCACTACTGGGGCCTCTTCAACTTCGACGAACGCACCGAAGCTGCCTTCGGAGCCTCCTACTTCGGTGGATCCAAATCCGATTACGACGTCCCCAAGTGCACCGGCGGCAGCGGCGGCTACACCGTCGAAGCCACCGATGGCGACCTCGCCGCATGGCAGGCCCTCTGGGAAAAGGCCCGCGCACACGCCGCCAGCCCCACCAACGCCAACTACTTCAAGCTCATGGGCCTCGCCCAGGACGGCGTCACCCCCACCTCCGACCCCGTCCTCCTCGATGTCGACAACCTCATCGACTACAACCTCCTCACCTTCTGGACAGGCAACGAAGACGGCTGCACCTCCGCCTTCCTCGGCAACAACGTCGCCAACAACTGGTTCTCCCTCCGCAACCGCACCAGCTCCCAAGGCTTCCGCTTCTTCGCCCACGACTTCGAACACTGCCTCGGCCTGCCCTCTGGCAATCCCGCAGTCGACCGCACGGGCCCGTTCCTCTCCGGCAATCAGGACGTCTTCGCCTACTCCAACCCCATGTTCCTTCACCAAGATCTCATGGGCAACGCCGAGTACCGCATCCGCTGGGCCGACCGCGTCCAAAAGCACCTCTTCAACCAAGGCGCACTCAGCACCACCGCATGGCTCAACCGCATCAACAGGCTCACCACCCTCGTCGACACCGCCATCTTCGCGGAATCCGCACGCTGGGGCCGGTCCAAGAGCGCCTCCCCGCTCAACCACGCCCACTGGGCCGCGGCGCGCGACTGGCTCCTGCAACAGTTCCTCCCCACCCGCAACGCTATCGTCCTCGACCAGCTCCGCGCAGATCAACTCTACCCCTCCATCGACGCCCCCACCCTCTCGCCCCCGGGCGGGACCGCCGAGCCCGGCACCCAAGTCCTCTTCACAGGACCATCCACCATCTATGCCATGCCGGACGGCAGCGACCCGCGTGCAATCGGCGGCGCCGTCAAACCGGACGCGCAGGCCTACACCAACGGCACATCGCAGGCCACCCTCGTCCCCACCGGCGCCGTCTGGCGCTATCTCGACGACGGCTCCAATCAAGGCACCGCATGGCGCGGCTCCGCCTTCGACGACAGCGCATGGAAAAGCGGCCCCGCCGAGCTCGGATACGGCGACGGCGACGAGGCCACCACCGTCAACGGCGGCCCCACCGGAGCGCGTTTTGCCACCACGTACTTCCGCCGCACGTTCTCCGTCACCGACGCATCCGCTCTCACCGCACTCGCCCTCTCCCTCAAATACGACGATCAGGCGTGGGTCTACCTCAACGGCCAGCTCGCACTGCGGACCGATTCCACCCTCCCCGCCAACCCCGCCTACGACTTCTACCCCGGCTCCGGGACCGCGAATGAATCCAGCTTCTTCGACTTCACCCTCGACCCCGCGCTCCTCGTTGAAGGCACCAACATCATTGCTGTGGAGATCCACCAGATGAACGCCGCGAGCACTGACATCAGCTTCGATCTCAGCCTTCGCTCCACAAAGACCATCACCGCCACCCCCTTCCTCCTCCAGCAAACGCCCGGCGAACAAGTCATCCGCATCCGCGGCTACGACGCCGCCACCCAGACATGGAGCGCCCTCTCCGAAGCCTCCTTCCTCGTCGGCCTTCAAGCCCCGGCGGCCGCCAACCTCGCCATCACCGAGATCATGTACCGCCCCGCGGCGCCCCTCCCGGAGGAAGCGGCCGCCGGCTTCACCGCACGCGACTTCGAATACGTGGTGCTCACCAACTTCGGCGCCAAGCCCGTCGTTCTCACCAACCTCCGTCTCGCAGGCGGCATCCAGTTCGATTTCGCCAGCTCCCTACTCAGCGAATCCCTCGACCCCGGCAACTCCGTGCTCGTGGTCTCCAACCTCGCGGCCTTCACCCTGCGCTACGGCTCCGGACTCCCGGTTGCGGGCGTATTCTCCGGTCACCTCAGCAACCTCGGCGACACCGTGGAATTGCGCCTCGGGGACACCCTCCTGCGGCAACTCGCCTACAGCTCCACCGGCGCATGGCCATCCCTCCCGAACGATGGCGGCTACAGCATCCTCCGCAGCCAGCCCTCCGCCGACACCAGCACAGACAGCCTTCCCGCCAGTTGGACCGCGGGCACGCGCCACGGCGGCGAATTTCAACGACCCAGCATCCCCTCCACCATCCAGTTCTCCTCCCAACGCTTCACCGTTTCCGAGGGCCGCGGCTCCGTCCTCCTCCGGTTGGTGCGCTCCGGCGACCTCGGCTCCGCAGCCTCCGTCGACTTCACCGCATCCAACGGCACTGCAGCCGCCGGCACAGACTACCGCACAGGCCCCGGCACCATCCGCTGGATCGCGGGTCAACCAACGACAGACCTCCTCATTGCGCTCATCAACGACTCGCTCCACGAGCCCGACGAACAGTTCACCGTCACCCTCAGCAACTCCGTCGGAGCAAACCTCGGCCTCCACTCCAGCACCACAGTCCTCATCCAAGACGACGATCCCCCCACCAACGACCGTTTCATCAACGCCCAGATCCTCTCAGACCCCAGCGGCTCCGTGGAGGGCGAAAACACCGGCGCCACCCGCGAACCCACCGAGCCCGAACACGGCGGCGCAGGCCAAAACTCCATCTGGTTCCGCTGGCAGGCACCCGCCTCCGGCATGGTCACCTTCAGCACCGAAGGCAGCGTCGACACCGGTTCCGACCCGCTCGACACCCTCCTCGCCGCGTATTCCGGCTCGCTCCTGCCCAGCCTTGCCCAGATCGCAACCAACGACGATGCGGCTCCCAGCTCCAAGTTCAGCAAGATCAGTTTCCCCGTGCAGGCCGGAACCTCCTACGCCATCGCCGTCGATGGGCGCAACGGCGCCATCGGCCGGATCCTCCTCCGCTGGGATCTCAACCAAGCCGGCTTCTTCCACTTCATCCAGCCCACCTACCGGGCAAGGGAGGACGCCGGCTCCGCTTTCATCACCATCATGCGCTCGGGCCCGCTCACCCAGCCCTGCTCCGTCGACGTGCTGCTCGTCGACAGGACCGCCCTCGCCGGCGAAGACTACGCCCCCGGTAACACCACCCTCCAGTTCGCGGCCGGGCAGCGTTCCAGAACCCTCCCCATCACCCTCCTCCCGGACTCCCTCACCGAGGGCGACGAGGAACTCACCATCGCACTCGCCAACCCCGGCGCCGGCGCCGAACTGGATACGCCGTCCACAGCCACGCTCGTGATCGCGGATACCAACGACGATCCCGCCAATAACGCCTTCGCCACCCCCGCCGCACTCCCCGGCCCTGCGGCCACGGTCACTGCCACCAATGTCGGCGCTGATCTCGAACCCGGCGAACCCGTCCTCGGCGATGGCGCCTCCATCTGGTTCCGCTGGACCTCCCCGGTCAACGGCCGCGTCCGTTTCAGCACCGCAGGCAGCACCACACTCGCCTCCGCCCCCCTCGACACCCTCCTCGCCGCCTACACCGGAACCACCCTGCAAACCCTCCAGCGCCTCGCCTTCAACGACGACGACACCGCCGGCGGCACGCCCACCAGCGCCATCGAATTCGCCGCCGTCTCCGGCGTCACCTACCGCCTCGCGATCGACACCAGAGGCTCCACGGGCAACGTCCAGCTCCAATGGGCTCTCACCGACGGCACCTCCCTCCTCACCCCAAACACCTCCCTCCTACGTCCGCGCATCCAGTTCACGGAATCTTACGGCGAGACCGTTCAAGGCACCCAGGCCACGGGCTACGGCACCGTCGCCACGCACAGCCTCACCGTCTCCTACCAAGCCTCCATGGCCGATGTCCCGCTTGCCACCATCAACCCTTCCACCCCCTACCTCATCCGACTCGGCACACTCAGCTTCAGCGGGACCCTCGCCGAGGACACCGCCTTCAGCTCCGGCAAATCCAGCGCCCGCATCACCCTGCGCTCGGCGGACGTCGCCGTGGGCTCCCTCTCCCTCTCATGGACCGCCTCCGTCCTCACCGCCACGCTCCAAATCAACGCCCCCAATCTCAGCATCACCGCACCTGAGCACCGCGCCACATCCGGCACTTTCCTCCAAACCCTCGCCGCCTCAGACGTCGCGTTCTCCTTCGGTGGCAGCTCTGGCAGTCGCCCCCTCTATCTCTCCGGCAAAACCAGCCTCCAAGTCCGCAAGGTCGGCGGCACAGACTTCCCTCTCGCCCAAGTACAGGCCACCGGCGATGCCGACTACGACGCCCCGCGCATCACCATCAACGGTCCCGCAGCCGACCGCACCCCGTCCGCCACGGCCGCGCTCTCAGGCACCGTGACCGATGCCCATCCCCTCGCCTCGGTGCAATTGCTCCTCAACGGCGCCCCTTTCCCCACACTGAACCTCAACACCACGCCCGATGGGAACAGCGCCACATGGAGCGCCGCCGACATCGCCCTGCTCCCCGGCCTCAACACCCTGGAACTCCGCGCCGTCGACGAAAGCGGCAACACCGCTAGCCGCAGCGTCACCATCACCCGCGCCACCACATCCCCTCTCACCCTTGCCACCATCGGCTCCGGCAAAATCGCGGGCCAGGTCAACGGCTCCCTCCTGGAACCCGGCAAAACCTACCGCTGGACCGCAATCCCGGACCGCGGCTCGCTCTTCAGCCACTGGAGCGGGGCCACCGATGCCACGACGCCAGCCGTCAGCATCGTCGCCACCCCCAACCTTCTCCTCACCGCTCACTTCGTCGAAGACCTCCTCGCACGCGCCTCCGGCTCCTATGAAGCCCTCGTCCGAAAAGTGGATGCACAGGGCGCCTCCATGGGCCTGCTCAAACTCACCGCCACAATCACCGGCACGCTCAGCGGCAGGCTCACCCTCGGCTCCGAAACGCTCACCTTCTCAGGCCGCCTCCTCCCCGACGGCAGCTTCACCAAAACTCTCCGCCGCAACCGGGGAGGCTCCGTCACCCTGCACCTCAACGCAGACCTCGCAGGCGCCGGCCAGCTCTCCGGCACGCTGACCTCCGCTGATTTCACCGCAGACGTCACCGGATTGCGCGCGGCAAAAGCACCCGTCTCCCTCGCTGGCACCTTCACCGCGCGGCTCGCCCCCGACTCCGCGCTCCCAGCCGCAGCCGCCTCGGGATTTGCATCCGTGTCCATCAGCACCGCCGGAACCGCACGCCTCGCCGGCCAACTGCCCGATGGCACCAAACTCACCGCCGGCGGCGCGCTCTCCCACGACGGTCTCCTCGCCTTCCACGTGCTCCTCTCCAAAACCAGCTCCATCGGCGGCGCCCTGCTCTTCACCCAAAACGCCGCGTCCGGCTCCCTCTACTGGACGCGCCCCAGCCAGCCTGCGGTTTGCATCCCGCTCTCCGTGGAATGCCACCGCTACACTCCCCCGAAAAATACCCGCGCACTTGCCAGCCTCGATCCCGTCAACGGCCAGGCCCTTCTCTCCCTCTCGTCCACCGCCGCCACCCTCTCCCGCCAGATCTCACTCTCCGCGACGAACCTCTTTTCCATCCCACCCACCGATCCCAACTGGTCGCTCACCCTCACCCTCAACCCTGCCACTGGAACTTTTCAGGGGACATTCACTCCGCCAGGCAGCACCTCGCGCCACACCCTTTCCGGCGTCCTCGACCAGACCACCGGCACCGGTTTCGGCATCTTCCTCGGCCCGACAGGACCCGGCTCCGCAACCCTCGTCCCGCAGGCCGCCGACTAGACTGCCGGGCCCCGCGCTTGCCACGCCGCCCTGCGTTTCCTAAAAGCGCCCCGTGTCCCGGAACATCGTCTACTTCGACCTCGAAACCAAACGCACCGCGAACGACGCAGGCGGCTGGGACAAAAAGCGGGACATGGGCATGTCGATCGGCGTCACCTACAGCACGCGCGACCAAGCCTACCGCATCTACGACGAAAAGCGCGTCAACGACCTCATCGACGAGCTGCTCAAGGCCGATCTCGTCGTCGGCTTCAACGTCATCAACTTCGATTACGAGGTGCTCATGGGCTACACCATCCTCGACCTGCCACACCAGTGCCGCACCCTCGACCTCCTCGTGGAACTCGAGAAAACCCTCGGCCACAGGCTCGGCCTCGACGCCATCGCCAGCGCAACACTCCAAGTCGGCAAAACCGCCGACGGCCTCGACGCCATCCGCTGGTACCGCGAGGGCAAAATGCTCGAAATCGCCGAGTACTGCTGCTTCGACGTCAAGTGCACCAAACTCGTGCACGAGTACGGCGTCGAACACCGCCAGCTCTTCTACGTCGACCGCTTCAAGCAGCGCAAATCCGTCCCCGTCACCTGGTAGCCCTGGCAACGCCGGGCGCGCACCTCACGCCTTCAGCCCGCAGTCCTTCACGCCTTCGGCGCGATCATCCCGCTCTGCCGCGCGTAGTTGAAGATCCCGCCCGCATCAATCACGGGGCGCACCTCCCCCAGCGGTTTCAGCGCATACGTCACCCCGTTAGCAGTCAGCGTGTTCGCGTCGAAGTCCAGCGTCGCCACATCCCCCGTCTTCAACACATCGCAGAGCCGCTCCTGCGCATCGTACGGATAGAGCTCACCCGTCGCCACGCAGTTGCGGAAAAAGATCCGCGCAAAGGATTCCGCCACCACCGCCTCCACCCCAGCCGCCCCCATCGCGATCGGCGCATGCTCCCGCGAACTGCCGCACCCAAAATTCCGCCCCGCAATCACGATCTTGTACTGTGTCTTCAACCCGCCCTCCGGCACGAACCGCGTCGGGTACAGGTCGTCCGGCAATCCGATCATCGCGTACCCGCCGAGCTTCTCGTACTCGTCGGGAATCGTCGGCACCAGCGTCAGGTACTGGGCCGGGATGATCTGGTCGGTGTCAATGTTGTCTGCGCAAACGTAGACGGGGCTCGTGAGGACGTGGGACATAAATTCAGAAAGGTTCAGGTTCGTTCATGGCGCGGGCACCAACCCGCTCCGGTCAAGAGTCTCAGACTTCAAAGAGGGCACACCACCACCAGAGGGGCCGCCGCGCACCGCCTCGGATTCATCCGCCTGCACACCACGCGCAGGCGCAAGGTCCTCGTTCGGCACGTATCCAAGGACCCCGTTGGCCGCAAGCACATGGCTGAACCCAAACCCGCGGCTCATCAGCGTCAGCTCAGCTCCCTTCGCAAGCCGCAGATCCGCCCCGAATGCCTGCGCCGGACCCTGCTTGTAAAACGGCGCGCTCTCCGCACTCACCACCATCCGCGCTCCAGGCGCCGGCCGATTCCCGGACGCCGCACACCCCGCCACCGCAAGACCGCATCCCAACAGCACCACGGCCACCGCAGGCCGCAGCAGAGCGCACGCTCGCCGGCCTCGCAGCGATCGCCGGACTCCGGCTATGGACGGGATTCTCACCGCAACAACTCCGGAAATCTCAGCTCACAAACTCGCGCGGATCGGTGATCCGGCCGGTCAGCGCACTGGCGGCGACGGTGTAAGGACTGGCTAGGAACACCTGCGACTCCTTGTTGCCCATGCGGCCGGGGAAGTTCCGGTTCGTCGCGCTGATGCACTTCATCGGCGTGTTCAAACGGCCAAACGTATCCACCGGCCCGCCCAGACAGGCCGCGCACGAAGCATTCTCCGTCATCCGCACCCCGGCGCTTTCCAGAATGGACCACACGCTCTGGCCACCCCACTGCGTGTCCTTCAACTCGCGTACCACCTTCGTCGTCGCCGGCACCCCGAACGTGTCGATCTTCACCGTCTTGCCACGCACCACCTCGGCAAATGCCAGAAAGTCGCTCGTCTTGCCGCCCGTGCACGACCCGATGTAGGCGCGGTCCAGTTGCACGTTCCCCATCTCCTTCGCCAGCTTGCGCTGACCCGGATCCGGATGACACGCCACCGTCGGCTCCAGCTTCGAGAGATCAAACACCTTGTCGTACACGAAGCTCTGCTCCTTCTCGAGTTCCACAGGCTCGAACTCGCTCTTGGTCCCGTTCTCCTTCGTCCGCTCGTTCACGTAGTCGAGCGTCTTCTGGTCGCAAGGGAACATCGCATTCTTGCCGCCCGCCTCGATCGCCATGTTCGCGATCGTCATCCGGTCATCCATGCTCATCCCGTACACGCCCGCACCTTCCCACTGCATCGCCCGGTACGTCGCCCCGTCGAACCCAATGTCGCCGATCACGTGCAAAATCACGTCCTTCGCCATCACCCCGGGCTGCATCGCCCCCTCCATGTAAAACCGCATCGTCTCAGGCACCTTGATCAGCAACTTGCCCGTCCCAAGGATGAACCCCGCGTCCGTGTTCCCAATCCCCGTCGCAAACTGGTTGAACGCCCCAGCCATGCACGTGTGCGAATCCGTCCCGAAAAGAATCTCCCCGGGCCGCGTGTGCCCCTTCCATGGCAGCGTCGTGTGGCACACCCCCGTGTACCGAGACCCGTACTGCGCCTTGTGCTGCCCCTGCGACGCATCGAACTGCCAGTGCCCGTTCGGATCGTCGATCACATCGTAAAAATACGGCAGCCCCTGCTCCCGCGCAAAATCCCGCAGAATGTCCACGTTGCGGTTCGACATCGAATCCGCCGTGAAAATGTAGTGGTCCGGAATGATCACCACCTTGCGCGCATCCCACACCCGCGCCTCCTTGCCGAACTCCCGCTTGAAGACCCCGATCGTGCCCGGCCCGCAGACGTCGTGCGTCATCAGCACGTCCACATTCACCCACACGTTCTCGCCCGCTTGCACACGGGCCTTCCCGCTGGCGCGGGCAAGGATCTTCTCAGTCAAAGTCATAAGCCCTCCACTCTCTTATGGGGCCTTGCCCCGATGCAAACCGAAACACCCGCGCGAACATCACCACCACCCCTTCCAGCGCCCCCCTCACGTCTCCTCCTTCAACCAAGCCGCCTCACACCACCACCCGCCTCAACGAAAAAAACCACGCCTTTCAGTGGGAAGTGGGGTGACCGACGGGGCTCGAACCCGCAACAACCAGAATCACAATCTGGGACTCTACCATTGAGCTACGGCCACCAAATGCAGCCCGCAACTCTAGCAGGACGCATCGGGATGCCAATCCGAAATTTCCCGAACATCCCGAACCCATCCGCCCCACGCGCAAACACACCGGACCGCCACTGCAGCACACGAAACTTTTGCGCCCCCTTCACCCCGCATCCCTCCATCGACCACGCGCCGGACCCATGCTCCCACAACCGCAGGCAGCCTCCCGCCCCAGTTCAACGTGGGAACACCGCCAACCGCGCCTTCACAGCCGTTGCAGGATAGTCGGTGAATACCGCGGCAACCCCATTCCGAAACGCGCACTCCATCTCCTCCTGGCTCGACGCAAAACGCGCCTTGTCGAAGCGCGCATCCTCAAACGTCCACGCAATCACCTGAAGCCCGAGCGCCACGGCTTCCTTGATCCATCCAGCCGAATCCTCCGCAATGCAGGCCCCCTTCGAAACCGCGACCGCAGTGCAGTAAGTACGCGCATCCCCAAGCGTCGCCGCATCCGGCTGCTTCGCTAGCAGCAGCGCCGCAGGAAACTTCAGCACCTCGCGCACCTTCCGCAGCGTGCCCGCCTCGAAGGACTGCAGATAGATCGGCGGCGCACCAGCTTCCTCAAGACGCTGCTCATGCACAAAGTCGATGAACGCCTCCGCGCCCCCTCGCAATTCTGGGACAACACCCGCCTGCGCTCCACGCTCCCGATTCCATCCACGCACCAGCCCCACAACCTCCCCCAGCGTCGGGATCGGCTCCCTGCCGTCGAACTCCTTCGAGCGCCCCGCAGTCCCTTGGATGCAGCGCAGCGTCCGGATTTCGGCCAGAGTAAAATCCCCCGGCACCCAGAACTTCCCGCCCTTCAGATCGCGCTTGGCACGGCTCTCAAACTCAGGGTGAAGGGCGATGTCCGTGGTGCGGTTCAAGCTCACATCGTGCAGCGCAATGAACACGCCATCCTTCGTCATCCGCAGGTCCGGCTCCACAAAGTCCGCCCCCTGCTCGAGCGCCAGTCGATACGCTCCCATCGTGTGTTCAGGCCGCTCACCGCTCGCGCCGCGATGCGCGAAGATGAGAGGCATGGCGGCTGACGGCACGCCCGTCGGCGGAGCCGCACCAACGCACAACACAGCTCCCGCAGCCACCGCGAACAGCATGAATGAAAGACGCACCGCTCGGACCACGCGCATCGTTTTTGACACAGGGAGAATGAATCGCATCTCAGGGGGGTGAGTGACGGCCCCATCAACCATGAACCCAACCACACCAAGCTCAACAGCGTTTTCCCATCCACTCACCGCTCCACCTTCGCGACCCGCTCCACAACATACGCCACCATCTCGTCCAGCGTTCCGAGCCTGCCGTAATCCGCCTCCGGAATATCCACCCCAAGCCGTTCGTGCAGGCCAATAAGCAAACTCAGAAAGTCGTAGGAATCAATGTCCAGCGTCCGCCGGATCGGATCCGTCCCACGCAGCGCGCCGGGATCGCATTCCGGGGCAATCTCTGCGAGCCCGTTCACGATCGCCTGCCTGACATCGTCTTCCGTCATAGCTTCTCCGGCTCCTGAAGCAGACGCCCCAGCGCATCGAAAAACTGCGCGCCACGGTGCCCATCGGTCGCGCGATGATCCCCAGCAAGCGATGCCGTGAGCACCGGACGCACCCCCAGCATCCCCCCCACCGCCCACGGCTGATCGGTGATCCTCCCAAACCCCACCAGCGCCACCTGCGGCGGATAAATCACCCCCAGCACGCTCTCCGCTCCGAGCTCCCCAAGGTTCGTCACCGTGATCGTCGGATCGCTCATCTCCGAAGCCCGGAGCCGCCCACCGCGGGCCCGCTTGATCACGTCGTTCAGAGCGGCCTGCATCTCGTCCAACCCCTTCCGGTCCGCATCGTGAATCGCTGGCGTCACAAGTCCGCCCCGCCGCAGCGCCACCGCAAATCCAATGTGGATGCCGTCTCCCGGCCGATACGCATCCCCGGTCCAGAATCCATTGAGCTCCGGCACCTTCCTCAGCGCCAGCGCCACCGCCCGCAGCGAGAGCACCGCGGCGAGCAGACGATCCTGGATCGGACGCCTCTGGTTCTCTTCCGCCAGCCAACGCAGCGACTCGCTCATGTCAATGCGGGTCGAAAGGTAATAGTGCGGGATCTCGCGGTTGGACCGGCTCATCGCCGCTGCAATCGCGCGCCGCATCCCCGCGTGCAATTCCTCCTCCGAACGCACGGACACTCCCGCCGATCCATGCACCAGCGGCACTTCCGCGACCGCGGCCGATACGACCACCGGAACCGCTGCATGGATGGGCGCTCGCAAGGCTTCAGCCGCCTGCTCCACATCCTCACGCCGGATTGCGTCCCCCGGCCCTGTGCCATGCACGGTGGAAAGATCCACCCCGAGTTGCGCGGCGATCCTGCGTGCAAGCGGCGACACCGCCACCCATGCCGCCCCTTCCTCCGGAGAATGCGCCGGTTCCATCGCGGGCTCCACGGGAGGCGGAGCGGTGGGCTCCACCACCGGCGGGGCCGCCGCCGCGGCTGGTACTGGCACTGGCACTGGCGCGGGCTCCGCTGGCTGAACGGGCATCACAGGAGCACGAGGCGCCTCTGCACCGGCCACCCGTACAAGCGCAAGCGTGGTCCCCACCGGCACCGTGCTGCCGGGTTCCACAAAGAGTCGGTCGATCACCCCGTCCTCATAACACTCGGTCTCGAACGCACCCTTCTCCGTCTCGACCACCGCGATGATATCGCCGTGCTTCACCGCGTCGCCGGCCTTCACATTCCATGCGACGAGCGTCCCCTTCTCCATGTCCGCACCGAGACTCGGCATCTTGAACTCACCCATGGCGCATCATCCTTTCCACCGTTTCCACAATCTTCACGGCCTGCGGTAGCGCCGCCTCCTCCAAATGCTTCGGGTACGGGATCGGCACCTCCGCGGTGCAGACCCGCGCCACGGGAGCGTCGAGCTGGTAAAAGACGGACTCCATGATCCGCATCCCGATCTCGGCCGAGATGCCGCCGCTGCGCCATCCCTCGTCCACCACCACCGCGCGGTGCGTGCGAGCCACGGACGCAAGGATCGTCGCATCATCGAGCGGCCGCAGACTGCGCAGGTCGATCACCTCGGCATCGATCCCCTTCTCCGCCAGCGTGCTGGCCGCCGCCAGCGCTTTCCAAAGGCTCGCTCCATAGGTGATCAACGTCACGTCCGCGCCACCCCGGTGAATGCGCGCACCCGAAATCGCCACGGCACCCGCATCCACGGCCAGTGAGCCCTCCATGGGATAGAGTGTCTGATTCTCAAAGATCAGCACCGGATCGGGATCCTGGAGCGCCGTCCACAGCATCCCGCGCGCATCCTCCAGCGTGGCCGGGGTGAGAATCTTGAGGCCCGGGATGTGGGCGAACCACCCCTCGAAACTGTGCGAATGCTGGGCCGCGAGCTGCTTCCCGCCACCAGTCGCCATGCGGACCACGAGCGGGCATGGGAACTGGCCCCCGGACATGTGCAGCCATGTGGCCGCGTTGTTCACCAGCTGATCCAGCGCCAGCAGGCTGAAGTTGCACGTCATCACCTCCACCACCGGACGCATCCCGCCCATCGCCGCACCGATGCCAGCCCCCACAAAACCAGACTCCGCCAGCGGCGTGTCGCGGATCCGCTCGGAACCGAACTCCGCAAGCAGCCCCCGGCTCACCGCGAAGCAGCCGCCATAATGCCCCACATCCTCGCCCATGAGGAACACACGCTCATCGCGGAGAAGAGCGTCCCGAAGACCCGCGCGGAGCGCTTCCCGATAAGTGGTCACCTGCAGTTCCCCGCTCATGCGCGTTCCACCTCCGAGTAGACGAAGCGGCACAGATCCTCCACCGGCTCCCATGTGCCCGCCTCTGCAAACGCGACAGCCTGCTCGACCTCCGCCTCCACCTCGCGCGTGAGCGCCTGAAAATCTTCCTCCGCGAACAGACCCGCCTCCCGCAGCCTGCGTGTCAGCGTGATCAACGGACCATGCTCCCTCCAGTGCTCCACCTCCTCCCGGCTCCGATACAGCTCCGGGTCGAACATCGAATGCGCCCGGAACCGGTACGTGCGCGCCTCGAGAAGGAAGGGGCCGTTTCCCGCCCGGATCGCCTGCACAGCCGCACGCGCAGAGTTCTCGACCGCGAGCACATCCATCCCATCCACCGCACCGGCCGCCATCCCGTAGCCCGAAGCCTTGCGGGTGAAATCCGCGGAGGACTCAGTAATGCTCAGCGCGCTGCCCATCGCATACAGGTTGTTCTCGCACACAAAGAGCACCGGCAGCCGCCACAGCTGCGCGAGGTTCATCGACTCGTGGAACTCCCCCTCCGCCGCAGCCCCTTCGCCAAAGAAACAGCAGCTCACCTGCGGACGCCCCTGCATCCGATCCGCCAGCGCCAGCCCCACCGCAACCGGCAGCCCGCCGCCCACAATCGCGCCGCCCCCATAAAACCGGGTCGCTGCGTCGAAGAGATGCATCGACCCTCCGCGCCCGCCGCTGCAGCCCTCCCGCCTCCCAAACATCTCCGCCATGATCGCACCCGGCGCGATTCCGCGGGCGAGTGCATGTCCGTGCTCTCGGTAGGTCGAGACCACCGCATCCCGCGGATCAAGCGCCTGCATCACGCCCACCGCCACAGCCTCCTCGCCCGTGTAGAGATGAAGAAACCCGCGGATCTTCTGCTGCGTGTAGAGCTCCGCGCATCTCTCCTCAAAGTGCCGGATCAAGAGCATCTGCCGCAGCAACACCAGCGCGTGATCCCGCGTTGGAAGCGGCGGTGGGAAGAGATCGGTCCCCATGCTCAATCCTCCCGCTCCAACGTCGACGTATCGCCCGCAGGCAACCCCAGCTCCCGCGCCTTCAGCAGCCGGCGCATGATCTTCCCGCTCCGCGTCCGCGGCAGGTGCCGCTGAAACTCGATCTCCTTCGGTGCCACCGCGGATCCGAGGCGCTTCCGACCAAACCCGAGCAGCTCCCGCCTCAGCGCCTCCCCAGGCTCCATGCCCGGTTTGAGCGAGATGAACGCTTTCACCAGTTCGCCAATCACCGGATCCGGCTTCCCAATCACACCCGCCTCCGCGACCGCGGGATGCTCCATGAGCGCGCTTTCCACCTCAAACGGACCGACCATGTGACCGGCAGTCTTGATGATGTCGCCCGACCGGCCGACGAACCAAAAGTACCCGCCGGCATCGCGCCGCGCGAGGTCGCCGGTGAGATACCATCCATCCGCAAAGCAACGCCGATACCGCTCCTCCTCGTGCAGATATCCGCGGAACATCGAGGGCCAGCCGGGCCGCAGCGCCAGTTCCCCCTCCACACCCGGCGCGTCCACCACCTCCACCCCGCGCGGTGTCCGACGCACCACGGCCGCCTCCACCCCGGGCACCGGACGCCCCATCGAACCAGGCCGGATCTCCATCGAGGCGAAGTTCGCAATCATGATCCCGCCCGTCTCCGTCTGCCACCAGTTGTCGTGGATGGGCAGGCCCAGCGCTCGTTCGCCCCATACCACAGCCTCCGGATTCAACGGTTCACCCACGCTGTGAATGAGCCGGAGTGCGCTCAGATCAAAGCGGCTGCGCGGTTCGCCCGGGAGACGCATCAGCCTTCGGATCGCCGTGGGCGCGGTATACCAAACGCTCACCCGCTTTTCGGCGAGGGTCCGCAGCCAGCGCTCGGCATCGAAGTCCGCCTCGTCCACCAGATTGGTCACTCCATGCAGAAGCGGGGCGAGAATTCCGTAAGAGGTCCCGGTCACCCAGCCCGGATCGGCCGTGCACCAGAAGACATCGTCCGGATGCAGATCGAGCACGTAACGGCCCGTCGCGTAATGCATCAGCGCCGCCTCGTGCACATGCACCGCCCCCTTCGGCATCCCAGTCGTGCCGCTGGTGAAGTGCAGCAGCGCCATGTCCTCCGGCGCCGTCGGCGGGATCGTGAAATCCGGCGAAGCCGCATCCATCAACGCAGGCAGCGATGCGACACCGGGCCCGTGCGTCTCCATCGGTAATCCATCGACCAACAGCACGTGCTGCAACGAAGGCAGCCGATCACGCAGCGGCGCCACCTTTCCATGATAAAGCTCGGACGTCGTCACCAGCACCCGCGCATCGCCGCGCTGCAGCCGCTGATAGATCGGCTCCGGCCCGAACGCGGAGAACAGCGGACAAAAGACGCTCGTCTTCTTCAGCGTCCCAAGCGCTGCGATATAGAGCGCGGGAACGCGCCCCGTGAGTGCGAACACGCGATCGCCCCTACCCACACCAAGGCCGCGCAGCACATTCGCAAACCGGTTCGTCTGCACCCGCAGCTCGCCATAAGTAAGCACCGTGCTTGCTCCGTCCCGCCCCAGACAATGCAGCGCCACATGCTCCCGAAGCGCACTCGCCGCGTGCCGATCCACCGCCTCGTGAGCGAGGTTGAAGCCAGCACCATTTGGCAGCCCCGCAAACCCGGCACGCACCTGCTCCCAAGAAAACTCCCGGCAGACGGTTTCATAGTCTGCGAGTTGCGGCGGCACCCGGCACGCGCCGGCTGGCTTGAGAATGGGCGCGTAATGCATGTGCAGGGAGCCCATTCACCGGCGGCTGTTTCCGCCCCGAACAAAGGCCCGCTGCAATCAATCCACGAAGACCCGCCCGTCCAATGGTTTGGCGGGTGCGGCACTCCCACACACGGCTAGTGCAGCCACTGACCCGCGCCGCCCGCGAAGTCCATGGCCTCCACAGCGTCCATGTCGTCCATGTCGTCCATGCCGTCCATGTCGTCCATGTCGTCCCGACCGCCCTCCCCGCGCCGGCCCCCGCCTACGGATGCGCTGGCGCCGCAGCCGAGTCCGGATTCGCGGCGAGGTACGCATCCACGTCCTTCGTCACCACAATCCGTCCCCACATCACGGCAGCGTGTCCGGGGAACGTGCACACAAACTCGTACTCACCCGGTTTCCCGAGCGCCGACACCTTGATGGTCTCTTTCTGCCCGGGCTCGAGCAGACGCGATGCCTCGATGAACTTCTGACCCTTCGGCAGATAGGTGCGGCCCTGGCGATCCTTGTTATCGTTGGGCCCCATCGTCGCAGCGGCCATCCCGATCTCCATGTGCTTGCCCGGCTCCACCACCACGAGGTTGTGCGGCATCACGTCCGCGTTCTCGAAGATCACCTCAAACGGCTTGCCCGCCTCCACCACCAGCCGCTGCGCGTCATAGCGCATCTGCTCGGGAACGGTCTTCACCACAAACACCGCCACGCTGAGCCCGCGGATCGCCTTTGCAGAAGCCGTGTCCCCGGCCAGCGACGCCATCTCCAGACCAAACTGGCTCAACTCCACGAACCTCTGCTGCGTGCGGTCCTTCTCCGGCACCGTCTTCGCAAACTCCAGCACCTTGGCCGCCATCGCGCCCGCCTGCTCCTTCTTCCAGCTCGCACGAGGCAGCTGCAGGATCGCATTCGCCGCGGACTCGCGGTCGCGCCCGGCCACCACGTTCTGTGCGAGCGCAGCGAAGTTCGCATCCGCATTCTGCGCACCCAGCAGCGGCAGCGCCTGATGCACCGCCCGCAAAAGCCCGCCGGATGCCGTTGCCGCCAGAGGCGCAATCTTGGGCTGGAACTGCCCGCGCAATGCAAGGTCGGGCACCACGGCAATCGCCTGCACAAGCGCCTCGCGCTGGGGCGCCGCTGACGCCGCCTCCCATGCGCCATCGGCCTTTCCGTCTGCCAGCACCACACCCGCGAAGGCCGCCTTGCGAACCACCGCCTGCTGCGCGCCCGCCGCCAGCTTCATCAATGCCTCGCGGTTTTTCTCCAGCTCCGTCTTCTTGGAAAGCACGAGCACCTTCGTCAGCTCCGTGGCGGCTCCGTTGAGCGATCCGCCGGCCGCATCAAACCTCTGCAACGAGGCCACCGCCTCCGCCGCGCTGCTCCTCTGATGCAGCTTCGCCAGCTCGGACAGTGTTCTTTCCCGCACCTGCAGGTTGTAGCTCCTGCGCTCCAGCCGCGCGTTGAGCACGGCCTCCACGGCTGGAGCCTGCTGCAATTCCTGATCGTCCATCTTGCTGATGAGCGCAGCCAGCAGCGCCGGATCGCTCGGCAGCACCTTCTCCTTCGCGAGCGCGTGAAGCTGCTTGAGCGTCTCCTTCAGGCAGTACTCGATGTAGTAATCCGTCGGCTGCCGCAGCGCAGCAAACGCCACCTCCAACGCCGCCGGCACATCGGCTCCGTTGAAGAAACTCGCCGCACGCACCGCTTCCAACCGCACACGCGGCGCCTCGTCCGCCACCGCCGCCTTGATCAACCCAAGCGCCCCGGGAATGCGATCCCGCTGGTAGCACACGACCCGCACAGCCTGCGCGCGGGCGCGCGGCTCAGGCGACTGCAGGAGTGCGCGGGTGAGCTCCACGTTCACCACGTTGTGCCACTGGTGCACCCACAGGGCCTCCAGGAGAGGATGCGCGTCCGAGGCCTTCTTCGGATCAAACTGCGCGGCCCACTTTTGCGCAGCGGCCACCACCTCCTTCGAGTCGCGCTTCCCGAGCTCGATCTTCGCACGCAGACGCACGTCGTTCTCCGGTTCCTTCAAAAGCTCAAGCAACTGCGGGATCGGCTGCCCGTGCACCAGCTTCGGCACCAGCAACGGACGCTCAGGGTAGGTGATCCGGTAAATCCGCCCGTGCTGATGGTCCCGGTTCGGATCGCGCAGGTGATGCTGCAGATGGCCGATTAGCATCTGCGACCAGTCCATGAAATACAGCGAACCGTCCGGAGCCACCGTCACGCCCGAGGGGCGGAAATTCGGGTTCGCCGCCACATCGGTCTCCACCAACGGATCCAGCGTCTCACCCTTCAACCCCGAGCCGTCCTCGGAGATCGCGGCGCGGAAGATGCCCTGAAAGCTGATCACGTTCGTGTTCAGGAACTGCCCCTGCCAGTCGTCCGGAAAGTGTCTGCTGGTCAGGATCGCCGTGCCAGGACACGGACGCGACGGCCGGTTCCAGAACTGCTTGTAACCGGGATGCGCACCCTCGCTCAGGAACGAGCTGAACCCGGGCCCGAAGTAGTTCGAATTCCCCGTGGCGTCGGTGATGATGTCGTTGCCCCACGCATCAAACACCCGCCCGTGCGGATTCGCGAAGCCGTAGGGCACGTAACGCTCAAACTTGCTGGTGCGCGGCTCGAAGCGGTAGATCGCGCCGTTCACGTTGCGCACGGGACCGGAAGGCGTCTCCACATTCGTGCGGTGAAACACACCGTCGCTCAGGTACATCGCACCGCCCGGCTCGTAGCAGATCGAGTTGGTCTCGTGGTGCGAGTCCGCGGCGTCGAGCCCGTGCAGGAGCCGCTCCGGACGCCCGTCGGCAGCGGTGATCCGGCCGTCGCCATTCGTGTCGCGCACGAACCAGAGGTCCGGCGACTGCATCACGATCACGCCGTCCTTGTAGAACTGGAAGCCCGTCGGGCAGTTGAGCCCATCGAGAAAGGTGGTGCACTTGGTGGCCTTGCCCGTCTTCGGATCGAGGTCGAGCACGAGCAGCTTGTCGTACACCTTCGTGGTCGGCGTCGTCTCCGGATAGCTCGGCCACGCCGAGATCCACAGCCGACCCTGCGTGTCGAAATTCATCTGCACCGGATTCACCAAATCCGGGAACTGGCTCTCATCCGCCACCAACTCCACCTTGCATCCAGGCGCAAGTTTCAGGTGCTTGATCGCCTCCTCCGGCCCCATGTACGCGACGGGCTGCGGACGGTTCGGCGGGGTCTCACGGACCGCCGGCAGGTTGTCGTCGACCACCTGCAACTGCGACCCGCGCGCGGCCGCCCACACCGCCTTGTCGCGGTTCACCGTCTTCACATCGCGCTGCGCCAGCTCCTCGCCCATGACCGTGGCGTTGTCCACCCCCTCGTACTTGAGCCGCGAACGGCCGCCAAAGATGTTGTACTGGTCCACCGTCCGATAGCGGTGATGCCACTGGAGATTCTTCTCCACCACCGCCTCGTGCAACCTCACCGCCGCGGGATCCTGCAGGACCGGCGCTTCCTTGCCGAAGAGGGCCTTGAATTGCACCGGCGCCAGCGCCTTGTCCCCCTCCTCCGTGAGATGGACGCCATTGAGCGTCAGCGGCTTCGTCGCCTTCGCGTAGAGCTCCTTCGAGGCGTTGAACAAATCTACAAACGGCACGCTGTTCGCCTTCGCCACCTCAGCCATCGCCGCCGTGTACAACGCGAGGTTTGCGTTGTTCGCTGCGCCATCCCCAAAATCCGGGCTGCGCAGGTTCTCATGCGCGATCGGCGAAAGCAGCACCAGGCGCGGATGCCCCGCCCCATAATCCGCATCGAGATGCTTCCGCAGATACTCAGCGAGGTTCTTCTTGAACTCCTCCACCCCCGCCGCACCGCGGAAGGACTCGTTGAACCCCCAGTACGCAAGAATCACCCCGGCATGAAATTCCGACCCCGCCTTGTACGTCACCTCGGCATTGCCGACCTTCGTCGTCAGGTCGCCGGGCTTCATGTTCAGGAAGTACTCCGTCGGCGGCACTTCGTCCGAACGCGGATGCAGATTCACCTCGTCCGTCGCAAACCCGAGGTTCCGCACCGTCAGATCGAGATCCGGGAACGCCCTGTGGATCATGGTTTCCAGCCATGCATGATGCTGCTGACGATCCGCGAGACCGCTGCCGACGATGGCGATGTGGTCGCCTTTGCGCAGCTCCAGCGCGTCGGCAGAAAGACCAAGGGAGGCAAGAAGCAGGGAGGCGAGAACGGTGCGTTTCATGGGTGCGTGAGGAGAGGGTTGATGCGGACGACAGACAGCGGACCGCGGCGGAATTGAGTGGGATGCAGGGATCAACGACGAATGGAGACGGCACGGAGGCAACCCCGCGCTGCGCCTTTCCTTAGCCCGTCGATTACTTCTGGGCCTGCCGCTTCGGGAGTGCTTTTCCGAGCTCGAGATCGTCGACCTTGAGGCCGGGGATCGATCCCTTGAACCCGTACATGCTGGGCTCGAAGGGGTCCACAAAGCTGACATCGGCCCTCTGCGGCACGTCCAGCTTCAAACCCCAGAAGACCGAGTTGACCACGAGACGCCGGAACCCCTCATTGGTGAGGTCCGTCGCAGCGCCCATTGTGGTGCAGAAGGTGCGGTTCGTCTTGCCGGCAGAACCGGCCACGTCGCGCGTCCAAGCCACAGCCATCATCGGATCATTCACGCCCTGCTCCATCTTGTCCGTGCTGCGCTTCTTGCGGTAATCCGCCGGTTCGTCGCTGGCCTGCATGCCCTTGAGCACCTGACCGCGGACAAGGATCTTCGCATCCGCAGGCGGATAGGCCTCGTACACATCCGTGGTCCCAAAGATGTCCGAGACACCGTGCAGCAGCGATTCACCCTCCGCTCCCGGCTCCACCACGCCGCGGGTTGCCTGGCTCTTGTGAGCACCCCAGTGGCTGACCCAGCGCTCACCGAGCACGTCCTTGCCAAAACCTCCGAGGGGTTTGTCGTTGAACGCATGCGTGCTCGTCCGCAGCCCGATCAGCGGGATCCCACGAGCCACCGCCGCTTGGAACCGCGCCACCGTCTCCGGCGCCCAGTGGCGGAACCGGAGCGACATCACGATCGCATCGGCCGTGTCGAGCGCTTCCGGGTGCGTCAGCAACTCGCCACGGTCCGGAAGCACGTTGCCGTCCGCGTCCGCGGAAAAGAGCACGGTGCACTTGAACCCGTGACGCTGGCTCAGGATTTTGGCGAGCATCGGCATCGCCTCTTCGCTGCGGTATTCCTCGTCGCCAGCCAGAAGCACGATGTGACGCACACCGCCCTCCCTCGGCTCTCCGGCGCCGGCCTTTGGCGGGAAGACAAGGTGATCAGCGGCCTGCAGCAGTGGGGCACACAGGACGGCCGAAGCGAGGGCGATGCAGCGGAGGAGGGAGGTTGCCATGGTGGGAAGAACGTGGGGGTTTGTTGGACGGAGAAAACTGAGCCTGCCCCATCGACATCCGACGGGTCAACCCTCGCCGCTCAGGGGCCGCCCCGATGGGCGCGTGTTCCCCACCCGGGCACAATCCAACCGCGCCCGCAACACCCCGGGCCACCCAACACCATGACAGAACTCCTCGCTCCCCTCCCCGCAACAGCCCGGCGCCGCGTGCTCATCGTCGACGACCACCCGATCATCCGCCACGGCGTGGCGCAGACCATCGGCCTCGAGCCGGATCTCGAGGTCAGCGGGCAGGCCAGTTCCGCGGCCGAAGCACTGGCAATCCTGCGCGAAGGCCCCACGGATCTCGCCGTGGTCGACATCTCGCTCGGCGGCACCAACGGCATCGAACTCACCAAGCTCATCCGCGGCGAGTATCCCGCACTGCCCGTCCTCGTCCTCTCGATGCACGACGAAGATCTCTACGCCATGCGGGCTCTGCGGGCAGGCGCGGGCGGCTACATCATGAAACGCGAGGCGCCGCACCTGCTGCTCACCGCGGTGCGCACCGTCCTCGGAGGCGGCACCTACGCAAGCCCACACGTCACAGCAAGAATGGAGCAGCCGGAAGCCGAGGACGAGGCACCCGGCACCCCGATCGAGTCGCTCACAGACCGCGAACTCGAGGTTCTCCAACTCGTCGGCGAAGGCCACAGCACCCGCGAGATCGCCTCCCGCCTCAGTCTCAGCGCCAAGACCATCGAAACCCACCGTCTCAACATGAAAGACAAGCTCGCCCTCAACACCGCGCCCGAACTCATCCGCTACGCCGTCAACTGGGTCCGCGCGCAGACCGGATAGCCCCCGTCCGCAGATCGACGCGGCGGGCTTGCCACAGCCGTCCTCAAAAAAGCGGGAGTCCCGACCGGACTCCCGCTTTGGCGTTCAACGGGACGCCTCCGCTCAATCACTGCGGCGCCTCCCCGAGCAGTTCCCGGCAGCGCTTGCGCAGGGTCACCCGGTTCAGCTTCAGCGCACGCGCAAGCGCCGTGGGTTTCCCTTCAAAACGCCCGAGCAGATGACGGAGCGCCGCCGCCTCCAGCGCATCGGTCATCTCATGGTACGTGTTCCCAAGCGCAAGCTGCGCATCGAGCCACGCCGCCACCGCATCCGTCCAATCCCCAACCCCTGCCGCAATCGCGCCACTCCCAATCTCCGCCGGAACAGGCTCCATCTCGCGCAGCCCCCGCGGGAGATGACTCGGCAGCAGAGATCCTCCGGCGGAAACGGCCAGCGCATGCTCGAGCACGTTGCGCAGTTCACGCACATTGCCCGGCCACTGGTGACGCTCAAGGATCTGCAGAGTTTCCGGCGCAAGCTGCACCGCACGCCCGGGCGCCAGCGCACCAAGGAAGAAATGGGCAAGCGCCGGCAGATCTCCCAGCCTTTCGCGGAGCGCAGGCATGGCGATCTCGAGGACATGGAGCCGGTAATACAGGTCTTCCCGGAATCGCCCGGCCCGCACCTCCGCCCGGAGATCCTTGTGGGTGGCGGTAATCAGCCGCACGTCCACCCGCAGATCCTCGCGACCGCCCACCCGCGTGAACGTCCGCTCCTCCACGAAACGCAGCAGCTTGGCCTGCACCGGCAGCGGGATGTCCCCGACCTCGTCCAGGAAAAGCGTCCCGCCATGCGCACGCTCCAGATGCCCTGCCCTCATGGAAAGAGCGCCCGTGAACGCGCCCTTCTCATGACCGAAGAGCTCGCTCTCCAGCAGCGTCTCGGTGATCGCGCTGCAGTGCAACGCCACAAAGGGAGCCGCGCGCCGCGCACTGTTCTGATGAATCACGCGGGCCGCAAGCGTCTTGCCCGTGCCGGTCGGGCCGCTCACCAGCACCGGCGCTTCACTGGCGCAGGCGTGCGCGATTTCCAGAAAGCTGCGCTGCATCACCGGCGCCGCCCCCACAAGGAGCGAAAGCGCCTCCGGCCTCGCCACCGGCGCCTCACCCGCCGCGGCCAGCAACTGGCGCATCGTCTCCTGCACCTCGGATAACTCCAGAGGCTTGAGCAAATACGCAGCCGCACCGAGCTGCTTCGCGGCCACCGCATTGTCCAGCGTGCCATGCGCCGTCAGCACCACCACCGGCGTCCCCGGCCACCCCGCGCGCACCTGTTCCAGCACCCGCAGCCCGCTCATGTCCGGCAGCCCGATATCCAGCAGCACCAGCGAAAACCTTGATGCACCCAGCTCCTCCAAGGCCCGCCGGCCGGATGCACAGAGCCGCGCTTCGCGTCCAAGCCTCCGGCACACCGTGGCAAGGCCCGCCGCAAGCGCGTGTTCGTCCTCAACAATCAAAACAGGATTCATGGATGCGGAATTTGAAGAGTCACACACGCGCCTCCGGACGCCGCATTCGCGACACCCAGCGAGCCCCCATGAGCACGGACAATCTCCGAAGCCACGCTCAGCCCGATGCCCATCCCGCCCTCTTTCTCTGAGAAGAACAGCTCCGTGTGCCTCTCCAACGCGATCGCTGAAAAGCCGGGGCCGTTGTCGCAAAAACGCACCTCCACACCCTGCGCTCCGGAAGCACCCTCGATACGGAGCCGTCCACCCGCGGGCATCGCCTGGATGGCGTTGAGGATCACATTTCCCACCGCCTGGCTCAGCCGCCGCCCATCCACACACACCGGCAGCTCGCCCGGCAGCGACAGCTCGATCTCCACACCCGCATGCCGCGCCGCTGCCTGATGCACCCGGACCTGCACCGCAACGAGTGCACCAAGATCCGACCCCACCCGACGCGGCGGTTCCGGACGCGCAAGGAACATCCACTGGTTCACCAACCCCTCGATCCGCGCCCCCTCCCCCAGCATCACCGGCAGCGATTCCGCCGCCGCGCCCGGCAACGCCTCGGGCGCCGTGTCCTGTAACAACTGCGCATGCATGCGGATCGCCGCCAGCGGATTGTGGATCTCGTGCGCAAGCCCCGTCGCCATCCGGCCAAGCACCGCCAACCGCTCCGCTCGCGCCCGGCCCGCACGTTCCTCCGCAAGCTGCGCCCGCGTTCTCAGATAGGCTCGCGCAAGCTGCCCGATCTCATCCGAACGTTCCGCCCCGGGGAGGTCCGATTCCGAATCCTCCCCAATCCGTGGCAGGCGCTCGGCCAACTGCTGCAGCGGCGCCACCACCCCGCGCGCCAGCACCACACCCAGCCCCAGCGAAAGCACCCAGAACGCACCCAACACCCACCACATCGAACGCCCTTCCCCCTCCGCGAGAGTGCCCGCCGGGCGGATCATCAGCAGGTCTGCCTCCTCGGAAACCGGCACCGCCACCGCCTCCAAACCCCCTTTCACACGCACCCGCCCCGGCGTCTGAAGGGCTTCCACCGCCACACCCGCAGCGTCCGGTCGCGCCCCCTCCATGGCGAGGGCACGCAACCGTCCCTCCCGCCCGGCGCGTCCCCACAACTCCACCTCCACCCCCAGCACATGGCCGAGCGCCTCCGAGGTCCGATCGCTCACAGGCAGACGCTGAGTTCGGATGAACTCGGCGTTCGCAGTGGCCAGCGCAGCGAACACCCGCCGGGCCTCGCTCTCCGCCGAAGAACGCATCCAACCCACCAACGCCAGCGACCCGGCCCCGACGAAGAGCAGGAGGGCGAGGCCGATGCGCACCTTCAGACTGGAAAAGACAGGGGGAAACATGCGGCGCGGATGGACAGAAACTATCCGCGCCCCGCCTGACGAGGAAATTTGTTGTCCATCCGAGGCCCCTCTGGCAGCAAAGTTCCCAGACACCCCCTGCCGGCGGGACCCCCAATGGCCTCTGGCACACGGATTGCTCATTGCGCCGTTCTCCCGAACATTCACCCACCAAACCCCATGCGCATATCCCACCTCCTCCCCGCCGCCCTGCTCCTCCTCCCCATGGCGCTCCACGCCCAGAGCACCGACGCGCCGACCCGCATGCCGCAGGTCACCAGCAGCTCCATCCTTTCCGAGGAACAACCCACCGGCCCCACGGGACGCCCCGAATGGACCTCCGCCCGTCGCTTCAGCACCACCCGCGTGTACATCCAAAAAAACCCATGGGAAATGGGCGTCGAACAATGGTGGCGCGTTCGCGATTTCCGGGACAACACCGTCGGCCACCTCTTCCAGCAGGAGTTCGAGATCGGCCTCCCGGGCCGCATGCAGGCCGACTTTTACGAAAACTGGGTCATGGACGGACGCGGGCATGCGCGTCATCACGACTTCGCCGTTGAACTGCGCTGGGCCGTCGCGGACTGGGGTGCAATCCCGCTGAACCCCACACTTTACGGCGAGTATAAGTTCGTGGATCCGAGTCAGGGACCGGATGTCTATGAACTCAAACTCCTCCTCGGCGAACAGCTCCTGCCCCGCCTCCACTGGGGCCTCAACGCCGTCTACGAACAGGAAATCGGCGGCGCGCGCACCACAGAGTTCCAGATCAGCCAGGGCCTCAGTTATTCCCTCATCGACGGGAAACTCGGCGCGGGCGTCGAAATGAAATGGATCAATGAAAGCGAACGCGACGCGCGCGGCGATGCTGCGAACAAGTTCCTCATCGGACCCAGCGTCCAGATCCGGCCGACGCCCAACACCCACATCGACCTCGTGGGCCTCTTCGGCACCAACCAAGAATCTCCGAACTTCGAAGGATTCATTGTGTTCGGCATCGACTTCGGGCGCATCGACAACACCGGTTCCCACTACGCACCGGCCTCCCTCCGCAGCAACTAGGACCCGGTGAACTCGCAGGCCCTCGCTCTCTCCCTTTGCGTCCATGCGGCTGCCGTCGCCGCCGCATGGACCCTGAGCGCGGGGTATCGTGGCCGCCCTCACGACGGCGACTCCTTCCGTGTCGCCCTCCAAGAGCCAGTCGCCCTGCTCTCTCCCGCTCCGGACAACCCGCCTGCCCCCGAACCACCCGAGCCGCCCCAGCCTCCACCCCCCACGGAACCAAAACCTCCGGAGATCCCCGAGGCCGCAGCCGCCATCATTGCAAGAGCCCGCGAAGATTCTCCCACCACCATTCCCCTCGCGACAGCCCCTCCCGCACCTCCGGCACCAGCGCCCCCCGACAAAAATCGGCCGCGTTCCCGACGCGATTCCAGTGCCGCTCAGTCCGGTTCGAATCCCCGTTCCGGCGCCCTTCTGCCCCCGAGCTACCTGCGCGCGCCCGCCCCGCCCTACCCGCCGGCGGCCCGAAAAGCGCATCGCGAGGGCACCGTCGTTCTAGAGGTCACCGTCTCCGCGGATGGCCGTGCGGAAAAGGTCGTGGTCAGCCGCAGCTCCGGATCACCCGATCTCGACGAGGCGGCCATTGCGGCCGTGCGCACATGGACCTTCCGTCCCGCGGAGGTCAACGGCCAGCGCGTCGGAACCACCGTGGAGGTCCCCGTCGCCTTCCGCCTCAAGTAAGCGGCGCGGGCCGGAGCAGAAGCGGGAGGGCGCGCTGCAGGAGAGGAAGCTTCACCCGTCTCTATCGGCTCCCATCGGATCTCTGCGCCGCGGTGCCACCCGCCCACTTCATCCTGATTTCGCCACCCTCTTTCCCGGCCCCCCTCGCTCTCCGAAATCCGTCCGCGGTCCACACCGCATTGGATGCCGCGAGCCCGAGATCATCGATCCCTTGCAGGCGACCGAAGGCGGTGGCCGAGGTGCTCATGGCTCCTCCCTAGCGCGCGGGGCAGGGGCGGCTCAAGCGGCACAGGCCTCCGCTTCTGCAATCTGCGAGGTCCGCCACGGGGCAATCACTGATCACCTCCCACAAGGTGACTTCCGATCCTGTGTTGGCCCGACTTTGCCGCCTCGTTCCGGTCTCCGAGGAAAAACAAATGCAACCAGCCTTCACGACATGAAACCTTTTCCCCTCACAACCCCAAGGCTCCTCGTGTTCGGCACGCTCTGCGCCTTGGTCGCAGCCCCGGTCGCCTATTTCACCCATCCCTCCGACTCGTCCCGGATGGACACGACTGCGCTGCCGCAAGTGCCGGCGGGCTTCGAAGTCAGGATGTTCGCAAAGGAGCCACTCGTCGGGCACCCGAGCGCGCTGGCCTTTGACAGGAAGGGCCGGCTTTTCGTCGGTATGGGGTCCCAGTATCGGATGCCAACACCCGAGACACCCGGCGACCGCGTCATGATCCTGCTCGACACCGATGGCGACGGCGTAGCGGACCAGAGCAGAGCGTTCGCCACAGGATTGAATTCCATCCAAGGCCTCGCATGGCACGGCCGGGATCTGTGGATCGCGAATGCACCGGATCTCACCATCGCACGCGATCTGAACGGCGACGATGAGGCGGATGAATACGTGCGCGTTTACACCGACCTCGGAAATCTCGAACACGCGCTTCACGGCTTGGTTTGGGCTCCGGACGGAAAGCTCTACATGACGAAGGGCAACTCCAAGGGGCTTACACAGCCCGGTCGCATCGCGCCAAAGCCTTTCCGGGAGTTGTGGGGGGTCAATGCACCGGACGGTGCGCCCGATTTTCCGCCGCCCATGACCTTCGGGAAAGGCACCTACAGACACGCGTACCAAGATCCGGATGACGACTGGGGCCGGGAAGGCGGCTTCCTTCGCTGCAACGACATGGGCACGAATCTTGAGATCATCGCCCGCGGGCTCCGCAACCCCTTCGACATTGTGTTCGACAGCGGCTTCAACTGGCTCGGAACGGACAATGATCAAACGGGGGGCGACCGCATTGTGATGCCGTTCAAGGGAGCGCACTTCGGGTGGGGGCACGGCTGGAGCGCCCACTGGACAGACGAGCGGAACCCGCCGACGGTGCCCGTCAGCGGCCCGCTCTTCGGCGGATCAAGCACGGGCGTGGTGTTCTACGATGCCCCTCAATTCCCGCCGGAGTGGCGCGGCCTGTGGCTGATGAACGACTTCGCCGGCAAGAATACCTATGCGTACCGGCCCCAATGGGACGGCGCGCTCATCCAACCAACAGGCGGAGTCTGCCAGAACTTCGTCAGTGCGGGGCGCGCTCTCTATCGTCCCACGGACATGGAGGTGGGCCCGGACGGTGCAGTCTGGGTGCTTGGTTGGGGCAAGCAGTACAACCGACCCGAGCAAGTCGTGCGTGGCTTGCTCGGAAGGACCGACGACCTCGAGGGCCGCGTCTTCCGCGTTGCGTGGAAAAGCACGCCGCTTCTGGACTGGTGCACCGCAAAGCGAAACCGCCCGCTGGACCGCTGGAGCTTCGCCGAACTCGCCGAGGATCTCGGCAGCCATCTGCCCATCTGGCGGCTGGACGCTCAGGAAGAACTGCTTCGACGCGGCGCAACAGTGCAAGCCGATCTCCTCCGCTTGATTGACGCGCCGGGGCTGTCCATGGCTCAGGAGACATGGGCGCTGTGGACCCTTGGACGCATGGATGCACCGCTTCCATACGACCGCAGCACCTCGCTAAACCGTCGCATCCAAACGCTCAGGATCCATGGGGAACGCACCCGCCCTCTGCCGAATTGCGTGGCGGACGCGCTTCACGATGAAGAACCCCGCATCCGCTTCGCGGCTGCACAGGCGATCCGACAGGCCCGCGATGTGCGTTCGGTTCGAGCGCTGCAGGACCTCGCCGCTGTGGAAACCGACCGCCTCACCTATTATGTCGCGTGGGGCACGCTCCGCGACATTGCCACCACGGAAGGGCTCCGGATCATGCTCAAGGACCCGCGGGATGGCGTCCGCCGCGGCGCCCTGCTGGCTCTCGCAGACCTAGGCCAGATCAGCATTGAGGACGCAAGTGCCCTGATCGCAGATCCGGCCACCGCGGACGTCGCCGCACTCTGGCTCGCCAAGCGGAACGGCAACCCCTTGATCACCTTCGAGCCTGAACCGGGCGATTTCGAAAGGGAGGTCGAAGTGTATGTGGCTCCCGGGCTCAAGCCGTCGGTCATTCATTACACCCTCGACGGCTCGACGCCGACGGAGCTTTCACCCGTCTTGCCAGAATCAAAGCCCCTTGTCCTTCACAACACCACGAGGCTCCGAGCGGTGCTCTGTGTGGGCAACAAACCGGTCGGTGAGCCTGCCGATGCCCTCTTCACCAAGCGCACGAGCGCGCTTGCATCAAACGTGCTGCTGCAACCACGCAAGGAGCCGACCACCGTGAAGCAGGTGATGGCAGTGCTTGAAACCGGCCAGTCCGCAAACGGTCCTGCGCTGTTCACCGCGGCCGGGTGCGCAAACTGTCACCGCGCCGACGGACTGGGGCGGCAGTTCGGCCCAGACCTCTCTCGTGCCGGAGAGCGTCACGATCCGGAGTATCTTGTCCGTTCCATTCTCACCCCCAACGGGGAGATCACACAGGGCTTCGGCCTGTTGAGCGTGGTGATGCGCGACGGAGCATCGATGACAGGCGTCCTGCGAGAGGAAACAGACCTGCATCTCACCTTGGTGCAAACCGACGGCCGGATTGCGCGCGCAGAAAAAGCGCTCATCCGCAGACGCGAAAGCCTGCACACTTCCCCGATGCCATCCTTCGACCGGATCCTGTCTCCTCGTCAGGTCGCTGATCTCGTGACGTGGCTGTTGGCGCAGAAGGAATCGGCAACGGCCCCCGTGCTCAGAAACTGACGCCGATCCAGGAGGCAGCGGGTTAGGGAGTGGTTGAGTGGAGCGCTTTGGCCGGCCGAACGAACTCCTCGTAGGGCTTCGCAATTGGCAGGCGAAAGCGGATCTCATCAACGTCGCTCTCATCGAGAATGTAAGCCTCACGGTCGCTGATCATGATGCCAATGAGGTTCCCTTCGATGGTAACAACGTGGCCGCCCGCTTCGGGAGCGCCGCTGGGTCGCCGATAATTGGAATCTGATCAATAATAGGAACCGGGCGGCGGATTACACGGATACAACTTTTGTCCTTCAGATTCACCGATGCCTCGACGGGAAAAATGGGGCCGCCGATGGTGGATTTGACCAAGAAGGTCTGCTGCAGTCCGTCGGTGATAATACGGTCACGACCGACCAAGGGGAGATCTGGTATGGGGGTAGCTTCAGCCTCAATACGGCGATGAAAACTCGGCGGATCTAATGTGAGTTTCTGTCGGAACGGAATTTGCAGCTTAAAATCGTCCCGTTTCAGGCGCACCCGTTGGGTGAGTCTCTTTGAGCGATCTTCAAAGTCTGTAACGACAAGGCTGTTACCCTCAAGTACCCAGGCACCGATAGGACTCAGCAGTCGCCTGAACCCGGAGAGTTCCCAACGGCCCACGGAACGCACTGAATGCACGGATCACGCAACAGACTCTCAGCCTCTTCATTCCCCCCATTCTCTCCGTGCCGCCCGTGGATTCCGTGGGCCGTCCATTCACGTTTTTAGGTTCAGTGCGAGTGCAGCGCGCTCGATCTCCTGAAGAAAATTATCCCGCCTGTTGATGACGATTCCGTTGGCACTCAGCTGGCGCTGGCCGTTCGCGTAAACGTTCAGGGCCGCCAACTCATTGCCGGGCATCCCCACGAGGACCTTGAAGCCATGCTTGCCAGCCTTGGAGGCGTTGAAACGCGCGGTCAGCGACCACTCCAGCATGACCAGCCCCGCCCGGCGGACGGTCTCCACATAACCCTTCAGAAAGCTCGCCGGAAGACAGTCGACGACGGGGGACTCCGTTCCGGCGCGTCCGCGCTGGAATGGATGCACCCGCCGTTGCCTCACTCTCTGCCATGGATGGAGGCCGCCATTCCTGCGCGGCCGGGCGCCTTCCCAGACTTCCCTTGTCGCACGATCGCGCTTAGTGCTTCCGGCCCACCGCCCGAAAAGACCCTGCTCCCATGACTCCCGACCTCTTCACTCCGCTCCAACTCGGAGCCGTTCATACGCCCAACCGGATCTACCTCGCCCCGCTGACACGCTGTCGCGCGGAGCCAGGAAATGTCCCGTGCGATCTCAATGCGGAGCATTACCGGCAGCGGGCCTCGGGCGGGTTGCTGATCGCGGAGGCGACCTCGGTATCGCCGCGCGGTTATGGTTATCCCAACACGCCCGGAATCTTCACGCCGGAGCATGTCGCGGGATGGCGCAAGGTGACCGAGGCGGTGCACGGAGCGGGCGGCCTCATCTTCCTGCAACTCTGGCACGTGGGCCGGATCTCGCACCCGATCTTCCAGCCGGACGGTGCCGCACCCGTCGCGCCCTCAGCGATCAAGCCGTGCGGTCAGGTGTTCACCGGAACCGGAATGGCCGACTATGTAACGCCCCGCGCTCTCGAGCGGGACGAGATCCCCGGGGTGATCGCCGAATATGTGCACGGAGCGAAAGCGGCAAAGGACGCCGGGTTCGATGGCGTGGAGATCCACAACGCAAACGGCTACCTGCTCGACCAGTTCCTGCGCGACGGAACCAACCAGCGCACCGACGAGTACGGTGGATCCTTGGAAAACCGTGCCCGACTCACTCTGGAAGTCACCCAAGCCGTGGCGAACGTCTGGGGCGCCGACCGCGTCGGGATCCGCTTCTCGCCGGGCGGTGTGTTCAACGATATGCGGGATTCGGATCCGCTGCGCACGTTTGGCTATGTGCTGGAGCGACTCGATCCCATGGGGCTCGCGTATGCTCACATTCCGCGGGTGACAGCTCAGGACATCGCGCATGGAGCGGCGGCGGGGATCGGGCCCCGGGAATTACGGGCGCACTACAAGGGGCGCATCATCGCCAATGGCGGGTTCGATTTGGAGTCCGGCAACGAAGCGCTGCGGGAAGGCTGGGCGGATGCGGTGGCGTTTGGAGTTCCGTTTCTTGCGAACCCCGACCTGCCCGAACGTCTGCACAGACGTGCGCCTCTCAATGAGGCGGATCCGTCGACGTTCTATGCGTCGGGCCCGAAGGGATACACGGATTATCCCGCGCTGGAAGCGTGATCGCCCCGGCGACCGCTGGGCCGTCGAGACCACGGGGGCAGGCACATGCCCCATGCAGGCGCTCAGCCGCGAGTGTCGCGGGGGTATTTCACCGCCAGATATGTCCCTTTGCCTCTCTCCGATCCTCTCATTAGCTGCTCAACCACATCACCGTAGCGCCCCATTTGCCGCCCCATGAATCTATTCCAAAGGTTATTCGTTTTCAGTGCCGCAGTTTTGCTCGGCGCCTCCAGCGCAGATGCCCATGTGCTCGTTTTTCGAATGCGATTGTCCGGCAAATTCACCTACGAGGACGCCGCTGGAAAATTCGACAGCGAAACGCATCCGGCTCACTCGTGCCAATTATGGTTTTTAGATCTGGATACCGCCTGCTGGGAGGAATCCAGCGGCAAGGGGACCAGCGCGGAATCCATTTACCTCACCGAAAAGTCGGGAGCTTCGGGCGCCGCGGCTGTGAAACATTTCAGCCATGCTCCGGATGTGGGCGAAGGGGATGCCGAGCATCGCGTCTGTCATAAGTTCACCTTCTACTCGAAGAGCAGGAAGTTTTATTACTTCTACCTGCAGACAGACGCCAACGCAGGTTTTGACACCGGCACCATCCTCGCCCGTGGCAGTTGCAAATCGAACGTGGATATCGGCGGCGCCCGCACCTCTTCGGTCCCCATCGATTTCACCGCCCCCATCCTTCGCGGAGACGGGACCAGTCTGGGGAAAGGGGTTTTATCCTTCAAGTATGACGCAACGCTCACCAAGGCCGTGAATGAGCATCTGAAAGCGAACTCGATTCAGTCTGTATCCGATTCCGGTGTCTCCACCTCCATACCCGCCGCCACCACCTGGTTGATTCAAGATTACCTCCCCAACCTTTCGTATGTGGAGGTAGTTGAGCCCTAATAAGAAGCCCATAGAGACAGGTCCGAATGGCACTGAGACAAGGGGCCTTTCCGGGTTTCTTGAGGGCCGATAGCGACAGGCCAAATTTCTTTCGGGACATCCCTTCGCCCGCCGATGCACAAGAGCGGAAGGAGGAGAGCTGGCCCACGGAACACACGGAACACACGGACGACACGAAAGAAATGAGGAGAATGAGGAGCGTGAAAGTGTGTTTCATGGTCCGTGCATTCAGTGCGTTCCGTGGGCCATTGTGCGCTATTAATCCGGCCATTGAATACCCGCGGTAATGATGCGCCGCACGCAGTGTCTCGATGCCCGGCGAGCGAGGGATGAAGCTCATGTGTACTGCCAAAGCGTAACCAAATCGACCCGCGCGATGGCTGATGTTTTGTGGCCGGATTAATAAGTAACAATGCGCTCGACCATGACGACGCCCCCTGGCTCCGCAGGTGATGAGCGGGCCGAGCTTCATCCCCGGAGCCTGTTTCCTCCCGGGGTCCCTCAACAACGGGGCCAAAGCCGATAGGGACAGGCATTGTTCTCAGGCAGCATGCGCGTCCTGATGCCCCAACGACAGCAACAGCAACAGCAACCGCAACAGCAACAGCGGGCGCCGCTCTTCTGCCGCCGACCCTTTACGAACGCAGCCCGCGCAGCGGCCCTGTGCTGGAGGCGAACTTGTCGGTCTCGATGCCGAGGTTCTGCAGCATGCTGACATACAGGTTCGCGAGCGGCGTGTTGTGGACGGTGTCGAAGGCAAGGTGTTGTCCATGGCGGAAGCCGCCGCCCGCCAGAATCAGCGGCAGGTTCTGGTTGCTGTGGGAATTGGCGTTGCCGAGGCAGCTTCCATAGAGGATCTGCGTGCGGTCGAGGAGGCTGCCGCCGGCCTCGGGCGTGTCGCGGAACGTGGAAAGCATCTCGCCGAAGACCGTCATCTGCGCCTCCTCGATCTTGCGGAGTTCGGCGATTTTCTCGGGTTCATTGCCGTGATGGGTGAGGCCGTGCGTTTCGCTCTTCACGCCAGGCACATGCGGCACTACGGAGAAGGTGCTGAGCGTGAGTGTCACGACGCGGGTGCTGTCGGTCTGGAGCGCAAGCCGGATGAGGTCGAACATCAGACGCGAGCGGTCCACGACCTCGTTGGCGTCCGCGATGTCCTTGGGCATCGGGTAATCGACGGTGGGTTTGGGACGGTGCTCCCATTCGATGCTGCGTTGAAGGCGGCCTTCGAGATCGCGGACGCTTTGGAAGTACTGGTCGATGCGGGCGCGGTCCTGAGAGTCGGAGGTCTTCTCGAGGCGCTTTGCCTTGTCGAGAATGAGATCGAGCACACTGCCTCCGGCTTCGATCCGGCGCATGGTGGCGGCTTTTTCGTCGGGCGTTCCCGCGACAAAAAGCCTTCGGTAGAGCCTCTCGGCGCTGACCTCTGCCGGGAGGACCACGCCCGATGGGGAGACGGCGATCGAGTCGGAGTAATGCTCGCCCTTGCGCACCGCCACACCGAGCGAGGGGAAGCGCGTGTCGGCACCGATCTTGTCGGCGACGAATTGGTCAAGCGAGACGCTGTTGCGGAAGGTGGGCTGGCCCGGATGCGGTGCGCCTGAAAGGAAGCATTGTCCCGCGTGGTGATTGCCGTCGACGCCGGGATGCGAGAGGCCCGCGAAGGTGGTGAATTGATCCCTGTGCTTGGCGAGGAGATCGAGGTAGGGGCTGGAGGGTTCGCCCTCCTTTGGAAAGAAAAAGCTCGGCATCATCCCAAGCGGGACGTGGATCGCGAGCAGGCGGCGGGGCGGTGTTTTTTCTGCTGCGCGGGCGAGGCGAGGCAGGGCGAGGCAGGCGCCAGCGGCGATGAGGAATGCACGACGGTTCATGAGATGTCAGCGGGTTGGAGGGAGGAAGAGGGTGCTCTGAGCGAGAGCGTGCACGAGCGAGCGAAGCGCATAGTCGCTTTGTTTGGAACCCGCGACGATGCGACGGATCTCGGCGCGGTCAGCGTAATTCATCTCAGCGCCCGTGGCGTAGCGCGCGAGGTGCGCGGTGAATGCGCGGGCAAGACGCTCGTCATCCTGCGCGAGCAACTCGATGAATGCGGCAGGGCTCGCAAAGTTGCGGCCGTCGCGAAGCTGCCCCGATGCGTCGACCTGCGGACCCAGCTTGTATTCGACCTTCCACTCGGTGTGCCCTTTTTCGAGAGGGACATCGCCCTTTCCGTTGGAGCGGTAGCGGTCGCGGAATCCGCCGATGGGGTCGAAGGCTTCCAGCGCGAAACCGGGCGGGTCGATCTTGGCATGGCACGCCGCGCAGCTGGGGTCGGCGCGATGCTTGGCGAGCTGCTCCCGAATGGTGGTGGTGCCGCGGGTGTCGGGGTCGACGGCGGACACGCCGGGCGGAGGCGGTGGAGCCGGGTCATTGAGGAGCCTGTCAGAGACCCAGACGCCGCGTTTCACGGGCGAAGTGGTGGTGCCGTTGGCGGTGAGTTTGTGGATGCCGGCCTGCCCGAGCAGCCCGCCGCGAACGTTGTCGGCGGGAAGTGGGACTTTGCGGACTTCGACGCCTTCCACGCCCGGGATCCGATAGTGTTCCGCGAGACGCTGGGTGAGCATCGCGAAGCCCGGCTTGAGAAGGGAGCGCGCCGGCAGGTTGTCGTGGAGCAGTTCCTTGAAGAAGGACGGCGTCTCCATCGCAACCCCTTCGTTGAGGAGGAACCGGTACTCCGGGTAGAGCAACGGATCTGGAGTGGTCTCGTCCAGTCTGCCGAGCTCGAGCCATTGGCGGGCGAAGTCCGTGGTGAAACGATCGGCGCGCGGATCGGCCAGCAGACGGTCGATCTGCGCGTGGAGGATTTCCGGGCGGTGGAGGGATCGGTCGCGCGCGGCGGCTAACAGGGCATCGTCGGGCGGGCCGTTCCAGAGCCAGTAGGAAAGACGCGAGGCGAGGGCGAAATCCGCGTTGGCGGAGAAGAGGTGCGCGTCTTCCGTGGCGTCGCCGGGAAGGAACAGGAATTCCGGTGAAGTCAGCGCGGCGACGTACACGCGGCGCATGGCGTCCTCGAAGCAGTCCTTCGCATCGAGACGGGCGCGGAGCAGGCGGAGGTAGGGCTCGAGCTCGCCGGGCGTCACATCGCGACGGAACGCGCGCGGGAGGAACTCCGCGAGCAACTGGCGTGCGTCCTCGACGGGATGGTCGGAGTGGACGGTCTCGAGGAGCGGCTGGCGCTCGGCCGGTGTGAGGCTGAGATGAGTGCTCGGCAGGTAGCCGGGGATGCTGCGGATTTTCTCACGACGCGGCGGGAGCGCTTCGCTGTCCGCAGCCCGCGGTTTGATCGGTAGATCGCCAAAGAGCCTCCTGTGGCTGACGGGCGGCCAGACGGGGTTCAACGGGCCTTCGATTTCGAACCAGTCGAGTGCGACTCCCGGGCCTGCGTGTTTCGCGGCGCGTCCGGCGATCTGGCCGATGCGGAGGCCGATCCATGGGACGGACACCGGGTCGAAGACGATGGAATCATGGGCATCGAGCCATGCGACGATTTCGCCTTCCTTGGACTCCATGGAGGGAGCGGTGAAGGCGGCGAGGAGACGGCCGCCCTCCTGCTGTTTGCCTTCCTCGTGGGCGCGCAGGACGGCGGCCTGCGGTGCGGCGCAGGGATTGGGCTGTGCGTTTTCCCAGTGGAGTCCCCAGACGGAAAGGCGCATCCGGTACATGCCGGCGTAGATGGGGGAGACGTTCATCGCGGCCTCGTAGCCTGCGAGGTTGGGATTGAGCAGGCCGACGGCGCTCTGGCTCTCGGCAACGGTTTTGCTTTTGACGAGATCCCCGCGCTCCTTGAGGTCGGGCCCGTCAAAGCCCACGTGTCCCTTCTTGTCCTCGAAGCCGCCACGGACGGGCAGTGCCGGGTCGGGCTGCTTGTCTTTCAGCAGCACGTATTGGCCATGGGCGAGGTTGGCGCCGAACTTGAAGAGGCCGGCTGGGTAGATGCGTTTCTGGTAGACCTTGGGCGGTGCACTCTGGGTGGCGATCGCTGCATCGAGGGCCTTCTCCACCGCCTCGGCGTAAGCGGCAAGGTGGCCCGGGGAGAGGTCGAGACCGCCGGCGATTTTGTCATAACCCGAGACGCGACCATCCGCGGGCAGCAGTGCCGTGATGTCGAGACGCGGGAGTGCGAGCAGGTCTTTGAGCGAGTTCTCGAATTCGCTGCGAGTCAGCCTGCGGAGCTGAACGCGGACGGGCCGGGCGGCGGATGAAGCCGTGTGGAGACGCGCGTCGAGTGCGGTGAGAAACGCGGCGGCTTCGGCGGCGGGCGGCCGGGTCTTCTTCTTTGCAGGCGGCATCTCGCCGGTGGCCACTGCGTCGTGGACCTTGATCCACGGATCGAGCGCCTGCGTTTCCGTGCTGAGGGACTCAAGGTCGAAGCCGCCTTTCTTGGTTTCCTTGTCGTGGCACTCGAAGCAGTGCTGCTCGAGAAAGAGGCGTGGTTCGGCGGCTGCCGTCGCGGCGGCGAACAGGGCGATGGCGAGGGGAAGCTTCATCTCTGGGTGATGCCGTATTTTTGTTTAATGGCGACCTGTTGGTTCCCGTCCGCGACCCTGATCCTCACGCCTTCCATCGCGGCGGCGAGGATCAGTGGGTCGAGGCGGCCGTCGGTGTAGTCGCGGGGGATGAGTCCGTAACGGCGGATGGCCACGAGCACCTCGATTTGGTCGGCCTCGATGGGTTTCCCCATATGGGAAACACCGACCGGGCGGCCCTCAGCGAGAAAGGCAATGGGTACGGTGACCTTGATGTCACCGGTTTGGACGCCGAGTCGGCGGGTCGAAGGAGCCGTCGCGTACGAGGGCCGGCCCAGCGTGGCTTGGAGGGCGGAGCCCTGATTCTGGCCGGGCATCTGCTCGCGGTGAAGCACCGCACCGTCCCGGACGATCTCGAAAGACGCGATGGTCGGAGCCCGCGAGAAGAACGAGTGGGGAGGGGTGTTCGACATGGTCTGCGGCGCAGGCCCGATGCTGACCGCAGCCGCCAGCGCGAGCGCGGCGATCAGGAGGATCACTTTAAGCGGGGGGACTTTCATGAGGGGCGAGGCTCGGGAGATCACTTGGGAGACTTTGGATGGGGCTTGCCCTCGTTCCCCAGCAGCTTCTCGACAGCAGGCTTTAGCTTCGCCGCAAAGACCTCGTAGCCCGCGGCACTGAGGTGGAGGTGTTTGTCAGAATACAGCGCGGCTTTCAGCGTTCCGTCGGCATTGGTGAAGTCCTGCCACAGATCGAGGACGCGGACCTGCGGGTCGCTTTCGAGTTGAAGGGCGGCGAGCCCGGCGTTGATCTCCCGCACCTTGGCGCCGATTTCCTTCTCCGGATCGAATGCGGGAATGATCTGCACGAGGACGATCCGGGACTGCGGGCAGCGCATCCGGAGGTTCTCGATGCAGAGCTGAATTCCGCGCACGGCGCTGGCGACCGGGACGCCGTTGGCTTGGATCAGCGGGGCGTTGTTCACGCCGACCATCAGCACGATCACTCCGGGCGAAACTCCGTCGAGCGCGCCGTGGTCGAGCCTCCAGAGGATGTGTTCCATGCGATCCCCGCCGATGCCGAGGTTCACGGTTTTGGAGGAGCCGAAGTACGTGTTCCAGGCTGCGTTGAAGGGTGTGCCGTCCCAGCCGCCGCCCCAGCCCTGCGTGATGCTGTCGCCGAGGAGCGCGATGTCGATGGCGCCGGCGGCCCGCGCATTGGCGACGTTCGCGATGTTCGCGGCGTGATGGGCCAGCCACGCATTGCCATGGGTCGCATCTTCGCCCCGCCAGCGGCCTGCGGTGGGCGTTACGAACCACATCCCGGGGAGATGCTTCTGCGCTTCATGACCGGGTTTGCGGGTGTATTCGTCGCGCAGCACCCAGCTTTTCTCGGCATCGGTCAGCGGCCATCCGCTGAGCTGCGGGTCCAGTTTTCCCTCGTTGTAGGGCGCGTAGGGATACACGAGCGACTTGCCGTCTGCGGTTTTGGGCGCGGGGCCCATGGAAGTTTCGAGCCGCTTCTCCGCGGCCGGGGCGGATGGGGCCGCGCTGTTGGCGGAAGGAATTTTGACCGCGCTGCCGAGGCCCTCTGCGCCGAGCGCTGCGTCGAGCAAGGGCTTCAAGCGCCCGGCATAGACGGTGTAGCCCTCGAGCGAGAGGTGGATGTTGTCCGCGATGAACAGGGCCTGCTTGATGGTGCCGTCTGCGTTGAGGAAGTCGTTGGTCAGATCAAGCACGCGCACCTTGGGATCAGAGCCGAGGGCGAGTCTGTCGAGTTCGGCGTTGGTCAGAACGATGTCTTCGTAGAAGCGGTTCTTCGGCGCGTGGCAGGGGAGGATCTTGGCGAGGATGACGTCGGCGCTGGGGAACTTCTCGCGGAGGTTGGCGAGGCAGGTCTTCACGCCCTCGGCCGCGGCGGCGACGCCGGTCTCGGCGGTGAAGAACATGTTGTTATTGCCGATCATCAGGACGATTGCGCGCGGTTGGAGTCCATCGACCCCGCCATGGTCCAGACGCCAGAGGACGTTCTGTATCTTGTCGCCGCCGATGCCGATGTTGAGGGTCTTGTAGTTTGGAAACTGCTGGAGCCACGCGGTGTTCAGCACTCCCTTGTCCAGCGGGCTGCCCCATTGCTGGGTGATCGAGTCGCCGACGAGGAGCACATCGACCGGGCCGGCATTGGCCTGCACGTACGCGACCAGTTTCGCGTGCGTGTTGAGCCAGCTCGTCCCGCCCCAGTGCCCGGCGGTGGGAACCGAAGGCCAGAGCTGAGGAAGGTGCTTGCTGATCTCGCGCCCGGGGCGGCGGTCGTGTTCCGGCTTCTCGACAACGTAGGCGCGTTCCTCCGCCGTGAGCGGCCAGCCCGTGGGCTGCGGATCGGCGGGCTTGTGCGCGTATTCGAGCGCGAGCAGCGGGGTGGTGAGGAAGAGCGGGAGGATGAAGCGCATGGGGCTATTTCTTTCTGGGGGGAAGCGGGCCGAGCTCGGAGAGCAGCATGGCGGCAAGACGTTTCACCGTGCCCGCATTTTCAGGCAGGCCCGCGACGCTTCGGTATTCCAGCGGATCGGACGCGTGGTCGTAGAGTTCCACCGAGCCGTCGAAGCGCTCGGTGAGGCGGTAGCGCAGGGTGCGGACGGTGCGGCCGTTGGAGCCGCGGCAGAAGGCGCCGTCCTTTCCTTTGCTGGCGGGATCGCGGACGAGGGGGAGGAAACTCGTGCCGTCGATGTGCGGGGGGCGGGTCAGCCCGGCGAATGCACTGAAGGAGGGGAAGAGGTCGAGGAGTTCGACGATGCCGTTGGCGCGGGTACCGCCGGCGGCGCCGGGGAGTCGGACGATGAGGGGCACGCGCAGCACCTGTTCGTCGAGGCTGTGCTTGCACCATTGGCCGCGCCAGCCGAGGTGGTAGCCGTGGTCGCTGGTGAAGACGACGAGGGTGTTGTCGAGGTGACCCGCGGCTTTCAACCGGGCCAGCAGGTCGCCGATGATGGAGTCGAGCGTCGTGACGGCTGCGTAGTAACCGTGCATTCCCTCGCGCTGGCGTGCCTCGGACATCTCGATCCCTGGCTCCTGCAGGAGCGATCCGCCAGGCATCGGCGTGGCGTCGGCGGGCGTGGGCTCGAGCACGAACTTTCTGGGATCGTGCGCGTCCCATGCGGCCTTGGTGGCTTCCCACGGGACGTGCGGAGCGTGGAAGCCGATGCAGGCGAGGAAGGGTTTCTGCGGGTCGCGTTCCTCGCTGAAGAACTTCAGCAGGCGTCGTGCACGCGAGGTGTCGGCGATCGCATCGGGAGACTCGGAAGCCCCATAGGCGCTGACCCTCGTGCGTTTGAGCCCGAGATCCTCGTCGAGGGAGATGAGCTGGGACGGCTTTGTTGCGGGCGGCATTTCTTCGCGTTTCACGCGGACATCCCATGCCTTTGGATCCACGTAGCGGTCCTGCGGATCGTCGTGGTCGAGCTTGCCGATGGCGCACGTCTGGTATCCGTGTTCACGGAACCAGCGACCCATGGTCATCGTGTCGGGATTCTTGATGAAATGGTTCGGGTTCGCGTGCCGGTTGTTGAGGCCGAGCATGAAGGACGTGCGGCTTGGAGTGCAGACGACGCCCTGCACATAGGCATGCTCGAAGAGCACGCCCTCGGATGCGAGTTGATCGATATGAGGCGTGATGGCCGCCTTGTCGCCGTAACATCCGAGCCGCGTCGCAAGGTCGTCCGCTACGATGAACAGGATGTTTGGCCGCGCGCTGGATTCGGCGCCGCTTCCGCTGGCGGCGAACCCTGTGGCGGCGAGCACGACGAGAGAGAACGTGAGCAGGCGCATGGTCAGCGGGTGGCGAGTTCGGCTTTGTTCTGGCGGGTGCGCAGCGTGAGGCGGATGTCGTCGGCAAACTGCGCGCCAAGCGCGGGCGATGGAACCCCGGGGTTGCCTGCGCTACCCGCACCGATCTGGACGACGAGGAACCCTGCATTCGGCGGCAGCACGCAGCGGGTGGTGAGCGTCTTCCAATCTGCCGGGGTACCACCCTTGCTGACGTGGAACTGCGTGCCGCTCCCGAGGACCTGGTCGGCAGCGGGCGGCCACTGTTCAGCGAGGTTTTCAGGTGAACCTTCGAAGACGTAGACCTTCGAAATGAACCGCACCGGAACGCCGGCCTGTGTCCTCGCATCGAGCAGGCTGGTCTGCAATTCGACGAACGCCTCGCTGCTTGCCAGCAACTCGCTGTGCACGGACTTCAGGTCGATGATCTGGAAAATATCGCACGACTGCCGCGGACTGTTCGGCACGTTCGGTTCGCCGGCGGCTTCGAGGAAGCGGAGTGCCGTCGGATGGTCCGCGTCTGCGGCAGCCACTTCACTCGGATCGCCCCCCCACGCCAGAATCTCCTTCGGGAAGCCCGCGGGAACTCGGCCCTGAAGAGCTTCGAACCCACCGTCGCGGATTCCGAGCGGGCGGATCTGGGAGCTGTCGGCGCGGGCGGTGAGCAGCCAGCCCAGCGAGGCGACGGTGAGGCCGACGGCCAGAAGCATGGCAGCGATTCCGAGGCCGCGGCTGCGCGCGGGGAATGCGATGGTCTTGGCGGGAGCAGAGGCCTGTTCAAGGTTGAGCGAGTCGAGCGCCGCGTGGAGTTGGGCATGGAAAGCGGCTGCCTCGCGGAAACGGGCGCGCGCAGCAGGATCGGCGCGGAGCAGGGCGCTGAGTTCAGCGGCTTCGTCCGGCGTGAGTCGCGATTCGGACCATGCGTCGAAGAGGTCGTCGAGGCGTTCGGCTTTCATGAAAATTAGGCGGTGTGGAGCGTGCGTTCGACGCAGACACGGAGGATCTGCCGCGCGCGGGTGAGGGCGACGCGGACGGAGTTCGGGGTCCAGCCGACGGTCGTGGCGATGTCTTCGGGCAATTGGCCCAGATGGTAACGGAGGCGGATGAGTTCCAGTGCCTTGGGGGTCAGCCGGTCGAGGCAGTTCTTCAGGGCTTCGGTGCGCGGCTCGAGGTTGTCGGGGGGCGATGCGTCCTCGCTGTAGAGCATCTCGAGCACGTCGTCATCGAGACGGGCGGCGGCGCGCGCGCGTGTCCGCTGGAATTGCAGGGCTTGGTAGCGGGCGGTCGTGCAAGCCCATGCGGGGAAATTGGTGCCGAGGGTGTAAGTCTCCGCCTTACGGGTGATGGTGAGGAAGGTTTCCTGAACGATGTCCTGTGCATCGGCGAGATCGGGCACGATGGTGAGCACGTAATAGAGCACCACCTGCTGGTGCTGAACGAAGAGTCGTTGCACCTGCAAGGTGTGATCTGAGGGGGCGGGGGAATCTCCCATGCGAATGATACCACCGCAGAGGCCTCCTCATTAGCAGAGAAAATACGCCCCCCAGTGCTCCTGAACTTTCTGGGCGCCTATTTCGCGGACGGCGCGGGTAGTGCGCGGGTGATGGCTTCGGCGACCTGCTTTGCCAGCACCGCTGATCCGGAGGCCATGAAGTGGACGTTGCGCTTGCCTTGGAGTTCGTCCTGCCGGGGTTTGACTGCGGACCACACGTCGTTCCATGCGACGCCTTCCTCATCCATGACCTTTCTGGCCGCCACGTTGTAAGGGAGCTCGGAGTCCTTCACGTACTTGGCAGCGTCGGATTCGGGGACCGGGGTGGTGTTGGCGAAGATGAGCTTCGCGCCGGTCTGCTTGAGGCGGGCGACGATGACGCGGAGGTTTTTCTCGTATTGGTCGAGCGCGACGTTGGGGTGGCCGCCATTGGTCGGCGAGGCGTACTCGCCCTGCTCGTTTTTGTCGCGATCATCGGCGAAGCGGTACGAGAGATCGTGCAGGCCGTGGTTGAAGTGAATCACGTCCCACTTGTCCCCCGGCTTGATCCAGCGGACGAGGCCGTAGTCGCCGACGGCGGTGCGGGTGGAGCCGCCATTGGCCGCGATGCGGTGCACGTTCGCAACGCCTGCGAGGTTCTTGCGGACATCCAGTGTGTAGGCGACGGAGACGGAGTCGCCGATCAGGAGCACGCGGGGAAGCGCAGGATCATCAACGATCGGTGCGAATTCCTTGGGGACGGGCGGCGCGGCCTTGGGCGCGGGCTGGTCTGCGGCGAAGGCAGAAAGCGAAATCAGGAGGAGCGTCAGGAGCAGGGGTTGTCTCATGGGAGTTTCGCTGTAGTGGGCCGGAGCTCGGTGGACGAGGCGATTCCCTTGCCGTCGCCGAGGATGCGCAGTCCAGCGCCCGATGGAAGCGCTGGCCGGTTTTCCCCAGAAGATCGTGAGGATCCGCCGTGGTCAGAGACGCGGTCGGAGAAGAAGGAGTCCCAACTATCCGCGGGCACGCGCGGCTTCATCTCGATCTGTTCGCCTCTGCGGGCGCGCAGACCTACGAGGCCAATCGGGATCGAGGCGTTCAGGACGTTGTGTGGTCGTCGTTGCCGCGGCATCGGATGCCGGGAGGGAAGGCCAGCGGCTCGGTATCAAGCAGCACACAGGCCGGATTGGTGAAGTGCTGGATACGCGGCAAGTTCACGCCAACACCTCGCGAATCACCTTCCCGTGGACATCCGTGAGACGGCGCTCGATGCCATTGTGGTAGAAGGAAAGCCGCTCGTGATTCAGGCCGAGGAGCTCCATGAGGGTGGCGTGGAAATCGTGGACGGTGGCCACGTTCTCCACAGCCTTGTAGCCGAACTCATCGGTGGCGCCGTAACTGAAGGCGGGCTTCACGCCTGCGCCCGCCATCCACGCGGTGAAGCCCGCGGGGTTGTGATCGCGGCCGCTGGCTCCTTTCTGAAAAGTGGGCATGCGGCCGAACTCGGTGCACCACACGACGAGCGTGTCCTTCAACAAACCGCGCTCCTTGAGGTCGCTCAGCAGGGCGGCGGTGGGCTGGTCCATCACTTCACCGTGCTTGATGTATTGGGGATGCAGCGCCTTGTGGCCGTCCCAGTTGCTCACGCCTTCCCCACCGGTTTGATAGGCTCCGTTGAAGAGTTGGACGAAGCGCACGCCGCGCTCCACGAGACGCCGAGCGAGGATGCAGTTGCGCGCGTAAGCGGCCTTCAGATCCTTCACGGGATCACCCGATTGATCGGCTCCGTAGCTCTTGAGGACATGAGCGGGTTCGGTGGAGATGTCGGCCACCTCGGGGACGGAGAGCTGCATCTTCGCGGCGAGCTCGTAGCTGGAGATGCGCGCAGCCAGCTCGGAGTCGCCGGGGAAGCGCTCGAGATGATGACGGTTGATTTTGGCTATGAACTCGCGCGTCGCCGCGTCGGTGCTGGCGGAGAACTGGGCGGGGCGCTGGAGATTGCGCAGCGGATTGCTGGCGTTGAAGTCGGTGCCTTGGAACGCGGCGGGTAAGAAGCCCGGGCCCCAGAAATTGCCGGCGGATTGCGGAGCGCCGCGAGGATCGGGGATCGCGACGTAGGCGGGCAGCGTGTCGTTCTCGCTGCCGAGTGCATATGAAGTCCACGCGCCCATGCTGGGGAAGCCATCCAGAGTGAAGCCGGTGGCCATGAAGTTCTCGCCGGGGCCGTGGGTGTTGGTCTTGCTGGTGAGCGAGTGGATGAAGCACATGTCGTCGGCCAGTGCTCCAAGATGCGGCACGAGATCCGAGATCATCTTGCCCGACTTGCCGCGTGGACGGAACTCCCACGGACTCTTCGTCAGTGCTCCCTGTGCGCCTTGGAAGGTCACGAGTCCCTCGGCGCCGGGCATGTCCTGACCGTGGCGTTTGATGAGCTCGGGCTTGTAGTCAAAGGTGTCGAGCTGGCTGCAGGCGCCGGAGCAGAATATCATCAGCACGCGTTTCGCAGGCGCCTCGTGATGCGGTGCGCGCGGTGCATTGGGGTTTGCAGGATTAATCCGGGGCCGGATCGGCACGGGCGCGGCGTGCGCCTGATCGCGACCCAGCAAATGCGCGAGCGCGATGCCGCTGAGGCCGGTGGCGGTGTGTCCGAGAAAAGCGCGGCGATTGAGGAAGGGATGCATGCGATGGGAAGAGTCGGGGTTCACAGCACGAACAGGAACTCACTGGTATTGAACATCGCGCGCGCGAAGGCCATGGGGCCATGTTCGCGCTGCATCGCGACGGAATTGCTGAGCTCGAAGGCATCGGGCTCGCGCGCGTAGAACAGGCGGAAGGCGAGCTTCACCTGCGCCTCGGGTTCCGCTCCGGCCTCGCGTTGGAGCCGTTGCGCGAGGATCTCTGCCTGTTGGAGGATGAAGCTGCTGTTGAAAAGGTTGAGCGCTTGGAGCGGCGTGTTCGAGCGGCTGCGCTTGGCCATGACGCTGCCGCCATCGGGGCAGTCGAAGGAGCCAAAGACCCCGTCCTGCGCGGCGCGGATGCGGAAGAGATAGACCATGCGACGATACTCGGCCGGTGTGTAGCTCTCCTTCGGGAAGTAGTGCATCACGTTCTCCGCGACGACATCCATGAGGTAGAAGCCCGGGCCGCACATTTTCAAATCCAGCGCGCCGGATGCGGCGAGCATGCTGTCGCGGATCGCTTCCGCCTCCAGCCTGCGCGGCTGATAGCGCCAGAGGTAACGCGCGTCCGCATCGATGGCGGCAGCGTCCGCGCGTGGTGCGGAGGATTGCTGGAACGCGGCGGAGAGGAGGATGCAGCGCTGCATATGCTTGATGGACCAACCGCTGCTCACGAACTCATCGGCGAGCCAGTCCAGCAGCTCGGGATGCGTCGGGCGCGTGCCATTGGCTCCGAAATCGCTCGGCGTATCGACGATGCCGTTGCCGAAGATGTAGTGCCAAAGCCGGTTCACCATCACGCGTGCAGTGAGTGGGTTCTGCGCACTCGCGATCCACTCGGCGAGCTTCACCCGGCGGGATTGATCGGGCTCGTTGATGTCGAGTGAGAGTGTGCCGAGCACGCTCAGCGCATCGGGGGCGATCGCTTCACGCTCTTGCATGGGCTCGCCGCGATAAAGGCGGTGCGTGATTGCGGGCTTGACGGAAAATCTGCCCACCCACGCGCTCTCAGAGAGCTTGTCGATGCGCGTTTTGAGCGCGGCGAGGTCCGCCTGCAAACTCCGTGCGGCAGCCGCTTCGGAGGCGGGGAGCTTTGCGTAAAGGTCGCCCCGATCACCCTTGGCGCCCTTGGAATTGAATGGCTGGCGGTCCTCCGAACTGGCGACTGTTGTCCACATCCCGGACTCCGCCGCGACCTCGATCCGGTACTGCGTGGCGACACGGTCCGCGAAGCGCATCTCGCGATCACGGCTCCAGACGATGCGTGCGATGCGGGCCTTTGCAGGGAGACCAATCTGCACCCAGCCCTGCCCCTTCGCGTTGGAAATCCAACTGTGCTCGTTCCCGGTCTTTCCGTCGTTGATGTGTTCCAGCTTGTGAATCGCGTGTCCCGCCAGCGTGCCCGAAGCACTCGCAATCGCGCCTGCCTCAGCGAGGGCGACATTGCGCCCGCTCTCATCATAGATCTCCAGTTCGTCGATGCACGGCTCCGCACCGCTCGTCGCGAGGATGGTGAACTTCATTGCCACCGCGTCCATTGGCGGGAACGTCTCCTCATTCAGCCGCGCATTCACCGGGGGCCGCAATTTACCCTGTGGCAATGGTGTCCGCGACGGCGCATTCTCGGCCGCTGCTGCCTTTTTGCGGAAGACGTCCAGTTGCGCATTCTTCGCCGTCTCCTCCGTCTTCAAGGTCGCGAGGTCTTTCTCCGCGGCTGCACTCGTCTTCTCCCGCAGCGGACGTTCACCGTGCGACACGCCCGCGAACACCGCCTGCATCGCGTAGAAGTCGCGTTGGAGGATGGGATCGAACTTGTGGTTGTGACAACGCGCGCAGCCCATCGTGAGGCCCAGAAAGGCCGTGCCCGTGGTGTTGACCATGTCGGTGAGTTCGTCCTGCCGCTGCATCAGCGTCAGGTTCCTGTCCGGACTCTTCACGACGTCATAAGGCCCGGCGACGAGGAAGCCGGTCGCGGCATCGACACCCATGGCGTCGCCCGCGAGTTGTTCCTTGATGAACTGATCGTAGGGTTTGTCCTCGTTGAACGCGCTGATGAGGTAGTCCCGGTAGTGGTAGGCGGTCTTGCGCTCGCGGTTGGTTTCGAAGCCATTGGTGTCGGCATAGCGCACCACATCCATCCAATGCCGCGCCCAACGTTCGCCATAGCGCGGGCTGTCGAGCACACGATCCACGAGGCGTGCATAAGCGTCCGCGCGCTTGTCCGCAACGAACTCGGCGACTTCCTCCGGCGTCGGCGGCATGCCGTGCATCACGAGATAAAGCCTGCGGATCAAGGTCCACTTGTCGGCTGGCGGCGATGCCGTGAGGCCTTTCTCCCGCTGCTTGGCTTGGATGAATTGATCGATCTCCCCGCCCCGCGCCGCGGCTTGCGGACGCTGCACCGGCTGGAAAGACCAGTGCTCCGTCTTGATCCGCAACTGCGCCATCGCAGCCTCTTCATCGGGCAGCTTCGATGAGCTGTCGATCCACTCACGCAGCACCGCGACCTCGGCATCGCTGAGTCGCTCTCCCTTGGGGGGCATCCTCTCCTTCGGCTGCTTCGACGTCACGCGCTGGATCAGATAGCTCTCGGCGCTCACGCCCCGCACCATCAGCGGCTCGCCGGACTCGCCGCCGCGCAGGATGCCGACGGTGGTATCGAGCCGGAGTCTGGCTTTGGCGGAGTCTTCGGCATGGCAGTCGAAGCAGTGCTCCTCGAGGATGGGGCGCACCGTTTTCTCAAAGAAACTGGGATTGGGAGCCGCAGAGGCGAGGAGCGGGAGGCAGAGAGCGAAGGACAGGAGGAGGCGGGACCTGAGGCCGGACGAGCGATGAGCCGGCGGATGAGGGCGGCCGGGGATCGGCGGGGGGCGCATGCTGCATTGCATACGATTTATCCGCGTGACGAGGCAAGCGTGGATTGTATACAATCACCTCGCTCGTGATCAAACGCACTCCCTCCTCCAAAAGCTCCACCGCAGGCAAAGCCCGCGTCGTGCGTGGTGTCATTCATGGCCTGCTGCATGGCCGTTGGAACGGGGACGATCGTCTGACGGAAGTGGAGGCCGCTGCGTTGTTCAAAGTCAGCCGCACGCCGGTGCGCGAGGCGCTGCTCGAACTCGCTTCCATGGGGATCGTCGAACTCAAACGCAATTGCGGCGCCATCTTCCTTCCCTTTGGTGAAAAGGAACTGCGCGACCTCTACGCCGTGCGTACGCTGCTGGAAACCGAGGCCGCAAGGCTTGCCGCGACCCGCATCGACGACACAGTGATCGACCGACTCAAGAGTTCCTTCGCGGCGCTCCGGCGGGAGCAACGTCCCGACACTGATTGGAAACTCGACCGCGAGCTTCACTCGGCCATTGCGAACGCTGCGGGAAACCCGCGGTTGGCAGCTGAGATCGCCCGCTATGGCGATCTGGTGCAAACCATGCGCGAAGCGGTCGGCACTGTCCGCGCCGACATTCATTCCACCTCGGTCACCGACCATCTGCGGATCCTCAAGTGCCTCAAGCGACGCGATGCAGACGCCGCCGCCGAGGCGATGCGTCTGCACCTTGACCAGGCCGCCGCGTCCGCGGTCGCGGCACTCAAGCAGGGGAGCCGCGTGTTTATTGGTTAAGTCCGACCAGTTGGGCCTCAGGTCTCCGGTTCGTGGCCGCATGCGAGGCGATAACACCGCATCCTCGGTTTCGTTAGGCGACCCGTGTGACTGATTCAGGCTCATTTCCCGACCCTCTCTGATTGGAGAGGCTTTGGCCTGCGCCTCACACCACGCTCGATCCCACTGGGAAGAAATGGATCGCGAAAATGCAGCCAGCGGGCGCCAGGGTTCATGCTCTTTGGGGGATCGCAAGTTCCTTCACCCCATGCGCAGGTTGCCGCTCATGCGTCCCTGACGACATCCTACCCGCATGGCTGTCACGCTTGCTCAGATTCATGAGGATCCCGCGATTCGGAACCGGGCGATCGGCGGCACATGGGGAACGTTTCCAAATCTCCCATTTTGATTCCCAGAATTTGGTCGCGGCAAAACGTCTGGGGTGTGAGCTCGTCCACTCTGAGGACCTTGGCAACGGGCAAAACAATGGCGGGGTGCAGGTGCGCAACCCGTTTTTATCTCCTTCGTAGGGGTGCCTGGCTGTGCGCCCTTGCGTGAAGCGTCGTCAGCTTCGCCGTGGCCTCGGGCTCCCGCTGCCCCCGCTGGCCGACTTATTCGGCGGCGAGGGGATTCCAGACCCGTCTAAATCCGAAGCCCTGAAAGTCCTTTGCGTTCACCGTCGCGAAATCGGTGACGCCCTGCTGGAGAAGGACGAGGGCCGCACGCAAGTCATAGGCCCGGCGGCGGGCGAAGTCATCCAAGCGCAGCTTGATCCAAAGGGTGTCGTGAAAGGAGCGGCTCTCCGATGGAAAGCCGATCACCTGCCAGCGGGGATGGTTTCGAAAGGCTTCACAAACATCGGCGGCAGCAGTGGCAGACAGGGGCTTTGCAAGTACCGCGGGGTTCCTTAGGAGCACGTAGAGTTCGAGGAGGATGAACTCGGAGATCGCAACGTCCTGACGCCCGTGCAGAGAGCCGAGAAACGCAGCCGCCGCCGCGTGGTGGGCATTGCGGGCCACCACGGCGGGTAGAAGGATATTGGCGTCGAGGGAGATCATCGCCCGTTGAGACTGCGGGTGGCTTCCTCATCCGCGGCGATCCCGCGCAGGGCTTGCAGGGGAACCTTGATGCGACCTGCGTCGACACAGGGAAGGGTCCACGCGTCTGACGGCGGTGCGTCGGATGGAAAGCGGTCGAGAAACAACTCGAGGCCACGGCGCGTCACTTCAGCGAGGGAGATCTCCCGCTGTGCGGCGAAGGCCTTGGCGCGCTGATAAAGCGCGTCGGGGAGCTGGATTTGGGTCCGCGTCATAATGGAGACTCTCCATCAGCATTGGGTGATGTCAAATCTACATCACCTGAAGGACTGAGAAACGGGGCGCGGGTCCATCTTGATGCGTACTTTAAGTGCCACACACGCGGGAGCTGAGAGGCAGGGGCCCTATTTCCTCATCGCCCAGAAATCGGTCTGGTTTGCGTCGGAGGAGACCCTGATGGCGCGGCTGATTTATGGCGATGGGAACGCCTATGAGCGCAACGGGTTGCGCGCGAGCGATTTTTGCGAATGGACGCTGCTTGACAGGCAGCCCATGTGTTTGTATGTATGCACGTATGCGGACTACACTCGTCCTCGATGATCCCGTCTTCCTCAAGGCGAAAAAAAGGGCTGCAGAACTCGGAATGACCCTCAGCGAGTTCACCACCTCCGCCCTGCGCGCCCAGCTCTTTGCTCAGCCCGCCGCCGGAACGCCGAGGCCCACTTTTCGCATGCCCACCTGCGGAGATCCCGGAGCGCTTCACCATTCTCCGCAGGAACTTTCCCGGCTGCGCGACGAGGGCCGTTAAAGATGCGGATGCCCGACGTCAACGTGCTCGTGTACGCCCATCGTCGCGAGGACCCAGATCACGAGTTCTATCGGCGCTGGATGGAGGATCTGGCGAACGGAGCCGAACCCTTCGCAATTTCCTCCCTTGTGGCCGTGGCGTTTGTGCGGGTGGTGACCCATGCCTCATTCCGCCCTTTCCCCACGCCACTTGCGCAAGCGCTTGCGGTGATCGATGCGCTTGCCGCCACGCCGGCCTGCGTCATGCCAGGGCCGGGTGCCGGGCACTGGGGTCTGGTGAAGCGCTTGTGCTGGGACTCCGGGGCCGCCGGGAAAATGGTGGCCGACGCCCAGCACGCCGCGGTGGCGTTGGAAAACGGGTGCACGTGGGTGACCCGCGACGCGGATTTTGAAATGTTCCGGCGCAGCGGGCTTCGTGTGGAGTTACTGATCCCGTAAGCCGAAAGGGACAGGCAAGACTGGCTGGCAAGATTGCCTCCCATCATCGCCCTTCTCGCGCCCGCTGCCGGGGCGCGTCGCGTGGGGAATCGTGATCCGGTGGTTCCCGCAACCCGCTTTGCGGATTGCGTTCACCGACCGGCTATTGGCTTTCATGCCTCCGTCATGCTGACGGGAAGAACGCTTGTTACTTACGCGGGCTCCCATCCCCCGAGGCACGCCCGATGCCGTTCCCTCGATGCCATCCTGAACATCCCCTCCATGAGGATCGCGAAACAGGGGGACACCCCATAGTCAGACACTGAGCCGCCGCCGGGTGTCACTGTAATGTGCGGGACTTCACCACCAGAGCCAGCCGCCGCCGACGCCTAAAGCAGTTCTGCAATAGGACGTCCCACATCCAGCAGCGGCAGGGGCCGGCCACTCGGATCGCTTAGCATCGTGGCTGCGGCATCGATTCCCAGATGCCTGTACATGGTCGCAAGCACGTCCTGGTAATGCACCGGCCGCGAAGTCGCCTCGCCCGCGAATCGGTCGGTGCTGCCGATGACCTGCCCCGTCCTGAGCCCGCCCCCAGCCATGATCCCCATCGCCACCCGGGGCCAGTGTTCCCGTCCCGCCTTTGGATTGATCTTCGGCGACCGGCCGAATTCGCCCCACACGACGATCAAAACGTCGTTGAGCATGCCGCGCTCGTCCAAATCGGTCACCAACGTGTCCAATGCGTGATCCAATAGAGGACCAAGGTAACGAATTCTCACGAAGTTATCCTCGTGCGTGTCGAAATCCCCGAGGGAAATGCTCACACACCGCACTCCGGCCTCGATCAGGCGGCGTGCGAGAAGGAATTTCTGCGCCCCCTTCGGCGTCTCCATGGTCTCCCGCATCTCAGGCATCACCATGCGCGGTGTATATCGTTCCACCACCCTCGGATCCTCCTTACTAAGATCGAGCGCATTCGCGAATTTTTGCGAACTGAGAATGCCCAGTGAAAGCTTTGTGAATTTGTCGAGCGCCTCCATCGACCCGCTCTGATCGAGATCTCTCCGGAAGCGGTCCAGAGACTGGAGCAGGGACACCCGGTCCTCCAAGCGCCCCAGCGAAAGTCCTTCCGTAAGCGCCAGACCCTCGCTGCGATTCTGGCTGCGTTGTTCCAACTCCGCCTTCATCCCGGAGGAAATCGCCAGCGGGAACATCTCCGAAATATCCGGCCGATAGGCTGAATGAACCACCCCGAGGAATCCAGGCCGCGCGCTGTTCCGCACATACGGGCGCCCCTGCATGAGGTCGACAAAGAGAGGCGCTGAATTCTGGGTGTCTCCCGCAAGCTTGTTCAGGACGCATCCCATGGCAGGACGACCGCCAATGGCCGCCAGATCCTTCTCATCAAATCCCGACTGGCATTGGAAAGCGTCGTGTTTGCCATCCGCTCCGACAAGCGAACGGAGAAAGACGTACTTCGAGGCATTTGCCGCCATCCGTGGCAGGAGCTCGGTAAGGTGAACTCCCGGAATGGACGTCCTCAGGGAACCGAACTCCCCGCGAATTTCCGACGGGGCGTCGGGTTTGGGATCGATCAAATCCATCTGGGGCGGGCCCCCGTCCAAGTGGATGTTAATCACGGCTTTTCCCGACGACAAAATACCGGAAGCCGCCTCGGCCCTGAGAATGTCGGAGAAGGCAATGCCGCCAACGCCTAATATACCGGCTTTAAGGAAGTTCCGGCGGCCGACAAGAGAGCCTCCCCGAACGAGGGATGCCAAACCGCCTCCGTGAGGCGAAGACTGCGAGGGGGGGCGCAACTTCATGGGGGTGAACTTCTCCTCTTTTAGACGCCACTTAGCTACAAGTCAAAACCCGGTCTTATATAGTCATGCCTCCTACACTCCGCGGCCTGTGCCCGCAACCCGAGTCGGTCCCCGGGGCCCGGGAAACCGGCATTAGTCCAACGGTGGGAACGAAGCCCCCCTTTGCGCGCCCCGTGCAGGCGCGTCTCCGATTCCCACCGCCTACCCCATCGCAACCGTTCCGGTGCTGGAGCCAAAGCTCTCACACTCCACACCCATCTGCTGGAGCATGGACACGAAGAGGTTGCTGAGCGGCTTGTTGTCATCCCGCTTGAAGGCCAGATGCTGACCGTGATTAAAGCCACCGCCGGCAAGGAGGATGGGGAGGTTGGAATTATCATGGGTGTTCGCGTCCCCCATGTTGCTGCCGAAAAGAATCGTCGTCCGATCAAGCAAGCGCCTTCCCCCGTCCGGCTTGTCAGCAAGGTTCTTTAAAAGATGGAGCAGGAGCCTCATCTGCTGGCGGTCGGCATCTTCAAGCTGCTTTACTTTTTCCACCGCCTGACCGTGGTGACTGAGATTGTGATAGCCGTCCGTCGTACTCTGGTCGGGATGCAGCTTGAATGCTGGGGTCGCAAAGGCGTCGACCATGAGCGTGACAATGCGCGTGGAATCCGACTCCAAAGCAAGCTGCGCCATGGAAAGCATGAGGCTGAGCTTCTCGAAGAAGAGCTTCTTGTCCTGGATATCATCAGGGGGCGGCTGCGTCGCTGAAGGCTTTGGTTTCAGCTCCCATTCGCTGGCCTTTTGGAGGCGCTCCTCCACTTCGCGGATCGAGGTTAGATACTGGTCGAGCCGTGCTTTGTCGCTGCTGCCGAGCTTGCGCGAGAACTGCCTCGTGTCCTCGAGCAGAGCGTCAAGGATGCTGCCGCGTTCCTCCAGCTTACGGATCTGCCGCTGCACTGTCTCTGCGTTGCCTTGGATGAACATCTTTCGGAAGAGCGCCGCGGCGCTGTCTTCCGCCGGCAGAAGCACGCCGTCGCGGGTCCATGAGAGGCTGCGATTCGCCTTATCAATATTCACCCCGAGATTGAGCGTCGTAAACCGGGTTGCCTGTCCGAGCCTTTCGGCAGCGAATTGATCCAGCGAGATTTGATTGCGAAACCCGCTCTTCGTCGGGCCGCGCGCTGCAGTAAGAAAGCAATTCTCCGTACTGTGCCCGCCCACGACACCCGGGTGGGAAAGGCCGCTGAAGACCGTGAATTCATTGCGAAACTCAGCGAGGACGGAGAGATAGGGCGAGAGTTGATAGTCGCGGCCCACCCCCTCGGGGAAGAAGGGCTTGGGCAGCACGCCAAGGTTGTTGGAGATGAGCAGCATTCGCGCAGGCGCCTCCTGCACTGCAGAACGCGCAAACACCGGCGTCATGCACTCGAGAAATGGCAGCGCAACCATGGCGCCAATCCCACGCAGCAGGGAACGGCGACTGATCGCACCAGCGCGGCAGGAAACGTAAGGGGAGTTCATAGCGTCAGTGGGATCCGGGTTGGCCGAGAAATATACGGCTTTGCACCAGACTAATGATGAGGTCGCGCACGCGGTACCCGTCATCGGCACATGCATCGAGGATCGATTCGATTTCTGCACGGTCGGAGAAACGCGCCGGCGTCCCCGTTGCATAGATCGTGAATTGCTGAAGGAGATTACGGGCGAGCTGACGCGGATTGAGCGCAAGGATGGACTTCAGATCGCGAATATCTTGGAAAGCACTCCCGGTCATCAGCTTCCCACGAGCATCCACGGGCGCCGCCAGCGTGTAATTAAAGTCATGCCCAGCGCGGTCGATCCCTGCAACCAGTTCACCCTCCTCCAACCCCCGGTAGCGAGTGCGCCAGCCTCCGAGAACATCGAAGTTTTCGAGCGCGAGCCCGGCGGGATCAAACCGGGCATGGCACGCCGCACAGGACTTGGATTTTGTATGGAGCGCGAGCAGATCCCGGATGGTCTTGGCTCCGCGAATATCCGGCTCAACGGCGGGAACGCTCGGCGGGGGCGGCGGTGGCGGCTCTCCGAGGATGCGATCCATGACCCATGCGCCCCGCACGATGGGCGATGTAGTGGTCCCATTGGCTGTCACCTTGAGGATTGCGGCCTGTGTGATCAGACCACCGAGCGCGCTGCCCTTTTCCAATGAAACTTTGCGCACCCTCGAGCCGCTTAGCGGAGGGAGATTGTAGTGTTTTGCGAGGCGGTCATTAGCGAAAACAAAATCCGTCTCGATCAGCGCGCGGGCTGGCAGATTGTCTCTGATTATTGCGCTGAGGAATGCGCGCGTCTCGTGCCCCATGCTCTCCACGAGGTAGTCGTCGAAGCGGTACTCGGGATACAAGCGGATATCGGGTTCATCGCGGCGCAGATGGCGCAGATTGAGCCAATAGTCGCTGAAATGCTGGATGCATCTTGAAAAGCCGTCCCCCTCCATCAGACGGAGGGTCTCACTCCGCAGGATTTCCGCATCGCGCAGACGACCATCACTGGCAAGCGAGGCGAGACGCTGGTCCGGCCGCGTGTTGGTGAGGAAATGAGACAGACGCGACGCAATCGCAAAGTGATCGCTCTCGTGCATCGGCTCACGGAGATAGAGAAAGTGGCTGGAGCAAAGGAACGCTTTGTATCCCGCCAGCACAGCCTCGGAAAAACCCGCACCGTTCTCCAGCCGGTTCCAGATGAGTTGTTCGAACTGCTTCACATCCCCTTCGGAAAGCGGCTCGCGGGATGCCCTCTTTACAAAACGACGCAGAAGCCGCGCCGCCTCCGCCCTGGGCTGCTCGGCGGTTGGCGGAATCCCGAGGTTGTCGAATAGAACACGATGGGATTGCGGCGGCCATTCCCCGGACGAGAGCGGGCCCTCCACTTCCAACCATTGAAAGGCCACACCGGGCTGGCCGCCTTCGGGAAAGGGGGGATAGCGATAAGTCGGAGGACCGCCTTTCACATTGCGCGCCAAGGGCACCGGAAGACCGAGCAGGCTGTATTCAAAAGTCTCGCGCTCTCGCAGGCTGATGGTGGTTTCATAGGTTGCGACGTCCGGTTGGATGTCCATGACACCTCCAGTCGCGCGCACATCGCCGGACACGTCGGGTCCTGATGGTTTCCGCGCGCGGAAAGTCATCGGCACCGGTTCCGCAGCCGGCTTGAGTTGATAACCTGCCACCTGCACCACGGCTCGCGCGGAAAAACGCACCCTGTAGTCTCCCGGCAGCTTCGCCACAAATCCCTTCGGATATCCATAGTAAGGCCAGTGCGCTGAGCGAAAGAGCGCCAACTCAATGGTCTCGTCTTTCAGGGCTGCCTGAGCCTCCTCCTTAGTCGGGTTTTTTTCGAATGCGATTGCTTGGTTGTCCCTCGCAAAAAACATCGCCTCGCGCTCGCCGAAGGTCGTCTTCTCGGGAAACAGGGACGCCCCCACTGCTTTGAACTTCGTGGACGGAGGCGGGCTTTTATCCACTACCATCGCGGCTCGAAGCGCGGCTTCGGCCGCTTCGAGATACGCAGTGAATTGCACGCGGGACATGTCGAGCGTCTCCGAGGTTTTGTTGAAGTGGTGTCCCTCCCGGTCTTCCGGAAGCATGTCGCGGATATCGAGGCTTGGGAGTTGCAGCACATCGCGCAGGTTCTGCTCGTACTCGTCGCGGTTCAGCCGGCGAAGCGGCCCGCGCCCATTTTGAATAACTTCCGCACGATCCGTTTCATCAATCGCCGCCCCAAGAATTCCCGTGATGGCACTGCGCTCTGAAGAGGGCAGATCTTCAAACTTGGGCGGCATCTCACCCGCCTTCACGCGGTCATGGATCCGAATCCATCGGTCCCGGAGCGCCCGATCCTGCAGGTTCTTGGGAAGTTGAGTCAGGTCGAGGCCGCCCTTCGTGGTGTCCCCTTCATGACACTCCACACAGTGCTTCTCGAGCAGCGGGGCCAGCGCGATCCACACCGGTTGCGGGACTGGAGCCGCCCAAACGGGGGAGGCAAACGCAAGGGCGATGAAAGCCGCTCCGGCCTGATTCCGGATCCGGCTCAGCATTCCGCGCAAAGGGGGGAAACGGCGGGATAGCATGGGATTGAAATGAGCTTACCGCCGCACATTCAGGCACTCATCCAAATGGTCACTGTCATAGGCATGCACATTAGTAATCCGCATCTCCTCCATTCCCGTGCTTTTCTCAACGGCGCCCTCGATCTGATCCACCAACTGATCGCGTTGGAGTCGCCAGACAACCCTGCCGCTTCCATCGATCTCCACCAGCAGATCGCTGCCTTCACCGGGATTTTTGAGATGATAATCTCCGCATGCGACAAGCAGGTTGCCGTTCCCTAGGCGCTGCATTCCCAGCAAGTACCGGCAGGAAACGGCCAGATCCTGTGTAGTCCAGCACGCCAGCTTCTTTCCATCGCCGTCCACGTGCAGCAACTGGCATCCCGTCGAGGTGGAGACATACAGCGAGCCGTCGCCGCTCTGTGTTACGGCAAAGGCTTTCTTCACGCTCGGCGTTGAAGCCAGCAAAGGCTCGAGCGAGATGGACTGCAGTACCCTGCCAGTGTTGGCCTCAATCTTGAGGATCGTCTTCCGACCGTATTGGCACACCCAGAAAGCATTCGCGCCCGGGATCTCTCGGATGGTCCGGTAGCGGAAGTGCATGGGCTCATTGGAAAGATCTGGCAACGGTGTCTCGGCCACCACGGTACCGCGGCGATCCACCGTACGAATCTGGCTGGCGCCGCTATCCATCAAGGCGAACCGCAACCCGCCATCGAGAACCGCACAGCTGTTCGCCTCGGAACCCTTATCCCCGCGCACCGCGGAATGCTCCATGAGGAGTTTCTTGTTCGCATCAAAGACGGCTAATCCTCCGCGATGCGAATAAGCAAAGCCGCCATCGGGCAGGCGCCACGCATCATAAATGCCACCATGGCCGGGATGCTTTAAGATCTCGGTGACCTTGCCGGAACGATCGACCTCGATGACTTGGTTGTCTGCCGCGAGAAGAAAGCGTTCCGCTGCGCAAACCGGCAGGTTCATCGCCATGGAGAGGAGAAGCAGGAGAGCGGCTTTCATACAATGCGTGGGGGCGGGTTGAAGGCCTGAGTCGCCATCTCTCCGGCCTTTCGGACCGTGGACGCCAGCGACATCATTCTCTCCTCGCTCAGGCGCTGACTCGGCGCACTAATCCAAAGGCTCGCAACCGCGCTTCCATCGGGCCCGAAAACAGGGGCCCCGAGGCAGTGATGGCCGGCGAGATGCTCTCCGAGATCAGAGGCAACGCCGCATTCGCGCACCGCGGCCAAACACTTCAAGAACCCCCTGCGACTGGTGATCGTACGGGATTGGTAGCGCTCGAATTGCATGCCGGCAAGGATCGCATCGCGCTGTGCGTCCGGCATGAAGGCCAGCATCACTTTGCCGGGACCGCTTGTATGCAGCGGAAAGCGGGTCCCTCTTTCCACGTAGAATTTGATCAACGCCCGCCCGATCACCCTCTCCAGCACGATGACTTCATGGCCCGTGATCATCCCCAGATGGGCGGCCTCACCGGTCTGCTCACTTAACCAGCGCATCGCCGGAAGGGCCGCCTCGGCCAGCGGCACATCGTCCACCACCGGCTGGCACAGCGAGAGCATCCGCGCACCGATGCTGAAGCGCTTGTCCGCATCCCTCACGACGTAGCCGTGCGCCACGAGGGACTGCGTGACCCGGTAGACAAAGTTGACGGAAAGACCGAGTTCCGCGGCGACCTCCGACAGTGTGAGTCCCAGTGAATGCCGACCCAGACAGCTCAACACGGCGAGGGCGCGATCAAGGCTGGGCGTGCTGAACCCAGAATCGTGGACCGGAGAACTTGGTTTTTTGGGCGAAGAGCGGGGGGCACTCATGTTTCTATGTGTGCGATAATTTGCATGTATAGAAATGTAAATCAACGCCAAAGGAGCCTGCCCGATGCGTGAGCGGGGACGCGCGTCCACCCGGCTGATGCCTCCCATGCCTTCAGGACCAGTGGCCTGGCATGACAGGCAAGAATGGCACTTGGTTAAGGGCATCGGCCATGCCCGGATGGGGTAGCTCGGCCACGAAACAGTCGCTCTCACCGTCCACATGCCGGAGGCATGAAAGCGATTAGCCGGTGGTGATCGCAGTCCGCAACTCGGACGCAGGGAACCGGCCGGATTCCATGTCCCCACGCGACGCGCCCCTGCAGCGGGCGCGAGAAGCGCGACGATGCTAGGAGACTTTGCCTGTCCGTATCGGCTCCCGCGTCTTGGCTCCGTGGTGTGCCCTTCAGTCGCAATTTCTCACACCATGGCACCAAGGCACGAAGCTGCAAAAAAGGGGGAGAGAACGCCTATCCCGTTCAGGCACGGCCACGAAACAGTCGCTCTCACCGTCCGCATGCCGGAGGCATGAAAGCAATTAGCCGGTCGGTGAACGCAATCCGCAAAGCGGATGGAGAGAACCACCGGATTCCATGTCCCCACGCGACGCGCCCCTGCAGCGGGCGCGAGAAGCGCGACGATGCTAGGAAACTTTGCCTGTCCGTATCGGCTCCCGCTTCTTGTCTCCGTGGTGTGCCCTTCAGTCGCAGGTTCTCACACCATGGCGCCAAGGCACGAAGCTGCAAAAAAGAGGGAGAGAACGCCTGTCTCTTCCAAGCATCGCCTCATCCACCGGCCGCCGCGCAACCGTTACACTCCAACGTCCGCCACCTGCTCGTACGCCCGCAGCGATGGCTCCATCGCTCTCACCGCGCGCGCCCAGAACTCCGGCTGCGTGAGATCCTCGCCCAGCGTCTGCCTCACCACATCCTCGCAGGACGCCCTGCCCGTGGACGCAAGGAACGCCTCGTAGTTGCGCAGAAATCCGGCGCCTTCCTCCTGAAACCGCGCGAACAGCGCATGACTCAGCAGGTAACCAAAGACGTACGGGAAATTGTAGAACGACACTCCCGTGATGAAGAAGTGCAGTTTCGACGCCCAGAACATCGGATCCGTCCCATCCGCGATCAGTGTATCACCGTAGAGCTTGCGCTGGGCGCCCTCCATCAACTCGCCGAGCCGGCTCACGGAAACCTCACCCGCAGCGCGCTCCCCATAGAACTGCCTCTCGAACTCGTAGCGCATCGGGATGTTCACGAGGTAGGCGTGGGCGCGCAACATCTCCTGATCGAGCAGATACGCCTTGGTCGCCGCGTTCATCCCGGGATCCCGCATCAGACCGTCGAGCAGGATCATCTCACCAAAATTGGAGGCCGTCTCCGCGAGCGTCATGGGATAACCGGCCGCGTACGCGCGCGCAGGCCGCAGCACCCGCGCATGCCACGCATGACCGACCTCATGAGCGAGGGTCACCATGTCATGCACCGTGCCGTGGAAGGTCATGTACACACGCTCCTCGGCCCGCAGCCGGGAGCCGGTGCAAAAAGCCGTCGGCCGCTTGCCCGCGCGCGGTTGCGCCTCGATCCAACGCTGATCCAGCATCTCGCGGAAATACGCACCGAGCTCGGGATACGCGGCGCTGAAAGCACGGTCCACCGTCGCACAGGCATCGTCCCATGTGAGCTTCGCTGCGTCCGGCGCCGCGACCTGGGGAGCCTCGAGGTCGAAGTAATGGAGCGCCAGAGTGCCCTGCAACCGCGCAGCTGCGCGCATCGCCCGCCGGGGCAGTTCCAACTGCGTGTGGATCGCCTCCAACATCGCCTCCAGCGAAGCGCGCGTCATCCCCGCGTCGAAAAGCGGGGTGTCCAGAAAGTGCCCGATCCCGCGGCGCCCGTACAAACTCAGGCGCGTCCCTGCGATCCCGTTGAGCGCGGCGGCCAGCGTCACCGCATGATCGTTCCACGGCTTCTGTCCGTCACGAAACGCCGCTGCGCGCAGGCGCCGGTCCGGCTCGGACATCAGCGCGCGGCGACGGCTCATCGGAACGGTCTCGGTGCGCCCGTCCGGAAATTGCATGACGAATTCCATCCGCCCCGAGAGCGTATCGTAAAGGCGACCCCACGCGTGAAGGCCGTCCACATTGAGTTCCGCGGCGAGCGCCTCCATCTCTGCGCTCATCTGGCGACGCCCCTCCGTGCGCATCTGCGCAAGCGCGTACCCGGCATCGGTGAGGAGCGGATCTTGCAGCAGGCTCTGGAAAGCAGCGTCGTCGAGGCGCGCGAGCGCGGAACGCAGGCAGGCATGGAGTTTCACCGCCTCTGCCTCCAGCGTTGCCAGCCAAGCCTCATCGGCCTTCACCGCCTCATCGTTCGCATCGTCCGCCGAGAGACATCCCAGATACGAGGAAAGCAGCCCGAACCGGTCGCCCAACACCTCCGCCTCCTGCAATGCTTTCGCCAACTCTCCCGGATCCAGCGCCGCCGCTTTCTTCTCAGCAAGAATCGAAGCCCGCGCCGCCATCGCCGGTAGTTCCATCGCAAGAGCCTCCTTGAACGATTGATAATCACTCCCTCCAAACTTCGGGAACCACGATTCAAGGGACCAGCGGTCGGGAAATGGGGAGGATTCGGTTTTCATCGCAGTCTTTCACCATGCTCTTCCCGAGGCCTTCAGGAAAGCCGGGAAACCCTCCGCCCCCTGCGCAAATGCCGGCGGCACATCACGCGTTGACCGCCATTTGTGACTTCCCATCCCCTCCCCTCCTCCAGAGGATGCGGCCGTCAGTTCCTGCTGACTCCCACCCCCACCCACCCCATGGTGATCTACGGCACCGCTCTGCTCGCACTCTGTCATCTCGCAGGAATTGTGGCCGGCGATCTTCTCGGGCGCGCCCTCGGCATCCCTGCGAACGTAGGCGGCGTGGGCATCGCCATGCTGCTGCTCATTCTCTCCCGCCTCGTGCTGCGACGGATGGGCTGGCTTTCCACGGCCTCCGAGAGCGGGGTGCATTATTGGGGCGCTCTCTACATCCCCGTGGTGGTCGCGATGGCGATGCAGCAGAACGTCGTCGCCGCCCTCCGCGGAGGCCCTCTCGCACTCGCCGCCGCCACCGGCAGCGTGTTGGTCTGCGGACTCTGCGTCGCCGCCATCAATCGCGCCGAACCCCCGCCCTCCGATCCCTCCACCCCTCAGCCAGAACCAGCGCATCATGTGGGAAATCCTTGAGAAAACTGCGCGCGACAACGGCCTCGTGGGCGCCTTCGCACTCGTCGGCGCAGTCACGCTCCTCTCCGCCTTCCTTTCCAAAAAGCTCACACTTGGCCGCGTGCAGGGATCGGCTTTCGCCATCCTCATCGGCCTCGCGCTCGCTTACGTCGGCGGCAAGGTCTCCGGCGGCACCCGCGGCCTTGCGGACCTCGCATTCTTCAGTGGAATCGGACTCATGGGTGGCAACATGCTGCGCGACTTCGCCATCGTCGCGACCTCCTTTGAAGTGCAGCCCGAGGAAGCCCGCCGCGCAGGCTGGGTCGGCGCCATCGCACTGCTGCTCGGCACCGTGCTCCCCTTTCTCGTCGGCGCCTCGGTGGCATGGGCTTTCGGCTACCGCGATGCCGTGAGCATGACCACCCTCGGCGCAGGCGCCATCACCTACATTGTTGGTCCCGTCACCGGCACCGCGCTCGGCGCCAGTTCCGACATCATGGCTCTCAGCATCGCCACCGGTGTGGTGAAGGCCATCCTTGTCATGATCTCCACCCCGGCCGCCGCGCGCTTTCTCCGTCTCAAGACGCCGCGTTCCGCAATGGTCTTCGGCGGCCTTGCGGGCACCGTGAGCGGCGTCTCTGCGGGCCTTGCCGCCACCGACCGCCGCCTCGTCCCGTACGGCGCGCTCGTGGCCACATTTCACACCGGACTCGGCTGCCTGCTCGGTCCGTCGCTGTTGTTCTTCATCGTCCGTCTTCTTTTTCCCACCCCATGACCGAACTGCCCTTCCTCGCCCGTGCGCATGCGCACGCCACCAGCATCGCCTTCGAGTCCGGCTCCGAAGCGCACACCTACCAGCAACTCATCGACCACTCGGCCGTCCTCGCCTCGGCGCTGCTCGCCGGCGCGGCGGACCTCAACGAAGCGCGCGTCGCCCTGCTCGCCCCGGCTGGTCCAGGCTACACCGCAGCGCAGTGGGCCATCTGGCGCGCAGGCGGAATCAAAATCCCCATCTGCCTTTCCGCCACCGAGAATGAATGGGAATACGCCCTCACCGATTCCGGCGCATCCCTCCTCGCCACCACCAGCGCGCTCGCCTCCAAGATCCGTAAGCTTTGCGAGCGTCTTGGCGTGCGCATCCTTGTCACCGACGACACGCACAAAACCGCATCCGACGCTGCGGGCGCGCTCCCCGAACTCACACCGGACCGTCGCGCCATGATCCTCTACACAAGCGGCACGACCAGCAGGCCCAAGGGTGTGGTCACCACGCACGCCAACCTTCAGGCTCAAGTCGAGAGCCTCGTCACCGCATGGCACTGGTCCGCCGCCGACCGGATCCCGCTCTTCCTCCCCATGCACCACATTCACGGGATCATCAATGTCACGGCCTGCGCGCTGTGGTCCGGCGCACGGGTGGAACACTTCGAACGCTTCGATCTCGCCACCATTCTGGGACGCGTCCGCGCCCGCGCTTACACGCTCTTCATGGCGGTGCCCACCATTTACGTGAAGATCATCCAAGCCCTCGAATCCGCCGCGCCCGCGGACCGCGCCGCACTCGTCGCCGGATTCGCAAGCATGCGCCTCATGGTGTCCGGCTCCGCTGCACTCCCCGCCAGCGTCCACGAACAATGGACCGCACTCACAGGACAGAAGCTCCTCGAACGCTACGGCATGACCGAGACCGGCATGATCCTCTCCAATCCCTACACAGGCGAACGCCGCCCCGGCGCCGTTGGCGTTCCTCTTCCGGGCGTCGAGGTCCGCCTCAAGACCGAATCCGGCGACATCGTCTCCGGCGAGGACACACCCGGCGAGATCCAGACACGCGGCCCCGGTGTGTTCCGTGCTTACTGGAACCGGCCCGAAGCGAGCGCCGACTCCTTCGACGAAGGCTGGTTCCGCACCGGCGACATGGCGGTGCTCGAGACCGGCTACTACCGGATCATGGGCCGTCTCTCCGTCGATATTATCAAGAGCGGCGGCTATAAACTCTCCGCTCTTGAAATCGAGGCCGCCCTCCTCGAACACCCCGCCATCCGCGAGTGCGCCGTGCTCGGCCTTCCAGACGACACATGGGGCGAAGCCGTCTCCGCCGCCGTGGTGCTGGCTGAGAACCAATCCCTCGAACTCGGCTCCGTCCGCGAGTGGTGCCGGGACCGGCTCTCCGCCTACAAAATCCCCCAACGCCTCGTGGTGGTGAAAGAGCTTCCACGCAACGCGATGGGCAAGGTCACCAAGCCCGCAGTGCGCACCCTCTTCTAAAGCCCACCTTCACGCTGTCCATGTCGTCCATGTCGTCCATGGAATTGCCCTCCCCCACAGACCTTCCAGAAGGTTGACGGCACCGCCTTAAACATCCAAGAGGTCGGCGCTCTGGCAGATTCCACCGCCGTGTGCGCAGACCCCACTCCATGAACAATCCCTCTCTCACACCCGAGCCCGCGCGTCCTTCCGGCTGGCCTCTTCTCGCGGCCGCCTGTGTCTCGCTCTTTGCGGTGGTGGTGAATTACTCCCTCTCCGGATGGAAAGGTGGATGGCCCCCCGGTCACCCGTGGTCCGGCGTCACGCACGTGGCGCTCGCTGCCGCGCTCTTCGCCCGCTGGCGCGGCGGACGCGTCCTTCCCTTCCGCAAAGCGATGATCATCGGGATGGGCATGCTGGCGACGGTTTCCGCGCTCCTGTGGCTGGCCAGCGGTGTGCTCCGATTCCTTGCAAAATCGGGCGTCCCGCTGCACTAGCCACCGCCACGCCCGGGCCTGTTCTGTTTGGGACATAAGCGGGCCCAGCCTTTCATCCACTCGGAAATGCGGTTCCAGAGGCCCTGACCGCCATCCCACGAAGCGCGCCGAACCCAGCCCTCACCGGTCGCGGCGCAACGCAGCCCCCACCTTGGGACTCGCCGTCGGCAAGATCCCGCCATCCAGCGGACAGGCCCGCCGCTGGCACTCACGAACAGCCGCGTCCATCGCGCCGGAACCTTCCCCGATGACCGCGGGATTCCCAGTGACGCCAACGGTGCCGCAATGTAAAACACACAACAGCTGTCCAGTGCACTTCATACACTTTTCAGACACGCGCGATCACCCCTCACTCAGCAGCGCCAACCCAACAGTCACATCCATGAAAACGCTCCTCTGCCTGCCTGCAGTCCTCGCAGCACTTCTGGTTTCTGCCCCTGCAGAAAAACCCGAACCCCTCCAGTTCAACGCCCCCCTCGAATTCACGGTTCCTCCGGGGAAGACCAAGGAGTTCAGCTTCGAGGGAAAACAGGGCGATTACTGGGAACTCCGACAGGGCGACAGATACGAATTCAACACATTCGAACTGCGCGCACCGGACGGCAGGGACCTCCTCGATGCACAGGGCCCTGATGTATTGCCCGCACTCATTCTTCCCCAAAACGGCAGGTACGTCTTCCGGACGATAAGGTCCAAGTACGAACCGGAAGCGGAACAGTCTGCGCCCCGCAAGTTTGAGGCGACCGTGTCCAATCAGTTCGCACTGCCAGAAGGAAGCAAGCGGACCTCGACCCGCGAGGTGAACGGATACGCGATTAATGTCTATTCCTCCAACGAGCCACAAGGGTCATGGGCAGAGATCCTGAAAAGCGGGAAGCGGCTGGTTTACCTTTGCACCGGTGCAGACTTATTGGACCTCGGATGCGATGCTTCCATCTCTGTGATTGCAGAAGCTCAGGACAAGCAGGCCTTGCTCTGGAAAACGCAGGACAAGACCGGAGATGGAGTGCCCGACGTCGCAATTGGACGCTTTGTGTCGGGCCTTTCGCATCCCGGGTTCGGCTATCATTTCTACGAACTTGGCGATCGGGTCATCCAGAGACCGGTTCTTTCAAATGTTGACTGCCCTATAGGTCCTGACCGCGTCAATCCACGCGGAGGTTTGTTCCTGTCAACCGGGGACGCCAGCTATAGGCGCTGGAACAACGTCTTCGAGGGATCCCCCTTCCCTCCCGTCGTACTCGAATTCAAAAACGGCGACTGGCGGCCGAGTTTTTCGGCGATGAAGAAACCTGCCCCTGCACCGGCCAAACTCAAGGCGATGGCTGCCAAGGCGAGAGCGGCTATGGGCAGCTATCCATACGAGGGGGAGTCGCGTGAATTCGGCGACCAACTTTTACATGCGGATGAACCGACCAAGCTATTCTGGGGGACAATGCTGGACCTCATCTACACCGGCAACGAGAAGGAGGCGTGGACGTTCTTTGACGCCGTCTAGCCGAAAATCAAACCAGGCAAAGAGATCTTCAGAAAGGATTTCAAGGATCGTCTGGAAGGAAGTGAGTACTGGGGTGCCATTCTCAAGGAGCGTGGCATCGGGGCGCCAAAAAAATAGCAAGACACCCAAGCGACTCACGCGACCGGCGCGGCGCGTTCCGAGGAACTCGACCTCGCCCTCCTCACCTCAATTCACAGGCCGCACAAACCAAGGCGCAGGTTCGCGTAAGTACAGATCATCCGTCCCGAATGGCACTGCGTTGAGCCTAAAAACGCGATCGGGCGAGGCGTCGAAACGGAAGCCGTTCAAAGGCAGGAAATTCGCATTGCTCCGCACTGAACTCATTGGGTGGCAATCCAGTCCGTCGTAAAACATTGCGTTTGAAACGCGTGCCCCCGTTTTCGGGACGGCCATGCGCGCTTTTAGGTTGAGGCCACCCGTCGTTCTTTGTTGAGAGATCAGGACAAGAAACACGCTCTCGCGACACCGCGATGCCGGAGGCATGGGAGAAATTAGCCGGTGGTCATCGCAGTCCGCAACGCGGACGCACGGAACCACCGGATCGCGTCTCCCCACGCGATGCGCCCCGGGCTGGGCGAGCGAGAAGGATGATGACAAGAGAAACCTCCGCCGTTCCCTATCGTCTACAGGCCTCGGCCGGATCGCATCGTCGCCCTACTTCCACGCAGCCCCGGCTGCGTCTCCCCCCGCCTCGAACCACGCCAGCAGATCGAGAATCTGCTCCGCCTTCAGGGCGTTGAGCAATCCAGCCGGCATCGGCGACACATCCGACACACGGCGCTCCCGAATCTGCGCCTTGGCGATCTCCACGACCGCGGGTGAAAGCGGGTTCGGCTTGAGCACCACCCGCTCGTCGTCCTCGCTCTCCAGCGTGCCGCCCACTTCGCGGCCATCGACCGTCTTCACGACGACGCTGCGGTACTTCTCATCAATCACCAACGAAGGCTCGAGAATGTGACGCAGCAGATCCAGCCGGCCGAAACGCGCGGACACCTGCGTGAGGTCGGGACCAAAAACCCCCGCCGGTATCGAGGGATCCTGACTCACGCGATGACAGAATACGCATTGCGCACTGACAAGCGACGCCCGCGCCTTCTCAAACGAACGCCCCTTGGACACCCCGGCCAGCAGGGGCGCGAGATCCTCCAGCTTCCAGTTCTTGAACGTGTGCCCCGGAAGCGCGTGCGCGAGCAATTGCACCGGTTTGGGCGGATGAATCACACCCGACAGCTGTGTCGCTTCTTCAGCCGAGAGCGCGGACGCGAACTCGTTCCGCGTGTCCCCGATCACTTTGAAATAAGCACTCGCCCCATTGAATCCCTCGGCCCGGTTGAGCGCCTCGAAGACCACACGCCGCAACTCCGGCGTCCATCCCTCCCGGAGGTAACGCAGCTGCATCGCATAGAAGACCAGATCCTCCGAGGTCGTCGCGTTCCGGAGCAGATCCGTCGCCTTCGCGATCACCTGCGGCGATTTCAAAGCGACCAGCAGCGCACAAAGTTCGCGGTCGAGCCGCGGCTCGCGGGCTGGAAACCGGGGCTCCAGAAGGACCCGGCATTCACCCGCAAACGCGTCCGCCGATGTTCCGCCCCGCGCCATCCCAATCCCGAGGATCCGCAGACTCGCGAGCCGCTGTGACGGGGAACTCTCTTCCCACGGCATTCGGACCGCCGCCCTCATCGCGGTCTCCCTCAGATCCGCCTGCCCTGAACGAACGGCAACGAGCCAGCGGGAAATCGCCTCCCACCCGCCGGTGAAGCGCGTGAGCTGTTCGCGTGCCGGCATCGAACCCGTGCGCTCCAGATGCCGGACCGCTGCGTGCCGGAGGAACGGGTCCTCAGCAGCCAGCGCAAGATGCACCTCCTCCTCCGTCGCCCGTCCCTGCTCGATTTTGCGGCGCAGCAGCTGTGCGGCCGTGAGGGGTTGCGGAGCGGACGCAGCCTCCGCACCGCCCGTCCACGAGACGCGATAAAGTCCGCTCTGCGTGCCCCGTCCGCCGGTGATAAACCACAGGGCTCCATCCGGACCGATACAGCCATCAGTGACATTCAACGGACGACCGCTCACAAACGTCTCCTGCACCCCTTCGTAGCTTGCTCCGCGCGCTCCGAGCGTGACGGCAAGAATCCGGCCATACGCCCAGTCGAGGCAGAACAGCGTATCCTGATAGCGTGCGGGAAACTTTGCGCCGTACCCGAAGAACACCCCCGTGGGCGAAGACAGGCCCACGTCCACCACACTGGGAAGCGTGTCGGCATACCAGGCAGGCTGACGTCCCGTACCGCGACGCCATCCGTAATCAGCGCCGGGCACCACATGCAGCACGCGGGTCGGCATGTACCACGAGGCTCCGACATCGCGCTCCATGTCCGCATCAAACACGAAGAACTCGCCATCGCGGTTGAACGCGCCATCCAGCGGATTGCGCAATCCGCCCGCGAGCAACTCCACCTCACTGCCATCCGGCTTCACGCGCAACACGTGCCCCGCGGGCAGTTCCACATTGCCGTCGAACATCGTCTCATCCCATGGATTGCGCAGCACTTGGTCGGCCGCGTAATTGCGCAGCGAAGATCGGGTGGAGAGATTCTCCGGCAGCACCACGTTGTTTCCATGCGCCACGTAGATCCAGCCATCCGGCCCGAGCTTCACGTGATTGCGGCCGTGCCCGACGCCCCCGCCGGTCCGCAGGATCTCCGTCTTCTCGTCGAACCGCCCATCCCCGCGCGAATCCCGGAGGCGATAGAGCGCCTTGCTGTTGTTTGCATTCGCGAACAGCGCACCGTCAGCATAAAGCAGCCCGCGGCATTCGAGCAGGGTATCCTCAATCACCTCCACCGCACCCGTCCCCGGATCGAACCGGAGCAGCCCGCGCTTCTCGCGTGCAAGGGTGATGCGCCCCTTTGGATCAAACGCCATCGCCACCCATGATCCTTCCTCGCCCATCGCCGAACGCATCCTCTCCACACGAAAACCGGCGGGCGCGTTCATCGATGCTGGGTCGGTAGCCTCACTCTGCGTGCCGGCTTTCGCGAGCTGCCACGAGTTGTAGGCATCGAAGGTCTTCTTGAAATCAAAAGGGTTCGCACCCGGGTCGATCGGCGTCGCGCGGACGGGACCGGCCGGGGTGAGCCAGTCCGGGCCTGTGGCGATCCACGACTTGCGGGCTAGATCGCCGTTTAACTCCAGGAGTGCCGCGACCTTCCCCGCCCCTGTGAGCTTCAGCACATTCGCCCCCTCCCTCACCCCGGCGGTGACGTCGATGGAAACCGCCTCCTTCGATCCCCCCGCCCGCACCATGGAACGCCCGTTCAACTCAACCTCCACCGCCTGTTCCGCGGCCACGAGCAGGATGGCCTTCAACAACTTGCCACGATGTTCGAACCGTCCCTCAAAAGCCCCGCTCCCATCGGCCCCCTCGATCCAAAGCGCCTCACGTGGCTGGTTCGCCAGCTGGGCCGCGACATGGCGTGTGGGTAAACTTGCGGCAAGGAACAGCACGGCAAGGAGAGTCCTGAGATTCATGGTGGGAGGGAGGCCTGCGCTCCAAGGCATCAATACGCCTTCATGCGCCTGCCGGCGGTGGGGGGGGTGGTGTGTCGCGGGGATTCCTATGAGAACCAAGAGATATCAAAGGAAATCCGCCTGCGTTCGAATCTATGTTTCGGGTTTAATGGGCTGCCTAGAATACTCCAGCGGGAAGTGTCCCGAATTGCACCTCGTGAAGGGGCATCGCCGTGGTATTTGGGCGCGACGTCGGCAGGCAGACGGATGCCATGAGTGGATCTGATGAGGACAGGCACAACTCTCTCCCATCATCAGCCTTCTCGCGCCCCATGCCGGGGCGCGTCGCGCGGGGAAACACGATCCGGTGGTTCCCGGCATCCGCTTTGCGGATGGCGCACACCGACCGGCTATTGGCTTCCATGCCTCCGGCATGGTGGCGGTAGGGGCGACTGCTTCGCGGACCGAATTATCCATCGACGCATGGCCGATGCCCTTCACTAAGGGCCATTCGGAACTGTCCCGCAGCCCCGGCGGATTCACCGCAGCTCACCGATGGAGAGATTCAGCACCCCCATATGATACCGCTCATGCTGCGCAATCCGGTCGGCGTAATAGGCGACGACGATGCGGCCCCCGGGCAGTTCCACCGCGTCAGGATAGCCGCAATCGCTATGCTCCAGCGCCACCAACTGCTGCGGCTTCCCCCATGTGGCACCTCCATCCGAACTCGTCCGCGCCTCGATTCCATAGCTCCCCTTGGCCCGGTTGCCATAAGTGAGCAGCACCCTCCCGTCACTGAGCTTCAGCAGATGTGCGGACGACACGGGTTGGATGTCGAGTGTCGTCACCGAGTGCCATGTGAACGCGTCGTCGTCGGAAGCAAAGACCTCCAGATCGAGCACACCGAAGCGCCGGCTTGCCGCCACCCATTTTCCACTCCCCAGATGCAACAACGCACACTCACAGTGCCTGTCCTTCACAATCGGTGCGATCACAAGCCAAGTCCTGCCCCCATCCCTGCTGCGCGCGGCGTGAATGTTTCCGATCTTCTCTCCGTTCGCGCTGCTTCTACCGAAGGCGTAGGTGCCGGTCACAAGATCCCCATTGGCCGCCTGCGTGATGTCGCCAAACGGCACCTGCCACGACAACCCGTCGTCCTGTGGCAGCACGCCCCCCCCCTGCGCCCACGTCCTGCCGCCATCACGGGAAATGCTCACGACCGTCTGCACCGGACGACTGGCGGCATTGCGTTCCGGAACGATCTTGTCCCATCCATTGCAGAGCACCACGAGATCGCCGTTCGCATTCAATCCCACAGCATGATTCATCCGGTTCGTCTGCGGCTCATGCTGCGTGATCGTGCTCAGCTTGGTCCACGAAAGCCCATCCGTACTGCCCCAGCAGTCCACATCTCCCTCCGTGCGGCCGTGGTTGGGCTGGTTGAAGACAACCGCCACCAGCGTCCCATCCTTCATCTTCACGAGGTTGGGCCACGCGCACACGTTGTCGATGGCGATGAGCCTCCGCGGGGCTTCCCCGGCTAGTGCCTGCGCGCACGCTGGCACGCACGGCACGATCACCACCGCAAAAGCGAGCGCCACAAACAACATCCCGCGCGCTCCTCTCATTTCGCTGACTGAACCGATTGCAACCCCTGCTGCGCAGCCTTGCGGGACCGGTCGTCGCCGAGCCACTCCAGCGCATGCGCCAGATCCGCCCCGGCCTGCTTCGCGTTCTTGGCAATGAGATGGGCGCGTCCTCTCACCAAATAACCGTCGCCCCGCTTCCAGAAAGGCCACTTCGCGATGTCCTCTTCAGCGAACTGCGCGACGACCTGCGGCGCCTTCGCCTGTCCCAGCAGGTTCTGCATCTGCACAGTTTTCTGCACCGCAGCGATCGGGATCCGCGCGGCAAGCGCATCCGCTTGGGCGAAGTCCTTGAGCGCGACTGCGGCGGCGGCCGCCTGCTCAAACGCCACGGATTTCTGATAATCGGTCACCTTCCCCTCTGCCAGCGCAAGCAAGGCGGGAAGGGCCTCGGCGGGCTGTCGCAGCTTGGCGACATCGCGCAACCCGATCACGAAGTCCGTGACACTCGGGTCGGATTCGAACTGGTGCGAACGGCCATCGTAGAGATGCGCGAACTTCATCGTCTCGTGAAATGCGGCCGTCCCGGTCGGCGAGAGCGCGCTCAACTCGGTGCCGTCTTCGCGGATGCGCTGCCGGCAGAGGTTGATGTGCCAGGGAAGACTCTGCGTGGGTTTGCGACCGATGACTTGGTGCAGCGGATCGTTCTCGTCCTGCGTCACCGGAATCCGGATTTCGACCGTCCAGTGATCCTCGCCGATCTGGGTGGCGACCTCGGCCTTCGCATCCCAGCTGAACCACTGACTGCGCGGTGCACCGCGATCGAGGTCGACGACTGCCCCCGAGGGGCTCACGGCGATCGAGTAGTACGAATGCGTTTCCGTCGCAATCTCGATCTCCACGGCATCCCCGTACCACAGCGCCTGATCACCGTTCCTCGTGGCCGTGTTGTTCGGTTTCTCGCCGGGCCGTTCCTCGCAGCGGATCGCAAGGCACAGGCTGCTCCCCTGCCATCCGGCTTTGAAGGTCGTGCCGAGAAGCGGTTGGCGGCCGGTTTGCAGTTCGCGGAAACGGCCCGTGGCGGCGGCCGGGCAGTTCTGCCAGTAGGCATCGTCGAGTTTCCCATCGATGACGATGCCCTTCGCATCGCCCACGAGACGCACCACGGGGACGGGACCGCGCTTCTGGCCCAGCTGCTGCGACTTCATCCGCATGCCCTTGAGGAACTCGTCGATGAGCGCGATCCGCTTGCCGTAAACACTGGTGGCATCAGCCTTGGCCTTTCCCTTCTCGAACAGTGCGAGTGCGGCGTCGGCCTTCGCCTTGTCCTCCTCCATCGCGATCCAGTTCGCCTCGCAGTTCGTGAAGAAGGCCAGCATCTCCTGCTCCGCGGGTCCGTAGAAGAGTCGGCAATACTCGCGCAGCATCGCACCCACATCGGCGTCCTTTCCGCCCCAGTACATGCGTGCGGTGAAGTAGACGAGGAAGTGGTTGAAGCCGATGCCGACCTTGTCGAAATCCTGCCGCACGGTGAGCCAGACATCCTCCCCTTGGGAGATCCCCTTCGTGGCGTTGACGCTGTCGCCGAGTGCGTGCGCCGCGAACGCCGGCAGATACCAGCCGCGATCGGTGAAGGGATAGTTCTCAAAAATGAGCACGGGATTGTCGGTCTTCTTGATCCATGCCGCGCGCAGGGCCTCTGGAGCAGCCTCCCCCTCGGCCTTGCTGCCCGCCTTGTTCATCGGTCTGCGTCCACCCACGATCGCCACGAGGACGTTCGGCTCCAGCTTGTCGATCTTCAGCGGCGGCAGCGTGTACACGCCATACGCGCAGTTCAGCACCTTGGCGCGCGGATGCGTCTTCCCCACCTCCTTCGCCACGCGGTTCACGAAGTCCCACACATAATCGCTCAGCAGCCCGCGATCGCTCCGCTCGGGCGAGTCCTTCCCCTTGCACTTCTCGCACTGGCAGATCGAGGTGTAGCCGTCCGGCGGCATGATGGAGACGCTCTCAAAGTGGTACTGGTCCAGCATCGCCCGCGCAAATCGCACCGTCTCGCGGAAGAGTTCCTCATTCGAGTAGCAGAGCTGGTTCTTGCTGGATCCGGGCGTGTAGTGGCGCTTCCCGCCATACAGGGCGAACCAGTCCGGATGCGCCGCGAAGATCGCATCATTGCCGGTCATCGTGTCCATGCCATGGGCGATCTGAAGCTTCTCGTTGTTGCGGATCCCCAGACGCATCGCCCACTGCGAGGTCTCCGGCCCGACGGTGCCAAACCGGAAGTTGAACTGGCGCAGCGCGAAATCAGGACGCACGGTTTCGTTGAGCCCCGGCAGCGCGATGCTCGGGATGGAAGGCAGCACCTCACCCAACTCGCCGGGAAGATACCAGCGCGCACCGAGCTTGTGGAGGAAGCCGCACACCGCATTGAAACTGCCCCGCTCGTCGAGGCCCCAGACATCGAACGTCTCGTTCTTCTCAGCAACCACTCCCTCCGGCTTGCCCGTGCGCCCGGGCAGCCGGAGCCGGTATTTGTAAGTCCCCGTGGCCGGCATCCCCCAGTGCGAATCCGTGAGCTTCTCCCATTCCGCCTGCGCGCGCTTGATGTCGCCGTTGCCCTGCGCAAAGGGCGCGGTGGGCGTGAAGTCCGTGTCGTCCCCCACCAGCGCCATCCAGTCCGCGCCGGTGACGATCCGATACGCACCGTGCTGCAACCCGTCCGCCTTGACCGGCGACTGCGCGCTGGCTCCCACAAACACTTTCACCGCCTTCCCCGTCGGCTGTGTGAGGATGGGCAGACGCGCCCCGCTGATTTTTGCGATCTGATCCTGCAACTCCTGCGCGGCGAGCCGGGCGGAACGCTGGGGCTTTTCGCTCAGGATGATCTCCGCGCGCGGCTCCCCGTTCTCGGTGAGGAACGCGGCGGCGGCATCGAGACCCGTTGAAGAAACAAGCAGGAGGATTGCGAATGAGAGAAGGTGTTTCATGGGGGGGTGGAACGCTGGCAAGTAGAGCGGACGCGCGTTTCAATGCGCGTCCTATTCAAAGCAAAAAAGGGAAAGCGGTTTACGCGACGGCTAAAGCAGCCGCTTCGAGCGACGGACGTCAGGTGACGTGGCGCAATGCCTCGATCGGATTCATCTGCGCCGCGCGCCGTGCCGGGTAGAGCCCGAACACCACGCCCACCGCCACCGAGATTCCGAAGGCGAGTGGCAGCGACCATGAGACGATCAACGGCACCATCGTGCGCACCACGTCCGGAAGCGCCGCCATCGCCGAGGGGAACGCGGAAGCCACCGCCGCCATCGCGAGCTTGAACACCGGTCCGCACGACAGTCCGCCGAAAATGCCGGTCAGCCCGCCAATCACTGAGAGCACCACGGTTTCCACGAGGAACTGCCACGTGATGTCCGCGCGCCGCGCCCCGATCGCCCGCCGGATGCCGATCTCGCGGGTCCGTTCGGTGACGGTGGCGAGCATGATGTTCATGATGCCGATGCCGCCGACCACGAGGGAGATCGCAGCCACCAACCCCATCATCGCGATGAACATCAGCCGGCTGTTGCGCGCCTGCTGCAGCAACTCCAGCGGCACCGCGATGGTGTAATCCTCCCGCTGATGCGTGCGTGCCAGCGTGCGGCGCACCACCTCGGCGGTCTCCAGCACCTCGCGCGTGTCCCGCAGCGAGAGGGTCACCTGTGTCGCAATCGGCACGCCGCTCTCCGTGTGCGCGTAGAAATCCACAAACCGCGTCCAGAGCGAGGTGATGGGCAGGTACACATCCCGGCTGAACTCCTGACGTGCACGCGCGCCCGGGATTTCGGCGGTTGCCGCGCGCGCCTTCATCACGCCCACCACGTTGTAGAAGTCCGTGCCGATGTGAATGCTATTACCCACCGGATCACTGAATCCGAAGAGTTCGCGGGCCACTTCCTGTGCGAGCACGCACACCTTGGCGCCGTCGCGCACGTCCGTTCCGGCGATGAACCGGCCGCGGTCTACGATCATGCGGTTGAGGTCCGCGTATTCCGGTGTGCAGCCCACGGCGCGCCCGAACGTCTGCTTGGTTCCGTAGGAGAAGAGCCGCTTCGGGATCTCCCGCATCGGGATGGTCGCGGCGATGCTTGGGACGGTGGCCTTGAGACCCTCGTAATCATTCACCGTCACACCGTAGGCCAGCCTCTGCTTGCCCCCCCCGGTCTGCGGCGGCGGCAGCGCGGTGGTGAGAATGATGTTGTTCGCACCGAGTTCGGCGATCTGCTCCTGCGCCTTCGCGCTGATGCCCTCGCCCACCGCCAGCAGCCAGATCACGCTCGCCACTCCAATGAACATCCCCAGCACGGTCAGCAGCGAGCGCAACGGATGAAGCTGCAGGTTCTTCACCCCCAAATGCACCTGCTTCAAAAGAGCCTGCATCGACGCTCCAAACCCCGTCGCCGCCGCCGTCGGCCCGTCCCCCGCGAGGACAGCCTCCGGGCCTCGGGGCGTTGCCGCCTCCAGCGGTCTCAGCCGTTCATCAGACTGGATCATCCCATCGCGCAGACGCACGATGCGCCGGGCATTGCGGGCGACCTCCTCCTCATGGGTCACCAGCACAATCGTGCAACCCTCCTCGTTGAGCTTCCCAAGGATCGCGAGAATCTCGCCCGTGGTCACTGAGTCGAGGTTGCCCGTCGGCTCGTCGGCGAGGATGTAACGCGGCCGGTTCGCCAACCCGCGCGCGATGCCGGCCCTCTGCTGCTGCCCGCCGGAAAGCTGCTGCGGACGGTGACCGAGCCGATGCCCCAGCCCCACCAACTCGGCCAGCTTCCGGCAATGCTCCCGGCCCGCCTCGCTGACAGGGCCCTGATAGGTGAGCGGCGCCTCAATGTTTTCCATCACCGTCAGCTGCGGGATCAGATTGTAGGACTGGAAGACGAAGCCGATGCGCGTCGCACGGATCGCCGCGAGTTGGTCGTCGTTCAGCAGCGCCACATCGTCGTCACCCAGGAAAAACTCGCCGCCGGTGGGCTGGTCCAGACAGCCCAGCAGATTGAGCAGCGTGCTCTTGCCCGAACCCGAGGGCCCCATGATCGCCACGTAATCCCCCTCGGGCACCTCAAGGTCGATCCCCTTCAATGCCGACACCGTCTCTCCCGCGAGCTGGTAGTCCTTGCGGACGTTCGACAGGCGGATTGCGGAACTCATCGCTGCTATTGAGCCGCGCTCACCGGCAGCACCTTGTCCACAGGCTTCGCTGCGACTGCGGGCTTGATGGGTCCCGTCGCCGTCCCCCTCGCCACTTTCTGCTGCGGCGCCGCGCCCTTGGAATTAGGCGCTCCGCCGGGCTTCGGTGCCCGGGCCACCTTCTTGGCCTTGGGCGCGATGGCGGGCAGATCCACCTCGTGCTCGTGAGCCTGCGGTGCAAGCACCACGAGGTCGCCTGGCTGCAGCCCCTTCTCCACCACCGCGTGCTGGTCATTGGAAGCGGCAACCGTCACCTCCTGCGGTTTGAGTTCCCCGTCGCGCGACACGAGGCAGAAATACTTTTCACCCCGCTCCAGCACGGCCTGCAATGGCACCTGCGTCACGTTCTCCCGGTGATCCACCTCCACGGCCACCTTCGCCGTCATCCCCGTGCGCACCCCGGTGGGCGGATCCTCGATCTCGATCTCCGCGGCGTATTCCTTGGTGGTGCTGTAAACAGACGAGGCGGGCAGCGGATACTCGCTCACCGAACGCACCTGCCCCGAGAGTTCCTGCGCGGGAAAAGCGTCCAGCCGGATCGTCGTGCGCATCCCCACCTTCACCCGGTCGATACGCGATTCGTTGATGCGCGCCAGCACCTGCATCCGCTTCGGATCCGGGAGCCGGATGATGAGCTGCCGCTCTCGCACGGGCTTGCCCTCCATGATGAGCGGATCGCCCGAGGGTAAGTTGGCATGCACAACCTGCCCCGACGTGGGCGCCTTGATCACGCACTTCGCCAGCTGATCCTCCAGCGACTTGCGGCGCTCCTCGTCCAAGTTGTGGCTGTTCTGCCGCGCCTTGAGCCGCGCATCGGAGGTCTCCACCGCAGCCTTGAGCCGGTTCACCATCTTCACCCGGGTGAACTTCCGCAGGATGTCGAGTTTGCTTTCCGCGGTGTCGAGATCCTTGCGCGCCTTCTCCACAGCGAACCGGTCCGCCTCCAGTTGCACATCCGTCACGTAGCCGCGCTGGGCGAGCTTTTGACTGTAGCGCAGGTACTCTTCCGCGCGCCGCAGGTTTTCCCTCCCCACGAACTGCTCGCCCTCCAGCGTGCGCTCCTCCTGAAGGAACGTCCCCATCTCATACTCCTCCAGCGCCAGCTTCGCCGCCTCATTATCCGACTCCGCTTCCACAGCCAGCGAGCGGCTCGTGTTGCAGGCGATCTGCTGCTGGACCAGATCGGCCTGCAGCCCTGAATCGTCCAGCTTCACCAGAAAATCCCCCGGCGACACATACGTGCCCTCCGCCACCAGTTCGATGATCGGCGTGCCCGCGATCAGCCGCGACTGCACCTCGCATCGAATCTCAACATTGCTCGAACTCTCCACCTCCCCGCGCTCCACCACTTCCTGCACAAACGGCCCGGAGATCACGGAGCCTGTCAGTGGTCCGCTCTGTTCCGCGCTCCATGCGGCCTGCTTGCTTTGTTTGCTTTGTTTGCCCGACCTAGCCTTCGAGGGCCACGCCCACCACGCCAGCAGGACAAGCACCAGTGCGCCCGCGGTAATACGCTGCCAGCGCGGCCGTCTGAGGAAACGCAGGAGGCTGGACGCTTGGGGGGGAAGTTTCGGAATCAAGGTCATGAGTTTCATCGCATGGACGCACGGCGGGGGCCAGCCGCAATCGGGGGCGCAACGGCCGGCGGCACCACACTCTCCTGCTCACGCCAGCGCGGCCGCCTCGCCGCCAGCGTAGTCGCATTGATCGGCCCGGGATCGGACCACAGCCCGTCGGAATCCAGCCTCAGGGTGCCCAGTTCGAAATCCAGAACCATCCGGAGCACGCTGTATCCCACCTGCAGGCTGAGAAAATCATTCTGCGCCTCCAGCAAATCATTGAGCGCAGACACAAGGTCGCGCGCGGTCGTCGCCCCGATCTGCGCCTGTGCCCCAGGCCGGGGCGGCTCCCCCAGCCGCAGCCGGGCAAGGTCGACCTGCGAGATGGCCACTTGGACCGCTGAACGCCGCAGCTCGAAGTTCAGCTCGCTGATCTCCGCGATCCGCAGCGTGTTCCGAAGGCTCTGGCTCACACGATCCTCAAACAGCATGAACTCCCGGCGCGACCGCTGGTAATCCACCAGCGCCGCTCGGTAGGCGTTGCGTTCCTCCAGTCGGTTCAGCGGCGAGTCGAAGCGCAGCCCACCGCTCAGAGTCCCGCTGCGCGCATCGAACCGCGCGGACTTGTTGCCGAACGTGCCCATGTTCCCCGCCACCAGCAGCCCCAGCCCCGGCCGCAAAGGGTTCGCCGAGTAATCCACCTTGCGCCACGCATCCACCAGACGCGCACGCGCATTCATCCAGTCCAGCCGGTTCTCCCGCGCGATGGCCAGCGCAGGCTTCGCCTCAAGATCCACCAAGGGAAGGGTCGCTGCCTCCAGACGTGCCGCGGTCTGGTCCAGTGAAAGGCTCAGCAGCATGCCCGACAGCTCGCTCGCCATCGCGCTCAGACGGGCGCGCGCAGGCTCCACCTCAAGACTCTCCAGCTCGCCCGCAAACGTCTGCAGATCGCCCGAAAGCCTCCCAAGCTCCTTCTCCTGAGCCGCCATCCGCTCACCGAGATTCTTCACCTTCGCGTCCAGCGTCCTGGGCTCGAAGCGCTCCATTTCCACGCTCAACTGCTGCGCCACCACCCCGCGCTTCAGCCGCTCCAACTGCTGATGCCGCACGGGCAGCGCCTTGCGCAGGTTCACAAGATCCGCCTGCGCCACCCGCAGCAGTTCCAGGAATGGCTTCTCCAACTCTCGCAACCGCACCAGCTGCGCGCGCACCTGCCCCCGCTCCGTGAACAGGTCCGGCCGCCTCAGCACGTCCTCCACCACCTCCAGCCGACGGTCCAGTTCCGTGGCCGATGGATCCGAGGGAATCCACTGGGCCAGCAGCGGATCGCGCACCACCAGCGGGAGGTCCGGCGGCAACCCCAGCTCGATCTTGTACGAATCCAGACGCGACTGATACGCCGCGCGCGACGACAGCAGGTTGCTCTGCCCGTTGAAAAGCGCCTGCCTCGCTTGGTCCACCTGCAGCCGACTGCTGATCCGCCCTGCGTCAAACGCCGCAGCCAACTGGTCAAGGCTCTCCCGCAACCGCGCCACGTTCGCTTCCAAGTTCCGAATCCGCTGCTGATCCTCCAGCAGTCCCAGATAACCGTCCGCACGCGGTGCGCCCGTCCGTCCACTCGGACTTCCTGCCAATACTCCGAGTCCCGAAGCCCCCACGGCTCCGCGCCGCGACGGCCCCTCGCCCGCGGATCGCCCGGCAGTCAGCTTCAACACGAACCCCTGCTGGTACTGCTCCATCTGCCGCACGTTGGCCAGCAGGTTGCGCTCCGACTGCGTCAGCGCCTCCAGCGTATACGCCCGGCCTCCCAGCCGCATCAGAGGCTGCGCCAGACTGAAGTTCAGCAGACTGCCCGCCGTGTGCTTGGTCGACCCCCCCTTGAAATCCCACACCAGCGAATTCGCAAGCCTCACGACCAACTCCCCGCCCGTCGCCGCCATCCACCGCACGCTCCCATCCGTGAGCACCGATGTGTGCTGCTGCTCGCGCGGATTGCCCCCAACCCCAGGCCGGCTTCCCTTTAACTTCCCGTCCACCCTGTAATCCCCGCCGCTGCCCAGCGCCAGTTTCGGCGAAAAATCGAACCGCTCCACCGTCAGATCCAGCGCGCTCAGGTAAAGATCCTCCCGCTCGTTTTGGAAATCCCGCGAGTTCAGCGCCCCGAGCCGCACCGCCCGCGACAAGCTCAACACCAGTTGCCCGTCCCGGTCTTGTGGCAACAAGCTCCGCCACACGGAACTCTGCACGGCCTGCTCCTCTCCGGGCTTCCTCCACGCGCGCACACCGGCTTTCAACATCTCCCCGTGCGAAACTGGATCGTCCGGCGGCATCGGCGGATGGTCCGGATCAAACGCCTCGAAAAACCGCGATTCCGGCCCCGCATCCATCGCACCGCCCACCCGCGCCCCATCCAACGAAAGCGCGTCCTGCTTTGCTGCAATCGCCGATGCCACCTCCCTGTCCGCACGCTTGCGATAGTCCGCGCGGGAACATCCGCTGCCGAAGCAGAGGAACGTTCCGAGCACGAGGCCGGCGCCCACATGGACCAGGGGGGTATCCATCAGGGAGTCAACCCACTGCCCCGCCTCAACTTAGGCTCATCGTCACAGTCAAACCCGGCGGCCCGTTTCACCATTTCGACGAATTGCGCCCTCATGCACGCATCCAGCCCCCGCCTCACCGCGCCTCAACCCTCTGTGCACGATCCTGTTCTTGCACACCAACCCCCCTCCTCCACCCCGCTATGGCCGGCCCAAATCCCTCCCCCTGCCCCCTCTGCGGCACCCCGCTGACAGAGTCCCCTCACTCCTGCACCCGATGTGACTGGGTTCAGCCAGAGCCAACCACCCCAGACACCAGTCGCTGGATCGCCGCGGTCCTCAGCCTCATTCCCGGGGCGGGTCATTTTTACAAGGGTCACTTTCTCGAGGGTGTGGCGCTGTTCGCCGTCGCGCACCTCCTCATCCTCCCGCTCGCGGTGGTCCTCATGCCCGGCACCATCGGGCTCAGCCTGCTCGTGGTCCCCCTTTTCCTCGCAGGCAGCATGGCGCACGCCTTCCTCATCGACGACTACCGCGCAAAACAGCGCCAGGGCGGGTGGGGAGGAATACACAAATTTCCTGCCACCGCTCCGCAGACAGGCGCGCCATCCACCCCATACGAAACGCGAAGGGCGTCCTGATCAACGCGCCCATTCGCCCGCACCCAGCTCACGGAACACCTCTTTGTGCCTCCGTGCCTTGGTATGAGCCCCCTGTGCGGCTGTCGTTTTTCGCGCACACCAGCCCGCTGTGGCTTCTTTTGCTCACAGCTGATGAGGGCCTTATCCCCACCTCATCCACCCCTCAGAACACTTTTTTACGAGGGGAAAACGACAGCCCGCCAAAGCTTGGCACGGCAGATGCTAAAGGCCGCGTAGCGACTCACCGACCATGCATAAGGCTCCGATGCAGAGTCGCTGGAAAAAGGAAGCCACCAACAAATCCCTAATCATGAAACGAACCCACAAAACCCTGACCATCGCCCTGGCAGCACTGCTGTCATGGGCGGCACCCGCAATGCTCGCACAGGATCCGGCCGCGCCGCCAGCCGCAGCTCCGGCCGCCCCGGCTCCTGCTGCTGCAGACGCCAAGCCTGAGCCGCCCAAACCCACACTCGAGCAGCGTGTGGCGGGGTTGGAGGCTTACCTCAACAACGTCGATCCCACGACCGAACTGAAGACCGGCCCGAAGGATAAGGACGGCAACCCGACCATCCCCGAAGGCCTCATCACTCCCTCCGTGGGCGTGGCAGGTCCCGGTCACAACGCGTGGCTCATGGCGAGCGCTGCTCTGGTGCTCTTCATGACCCTCCCGGGTCTCGCCCTCTTCTACGGCGGCCTAGTTCGCAAGAAGAACGTCCTCAGCGTCTGCGCACAGTGCCTCGGCTGCGCGGGCCTCGTGGCCGTCCTCTGGTGGGCTTTCGGCTACAGCCTCGTCTTCGGGAAGAACTTTGAGAGCGCCTACCTCGGTGGCTCGGAGTTCTTCTTCATGAAGGACGTCACCTCAGCCCCGAACACGGACTACTGCTACTGGGTTTCCCAGAACGTCTTCTCCATGTACCAGCTCATGTTCGCCATCATCACCCCGGCACTCATCGTCGGCGCCATCGCTGAACGCATGAAGTACTCCGCCGTCATGGCCTTCATCACCGTCTGGATGTTCGTCGTCTACTTCCCCATGGCTCACATGGTCTGGGGCGTCTCCGGTCTCATGAACGGCGTCTGGAACGGCGACGCAGCCATCCCCGCCATCGACTTCGCCGGCGGCACCGTGGTCCACATGACCTCCGGCTGGTCCGCACTCGTCCTCTGCCTCATCCTCGGCAAGCGCGCAGGCTTCGGCAAAGAGAAGATGGCCCCGCACTCCATGGTGCTCTGCATGGTCGGCACCGGCATGCTCTGGGTAGGCTGGTACGGCTTCAACGCCGGCTCCGCCCTCGCCGCCGACGGCATCGCGGCCAACGCCTTCACCACCACCACCCTCGCCGCGGCCACCGCTGGCTTCGTGTGGGCCCTCACCGAGTGGATCTTCCGCGGTCATCCTTCGATCCTCGGCTTCTGCTCGGGCATCGTCGCCGGTCTCGTCGTCATCACCCCGGCCTGCGGCTTCGTCAATACCTCGGGCGCCATGCTCATCGGCGTCCTCGCGGGCCTCGTGCCCTACTTCGCGGTCATGAAGCTCAAGGGCCTCCTCGGCTATGACGACGCACTCGACACCTTCGGCGTGCACGCTGTCGGCGGCACTCTGGGTGCGGTCATCACCGGCATCCTCGCTGACAACAAAGTGAACGGCAACCTGCTCGAAGCCAACGCCTACGCCGCCAAGAACGGCCTCGCCAAGATCGTCGCCGAAGGCAGCCTCCTCGGGCCTCAGCTCAAGGCGGTCGCCATCACCCTGGTCATCTCCATCGTGGCCACCGCGGTCATCGCCTACATCATCAAGGCCGTCATCGGCCTCCGCCCCACCGCCGAAGACGAACAGGCCGGCCTCGATGTCAGCGACCACGGCGAAGAAGGCTACGTCCTCTAACCTCAGCCCCAAGGACAAGGAACCAACCAACACGCCCGGCCGGTGATCCTTTCACCAGACTCGCCCGCCGGGCACTTCCCAAAAACGCACATGAAAAAAATCGAAGCGATCATCAAACCCTTCAAACTGGAGGAAGTGAAAGACGCCCTCGCCGATCTCGGCATCGAGGGGATGACAGTCAGTGAAGTCAAAGGTTTCGGCCGCCAGAAGGGCCACACCGAAATCTACCGCGGCAGTGAGTACACCGTGGACTTCCTGCCCAAGATCAAAATCGAGGTGGTTCTCACCGACGACCTCGTCGAAGGCGCCACGGCCGCAATCCTCAAGGCAGCAAAAACCGGCAAGATCGGCGACGGGAAGATCTTCATCTCCACAGTGCTTGAAGCCGTCCGGATTCGCACCGAAGAGACGGGCGACAAAGCCGTCTAATCCGGCAGCCAGTTAGCAATACTCAGCAGGGGAAACAGAGGCGGTGGGGCGCAAGCTCCACCGCCTTCTCCTTTTCCAGAGACGCCTCCCCAAACCGGAAGCGCCTAAGAAGCCCGCCACGGAAAGATCTACTGGTCATACCTCTCGCGCACCCTCCAATCTCGCCCCGTTCATCCCCCCATGAGCCCCATGAGCCGCATCGCCCCCCTCCTCGCCGCTCTCCTCCTCGCCCCGCTGGCCCCGCTCCTCTCCGCTGACTTCTCCGCTCGCGGCCCGCTCCCAGTCGAATCCCTCGAGTTCCCAAACCTCGCCGACCCCTCCCGCGAGCCGGCTCCATCCACAACCCGCAACCGCCCGCGCCTGTTCGCGGCCCGCACAGAAAAGGAAGACCCCACCAGCGGCCGCAAGGTTCCCCTCAAGGTGCACATTCCCGGAACCCCAGGCCCCTTCCCCGTGGTCATCCTCTCCCACGGCGCGGGCGGAGACTGGGATACGCACTTTGCACAAGCCCAGCACCTCGCCTCCCACGGTTACGCGGTGCTCTGCCTCGAACACACCGGCAGCAACCGCCAGCGCATCACACAGGGTCTTCAGCTCATGAAGAACCTCGAGGCCATGATCCATGACTCCAACGAAATCTTCGCACGCCCCAAGGACATCAGCTTCGCCATCGATTGCGCCACGGAATGGAACCGCTCCCATGCAAAACTCCGCGGCAAGCTCGACCTCCAACACATCGGCGTCATGGGGCACTCCTTCGGCGCCTTCACCACCATGGTCGTCTGCGGCATGCGACCCGCGCTCGACTGGCTCACCCCAGTCGTCGAACCCGGCAAGGGCCTTGGCCCCGACCTCCGCGATCCACGCGTGAAGTGCGGCGTCGCCCTCTCCCCCCAAGGCGTCGGCGAACCCTTCTTCCTCCGGGAAAGTTTCGCCTCCCTCCGCGCCCCGCTGCTCGGCATCTCCGGCTCCCAAGACCGACAGCAGAACGGCCTCACCGCCGAAAACCGCCGCGAAGCCTTCGCCCTCTGGCCGCAGGGCGCCCACAAGTTTCTCTGGCTGGAAAACGCAAGGCACCTCGACTTCACCGATTCCACAGGCTCCGAGCGCAAGGCACAGCCGTCACCGACGCGCGAAGACGTCCAACCCATCACACGCGCCGCCACCCTCCTCTTCTTGAACGCGCACCTCAAGGGCGATGCCCAGGCCGCAAACAACCTCACCGAATCCTTCCTCAAATCCTCCCTGCGCGGCGCTGTGAAAACCGCGGAGATCACTTCGAAATAGCCCGCTGGAAATGAAACGCCGCCTCCTCGCCACCCTCCTCCTCTCCACCACCGTGCTGCGCGCCGCCGTGGATTTTGAAAAGGAAATCCGCCCCCTTCTCCACGACCGCTGCATCGAGTGCCACGGCCAAAAAAAAGTGAAGGCCAACCTCCGCCTCGACGCCAAGCCCCACGCATTCAAGGGCGGCGAATCCGGCCCCGCCATCATCGCCGGCCAGCCCGACAAATCCCCTCTCCTCCAACGCGTCACCACCGAAGATCAGGACCAGAAGATGCCACCCAAGGGCGAGCCCCTGTCACCCGCCCAAGTCGCGCTCGTGCGCCTCTGGATCGAGGAAGGCGCCGTCTGGCCAGACAACGACACCGACCGCGCAGCATCCCGCGACTCGCGCCTCGACCATTGGTCCGTCCAGCCGCTGCGAACCGACTTCGGACCAGCCCCGTCCATCGACGCATTCGTCCGCGCCAAGCTCCAGTCTGCCGGACTCGCCCCATCGCCCGAAGCCGACCGACGCACGCTTGTCCGCCGCCTCAGCTTCGATCTGCTCGGGCTTCCTCCCTCATCCGAACAGGTCGAAAAATTCGTCCACGACCCCGATCCCCGCGCCTACGACCGCCTCGTCGACGAACTCCTCGCTTCCCCGCACTACGGCGAACGCTGGGCCCGCCACTGGCTCGACATCGCCCACTACGCTGACACCCACGGCTTCGAGCGCGATCAACTCCGCCCCAATGCATGGCACTACCGCGACTACGTCATCGCCTCACTCAACGCCGACAAACCTTACGACCTCTTCCTTCGGGAACAAATCGCGGGTGACGTCCTCGCTCCCAAAGACCCGCAGTCCGTCATCGCCACGGGTTTCCTCGCCGCCGGTCCGTGGGACTTCGTCGGCCACGTCGAAACCCAGAGCCCCATGCTCAGACGCGCCGCCCGCGCCGGCGACCTCGACGACATCGTCACGCAAGTCGCCACCTCCACGATGGCCATCACCATCAACTGCGCCCGCTGCCACGACCACAAACTCGACCCCATCTCCCAACGCGAATACTACGGCCTCTGGGCCGTCTTCGCCGGCGTGAAACGCGACAACCGCCCCATCGACACCGCCGAGGTCGCACGCCATACCGCCGACAAAACGCGTCTCACCAAGACCCTCACCGATCTCCGTGCCGAATTGGTGAAGCTCAGCGGCGAAGGCCTCCCACTCGCCTCCGTCCTTCCCGAAAACTCCGGCATCGACCGTAAAAGCGGCGCGATCACCAACGAAAAGCAGGGCTATCACCGCGATATCCCGGCCAACCAACTCCAGAAGGTCGAGCACGTCCCAGGCGTCCTCGCAGTCTTCGTGCCCGACGGCAGGACGACCGTCCTCGTCGCGGACAACACCCCGGTGAAGGGCGTCCCGTCCACCAGCGGCCACTCATGGGACACCATCGCAAACCGCCCCCTCAACGCCCAGCGCAGCACAAAGCTCGGTGACACCGATTTCGCCTCCAAGGGCCACACCATGCTCGGCATGCATGCCAACAGCGGCATCACCTTCGATCTCCCAAAACTCCGCGAAATGGCGGGCCTTCGCTCCATGCGCCTCACGGGCCTTGTCGGCTTCGGTGCCTTCGCCAATGCCGCTGCGTCGCTCGCGGACTTCACCGTCTATGTCGATGCCGAGCTCAAATTCCAAAAGCTCAAGATGCGCAAAGACGAGACCGCCGCACTCGACATCGAAATCCCGCCCAACGCCAGGACCCTCTCGCTCATCGCCACCGACGGCGGTGACGGCATCGGCAGCGACCTCCTCTTTCTCGGCGACCCAAAACTCGCCCCCGGCGCCGAGGAATCCCAGCTCTCCCCCGCCGACACAGCGCGTCTCAAAGAACTGCGCAACCAAGTCGCGCAGGCGGAATCCGCGCTCAAAAAACTCGTCGATCCCGAACTGGTCTACGCCGCAACTCCGCAGCCCGATCTGCCCGTCATCAAAGTGCATCGGCGCGGCAATCCCGAAGACGAAGCCGCAGAGGTCACCCCGTCCGCCTTCACGTGGGCGCAACACGCGCCCGCAGCCTTTGGCGACAACGCCACGACCGAAGGCGCACGCCGCCGCGCCCTCGCCGAATGGATCACCCACCCCGACAATCCGCTCACGCGCCGGGTGATCGTGAACCGCCTCTGGCACCATCACTTCGGCCAGGGGATCGTCACCACCCCCAGCGATTTCGGGCTCGGCGGCGACAAACCCTCCCATCCCGAACTGCTCGACTGGCTCGCCGCAGAACTCCTGCGCGCCGGATGGAGCCTCAAACACCTGCACCGCCTCATCGTCACCAGCGCCATCTACCGGCAATCCTCGCTCACCGCGGATCCCAAAGCCACCGCGCTCGATTCCAACAACCGCCTTCTCTGGCGACAGAACCCGCGCCGTCTCGACGCCGAATCCGTCCACGACGCCGTCCTCGCGACAAGCGGCAAGCTCGACCTCAAGGCCGGCGGTCCCGGCTTCAAAGACTTCGACTACATCGGCGCGTATGCTCCCGTGTACCGCTACGTCGCGCCTGAGAAGCCGGAGCTTTGGCGTCGCAGCATCTACCGGTTCCTCGTCCGCACCACCCCGCATCGGTTCATGACCACACTGGACTGTCCCGACCCCGCCAACCTCGCCCCTGCGCGGATGCGCACCACCACAGCCCTCCAAGCGCTCACGCTTTCCAACAACGAGTTCATGCTGCGTCAGGCCACCCACATGGCCTCGCGCATCGAGAAGGAAGCCGCTGTCGGCTCCGCCAGAATCCAACGCGCCTTCGCGCTCGCCTTCCAGCGTGAGCCCTCTCCCACCGAGCTGCGGGCCGCAGAAGCGCTCGTCTCCCAACAAGACCTCTTCGCTCTGTGCCGGATGCTCATCAACGCCAACGAATTCGTCTACCTCGACTGAGCCTCACACCAAGGCACCAAGAAATACTCCCATCACCAGAACACCTCTCCCTCTCAACCCCCCTCCCCCCTTGGTGCCTTTGTGCCTCCGTGTGAGATCCCTCAACTGCATCTCACACCAAGGCACCAAGGCACCAAGAAATACTCCCAATCACCAGAACACCTCCCCTCTCACCCCCTCCCCCCTTGGTGCCTTTGTGCCTCCGTGTGACATCCCTCAGCTGCACACCTCACACCAAGGCACAATGGCACCAAGAAATACTCCCAATCACCAGAACACCTCCCCCTCTCACCCCCTCTCCCCCCTTGGTGCCTTTGTGCCTCCGTGTGAGATCCCGCAGCTGCATCTCACACCAAGGCACTAAGGCACCAAGATGATCCCCAACCACCAGATCGCCTCTCCCCCCTCAACCTCTCATCCCCATTTTCTTCCCTTCGTGGCGCGGCGGGAGATCCACCGATCCTGTCTTTCGCGAAGAACTCCTGACGATGACCAAAACCCTTTCTTCCACTCCCCTTGGTGCCTTTGTGCCCCCCGTGTGACATCCCTCTCCATCCGTGAATGCCCCCATCCCGCACGCACTCGACGCCATCGCCTCAGACGTGATTGCCGACGCCCTGCACCTCCACATCGCCCTCGGCCCAGGACTTCTGGAAAGCGTTTACACCGTCCTTCTGCAGAAAAAACTCACGGAGCGAGGCTACGAGGTGGAACGTGAAAAACCCATCCCCGTCACCTTTGAAGGCGTGCACTTCGACATGGGATTCCGCGCCGACCTCATCATCAACGACTGTTTCATCGTGGAATTGAAGTCCGTGGAAAAACTCGCCCCGGTGCACTCCAAGCAACTGCTCACCTATCTCAGACTCACCGACACGCGCCTCGGACTGCTCATCAACTTTGGGGAAGAGCTGCTCAAAGACGGCATCAAACGCGTAGCGAACTGAGCCTCACACCAAGGCACCAAGAAATACTCCCATCACCAGAACACCTCTCCCTCTCAACCCCTCTCCCCCCTTGGTGCCTTTGTGCCTCCGTGTGAGATCCCTCAGCTGCATCTCACACCAAGGCACCATGGCACCAAGAAATACTCCCATCACCAGAACGTCCTCCCCTCTCACCCCCTCTCCCCCCTTGGTGCCTTTGTGCCTCCGTGTGAGATCCCTCAACTGCACCTCACACCAAGGCACAATGGCACCAAGAAATACTCCCATGACCAGAACGCCCCTCCCCTCTCAACCCCTCCCCCCCCTTGGTGCCTTTGTGCCTCCGTGTGAGCCTCTCCACCGGCGCGACTTCCTCTGGCAGATCGGAGGCGGCCTCGGCGGCGTCGCTCTCGCCGCTCTCATCAACGAAGCGCAAGCCGCCACCGACAACGCCCCACACAAGGGCCTGCACCATCCTCCCAAAGCCACCGCTGTCATCCAGATCTTCTGTCCCGGCGGCCTCAGCCATGTCGACACATGGGACTACAAACCCGAGCTCACCAACCGACAGGGCAAACCCTTCGACCCCGACGGCAAAGTCCAGTTCTTCGCCTCCAAACCCGGCAACTGTCAGGGCAGCTACTGGCCCTTCCGCCAGCACGGCCAATGCGGCCGCTGGATCAGCGACCTCTTTCCAAAACTCGCACAACGCGTCGACGACATCGCCTTCCTCCACTCCATGCAGAGCAAATCCGCCCTGCACGGTCCCGCCATGTTCATGGCCAACAGCGGCTTCATCCTCCCGGGCTTTCCCAGCATGGGCGCATGGGTCACCTACGGCCTCGGCAGCGCATCCGCAGACCTCCCCGCCTTCGTCGTACTGCCGGACCCGCGCGGCCTTCCACCCGGCGGCGTGATTAACTGGGGCGCAGGCTTTCTCCCCGCCATTCACCAAGGCACCACTCTCAACACCGACCCTGCACAGCCGCCCATCGCCGACCTCTTTCCCCAGAAAGACTTCGCGCACCTGCGCGGCGACACCGAACAAGCCGGACGCAATTTTCTCAACACCCTCAACCGCGCCCACGCTGAATCGCGCGCCGGCAACTCCGAACTCGAGGCCCGCATTGGCGCTTACGAACTCGCCGCGCGCCTGCAGCTGAGCGCGCCCGAGGCCACCGATCTCCGTGGCGAAACCGACGCCACCAAAAGCCTCTACCAGCTGGATCACGAGGACATCGGCCCCTTCGGCCGCCAATGCCTCCTCGCGCGCCGCCTCGTCGAACGCGGCGTCCGCTTCGTCCAGATCTATTGCGGCGCAGAAAACACCGCCGCGAAAAAAATCCGCCCAAACTGGGACAGCCACGAAGACGTCGTGCGCGACCACGGTTACTGGGGTCCTGTCCTCGACTCCGGCGCCGCCGCACTCCTCACCGACCTCCAATCTCGCGGCCTCTTGGAAAGCACGCTCATCATCTGCACGACTGAATTTGGCCGCCAACCGGCAGCGCAGGGCAAGGGGCGCGACCACAACCCGGGCGCATTCACCGCATGGATGGCTGGGGGTGGGGTGAAAGGCGGCACCGCGCACGGCAGCACCGACGCACTCGGCGCCAAGGCTGCAGAGCATCCCACCTACTGCTACGACCTGCACGCCACGGCGCTGCACCTCCTCGGCGTCGATCACGAAAAACTCACCTTCTACAACAACGGCACCCGCCGCCGCCTCACCGACGTCCACGGCCACGTCATCCACGACATCCTCTCCTGACAAAGCATCCATGAGGATCGCCACCCCCCTCCTCGTTTCCGTGCCGTCCGTGCATTCAGTGGGCCAACTCCCATCCGTGGCTCCGCTTTATCCATGCGCAGCAGCCCACGGAACGCACTGAACACACCGACCATGAAACAGCCCCTCACCCTCCTCATTCCCCTTCTCCTTTCCGTGTCTTCGGTGCGTTCCGTGGGTAAGACCGCCGAGCCCATCGCCAGCACCAACTCCATCGGCATCCAGCTCGTTCCCATCCCAGCGGGCTCTTTCACGATGGGACAGGACGGACCGCCCATGGAGGATTACCTGCGGCAGAAGCGCTTTGGTGAGATGCACAAGGACATCGACCGGATCGACTTCGATGAGAAACCGGCGCACCAAGTCACCATCACGAAGCCGTTCATGATGGGCGTCACCGAGGTCACCGTGGCGCAGTATCGCCAGTTTGATCCCGGCTTCAAAACGAGCGATCCAAAGTCGAAGCCCGCGGATGACGACGCAGCCAGCGGTGTCACGTGGGAAAAGGCCGTCGCCTTCTGCGAATGGCTTTCAAAAAAAGAAGGCACGACCTACCGACTGCCCACCGAGGCCGAGTGGGAATACGCCTGCCGCGCCGGCACCAAAACGCTCTTCCATACCGGCGACACGCTGCCGGACGGCCACCAAAAATGGTTCAGTGAGGAAAACCTCCGCGGCGTGTATTTCCCGCCAGGACCCATGCCGCGCGAGTACGACTGGCGAACTCCCGGGAAACCCGGCGCGAGCTTGAAGCAGGGTCAGATCCTCGGTCTCGATCACCCGCAGAAGGAGTCGAAATCCACTGGTGCGGGATCGTTGCGCGTGGCGCGAAAAACCCCGAATCCATGGGGACTCCACGACATGCACGGCAACCTCGCCGAATGGTGCAGCGACTGGTACGGGCCCTACGAAAACGGCCCGCAGACCGAACCCCTCGGCCGCGCCGATGGCGACTGCCGCGTCTTCCGCGGCGGGTTCCATTCCTCCATGATCCGCTTCCTCCGCTCCGCGAATCGCGGCTCGTGGGTGACGAACTCCGCGAGTGAACGCATCGGATTCCGCGTCGTGCAGGGCGAGTTGCCGAAAGGCAAACCGTTGCCCGTTGCCGCGCCACCGCTGAATGCACAGAACGTCAGCCAGACCGTGCCAAAGCTTCAACCGCCCTCTCCCACCATGCCGTTCTTCGAGGGGCCGAAGCCCTTCGTCCGCATCCCGGATGGCGCAGTCGGCCCGGTGTTCATCAGCCAGAATCACAGCCCGTCCATCACCGAATGCCCGAATGGCGATCTGCTCGCCGTCTGGTTCTCCACGCTGGGCGAGACCGACCTCACCACCGCCAACGCCGCCTCGCGCCTGCGCTTCGGCGCCATGGAATGGGAACCCGCCTCGCCTTTCTGGGATGCACAGGACGTGAACGATCACGCCCCCAAGATCTGGTGGGACGGCGACCAGACGATCTTCCACATCGTCGAGGGCCGCCAGCATGGCGATATCTTGATCCGCCGTTCCACCGACAACGGCGCGACCTGGTCCAAGGCGGAAGTGATGCGCTCACACGGCGAGTCCGCCGGTAATCCCATCCGCACCAAGGAGGGCGTCATCGCCATCCCATTCGACTTTTCGGGCCTCTCGATCAGCCGCGACAACGGCAGGACATGGCGCGAAACCGGGCGGCATCGCCGAGGATCGGATGACATTCGACCCGGAGGCAAAGGCCCCTTCATTGCGGGCATTCATTCGCCCATCGTCGAACTCGCCGACGGACGTCTCATGGCCTATGCGCGCCTCTCGCCGGAGGAACCCGCGCAACAACGTTTCCACCTCAAGATGCCCGCCAGTTACTCCAGCGACTTGGGCGAAACATGGCAGTGGGACAGCAGCGAGTTCCCCGTGGTCAGCAACACGCAGCGGCCCGCCATGCTGCGGCTGAAAGAAGGCCCCATCCTTCTCTGCTCTTTCACTGATCAAGCCCGCACGCCAAAGAACGAGCGCAAGGGTCTCCCCTTTCAATCCACCGGAGGCGAATACACCGGCATCGGCCTCTACGCCGCCGTCAGCTACGACGAAGGCAGGACTTGGCCCGACCGCCGCCTCATCGCTCTCGAAGGCAAGACCACCGCCGACACCAACGGCTACCTCGCCCTCACCCAGTCCCGCGACGGCCGCATCCAGCTCATCACGAGCAAAGATCACTACGTCTCCAACCTCGCATGGCTCAAAGCGCTGCCGGCTGCACCGAAGAATTGAACCCACCCAGCCCCCTGTGATGCACATCCCCCCCCAATCAACCACCATGGCCGTTTCCCGGCCGATCACCCAAGAGTCACTTAAGCGCCCGCGCCAGCGCCTCTGCTCGCTCCGCCTCCTCCTCAGCATCCTCCTGCTTCCGTTCGTGCACGCTTCGCAGGCCGCCGACACACCAGACATCGGCTCACGCCGTGAGCTTTTCGTAGATCGGTTCCTCGTCAGCGACCTGAAGAACACCACGCTGAAACTCCATGAGCCGCAGTGGATGCCGCCCGTCGCTCCGCCCCGCCCAAACGGCCATTACGCCACCGTCCTCAAGGCGGACGACAAATTCCAGTTCTACTACCGGGGCGACACCATCCCGGGCAACACGTGGAAGAAAGGTCTCGAGCAGTACCATGCAGGCGAGGTCACGCTCTACGCCGAGAGCAGAGATGCCATCCACTGGACGCTCCCCAGCCTCGGCCTCTTCGCGCACGACACCTTCCCCCAAGGCAACATCGTTCTCATGAATGAGTTCCTCGTGAACCATAACTTCACGCCCTTCATCGACACCAAACCCGGCGTGCCACCCGCGGAAAAATACAAGGCGCTCGGTGGTATCTCCTACCAACCCCACCAACTCGCCGTGCGTGAGAAACGCGGCCCCGGCGGCCTCAAAGCCTTCGCCTCACCCGACGGCATCCATTGGAAAAAACTGCGCGACGAACCCATTGTTCCCGAGGAATGGGGCAAGTACTTCGACTCGCAGAACTACGCGTTCTGGAGCGAGTCCGAGCACGCTTACATCTGTTACTTCCGCCGTTTCATCAAGGGCTGCCGCGGCATCGCGCGCACCACCTCCACCGACTTCATCCACTGGACCCCTTTCGTCGAGATCGATGTGAACCTGCCGGGCGAGCATCTCTACACCAGCTGCACGCAGCCTTATTTCCGAGCACCACACATCTACATCGCCACCCCCACGCGGTTCATGGACAAGCGCGGCGCCGCCACGGACATCCTCTTCATGAGCACCCGTGGCGCCGACGTGTTTCATCGCGAATTCACCGAGAGCTTCATCCGTCCGGGCATCGGCAAGGAGGGCTGGGCCGACCGCGCAAACTACGCGGCCATCGGCATCCATCAGACCGGCGATGCCGAGATGTCCCTCTTCCTCACCGGTGGCCGCCGCTACGCACTCCGACTCGACGGCTTTGTCTCCGTCCACGCACCGCTGGCAGGCGGCGAGTTCGTCACCAAACCCTTCACCTTCACCGGCAGCAAGCTCGAGATCAATTACTCCACCAGCGCTGCAGGTCAGATGCGCGTGGAAATCCAGAACGCCGGCGGCAATGCCATTCCCGGCTTCACACTCGACGATTGCGAACCGATCTGGGGCGATCACATCGCGCGCACCGTCGGTTGGAAGAGCGCTCCGGACCTCGCTGCATTCACGGGCAAACCCGTGCGGCTCCGTTTCGAAATGAGCGATGCAGACCTGTTCTCCATCCGCTTCATCCCGGCTCAATAAACCCCATCTCCACAGAGGAAATCGCCCGCCTTCGCCCCGCCACAAAGGGCCGCAGGACCCCGCACGCAACCGGAAAGGGAATGACGCTAGAAAGCCCGCCCCACAGATGATGCAGCTTCGCCATGAAACAACCCCTCACTCTTTCCACCCGCCCATGATCCGCCACACCGTGGTCTTCCGCCTCAAGCATCCCGCCGCTTCGGCTGCCGAACTGAATTTCCTCAAAGCTGCGAGCGATCTCGCGCGCATCCCTGGCGTGGAACGATTCGAGTGCCTGCGGCAGGTCAGCGCCAAAAACCCCTTCACCTTCGGCCTCTCCATGGAGTTCGCGGATGCGGCTGTATATCAGCAATACAGCGACCATCCCGACCATGTGGGCTTTGTGCAGGAACGCTGGCTGCCCGAAGTCGCCGAGTTCATGGAGATTGACTACATCGCCCATGAACCGGCAGCCGCACCGTGACCGCAGGCGAATCATTCACTGATGCGTCGCGATGAGTCATCGGCACGCTGAGGACAATCGTGTTCGGAAACCTCCCAGACCCCCAATCACGCCTGCAGCATCCAAGCCCACCCCACCACCAGACGGCATCTGGAACGCGATCCCGTGGCTGGAGGTCGATCTTCAGCAGCAGATCCTCAAAGAGTTGTGGCCCGTCCACATCCCGCGGGGTCCTCATCGGGCTAGGACCTCATCGCGGACGAAGTGCAGCCGAATCATCCGCGGCGCCTCCTGCGTTCCATCAAAATAACAATCCACCGCATCCCGGACCATTGCCCGAAGTTCTTCCAGAGTGTCGCCCTGTGTATGAATCCCATACCCCAATGCAGCCGCGTGGAAACCGCCGACGCCCTCGTCTTCTCTCACCTCGAAGACGATCTCGCTCATGGGGTGGATCTTAGCTGGGAGGCGTCCTTCCTTCAAGGGATCCATCGCTGAGGTTGAACTCCAGAATCTGAGCTCCCCGGAGTAGGCGCTGCATGGCGGAAGGTCGTCCGACTTCACTTTTGGAGGGAGCAGCTCCATTCGGATCCCGCGCAGCATCACACCCCATCACACCCCATCACACCCCATCACACCCCATCACACCGCTCTCACGCGAAGCCCCCGACGCCAGGTTGGAAGACACACCAGCGCCGCGTCCCCACAACATCGAACAGAAGGCAGGAAAAGCGGGCTGGCTTGCAGGGGGGGGCGACTATTTTACCCACAAGAAGTTCGTTCTCTGAGGGTGATCCTTTTGAAGGCCTGAGGACCACAATCGTCATTACCCTTTTACAAACTGTCCTCCATCATGAAACTCGCCCTCACGCTCTTCCTCGCTGCCACTTCCTTGATTGCTGCGGAACCTAACGCGCCGCTCTGGGATGAGCGTGTGCCTTTGCTCAAAACCGCTGAACTTCCGGGGCTACAGGACGCGCGGTTCTCCGTCATCAAGCCTTACGAGTTCCACAAGGACGGCTACCGTTTCCTGCATGGCGTGGCGCTTTGCTTTCACAAGGGCCGGCTCTACGCCTCCTTCGGCCACAACAAAGGCGGCGAAAACACCGACACGGAGGAGGCTCGGTTTTGTGTGAGCGATGACGATGGCAGGACATGGAGCGAGGTGCGCACGATGGACGCAGGCGAAGGCCCTGTCGGGGTGAGCCATGGTGCATTCCTTTCGCACAAGGGAACGCTGTGGGCATTTCATGGAGCCTACATCGGCACGATGCAGAGCGTTCACACTCGGGCGTATGTGCTCGATGAAGCGACACAGCAATGGCAGTCGAAGGGCAAGGTGATCGAAGACGGCTTCTGGCCCATGCAGGAGCCGCAGAAGATGGAGGATGGCAATTGGATCATGGCCGGGCTGAAGGTCGGCGCGGGCGACCCTGCCGTCGTCGCCATCAGTCACGGCGAAGATTTCACCCGCTGGGATGTGGTGCCGATCCCGCAGGCGAAGGACCTCAAGAAGATGTGGGGTGAGTCCACCGTCATCGTGAATGGCAAGCGGGTCACGAGCCTCTCGCGCTACGGCGACGGAGCGGAGGCGCTCGTCGCCACCAGCGAGGACTACGGTCGCACTTGGGGTGAGATGCGCCCCAGCAATCTGCCGATGGCCACCAGCAAGCCTAGCGGTGGCACCTTGAGCACCGGACAGCGTTATCTCGTCTGCACCACCACTGCGGACAGTGGCAAACGGCGCTCGCCTTTGACCATCGCCGTCAGCAGGCCGGGCGAATCCGTCTTCAGCAAAGTGTTCGTCATCCGCCACGCTGAGTTTCCCGGCGGCCCCGGCGAATCGAACAAAGGTGCCGCGCTCTCCTACCCGTATGCGGTGGAGCATGAAGGCAAGCTCTACGTCGGCTACTCGAACAGCGGTGACAAATCCACCCGCGTCGGCACCGGTCGGGAACTCTGGAACAACAACAGCGCGGAGATGACGGTGATTCCACTCGCCAGCCTGTCCGAGGCTGCCGAAGCAAGCCCGGGCGCGTCGCTCGAAATCCCCCGCCTGCCGCGCATCCCTGTTCAACAACAACGGCGATGACCTGAAGTGGGCCGGTTACCCGGAGCATCACGCCAATGGTCTCTGGGTGACGGCGAGCGCCTTCAGGGCTTGGGCTTCATCGGCACTCGCGCTCGAGCGCGCCCCGTGACAATGCCGCGCGCGCGAACTCCAGAGTGCGACTCAAGCGATTCTGCTGCCGTCACTGCGCACTCATTTTCTGCGACTGGCCGCGATTGCGAGGGCCCGCTTGCGCAACTCCTCCAAAATCCGCAGCTTTTCAGCTATCGGGCGCTTTGCCAACCGCGCCCGATGGGCCCGTTTACTCTCGATGATCTGGGCGATTTCGAAGGTCATGATTGTAGAAATTGCTGCTCAAATTTCCTCCAAACTCCCGAGAGTGCGTGCCGTTCAATAATGTTCTGTAATCGCTCCGCAGACAACACACCCGACTCTAGAAACTGTAGCAGTCGCGCTTTGTTTTTTGGACGGCGTGTTCGGAGGGCTATAGCGGCAAGATGTTCAGCCGTAAAAACGCGCGTTCTGATTTCCTCAACCTCAACTTGCACCGCTTCCGCAAGCGCCTCCTCCACCAGCGGTCCAGTGGGCGGAAGAAATCGAACAGGCCAATCCGCGATAATCAGGTATTCACCCTCCACTCGCGCCCCGCGCTCAGTGAGGTATTTGAACACAGGCTGCGGACTGATGAGTAAACTCCCCGGCCGTGCCTGAAATGAGATAAAAACGTCCACGTCGAGAGTGGCAACCGGCTCGAGGTAAAACGTCGCGCCGACTGCACCCCCAATAGCGTAACGCTCAACAATGCCGTCCGCCTCCATCGCGTTTAGTTCCAAGAGTACCGTTTTCAAATCCATCTGACGCCGCAGCTTAGTCTGAGCTGGGAACCATTGCAGCGCACCGCGGCGCCCTTCCGCACAGACGAGGAGGCTTTCAACACCAAGCCGTAACGGCCCACCGAATGCACGGAACGCACCGAATCAGGACACCAGAAACCCGTTTCGAGAAGACAACCCGTGCAATTTCACGTGACGGGCGCGGGCTCAACGAGAAAAACGTGATGGCCATGGCGAAGAACGGACGTCACCTCGGCGGCTTCACTGGCGGGACATGGCAGCGGATGAGCTTTGAAATGAGGGTGCCGCGCCGCTGCTACCTGCAACGGAAGCTCAGGCACAAACGCTTCTAACTCGTCACCAGCCGGAACCACGACGTCTTCAACCTCGCATGGGTCAAGAGCCTGACGCCTGAACCGAAGAAGTGAATCCCTACACAGCCATGAAAACCACCCTCACAGTTACCTGCGTCTTTTTGAAATCCGTTTGGCAGGCTGCTGGCCGACCATTTGATGATCAAGTTCGCCGGTTATCTCCGCTACGCTACGCGTGGCTGTGCCCGGCTCTCACCGCCCTCCTGCTCGCGCCGCTAACGGCTTTGGACGCCGCCGAGTTGAGGCTCCCCTCGATCTTCTCGGATCACATGGTGCTGCAATGCGCCAAAGCGGTTCCCGTATGGGGTTGGGCGGATGTGGGGGAGCAGATCGTCGTGGAGTTTGCCGGCCAGAGCCAGAGCACGACAGCAAACGCAGATGGCAAATGGACGGTGAAACTCAATGCCCTCGAGGCAAGCGCGGACGCCCGCGAGATGGTTGTGCAATCGCCGGCCCGGAATCGCAGCGTCAAGGTTGCGGATGTGATCGTGGGCGAGGTCTGGGCGGGCGGCGGGCAGTCCAACATGGAGTTCGACATGAAGGCGATCACGAGCGCGACAGCTGAGATCGACGCCTCTGCAAATCCCACGCTGCGGCAGTTTCATGTGCTCAAGAATCCTGCAGCCAGAACACCGGCAGACGATGTGCAAGGCTACTGGACAGTGGCGCGTCCGGGCACCACGGAGGATTTCATCGCGGCGGGTTATTACTTTGCAAAAAGTATCCAGAGTGAGCTCAAGACGCCCGTGGGTCTCATCAAAGTGTGCTGGGGAGGCTCAAAGGTGGAGCCGTGGATCAGTCCGGAATCTCTGGCCTCGGCACCCGAACTTGCTGCAGGCGCGAAGAACATGGATGCGATGAGTGAGCGCAACAAAAGCGCCTATCGCGAGTGGTTGAAGCAATCGCAACGCGAGGATCGCCCTCCCGGCGATGTCGCGCCGTTCACCGCCCGGCCAGTGTCGAAAGAGGATGGTTGGGTGGCGGTGAAGGACAGCGGCCCCGCGTCACATCCTGCGCTCCCGGAACTCGGTGCGTTCTGGTTTCGCAAAGAAGTGACGCTCACCGCGAGGCAGACCGGGGCGGCACAGGTTTTGCAATTCGGTCCCTCCGCGCAGTTTGACCAAGTGTATTGGAACGGCGCACTCATCGGACAGCGCACGGCAGACAGCTTTACGGGCCTCATCAGCGTCCGCCATTACTTGATCCCGCCCGCGCTTTTGAAGGAAGGCGTGAATCAATTAGCCGTGCGCATCTTCGCACCGGCCGAGCCACCGGGATTCAGTTGGTTTCCCAGCATCGGCAGCACGAAGATGCCCGGTGGCTGGATGGCGAAGGCCGAGTATGAACTGCCGCCGCTCGACCCCTCTGGGAGAAAAGCCGTGCCGCCGCTCACAGGGCAGCACGTTCTCCCGGGCAGGCTCTTTCAGGGCATGGTGCATCCCATCCTGCCCTACGCGATCCGCGGCGTGCTCTGGTATCAGGGCGAATCGAACACCGGCAATGCCGCGCTCTACCGCACCTCGTTTCCTTTGCTCATCAAAGACTGGCGGCAGCACTGGCAGCAGGGCGATTTCCCCTTCTACTTCTGCCAGCTCGCCAACTACCGCGCAAAGACGGACCAGCCCGGCGAAAGCATCTGGGCGGATCTGCGCGAAGCGCAGTCGAAGACACTCGCCGTCCCGAACACCGGCATGGCCGTGCTCATCGACACCGGCGAGTCCGAGGACATTCATCCACAGACCAAACAGATCGCGGGCGAACGCCTCGCCAAAATCGCACTCGCCAAAACCTATGGGCGCGCCATTCCGAATTCCGGCCCGATCTACGCGTCCATGAAGATCGAAGGAGGCTCCATCCGACTGAGCTTTGATCACATCGAAAACGGACTCGTCGCCAAGGATGTGCCCGCGACTTATGCCGTGATGCGCAAAGCTGATAAGACTGCGTCGCTGGTGCGTAATAGCCCGCTCAGCCAGCTCGAGGGCTTCGCGATTTGCGGCGCGGACAAGAAATGGGTCTGGGCCGATGCGAAGATCGACGGCGCCACCGTGCTCGTCTCCTCTGTTCATGTGCCTGCACCCATCGCCGTGCGTTACGCGTGGTCGGACAATCCCACCTGCAATCTCTACAACGTGGCGGACCTGCCCGCGGCACCCTTCCGCACAGATGAGGAGGCGCTCAACACCAAGCCATAACGTCCCATCGAATGCACGGAACGCACCGAATCAGGACATCAGAAATCCGTTTAGTGAGTTCTGCCGGTTCCGCGGGTGAACCTCCACAACCACGATGAACCCGCCGCTCCTCTACGCCGACGAGACCTTCCTCATCCACAGCGCGCTGTTCGAAGTATACAGGGAGAAAGGCTGTGGTTTCACTGAACTCATTTACCAAGAATGTCTGGAGACGGAGCTGGCTCTCCAAGGCATCCCTTATGACGCGCAGCGCCAAATCCCGCTGACCTACAAAGGCCCAAGCTGCGCCACACCTTCGTCCCGGATGTGATTTGCTACGACAAGATCATTCTCGAACTCAAAGCCGTGTCGGATCTCACCAACAAGCATCGCTCTCAGATCCTCAATTACCTCAAAGCCACCGGCATGAAACTCGGCCTCCTCATCAACTTCGGCGCCAAAGGCGGTGTCGTCATCGAACGCTTTGTCCATTAGCAGCAGCCCACGGAACACACTGAATACACGGAATATGAAACACCTCCGCAGCCTCCTCATTCCCCTTCTCTTTTCCGTGTCGTCCGTGAGTTCCGTGGGCCAACCCTCGTCCGTGGTACCGCCGAGCATTCTCTTCATCCTTGCCGACGACATGGGATGGGGCGATTTGCGCTGCCACGGCAATGCGAAGCTCTCCACGCCATCGCTCGACAAGCTCAGGACACAGAGCGTGGAGCTGGAGCATTTTTATGTGAGCCCCATCTGTTCGCCCACCCGCTCATCGCTGCTCTCAGGCCGGCATCATGCGCGACTACGCGTGCTCAACACCTCGGACGGACTAGAGGTGATGCATGGTAATGAAGTCACACTGGCCGAGGCGCTGAAGCCCTCAGGCTATGTCTCCGGTTGCTTCGGCAAATGGCACAACGGCTCCAACCATCCCTCCACTGCACGCGGCCAGGGCTTCGATGAGTTCTTCGGCTTCAGCGGCGGGTTCTTCCCGAACTACTTTGACCCCGCACTTGAACACGATGGCGTCATCACACCGACCAACGGATTCATCACTGACGTGCTTGCCGATGCGGCCATGAATTTCATCGAGCGTCACAAGGCGCAGCCTTTCTTCTGCTACGTGCCATTCAATGCCTGCCATTCGCCCATGCAGGCCCCACAAGATTTGTTTGAGAAATACCACGCCAGCGGTTCCGAGCCCAAGGACGCTGCGGTTTATGCGATGATCGAGAATCTCGACCGCAACGTGGGGCGCTTGCTCAAGAAGCTCGATCAACTCGACCTCGCGGCCAACACCATCGTCCTCTTCGCCAGCGACAACGGCCCCAACACCGCACGTTTCAATGGCGGGATGCGAGGCGCCAAGGGCAGCGTTTTTGAAGGCGGCATGCGGGTGCCTTTCTTCCTCCGCTGGCCGGGTCAATGGAAGGCAGGCAGCCGCATCGCCGACATCGCGCAGCATGTGGATGTCTTCCCCACCTTGCTCGAACTTGCCGGCGTGCCTCCTCCGAAAGACAAGGCTCTCGACGGCATCAGCCTCGTCCCGCTCCTGCAAGGCTCCCCGCCTTCTTGGCCGCAGCGCACGCTCTTCGAAATCACCGGACGCGGAGGCAAGGACGGCGCATCGGTCGCCAACTATCCCGGAACTGCGAGAACGCCCACACATCGCTGGGTGCACGACGGCAAGCAGGCGATGCTCTTCGATCTGCGCACCGATCCCGGCGAAAAGACCAACATCGCTGCGCAAGAACCCGCCCTCGCTGCGGAACTGGAGAAGGCCTTCTTAGCGTGGCTTCATGAAGCCACCGCAACCACTCGCGGAAATGTGGAGCGCTTCCCCATCACCTTGACCGAAGGCACCGATTTGCTCGTTCCCAATGCCGTCCGCATCGATGGCGCGCAGCTGTTCGGCAAAGGCTGGGACTACGACTGGGCAACCTTCCAAAAGCCCACCGCCGCGATGGTCTGGCATCTCACCGTGCCCGTGGCCGGACACTACGAAGTCAGCGCACTGCACACCGCCAAAAACACAGGCGGCGAGGTCCGCGTCAGCATGGGCGAGATCCAAGCCCGCACCAGCATCAGCACCGTCTATGATCCGCCCGAAATCCCGCGGCGCGATCTCATTCCACGCTGGGAAGTTCCGGACAAAGTCTTCAAGCCTTTGAGCATCGGCACCCTCGCCATCCCCGAAGGATTCCACGATCTCCAAGTCACCGCGGGCCCCGGCATCGAAGTCCAGGCCGTGCGCCTGCAGCGGCTGAAATGAGAAACTCCCATCCTCTATGACCCCCGCCCCCGCCCTCTTCCGCGCTGCCTGCATCTCTTCAAAATCCGCGCGGCAGACGTTTTGCCGGTTGTTGCTGACTCCACTTCAGCGGCTGTCTTCGATGCGCTCCGAATCCCTTCGCGCAGCTCTCACCGCGAGCCCTCCCACAAGCTCGTCAAACTGAACGCACACACGCTAAGGTCTTCCGTCTTACCCCTCACCCCCACCCCATGAACCGCCCCACCCGCATCCTCGCAGCACTGGCTTTCGCAGTCACCGCACACGCCGCAGACGAGTGGCCGCAGTTCCGCGGCCCCGATGGACAGGGCCTCTCGGACGCGAAGAGCGTGCCCGTCGAGTGGAGCGATACGCAGCACGTTGTCTGGAAGACGGAGATTCCAGGGAAAGGCTGGTCATCGCCCGTGCTTTCGAAGGGTCGGCTCTACCTCACCACCGCCATCGGCGAGAAGGGCGCCGACGTGTCGCTGCGCGCGCTGTGCGTGGACGCGAAGGACGGGCAGATCCTGTGGGACACGGAGATTTTCAAACCCGAGGCCGGCGCATCGTCCGTGATGCACAAAAAGAATTCGCTCGCGAGCCCTTCGCCCATCGTCACCAGCGACCGGCTCTACGTCCACTTCGGCCACATGGGCACGGCTGCGCTCGACCTCACCGGCAAGATCCTGTGGAAGCAGGACAAGGAGGCCGCCTATACGCCCCAGCACGGCACCGGCGCCTCGCCCGCTCTCATCGGTGATGCGCTTGTGTTCAGCTGCGACGGCGTCAGTGATCCGTTCGTCGCCGCGCTCGACACCGCGACCGGCAAGCTGCGCTGGAAAACGCCGCGCAACTCGCCGGCGAAAAACCAGTTCTCCTTCTGCACTCCGCTGCCGATCAACGTCGGCGGCGCAACGCAGATCATCCTCCCCGGGAGCGGACTCGTCGGCAGTTACGATCCGAAAGACGGCCACGAAATCTGGCACGTGAACTACGGCGAAGGCTATTCCGTCGTCCCCCGCCCCGTCTTCGCGCATGGCCTGCTCTACGTGAGCTCCAGCTTCAACAAGCCCGTGCTCTATGCCGTGAAGCCCGATGGCGCAAAGGGCGATGCGACGGAAAGCAACGTCGCGTGGACGCACATCAAAGGTGTCCCGCACAGCGCATCCATGCTCGTGCTCGGCGACGAACTCTACTTTGTCTCCGATGCCGGCATCGCAAGCTGCGCGGACGCAAAGACCGGCACAATCCACTGGAGCGAACGCCTCGGCGGCGGGTTCTCCGCCTCGCCCTTCGCAGCGGAGGGCCGCGTGTATTTCCAAAACGAGACGGGCTCCACCTTCGTGCTCAAAGCCGGGAAGACATTCGAGCAGCTCGCTAAAAACGATATTGGCGAGCCCACGCTTGCATCCATCGCTGTCGCCGACGGCACTCTTTATCTCCGCTCGGAAAACTCCCTGCGCAAAATCACCCGCTGATTTTCCCGTTCCGCACGGCTGATGGATCGGCCTCTGTACCGAGCGCTGACGCCACACCGAGTCGGACGCGGCAACGCACTCTGCCTCCACGACACAGACCCGCCCGAAACCCACGACCTCGCCGCCGCGCGCACAAAGAAAGCGTGGCCCAACCCCAGCAACCACCTCGCGAGTGCAACTCGGCCAGACGATGCCGCACCCACCTTGAATCCCTTTCCCCTCATGAAACGCGTCCTCTTCCTCATCACCCTGATCATCACAGCGCTGCCCGCGCTCCACGCCGGCGACCTCCGTCTGGGCTCGCCGTTCGCGGACCACATGGTCCTGCAGCGCGATAAGCCCGTCGCCGTCTGGGGTTGGGCCGATACGGGTGAATCCGTGACGATCTCCTTCGGCGGCCAGTCGAAGTCCACCCAGGCCGGCCCTGACGGCAAGTGGTCGCTCAAACTCGACATCCTTACTGCCTCCACCGAATCCCGCGCGCTGACCGCCAGCGGCAAGGACGGACGCAAAGTCGAGGTGAAGGACGTCCTCGTTGGCGAAGTATGGTTCGGTTCCGGCCAGTCCAACATGGCCATGGCGGTCGGTGGAGCGGACCACTTCGAAGCCGAAAAAGCCGCTGCGAACTTGCCGCTCATCCGCTACTACAGCGCATCGTCCGACCCGGCCGACAAACCACAAGCCGAGGGCAAAGGCCTCTGGCAGATCTGCACACCGGAGAGCGTGCGCCGCTTCTCCGCGGTCCTCTACTTTTTCGGTCGCGAGATTCACCGCGAAGTCGGCGTCCCCGTGGGTCTGATCACCGCCTCGGCCGGAGCCACGCACATTGAATCATGGCTGTCCGCCGAAGCTCAGTCCTCGGATCCGGAGACCAAGGCGGAATACGACGCCCAGCTGAAAAGCTGGGTCGGCTTTGACGAGGCGAAGTTTCGGTCCGACTACGAAAAGAAACTCGCCGCATGGAAGCTCGCTGCCGAGCAGGGCAAGGCCGCAGACAAAGACAAGCCCGGCGACCCCGGCCGCTTGATTGCTCACATCAGAAGCAAGGGAGGGCCCGCCGGCCTCTACAACGGCAGAGTCGTGAATCTCGCTCCTTTCACCCTGCGCGGCATCCTTTGGTATCAAGGCGAAAGCAACGCGGGCAATCCAGGCATCTACCACAAGCAGCTCTCGCAGCTCGTCACCAGCTGGCGCTCCCTCTGGAACGATGAGCTGCCGTTCGCATGGGTGCAGCTTCCCAACTTCAACTCGCCCGGCGAGGGCTGGCCACGGATGCGCGAGGCGATGCTGAAGACGCTCGCTTTGCCGAAGACTGGCATGGCCATCACCATCGACATTGGTGACGCCAAAAACATTCACCCCACCAATAAGCAGGAGGTCGGCCGCCGACTCTCCCTTTGGGCCCTCGGCACGGTGTACGACAAGAACGTGCCCGCCATCAGCGGCCCGTTGCCAGCCGTCTCATCCGTCAGTGGCAACACGATCACGGTCACGTTCAAGCACGCGAACGGCGGACTCAAGACCATGGACGGCGGGCCTGTGCAGGGATTCCAGATCACCGGCGCCGATCAGCAGTGGAAACCCGCGACCGTCAGGATCGATGGCGACAAGGTTCTTGTCAGCAGCCCGGACATCGCCGCCCCGGTCGCCGTGCGTTATGCATGGGCGGACAATCCCACCTGCAATCTCTCCAACGCCGCCAACCTCCCCGCGACACCCTTCCGCACGGATGACCGGCCTGCGTCTGCGGAGAAGAAGTAACGACACCAGTCATTCAACAGGAACAACCGATGAAAATCATCACGACGCTGGCGCGGGCTTTGACATGTTTGCTCCTCACACCGCTCGCCTCGGCCCAGGCTGCCCATCCTCTCCCAACTCCCGCCGCCCTGTGGAAGGACTACGATCCCAATCAGGGCGGCTTCAAAGAAGAGATCGTGAAGCAGGAAACGCGGGACGGCATCTTCAAGCGCGACACCTACATCAGCGCGTATGTGCTCGGGCAGGAAATCCGTGTTTACTGCCGCTACAGCGTCAAAACGGAGGCTACGAAGGCTCCGGGCCTCCTGATTGTGCATGGCTGGATGGGGGCGCCGGAGCCCGACCGGAAGTTTGTCGAGGACGGCTGGGCGGTGATGGCGCATGATTACTGCGGCCGGACGGGAGATCGCCCCCAGTTCACCAAATATCCGGCGGAGCTGCGGCACGGAAACATGGATCGCACGGTGGCAGGACCGGTGCGGGCACAGGATCTGGACGGAAAGCAAATCACCGACCCGAAGCAGACTTCCGACTATGTGTGGTATGCCATTCAGCGCCGGGTGCTGAGCTATCTCGAGCAGCAGAAGGAGGTGGATCGCACGCGACTCGGCGCGACGGGCTATTCGTATGGTGGCACGCTGATGTGGAATCTTGCCACCGATCCGCGTGTGAAGGCAGTCGCCGCCTACTTCGGCATCGGCTACAATGACTACTACCGCGACCACCAAGTCTGGCTTTACAACGTGCCGTACATCGAGCCACCGAGATCGCCGGGCGAGGAGATCATCCTCGCGTCGATCGCGCCCGAGGCCCATGTGCCGTTCATCACGGCGGCGACCTTGTTTTTGAATGGCTCGAACGATCATCACGGCGGTCACGAACGCGGGCTGGAGAGCTTCAAGAGGTTCCCGGAAGCCGTGCCTTGGTCGTTTGCGATCCAAGCGCGCGGACATCACGACACCGAGAAAATCGGGCACGACACCAAGTTCTGGTTGGAAAAGCATGTGCTCGGCAAAGACGTGGTCTGGCCGGAACATCCGAAGTCCGAGATCCGTTTGGATGCGGAAGGCGTGCCGGAGCTCGTCATCACTCCGGCATCGCCCGACGCCGTGCGCAAGGTAGAGGTTTTTTACGCGCTCAAGAACCCGTGCAGCTTCGCCCGTTCCTGGCGCGACACTGCCAGCGTGAGGCAGGGCCGGCAATGGGTCGGCAAGATGCCCGTGCTCAGCGTGGACGACTATGTCTTCGGCTACGCCAACATCACTTACGACACGACGATCGTCCGCTCGACCGACTTCAACGCTGCAGTCCCTTCAAAGCTCGGCCGCGCAAAGGCCACCGACAACCGATCCAATGACCTTTCCGACAGCGGCTACAACTCTTGGAGCAACATCGCCGAGGTTGAAGGACCCAAAGGGATCAAGGGATTCCGTTCGACCAACAACGGCCGCGGCTCCGGCACCGAGCAACTGCAGAACCCCAAATGGCAGGCCCCGGCTGGCTCGCGGCTGAGCTTCAAGTTCTACTGCACCGAACCACAAACCGTGGTGCTCGCCGCCGCGGACTACAACACGGTCGAATTGGAGATCACCGCCTCCGACCTCTGGCAGGAGATGACCATCGCCCCGGAGCGGCTCATCAACCGCTTCAGCCAAAAGCCAATGCCCGACTGGACCCGAGTCGGAAAGATTCACTTTCTCCCCAAACAAGGCTCCGACCTGACCAAGGTCCTCTTCGCAGACTTCAAATGGGTGCCGTAGAGCCATTTTCTTAAGCCGTCGCGCAGCCAACCCGTCCCTTGAAGAAGTCCCATCCATGAAGGCTCTCCTCTCACTTCTCTTCCTCGCTCCACTAGCCCCACTCCACGCCGCGGATGCCCAGGCGAAAACAAAGACCGAGCCGCCCAAGGCTCCCGCACCCTTCGTTTACGACGGCAATCCCGAGCGCCGGAAATATGCGCTTCCCGTCGAGCCCGACGAGAACGTCGCTTATGGCCCGCATCGCATGCAGGTGATCTATTTCTGGCGGGCGAAGTCCGACCATCCCACTCCGCTGCTCGTTTACATCCATGGCGGTGGCTGGCAGGGCGGCGACCGTTCAGTCGTACGCAGCATGCTCCTGCCAGCGCTTGAAGCCGGCATTTCGGTGGCGTCCGTGGAATACCGCACCATCAAAGACTCCACCGCCGACGGAGTCCTGCCGCCGGTGAAGGGACCGATGCTCGACTGCGCCCGCGCCCTCCAGTTCTGCCGCAGCAAGGCCGGGGAGTGGAACCTCGATAAAACCAGGGTTGCCTTGTCCGGCGGCTCCGCCGGTGCCTGTACGAGCCTGTGGCTGGCCTTTCATGACGATCTGGCCGACCCCAGCAGCACCGACCCCGTGGCACGCGAGTCCACCCGCGTTCTCTGCGCCGCCGTCTCCGGTGCACAGACCACGCTTGATCCCCACCAGATGCGCGCGTGGACGCCGAACAGCAAATACGGCTCCCACGCCTTTGGCATCTCATGGGACGCGACGAAGAAAACCTCCTCCTTCCAAGAGTTCTACGATGCCCGCGAGCGCCTCCTGCCTTGGATCAAAGAATACTCGCCCTACGAACTCGTCACCCGCGGCGACCCGCCCGTGGGCCTCTTCTACAGCACGCCTCCCAACCTCGGTCAGGAGGAAAAGGATCCCACCCACACTGCGAACTTCGGCGTGAAGCTCAAGGAGCACTGCGATGCCAATCAAGTCCCGTGCGAACTCGTCTATCCCGGCGCCCCGGATGTGCACCACGCCACCGACATCGATTACATCAAGACCCACCTGCGCCCGGACCTGAAGTGAGGTTCGCCACGCCACCACTTCTCCAACCTGAAATATGAAACGTCTTCTTGCGGCCACCCTGCCGCTGGCCCCTCTCACCGCCCTGCTGCTTGCCCCGCTGGCGGCGCTGCAAGCTGCACAGACGGTTCCCACCCATGAGTCGGATGTGGTCGTCTACGGCTCCACCCCCGGCGGTTTTTGCGCCGCGATCGCTGCCGCGCGAGAGGGGGCATCGGTCATTCTTCTTGAACCGACGACCCATGTCGGTGGTTTGAGCACCGGCGGGTTGAGCCACTGCGACTCGAATCAGATGCGGCGCGAGACCTTGATGGGCCTCTTTGATGAGTGGCACCGGCGTGTGGTGAAGGACTACACCGACCGCGGCCTCGCGGCGCCCTACACCCCGGCTCTGAAAGACGCGGCAAAGTGGACGTTCGAGCCCCATGTGGCGATGCGCGTCACCCTCGCAATGCTGAAGGAAGCGGACGTCACAGTGCTCACGGAGCGCTGTCTCACCGCCGTGAGAAAGAACGGCACTCGCATCACTTCCGTCGTCACGAAGGACGGCGCATTTTCCGCAAGGGTCTTCGTGGATGGCTCCTACGAAGGCGACCTCATGGCGGCCGCCGGAGTGGACTGGGCCATCGGGCGCGAGGGCCGCGCGGAGTTCGGCGAATCGTTCGCAGGCAAGCAGTACCCAAAAAAGGAAATGGACATCAGCGGCTTCGACGATGCCGGCAACCTGCTGCCCCTCGTCACCACCAGTGATGCCGGGCCCCGGGACGCGGGCGACAGAAACGTGATGACCTATAGCTTCCGGCTCTGCCTCACGCGCGACGCGGCGAACATGGTGCCCATGCCCGCGCCTGCGCACTACGACCCCGCGCGTTTCGAACTCGCCCGCCGCGCATTCAAAGCCGGCGTCCGCGGCGTGGGCCTCGACCTTTACCCGCTGCCCGGAGGCAAGCTGGATGGCAACAACTCGATCCAAGGCCAGATCTCGCTCGGCCTCGTCGGCGGCTGCAACACATGGCACACCGCGGACGAGGCAGGCCGCGCCGGTATCTGGGAGGACCACAAACAGTACACGCTCGAGTTCCTCCATTTCCTCCGCACCGACCCGGCCGTGCCCAAGAAGATCCGCGATGGGTTCGCCAGTCTCGGCCTCTGCAAGGACGAGTTTGCCGGCACCGCGCACTTCCCGCCCGCGCTCTATGTGCGCGAGTCGCGGCGCATGAAAGGAATGCATGTGCTCTCGCAAAGGGACATCACCGACTCGCCGGAGAAGGACGACGCCATCGCCATCTCGTCCTTCCCGATGGATTCGCACGACTGCCAGCGCATCGCATTGAAGGGCGGCGGCGTCATCAACGAGGGCACCGTGCTCCCCGTGCGCGTCCCGGGCACGGGCTTCGGCTACGCCTACCACGTGCCCTACCGCTCGGTGCTGCCGCAGGCCGCCCAATGCACCAACCTCCTCGTGCCCGTCGCCCTCTCGAGCACGCACGCGGCCATGGCATCCCTGCGCATCGAAGGCGCGTGGATGGTGATCGGTCAGGGCACGGGCGTCGCGGCCGCGCTCGCGGCAAAGCAGAACGCATCGGTGCAAGACCTTCCGTATCCCGTCTTACGCAAGCGCCTTCTCGCCCAAGGCCAGATGCTCCAGCTGCCACCGACTCCCGCCAAAAAGGCCGCAGCGAAAGCGCCAGACTTCATCCCCTAGGACGAGCGGGCGTCGCAGCCGGCGGGTAATGCCACGCTCACGCGCAGCGGCTTTGCAGCGGCGTTGCGGGTCGAGCCGCAGCAGGGAGCCGTCCAGCTGCGCGACGTGGTTCATCGAGACATCGTCACACGGCATTCGCTGCGCACGGCGCCGGGTGGTCTGGCAGACCGGCGGGAGCCTGTTCGCGACGCGTGTCCAACTGCAACCCCTCCATCCGCGGATTGAGACTCCGCCACATTTAGCCGGGAGGCCGTCTAGGGGGCAAAAAAGCGAAAGCGGCACCGACGATTCCGGCTGGCAAGCCGCCGGGACTTGGAGACGATCCACGGCCTCCACTTCACAGCAACCTGCCTCGCTTAGAACAGAGCTTCGCAGGGCTCATTCCTCACCCCCACATCTCCCTCCATGAAACCTCATCTCCCCATCGTCGCGTCCCTCCTGCTCGCCCATTGCTGCCTCGCCGCGCAGCCTGACCTGTCGAAGATCAGCACGCGGGCTGACCTCGATGCCGTCATCACCGCAACCAATGATCGTCCATTAAAGAAAGCACTGGCGGACAACGCCGCGGCCATTCTTGCCGCTGCCGATCAGCATCCGCACGTCGAAGCTGTGATCCGCACGATCGAGAGCGCGCCGGGCACCTTGAACAAGATCAACACCACGCCGGAGTCGCTGAAGGCCGCGGCGGGCGGTGAAGTCGCCCTCTTTGACACGCTCACGCTTGTCAGCACCGCCATTCTCAACGGCAAGCCGCACGTCTATCGCACTGCCAACGACGACCCCTATGACGCCGCGTTCATCGAGCATCTCGGACACATCACTGCATTGGAGTCCGTCAAAATCGTGGCCCCCAAAATCGACGAGTCCTGGATGGCGCCGCTTTTGAAGCTCCACAACCTGAAGTCCCTGAGCATCGAGGGCGCTGGCAGACTAGGCGACACCAGCCTCGCTGAACTCAAGCAACTCGCCAAGATGCCCGGGCTCACAGCCCTCGAGCTCGCATACTTCGGCAAAGCCACAGACGCCGGACTGGAGCAACTTGCCGGGCTGAAGAATCTGGAACGCTTCACCTTCCGGGGATCGCCCATCCATGGGCAGGCCTTCGCGAAGTTCGAGGGGTGGACCAAGCTCAATTACATCCGCTTCCACTCCAACAAACTGGATGACGAAGGACTGGGCTACGTCTGCGAACGATTCCCCAACCTCGAGACACTCAACCTCATCCACTCGCAAGGCATCACCGACGCCAGCGCCGCGCACTTCGTAAAACTGACAAAACTGAAAAGCCTCTACCTCAACGGCCCCAAGGTCACCGCCGCCGCAATCAAGGGCCTGAACCAACTCCCGATCGAATATCTGATGCTCAACGCAGGCGCCAACACGCCCGCCACCGAGGCACTGACCACCATCAAATCCATCCCCACGCTGCGCCGCCTGTCGATCGGAGGCGGCTCGTTCACGGATGCCGATCTCGCCTTGCTCGCCAGCGTGAGCCAGCTGCAGGAGCTTGAGATCGAAAACCTCGCCCTCGCTGATGCACGCCTGCCGCAATTGCAGGCGTTCTCCTTTCTCAAATCCATCAGCTTCGTGCTGCGCCCCAAAGGGTATCCGCCGGAGACGCAGGCAAAGCTCAAAGCGCTGCTGCCGAAGGTGGAAGTGAAATTTGTCCAGTGATGCCCCGGTCGTCGTGCTGCGCCGAATCCGGCATCGACAGTCCGCGCCGACGTCAGCGCATGGAGAGGCTTCTCACCCCGGCGTCGCGCTTGATATACACAGCAAGATAGGCGGCGAAGCCGTGCGGCTCGGCGGCCTCCCCGCTGCATCGCGGCACATCTCGCGGAGCCATTTTCATCCAGCGATCCACTCCCGTTCTGCCCCCGCCCAGACCATGATGAATATCCCAACCCAACGCGGATCCCTGTCCCGACGGCATTTCCTGCGAGGCGCCGGCGCATGCCTCGCACTGCCATTTCTTGAATCGCTCTCCCGTGCTGATACGCCTCCCGCCACGCGCCGCTTTGTGTGTGTCGCGAATCCGTTCGGCATGATCGCCGACGCCTTTTTCCCCACAGAGACCGGGCTCGATGCCGCGCTGCCGGCGAACCTCGCAGGCTTCGAAAAACTGCGGGGCAAGTTCACCGTCTTCTCGAACCTCGATCATGGAATCGGCGGGGGGCATTCCGGCACCCATGCGTTTCTTTCCGGTGTGCGCGTGCAGGAGGCTTCGGCGATGCCGAATGGCAATGTCACCCTCGACCAGTTTCTCGGAGTGGCGAATGCAGGACGCACGCGGTTCCCGGTTCTCAACACATCAGCGGGCAGCGACAACGGCGGCTCCTGCGAACTATCATGGACGAACTCCGGCGTGTTGGTTCCGCCCATGCAGAATGTCAGTGGCGTGTTTCGGAAGCTGTTCGTGGAAGACAGCGCGGACAAAGCCGCGACGAAGCGCGCGCGCTATGACCGCCAGGGCTCCATCCTTGACGCAGTGCAGGCCCAAGCCGAGGCGATGAACCGACGGCTCAGCAAGCGCGACCAGACGAAGATGGACCAATATCTCACCTCGGTCCGCGAGGTCGAAGCCACCATCCAACAGGAGAAACAGTGGATCCCGCGGCCGCTCCCGAAGGTGGATTTCACCGAGCCCAAAGACGGGCCCGTCACCCAACAATTGCCCATCCTGTTCGATCTCGTCGCTCTCGCGCTGGAGACCGATTCCACGCATGTCGCCACCATCGAGATCCCCGGCGGATTTGATGCGAAGGGCGTGGGTTTGGAACCGAAGGGATATCACGCCTATTCTCATCATGGAAAAGATCCGACGCTGATGGCCGGGCAGCGCGCCATCGAGAAGTACCAACTGGATCACCTTGCGCGCTTCATCCAGAAGCTCGAGGACCGCGGTTTGCTGAACTCCACCCAGGTCCTTTTCGGCAGCGGCATGGGAGATGGCAGCGCGCATCATAATTCCAACCTGCCCGTTTTGCTCGCGGGCGGAACGCACCGGCACATCACCCATGCCGTGATGCCTTCGGAAAAGGGAAAACGCGTCCGACTCTGCAATCTCTACCTCGCCATGGCCCGTCAGTTCGGCGTGGACACGGAACGCTTCGGACAGAGCACGGGGACACTGGACGCCTTCGGAGCCTGACCACCCATCGCCCACATCCAAAGCCATGTCCGCGATTTTCCATCTCCTGCGACACGTGCGGCGTGCACTGGCGTTCGCTACGCTTTGCATCCCGCTCTTCCTCTGCCGCGCTGAACCCGCCGGCCTCCCAGCACTCATCAATCAGAGCTGTCTGGACTGCCATGATGACTCCACCAAAAAGGGGAAGCTCTCGTTGGAAAACCTCTCCACAACGATCAGCGACGCGAATGCCGCCACATGGATGCGCTGCCTTGAACAGATCGAGCGGGGGTTCATGCCGCCTGCGGACAAGGAGCAACCCACAGCGGAGGCCCGCGAGGCGGCCATCCGCGATCTCGAGGCACGTCTCGTTCAGCACCACACCCGCAAGCCCCGGCAAGACCAGCAGGCCATCCTCCGCCGGTTGAACCGCGACGAATACCGCAACACTGTCCGCGACCTGCTCCAACTCGAATTGGGCACGGATCCCACAGCGGCGTTTCCGGGGGATCAGCGGTCGCACGGGTTCATCAGCAACGGTGGCACACTCGTCACCTCACGATTTCTGCTGCGCCAGTATCTGGAGGCAGCGGAAGACATCGTGGAGCGCGCAGTACAGTTCGGCCCGAAACCGGAGACGCAGCACTGGGAACTGCGGCCGCCCTTCGACCGCACCACCGGAGTGGAGCAGGGGCAAGCGCGCGGCTACTACAAGGCCACGAAACAGGTCCAGCCCTACCAAGACCTCTGCCAGCGCATTGGAGCCGGAGGTGCACCTTATTCAATGTATCATCCGCTCGATGACCTGAGTGACACGGGGGCCCCCGTGAGTGGCTGGTATCGAGTCCGCATCCAAGCCGAGGCCAAGTTCCGCCACGCGCTCGTCCAGGAGAAGTTCAAGCGCTGGCGGTCGCTTTGGGATGAAACCGAACCCATTCGGCTCTCCCTCTTCACCGCCACCCTGCAAGGCATCGATCCCGCCAACAAGGAGGCGCGCGCATTCGCGGCGACCCACGAGCAGGCCGGGCAGCGCCACGTGGCCACATGGGACCTGCCCGACGACAACCGCATCTGGCTCGAAAGCCGCGTGTGGCTGGACAAGGGCCAGTTCCCGAGACTCGGCTTTCCCAACGGCCCGACGAATGCGAACTACCGGATGAACGAGTATTTCAACCAGCTCGCGACGGATACGTACGATGCCGCGGCGCTCGCCCAGTTCGAAGAACGCAAGAAGCTCTACGGTGGATGGATCTCGTTCCACTTCGGGGAATCTCCACGGGTGCGCCTCCACGCCATCGAGATCGAGGGCCCGCTGAATGAAACGTGGCCGCCCGCAAGCCATGGAATCCTCTTCGGCGACCAGCCTTACCAATCAGAGGCAGCACCCGAGGTGTTGCGGCGCTTCGCCTCCCGCGCGTGGCGGCGTCCCGCACAGGACCACGAATTGCTGCCCGTGGTGGATCTCGTTCGCACCGCTGAATCCCGCGGGATGGATGCCCAAGCCGCCATCCGTGAAGGCCTCAAGGCGATCCTCTGCTCACCGGGCTTTATTTACCGGGAGGAAAAAGCCGATGCGCTCAACGGCCACGAGGTCGCTTCGCGCCTGTCCTATTTCCTCTGGGCCTCGATGCCGGATGAACGGCTGATCCAGCGCGCCGCTGCGGGCGAGCTCCAAGAGGCCAAAACCCTCCGCGCTGAGGCCCTGCGACTCCTCGCGGATCCGCGCGCGGAGGCCTTTGTTGATCAATTCCTCGACGGCTGGCTCCGGCTCTCGAAGCTCGGCTCCATGGCGCCCGATCCGCTCACGTTCGCCCTCTACTACGACGACCGTCTCGAGCCCGCCATGCGGCAGGAAACGCGCCTCTACTTCCGGCATCTGCTCGAGACCAATGGCCCCGTGGCGCGCTTCCTCGATTCCGACTACTCCTTCGCCAACAAAGAACTGGCGCGGCTTTACGGAATAAAGCCCGACGAATTCGCGGCCCAGAACACCCACACAGTCGCAGGTCTGGACGCGCGCTTTCTCAGACAGGACGGCGCGGGCGATTCCCCCTCCACCCGCTTTACCCAGATCACTTTCAAAGACCGCCGAAGGGGGGGATTGCTCGGGCAGGGAAGCATTCTCACGCTGACGGCGAATGGGGTCGACACGTCCCCCGTCATCCGCGGGGCCTGGCTTCTCGAGAACATTCTCGGCACTCCCCCTCCACCTCCGCCGCCCGGAATACCGGCCCTCGAGCCTGATATTCGCGGCGCCAAGACCGTGCGCGATCAGCTGCAAAAACACCGCGACAACGCCTCGTGCCGCTCCTGCCACGCGCACATCGATCCACCGGGATTTGCCTTGGAAAGCTTCAGCCCCATTGGCGCTTGGAGAGGACACTATCGCATCAAGGATCAGTACGTGCCCATCGACCCTGCAGGTCGCTTTCAGGGGCAGGAGTTCAAAGACATCGTGGACTTCAAAGCCGCCCTCCTGAAACGCGAGCCCGCCTTCGCCCGCTGCCTCGTCGAGAAACTCCTCATGCACGCCCTCGGCCGCGAACTCGAAGTCACGGACCGCCCGCAGATCCGGCAGATTTTGGAGACCGCGGCGATGGACGGTTATCGCCTGCGCGACCTTCTATTACTCTGCGTCGAGAGTGAGATCTTCCGGCGGAAGTAATGGGGTGAAAGACAGGTCGCTGAGTCTCACGGGAGTTTCCGCATGCGAAGCCGCCGCGTGCCACGGCCTCCCCGCAATGCAGCCGCGCCCGTTGCAGAACATCCCGCAAAACTCGGCGGGACTTGGTGCGGGTATTTGGATCAATCTCTCCCACAAGCACCGCATGAAACACCTCATCCTTCTCCTCTCGGCTTTGGTCCTCGCCTCGCCCACAGCATTGCACGCTGCCGACATCGAACTCTCCGAGACCGTTCAGCTCCCTGAGTGCCACAGCCTCGGCTGGGTGAGCGCGAATGTGCAGGCAAAGGATACCAAGAGCTGGGATGGTGTGCTCGACGAGGCCCGGTGGGGCACCCCGTCGCCCCAGCAGGTCGTGGGCAGGAACTGGGATTGGAAGATCAGCGACGCCCAATGGGCCGAGGTCGTGAAGCAAAAGGGCGAGGGTAAAAGCGAGGACGTGAAGTTCGAGTTCTGGCTGCCCGATGGCGTCGATGTGGCGAAGGGCATCGTCGTCATGTCCGGGCACGGCAGCGGCGAGAGTTTGTTTCGCCGGGCCGACATGCGCGCGCTCGCCAAGGAGCTGCACCTCGCACTGTTCAAGTTCGTCGGCAATCCCATGCAGCGCGGGTTCTGGCCGAGGAGCCTGCTATTCGAGCGCCTGCAGGCATTCGCCACGAAGACCGGCCACTCCGAGTTGGCTCATGCGCCCCTCTTCCTCTACGGCCACTCGAACGGCACCGGCTTTTCCGCGGTGTTCCCCTCCTATGTGCCGGAGCGCGTCTGGGGCTGGGTGTCCATGCGCCCCGGAATCACCTTCCAAGTTTACCAACCGGGCGCCGCACAAGTTCCGGGCTTGGTGATCTTCGGCGAGGACGATCCCTTCCTCGTGCGCCCGTCAAAGGAGGAGAACCTTTCCGTGGTACCGGCGCTGCGCAAAAAGCATGCGGCGTTTTGGAACTTCGCGGTCGAGCCGAAGACCGGTCACGGGCCGGGTGACAAGACGTGGCCTCTGGTCTTCTCGTTCCTTCGCCACACCTTCGCTGCGCGTGTGCCTGCGGATGCCGATGCGCGCAAGAGTCCCGTGAAGCTGAACCCACTCTCTCTTGAGAACGGCCATCTCGGACAAAACTGGGATCCCACCGAGGGCGGCTATCAAACCCTGCCCACCGCACCCTTCGCCTCCTTTGCCAAAGACAAGGCCACCGCATCCTGGTTGATCAACGGCGCCTACGCCGCCGACTGGCAGGCTTTCCAGCGCGATGGCGCGTTGGGTAAGCCTCAGTAAAGCGCCGACCTTGGAGCCAACGCGCCCGGTGGCGGGAGCCCGCAAGGACCTGGGCCCGCGCGGCGCACAGGTCATTGGGAAAACCCCAACCCAATTTGACATTCTGGCTAGTCGGGCTGTTTTGGAACCATGAACTGGCAGCTTCAAGATGCAAAAAACCGGCTCAGCGAGCTCGTGAACCGCGCCCTCAGTGAAGGCCCACAGACCATCACACGGCACGGCGCTCCCACCGTGGTCGTCATGGACTTCAAGGACTTCACCCAACAGTCCGGTCGAGAGAAGCTTTCCACCGTTCTCCATGCATGTCCTGTGAAGGGCTGGAAGGTCTCCCGCGACAAGGATGAGGGAAGATCGCTGCGCTTATCCTAAGCCTCCACGCTCATGGGTTATCTGTTGGATACCGATGTCCTGAGCGACTCCTCGATTCCGCGCCCCGATCCGCGGGTGCTGCAGTGGATGGATGCGCATGACCATGAACTCTTCCTTTCCACCATTTCACTGGGCGAGATTATCAAGGGGATCGAGCTCCTTTCTCCGGGAAAACGCCGCAACGAAATCGAGCGGTGGTTCACCCGCATGGAGGCATGGGCCGGAAAGGGCAGGGATTCAAGGCTGCTGCCTCCCGACGCGCACGTGATGAGGGAGTGGGGAAGGCTCTGTGCCCGCCATGAAAAAAAAGGCCGCCGATTACCCGTACTCGACAGCCTCATTGCCGCCACCGCGATCGCGAACGACCTGACCCTCGTCACTCGAAACATCAGCGATCATCCGCGCGAGATCCCCATCCTCAATCTCTGGGGCGCATAACTCCTGCCTCGCTGTTTCGAAGGATCAGCCGTCGCCGGACACTCCCACACCGGAGCAGCTTCACGAAGGCCGGCGATGGATGGGGCCTGCTCCATGCCTCATGTGCAAAGCCCCGCTTTGTCCCAACGGAGGGCCCGCCCACGCGCCCGGCACATCGTTCGCTGGGGAGATGACTTTCATCGGCGCCTCGCCCCCATGTTTCCTGCGCGGCCGCCTCGGGGGCCTCGCCGTTTTACCCGCGGCCCGCATAGTCTCCCGCCCTCCCGCCTCATCCCATGCGTATCCACTCCATCATTACCGCGCTGCTACTGGCTCCACTGCTCGATCTGAGCGCCGCAGATGCACCGAAGGAATGCAGCGTTCCCGTGGCATATTCCGCCCCGGCCGACGGCTTTCTCAGCCTCGCGCTCTACAACGAGCGTGGACAGCTTGTCCGCAGCCTCTTCTCCGCCAAGCCCGTGAGTGCAGGCGCCGGTTCAATCGCATGGGACGGGACAAGCGACCTCGGCATTCCACAGCCCGCGGGCAGCTACTCGACGAAAGGCATCTTTTTCACAAACAAGCCGAGGGCCGAGTACGTCATGACCGTCGGCAAGAGCGGGAATCCGCCCTACCGCACACCGGACGGCAAGGGCGACTGGGGTGCAAACCTCGGAGCGCCGGCGGCGATTTGCTCCAACTCTGAAAGCCTCATGATGGTCTGGGGCTGCGTGGAGGACAGCCAGATCACCGGAATCCAGCAGATGGATCCGGAGGGTAATATCCTCATGCGTTATTTCTCGTTCTATCCGTGGGACGGGCGGCTCGCGGGCGCCATGGACGACCGGAACTTCTATCTCGGCATCCTGAACACCGGGAAGAAGCAGGTGGAAATCGCAGCGTATGAACTCGGCAAACCCCGCGGGAAGATCCTCGCCGTCCTGCCGACCCAACCGCACGAGGAACAGGGGGAGACCCGGTGGCGGGGCCGCTTCACCGCATCGATCGACGGCATGGCGCTGACCGACGACACGCTCTACGCCACGATCACGGCCGACGATGCGTTGTTCCTCATCGACCGCGAGACGGGTGCGATTCGCAAGCAGATCACCCTCACCTCGCCACGCGATGTGAAGGTGGCCAACGGCGGTCTCATCGTGCAAAGCGGAAACCAAATCCTCCGGCTCAGTCTGTCGGGTGCAGTCGAACGCACGCTGGTGAAGGGAGGCACATTATCCGACCCCAGAGCGCTCGCGGTGGATCCACGAGGCGGCTTCTTCTCCAGTGGAGCCGACGGCCAAATCGCCCGTTTCAACGCGGAGGGAAAGCTCCTTTCGAAACTCGGGAAAAAAGGCGGGGCAACGAAGACGGGGCGCTTTGATTCACAAGGCATCGGCTTGGTGGCTGCGATGTGTCTGTCCCCGAAGGCCGATGCACTCTGGATTCAGGACACGCCCACCGGATTTCCCCGCACATCGCGCTGGTCGTTCAGTGGCAAACTCGAGCGCGAATGGTTCACGCCCAAGCTCGACCTCCATGCACCAACCATCAACCCCGCGCGCCCCAACGAACTCATCGCCACTTACGACGCCTTCGCCGATGAACCGGGTATCCGCGCCTACGAACTCGATTGGGCCGGTAAGTCGTGGCGGCCCGCATGGTATTACGACAGCACATGGGCGGACGTGTTCTCCGGCACCGACCTTTATCTCGGCTACGAACATGGCGGCAATCCGCTCGCCAAACCACGCGGCGGCAAGTCCCGCTGGCCCGTGTTTCATTTCGCAGGCCGCAACTTCGTCTCTCACGGCGGGAAGAATTTCTTCATCAACAGCGGCGGCAACGATGACGGCGCAGTGTTCCAATACTCAGCGGACGCAAAGCCCAAGCCCGTCGCGCTCGTCGGTTATCATCATGTGATCCAACAACCGGATGGCCGGTATCTGGGCAGCTACGATCAGGGTCCGAACGCGTGGATGACATGGGCCGACCGCAATGGCGACGGGCGCATGTCTGCCGATGAAATCATCCACGTGAAGGATGTGCCGGTGCTGGAGGGCGTCATCCGCGTTGCCGCTGGCAGGCTCGATGCAGACCTCAACGTCCATCTCCAGATGCTCATGCGCGATCCCAAAGCCCCCCGCGGCGAGTTCGTACTCTCCCCCACGAAAATCCTGCCGGGCGGCGTGCCGGTGTATGATTGGTCGCTGGTAAAAAAAGAGCTCACCTTCGAGTCGCCGGACTTCACGGGCGGCGATGGCAGCAAGAATGTCAGGAACGTGGGTATGCCGACTCCGCAGAAGGCGGCCAATGGGCTGTATGCAGTGCTCTCTCCGGAGCCCGCGCAAAAGCTGGACCTTCCGGGCATCGACGGCTCGGGATGGTGGGCCAGTCGCAATTGGCGCAAGAAGCTCACCAAGTTCGATGCCACGACCGGCGCTCTCCAATGGTCTGTGGGACGTCGCGCGTCATCTGTCGCCGAGCCCGGCCAGATGTATCATCCCATGTCGGTCGCGGGCATCAGCGGCGACATGATCTTCGTGCCCGACACACTCGGGCCGCTCTGGCTCTGGCACAGCGACGGGCTGTTCGTCGGCCACCTCTTCAAGGATCATCAGGCAGGCGAGAAGGACCTTCCCGCAGACCAGGAGGCCTATGGCGAAATCCAGTCCACTTTCGTCTTCACGCACCCGCAGACCGCGAAGGTATATCACATCGGCTGCGGCAACGAGACGCGCGTCCATGAGCTGATCCCTCCCGCAGTGCAGAAGGTCGCCGGCACCGCCGTCACACTCACAACCGCGCTGGCCGCAGCCGCGAAACCATGGGATCCCGACGGCATCGCACCGACGGACAAGCCTGTCCACACCGTCATCCGCACTCCACCGGACAAGGCGCCGGGATCCATCAAGGTGAAGATCGACGGGCAACTCAACGGCCGCGAAGGCTGGTTCGGCTGGGGGGACGGCAACCGCTCCCTGCCGATGCTGGTCATGCTCGACGGCCAAGGCCTGTCCCGGGTCAGCGTGATGTATGATGCTGAGAACCTCTACCTCGCTTACACCGTCAGTCATCCCGCCGGGCCCGCCAACAGCGGCAGCGAGCTGCCCTACGCACCCTTTGTCAGTGGAGCCTATGTGGACTTCTCCATCGCACCGGATTGGTCCACCCCGCAGCGCCAGAACGTCCGCGAGGGGGATGTGCGCGTCATCGTCGCGCAGGTCCGCAATGGCACCGCTCCGGAGACCCTCTATCAACAGGGCTTCTGGCGGAAGAAAGCGGGCGGCGCGAATCCTCAGACCATCACATCCCCTGCGGCACAGGTGCACTTCGAGCACATCGGTCCCGTTCCCGGACTGCAAGCCGCCTACACAGCGGGCCCCAAGAACGAGAAGACTGGCAATATCCAATACACCGTGGAAATCGCCGTGCCTCTCGCGAGCCTCGGCCTGAGCGATGTGGCGGGGAAGACCATCGGCTTCGACGCCTCCGTCGGCGTCGCCAATCCCGCGGGCGACCAGCGGATTCGCGCGGCCCACTGGACCGGCCTGAGCGAGAGCCTCGTGGTCGACCGACCGGGCAGCGCCGAACTGCTCCCCCGTCACTGGGGCACGCTGAAATTCGCCCCGTAATCCGGAGCCGGAACGCCTGCCATCGCCAGCGTGTTGTCCTCGCGCATGATCACGCGACTTCTTTGCACCGGTCTCCCAACGTCCGCTGCAGACGACGCCAAGAACATCGACGGGTGGGCGACGTCGTTCCAAAAGGGCGGCGGCAGATTCGCGAACGACACCATGGCGCCGTTCGATGGCTGCGCGCCGTTTGACGCCTTTGCCGCCAGAGAGAAGTCGGGGCAAGAAATCAACGCATGGATTCCCATGAAGCAGGACGCGGAGAGCGTCATGGATTCGACGCCGGCCTGCGCGATCCGGAGAAGCCGCACATTCTCCGCGCTGGCTCTCAGGCCGACTGGCGATACCCGAACGAAGCTGGTTCTCAGGCAATGCCCAGAGCTGCCACGGGCGTGGCAAGGCGGATGTCCGGTTAAACGACGCACCGCGCATCCGCTCGATGAAAGTGGGTTTCTCCAAACTGCCTGCCCGCCACCACGCGCACTGAAGTCTGCCCGTTCCCACCCCAAATTAAGGACTGCAACTCTCCACGCTGCAGTTCAAACACAACGTTTCTCACCGTACCCTGCAGCCCTCCGATGCGTCTCCGCGAGGGGGACTACGACTCCGCTATTGATGAAACCAACTCCTGTCACCGCTGTTCTCGTTTTCGCGTTCGCCGCCACTGCTCCGGTCTGGGCAGACGTCAAACCCAGTGCGCTCTTCAGCGACAACGCAGTGCTCCAGCAAGGCGTCGCCGTCCCCGTGTGGGGGACCGCCCGCGAGGGGGAGAAGGTCACTGTGGAGTTCGCCGGCCAGTCAGCCACAACGGTCGCCAAGGAAGGCAGATGGAAGGTGGTGCTGAATGCTCTGAAACCAGCCGGCCCTCAGGTTCTCACGATCAAGGGTGACAACGTGGTCACCGCACAGAACGTGATCGTCGGCGAGGTCTGGCTCTGCAGTGGGCAGTCCAACATGGCGCGCACCGTCGTGCCCCCGGCATTTGTGCAACCGCGCCAACCTTTCTGGGGGGAGGAGGCCGCCACAGCGGATTATCCGATGATCCGCCACTTCCGAACGGGGGGATCGGCGGCCGACGAGCCCGCCACCGAGGTGACGGGTAAATGGGAGGTTTGCACACCCATGTCTGTGGGCGAGTTTACGGCGGTCGGTTACTTTTTTGCCCGCGATCTGTGGACCAGCCGCCGTGTGCCGGTGGGCCTGATCAACTCCTCCGTGGGTGCGACCGGCGCGGCCTCGTGGGTGAGCAGGGAAACCTTGCTCTCCCATCCTGAATTGAAGGGGAACCTCGATCGCCAAGCGAAGTCCAAGACCGACTATCCTGCACAGCTCGCGAAGTATCAGGCGGATGAACCCCGCCTCCTTGCCGAGTACGCGGACGCGGTCACGAAAGCGAAGGCGGAAGGCAAACCTGAGCCGCGCAAGCCGTCCCCCCCGCGCAACCCATTCACCGACGCCTACCGGCCCACTGGTTACTACAACTCAAAAATCTTTCCCCTAGCGCCCTACGCCATCCGCGGAGTGGTTTGGTACCAGGGTGAGTCGAATAGCGGTCATGCGGGCGAGTATCGCGTCCTCTTTCGCGGCCTCATCGACGGCTGGCGCGAGCTCTGGCAGAACCCCGGCCTGCCTTTCCTCTTCGTGCAGCTTCCAGAGTACAGGGGCACGGTGCCCGATATCCGCGAAGCGCAATTGCGAACATGGAACGAGACTCCGCACACCGGCATGGTGGTGACCATTGATTGCGGGGATGCCGATGATATCCATCCCGCCGACAAGCGTCCGGTGGGGATACGCCTCGCCCTCATGGCACGGGCGACCGTTTATGACGAAGACCTCGTTTATTCAGGCCCTTTGTTCGACACCGCAACTTTTGCAGAGGGCCGGGCTGTGCTGATGTTCAAACACACGGGCGGCGGGCTTGTGGTGAAGGAGGGCGAGTTGAAGGGCTTCACCATCGCCGGAGCGAACAGGAAATTTGTACCCGCCAAGGCCGAGATCGTCGGCGGCACCGTGGTGGTTTCAAGCGCCGAGGTCGCCGAACCCAAGGCCGTTCGTTACGGCTGGGAGAACGTCCCCATTCCCAGTCTCTACAACAAGGACGGCCTGCCCGCGTCCCCTTTCCGCACCGACCTTCCCAAGTAACGAACGGGGCTGCGACTGCCCGCTGTCATTCGCCCCGTGATCGCTCGTTCAAACCCCTAAGGAATCGATCGGGCTGAGATTGTCTGGTAGGACCACTGACGCTCACTCAATGGGCTCACCGCCCGCGCTTGTGGGTTCGCGGGCCGCATGAAACCACCCCTGCAGTCATGAACCGAAGACACTTCCTCCGCGCTCTCAGCGGCACAGCGCTCTCCTTCCCCTGGCTCTCACGCAGCGCGCTGCACGCCGCGGACGCTGCATCGGCGCCCCGCCGTCTCGTTTGTGTCGGGCTGGATTTCGGCCTCCGTCCCGAGTCGTTCTTCCCACCGGATCACGGACCGGATCTCGCGCTCACCCCCCTGCTCCAACCGCTGCAACGCTGGACCCGGAAGATGACTGTGTTCTCCCAGTTGGAGCATCCCGGCGTGCAGGGGGGACACTACGGAGTGCATGCCTTTCTCAGTGGCGTCCGCCGCGAGCAGGCGGCCGGGTTTGCGGATGGCTGTGTGTCGTTGGACCAGCTCGCCGAAGAACACTGCGGCGGCCTCACCCGATTCCCGTCGCTCTGCCTCGGAGTGGGCGGTGGCGATGCCATCTCATGGACGCGTTCAGGCATTGCGGTCCCGAAACTCGAAGACCCGGGGGCCGCTTTTGACATGCTCTTCAAGCCTCAGAAGAAATCCGCCACGGAGGCGCGCCGTGCACAGCTCGCGGAGAATGAGTCCGTTCTCTCACTGCTCGCACAGGATGCAAGGCGCCTCGCTCCAGATCTGGACCGGTGGGACCGCGAGAAGCTGGACGAATTCCTCGGCGCGGTCCGTGACTTCGAACGATCCAACACCACCCAGGCCGCATGGCTCGACAAACCAACCCCGGCGACCGACGGGACGAAGCCAGCGGGTGGCAATGAAGGGTGCATGGAGCGTGTGCGCGCCCACTTCGACCTGGCCGCTCTCGCACTTCAGGCCGATGCCACGCGCGTCATCACCCTCAACATCGGCGGCGCCCTGCCCGTGACCAACATGCGCGGCATCAACCGCGGCTATCACGACCTCTCCCACAGCGGTCAGGATCCGGACAAACTGCGGCAGCTGCATGTCATCGAGTCGGCTCTCATGGCCGAGCTGGACCACTTCCTTGAACGCCTTTCCTCGATGAAGGACATCGGCGGCACCTCCCTTCTGGACAACACCACCGTGGTCTTCGGCAGTGGCATGGGCAATGCCAGCTCCCACGCGAACACCAACCTCCCGGTGCTTCTCGCCGGCGGTGGATTCAAGCACGGGCATCACCTCTTCTTCCCGAAGCAGGGCCGCCAGCAGACTCCGCTCTGCAATCTCTTCGTCACGCTGCTTCAGCAGATGGGCATCGAACGCGACCGCTTCGGCTCGAGCACAGGCAACCTCAATCAAATGCTCCTGTAGCATGCGTTTCCAGGCTTTCGCCGCGATTCTCATCGCATCCAGCTTCCTTCACGCCGAGGACCCCGCCCCCCTCAAACCCGGCGCCTTCCTGTCGCGCTACTGCCTCGGTTGCCACGACGCCGACACCCAAAAGGGCGACCGTCGGCTCGATGATCTGCCTCTGACCATCGGTCCGGATATTGCCACCGCCGAGCGCTGGCAGGAGGTGCTCCACCAACTCCAACTCGGCGAGATGCCGCCGGTAAAGAAGAAGCAGCCCACCGATGCCGAACGCCGGGCCATTCTTGAGTGGATCGACTCCCAGCTCACCGTCGCGCAATCCGCCGCACAAACCCGGGGCGGCACCGTCGTCCATCGGCGGCTGAACCGCGCGGAGTATCTGCACACGGTGCAGGACGTCTTCGGATTCACAGGCGACTTCGACCCCACCACCAGCTTTCCCGGAGATGAAGAACTGGACGGCTTTCGCAACATCGGCTCTGCGTTGCGCACCTCGCGGCATCACGTGGAGCAGTATCTCAAGGCAGCCGATGCGGTGCTCGACCACGCGTACGATCTTGTCGATGCCAACGGCAAACCCGAGCCCCGGCAATGGAGAGACAGCGCGGACAAGATGCGCGAGCTCAATGGCGCCTTCGGGCTCGGAGTCATCAGCGCGGAGAACGCGCAGGGACCTGCTTACATCCATCTCAGCCACGGCTTGCGGAACCAGGAGCTGATCTTCGACAGCAAGCTCTTCCAAAGCGGCCTAGGCGAAAGCGGCGTGCCGCATTCCGGTTGGTATGAGGTCGAGGTCGAAGCCACCGCGGCGAACCGCCATCATCCTTATGGGAAGGATCTCATGCTCGGGCTCCTGACGCCGTATTACAAAGATCTGAAGTCCTACTATGACGAGTCGCAGCCGATGCAATTAGGCATCGGACGCCAGGGCGAGGGAATGAAGGGCAATGGCTGGCGGCTCATTCCGCCCAACATCATCCACTCCACCGAATTGCCGGATGATCGCTACACGACCGTCCGCGCCCGCATCTGGCTGGATCGCGGCACCGTGCCTTACCTCGCATGGATCGACGGACCGCCCAAGGGAACCCGCGGCAACTTCGTCTCCACCAAGCTCTACAAATACGACTCTCACGTTCCCAAGATCGAAAAGAACGTCTGGGAAAACCTCGCCCTGCGCGCCGAGCGCGACAAGCTCTACCAGCATCTCTACATGGGCCCCGAGATCCGCGTGCGCCGCTGGCAGGTCACCGGCCCGCTGCGCGACGACGCAACACACCCCGCCCGCGCGCTTCTGTTCGCCGCCATCGCGCCCGATGAAAAACAGGTCGAACCGGCACGCGTGCAATCTGCTCTGCAGGACCTCGCCAGCCGCCTCTTCCGGCACGAGGTGAACGGCGCAGCCATCGCTCCTTACATCGACGCCGTCCAGAAACGTCTCGATGGCAACACCCGCTACGCAGACGCCGCCCGGCCCGTATTCAAAGCGCTGCTTTGCTCGTCGGAATTCCTGTTTCTCACCGAACCGGAGTCCAAAACGAAAACCATCACGCCGATGCAGTTGGCCGCGCGGCTCTCCTACTTCCTCACGGCAGGTCCGCCGGACGAAACGCTGCGCGCACTTGCAACCGCAGGTGCACTCGACTCCGCAACCATCCGCCGTGAAACCGACCGTCTGCTCGACTCGGCGCGCGGCGACCGTTTCTTGCGCCTCTTCACCGAGCAATGGCTCGGCTTGAACAAGCTCGGCACCATGCCGCCCGCCAAGGAAACCTTTCCCGCGTACCACATCGACCGTCTGGAACCCGCGATGAAGGAGGAAACCTGGCGTTTCGTCGCCGAACTCATTCGCACCAACCAACCCGTCACCGCGCTCGTCGATGCGGACTTCACGTATCTCAATGCGGGCCTCGCCCGGCTCTATGAACTGCCCGAAGTCAGCGGCGAAAATCTGCAGCGCGCGACTCTCCCCGCCCACTTCCCACGCCGCGGATTACTTGGCCATGCCAGTATCCTGACCGTCACCTCAAATGGCGTCGAAACCTCTCCTGTGAAGCGCGGTGTGTGGATGTTGGAGAAACTCCTCGGCACTCCCCCAAGCCCGCCTCCGCCGAATGTGCCGCCCATTGAGCCCGACATCCGTGGCGCCACCACCATCCGGCAGCAGTTGGAGAAACACCGCTCCGTCCAAGCCTGCGCGGACTGCCACGCAAAGATCGACCCGCTCGGCTACGCGCTTGAATCCTACGACCCCATCGGCAAGTGCCGCACCGCTTATCCCAACGGAGCCGCGATCGACACCACAGGCGAGTATCGCGGCCAGCCAGTAAGCAGCCCCGCCGACATCCGCGCCTACCTCGTCGCACACCCCGAACTCCTCGCGCACAACCTCGCACACCGCCTCCTGACCTACGCCCTCGGTCGCCCGCTCGGCTTCGCCGACCAACCCGCTTTGCGCCGCCTCGAGTCGGACTGGAAAGCCAAAGGGCACAGTCTTCGGGAACTGATCCACCTCATCTCCACAAGCGAGCTGATGCATCAGCCATAACCCACGGACCGGTCAGCTCCATCGCCCACCCTGCGAAACCCACGCCTTCCCGTTCAATGACCCGCACTGCCTCTCTCACTATCTCCGCGCTGCTCGGCATCCTTGCCGCAACGTGCCACGCCCAATCCACGCCCGCGGCCAAACCAGCATCCAAGCCGCAGGGCGATCCCTTTGTCCCCTATCTCGATGGCAAAGCGCCGCCGATCACCCGCGAGATCATCCCGGCACCCGACTCCATCACCGTGCGGCGCGTGCTGTTCCGCATCCGCGAAAAGAATGAGGCGTATGCCGTCATCGCCGCGCCGAAGACGCCGGGCAAGCATCCCGGGATCCTTGTGCTGCACGGCTCCGGCGGCTCTGCAGAGGAGGAGAAGGCGATGGCATGGGCACAGCGCGGCTACATCGCCGTCGCACCGGATATGCCGGGCCTCTACAGTCCGCTCACGCACGGCGACCTGCCGATGAGCAAGGGCTACGCCGACGGCCGTTACACCATGCAGCCCGACACCACGCGCAGCGTGATCTTCGACGGCATGCTCGCCGCAATGAAAGCGCTCGACCTGCTGCGCGCCCAACCCGGTGTGGACACTGACCGCATCGGCGTCGTCGGCGTATCGTGGGGCGGAACGATGACCACCATGGTGTGCGGACTCGCAGGCGACAAAGTGAAGGCGGGCTTTGCCATCTACGGCTGCGGCTTCTTCGACAAAGGTGGTTGGCACGGCGGCAAACCCAGTCCCGGCGCGAAGCCCGGAAGCCTCGCGGCAAACATGACTGCGGAAGAAACCGAACGCTGGCTTCGCGATCTCGATCCCGGCCGTCGTGTTCCCCAGATGAAGGCTGCCTTCTTCCATGCCGCAGCAACGAACGATTTCTTCGGCTGGCCGGAGTCTGTGCAGGCAACGTTCGATGCGATCCCGAGCGAGAAGAACCATCTCTATTCCCCCAACGACAACCACAAGATCCGTGTGCCGGGAGGCACCGTGTTCGAACCCGGCAAAGCGGGCCCTCCGCAGCTCATCGGCAGCCGCGCCAACTGGCTCGCGATGGAGGTGCCTTACTTCGAGTACCATCTCAAAGGCATCGGGAAACCGTTCCCAACCGTCAGCCTGGTGAAGACTGGCGACGCGCACCTCGCACGCTTCCGCGTCAGCGCGCCACACCCGCTCACCAAGACCGAAGTGTACTGGTCCAAGGCCACAGACCCTGAAGCGGCCAAGGATCCCGAGGCCCTCCGCAAATCCGTGCTCGAGCGTGAATGGATCGCGCTTCCCGCCTCGGACACTGGCGACAACACCTTCGAAGCCAGACTCCCGGCAGAGGCGGCCGTCTGGTTCGCGCTCGTCTCAGACGACCGCCCCGTGACGGTCTCCAGCGACCTGATTCCCATCGGACAAGCACAGTAAGACCCGTTTGATGCTGCCTCTTCCAATGGCCCAAGCGGGGTCCATTGATCCATCAGGACGACAAGCACCTCGCGATGAAATCCTGCGGCTGATCCCCGCTGAAGTTTGTAGGAGGCGGTGGCACGGGGACCGAAGTCACCGTCGACCTGCCGCCTCACCCAATAGAATTTCGCGCAGGCGTCGATGCAGAGTCGTATCGGTTTCGTATTTTCCGCCCGGGCTTGGAGTGGTCTGGGTCGTCCTCGCTTTGAGGGTCGCGGGGCCTCGGGCGTCTCGCCAATTTTGCAACCCTCGAGCCGGTCACTGAACCTTTCCGCCCCACTCCCGCCACGCGGCTTTTTGCAAATAACCACCCCTCACTCCCAGACCGGTTCCGGCGCACAGGGCGCACAAACAATTTTCTAGCAGTCAAATTTCGACAGCAGCTCTGGAGAATTGCCGTTGAGCTTCAAGTGGGCGGCGGCCCGATGAACTCGACCGCCAGAAAATCAGCGTTCAGCCAAAGCAAGCCTGACTTGCTCATCAATTACCTGCGTGAGGCAGGCCCACCAGGACGGATTTTCCAGAGTATCCCGCACCGAGGAGGCAGGCAGGAAGCGGCGCATTTCCTTCAAAAAATCTTCGCGCAACCGTGGCTCCTGTTTCAGGGCGGCGGAACGACTTTGCAGCAGGGTGGCGAACTCGTCTTCTTCGCGCTGATGATCCCGGATCTTGATGGGGATCAGCTCCGCAGGCAACGCAACCCCCTGCTGGACCAGCCACGCGATGTCCCAGAGATCACGGTTTTTAATGCGGTTCCCGCGGAAGGCCAGGGCGATCATTTTGTCGGCCAAAATCTCCTCGCGGCTCTGGGTTTGCAGGATAAGTCCCGAGGTTCCGAGGTCGATCCCGTAGAGATTGCGCAGCATCATCGGACGCGGGGCATGGCTGGGGATCGCGCAAATATCCAGGTGAATGCGCTGCGCAGGCAGATGCCGCTGACGTGCGCGGGTCTCAATGGTGAGTTTCCACGTGGAAACATTGCCGCCAGTTTTCACCGGCTCGCTGATGGTGACGGGCAGTCCATAGCGGGTTTCCAGACGCTCAGTGAGCACGACCGCGAGAGTGGACAGATCCTCCTTTTTGAAACCACTGCCGCCAGTGAAATCGAGATCCTCGCTCAGACGTGGCGATCCGTAACATGCCCGCAAGCAGGTGCCGCCGATAAAAGTAAGAGAAGCGAGCAGTCCGGCCCCGCTCATTTCCCGGAGGATATCGTGGTGAAGAATCTCCTTTTCGACAACCGGCCGCAGGGTGGTGAGGTCCGCCTTTGATCGGAGCGCCTCGCTGACAAGCTGGTCAAACAAGTTCATGGAGCGCCTCCTGATCCAAAAGTTCCATGCTGCGTCGCGTGGCCCGCATGTCCCGAAGCGCCTGCCGGACAGACGCCCTCCAAAGATGACTGTCCGGATCGTAGCTCAGCTCAGCGCTGATTTCATCCGGCCTCTGGGCGGTGTGTACGAATTCAATATGCCCAAACTCGCCGCAGTCCACGACATGACTTCGCCCCGAGGACATCAGGCTGATCCAGTTGATGGGCACCTGTGGAATGACGCCGGCGTCGCTCAACACGGTCTCAAGGCTGATGTAGTTGAACTCCCCGGCCCTGAGACGGGCCGCCGCATGGAAAAGCAGATGTCCCGCCGGGTAATCCCGAACCGGGTAGAGATAAATCCCCTTGCACACACGGAGAAGAACGCCGGCCTTGGTTGCCCGCGAAAGGAGGACAGAAAGTTGTCCGCACTCGGGAACCGCAGCGGCCAGGTCAGAGGCGGCAAACACGCAGTGGTCGCGATCCGCGAGCGCCTGAAGAGTTTCACGGAGTTGGCGGAGAGGCTGCACGCAGAGACAGTACAAATCCTTTCATAAACTGCAATGATTTGTTGTGAGATTGCGATTTCTCTCCTCGTCGCCACACTCCGCACCTCAAGCCCGCGGTGTTGCCGCGCGCTGCATTGACGTCCTCGCTCCCCGCCGCGCCTCCATGCTGCCTGATTCCACTCCGATCCATCGTCCCAATAAACCCTCCGCCAGCCGTGGATCTTCCGTATCCGGATTACCAATCCACGTGGAGCCGATAGAGCCGATAGGGACAGGCGAAATACGGCTCACTCATACCCGGGCATACAGCCCCCTCACTCCCCGACCTCCGTCCGCGTTCCGAACGCTTCCGGCGCCCGGGACGTGAAAGCAAAATCCCAGCAGTTCAGCCGGCTTGTGTTTTGCGCCACTGCAGAGTATCCGAACCGACAATGAGCTTAGATAATATCACCCAGCTTCTCGTCGGGCTGTTCCTCGTTTTTGGCCGGGGATTCATTGTTGGCTGGATAAAGGACCCAGCGCAGAAAACTAAGATCAATCGCGTCTTAAAAGTAGCCGGGCCCATTGTTTTGGGGTGCGCTGTATTCGTGGCTGTTGCGGGCTTTACGAGAAAAGACGTTCAGCTTGAACAACTGGCTCAAGCGGTGAACGCATCCGCCCCTAAAATTGTTGATGAAGTCACCCGACTCGATCGTGCCACGGCAGGACCGGGAAAGGGTCTGACCTACCACATGACCATTTCTCTCTCTCAATCAGAATTTGACCGGACCGAATGGAAACAGAAAACGGTCCCGGCTATCCGAACCAATACGCTGCAACAAGACGCCACCCGGGCACTCCTCAAGGCAGGAATTACGGTCGTCATCCGTTACTCCAGCAAGGATGGAACTTATTTGGACGAGGTCATTTTCACCCCAAGCGACCTTGCTAAGAATTAAAAATCCAAGCCGTGACACTTAGGGAAACAGACGCCGTTTTTTCTGGAGGCTTCTCTTTGATCAATTGCTCGATTCGCGAGGTGGATGGAAAAGGATGCATTGAGCGCCGGCATCAGTGCCATTTCTGTCTATCCCGAATGACACTTAAAACTGAGCGCTGCCCGTTTGGTTTGCGCAGCAGAGGGGGCGTGGATTGGTTGTGGCCTATTGACGGCTGCGACTCGTCCGTGCGAGTTTCTGGCTCGTGACGAGTCCATCTTACTTGCGTCCAACTCCTGAGGAAATTGTGGGCGAGGAGTGGGCCGGATGGTACCTATTGACGCCGCTTGAACGGTGGCAGGAGAGCGAGAAGTTGTGGCAAACCTATCTCACCCTAGGAGGCTCCCTTGATCCCGAACCCGATACTCAAAGTCCTTTCTTCGATGGCTGCCCGCAAAGTCCGCTGCCTGCTGATGGGCGGTCAGGCTTGCGTGTTTTACGGAGCGGCAGAGTTCAGCAGGGACTCTGATTTCGTAATTCTCGCAGACACTGAGAATTTGGCGCGGCTACAAGAGGCGCTGAAGGATCTACAGGCAGGAGTAATGGCGGTGCCGCCCTTTGAAGTCGCCTACCTTGCAAAGGGGCACGCGATTCACTTCAGATGCCGGCATCCCGAATGCGATGGGTTGCGCGTGGATGTGATGTCTGTAATGCGAGGCGTCGATGCGTTCGAGTTCCTCTGGCAGAGGCGCGCCACGGTGGAATTCCCAGATGGAACAGTCTGCGACCTGCTTTCGATAGCGGATCTTGTGAAGGCGAAAAAGACACAGCGGGACAAGGACTGGCCGATGATCCGCCGCCTTTTGGAGGCCGACTATTTTTCCAACCGGGATACCCCCCCCGACACGGCAAGGGTGCTGTTTTGGTTGCGGGAACTCCGTACGCCTGAATTGTTGGTTTCGGTTTGTGCTGATTACCCTGAGTTTGCGCGGCAGGATCCGGGCAGGCGGCCGCTGCTTGCCATGGCTATGGAAGGATCGATTGATGCCGTCGAGGAGGCGTTGCGGGTGGAGGAACTCGAAGAGCGACGCAGGGATCGTGAGTATTGGGCCCCACTCAAAAAAGAGTTGGAAACTCTCAGGCGCCGCTAGTTCCCCTTGAAGAACCGGGGGGTATCCCGCTTTGGCTAAAGCAAGTCGGAGATATCTAAGAACGTTGCATTGCGGCTAGCACACCGCCTTTTGGGGCGCGACAACAACAAGCCGCTCTGCAATCTCTTGGTCACCCTGCTCCAAAACACGGGAGGCAGCGCGGGAACCCTGAACCCGCTGAAGCCGGCGTAATTTCTCACTACCTTATGACTGCAAATAGCAATCCCTCCGCAACCACCTGCCGATGGGGCATTCTCGGCGCCGCATTCATTGCCCGCAAAAACTGGCAGTCCATCCGCGATGCGGGCAACGCCACGCTCGTCGCACTCGCCAGCCGGGACGTTGCGCGCGCGCAGGCGTTCATCGACGAGTGCCAGACACAGGTCCCCCATCCGGTGAAGCCCGAGGCACTCGCCAGTTACGAGGCGCTTCTCGCACGGCCCGACATCGATGCCGTCTACATCCCGCTCCCGACCGGGCTCCGCAAGGAATGGGTTCTTCGCGCAGCGGAGGCCGGCAAGCATGTGCTCGTGGAGAAACCCGTGGGCTCCACCGCCGCTGATGTCGCCGACATGCTCGCCGCCTGCGAGAAACACAACGTTCAGTTCATGGATGGCGTGATGTTCATGCATGGACGCCGCCTGCAGCGGTTGCGGCAGGTGCTCGACACCGAGGTGGGCCGGATCCAGCACATCGCCAGCCAGTTCAGCTTCCTTGCCGATGACGGTTTTGCGCACGCCAACATCCGCGCTCACGGCGCACTCGAGCCGCTCGGTTGCCTCGGCGATCTCGGCTGGTACTGCCTGCGCTTCAGCCTCTGGGCCATGGGCGAAACCACCCCGTTGACCGTCACCGGCCGCATCCACGCGGAGACGCAGCAAAGCACCGATGCACCTCCCGTCCCGCTCGCATTCTCCGGCACCCTCGAGTTCGCGGGCGGAGTCAGCGCCTCCTATTACTGCTCGTTCACGGCCCAGAATGCCCAGTGGGCCAGTGTCAGCGGGACAAAGGGGCTGCTCCAAGTGCCCGACTTTGTCGTCCCTTTCCGCGGCGACGAGACCCGCTACGATCTCAGGCAATCGCAGTTCGCCTTCAATGTTTGCCGGGCCGACTTCCACGAGAACCCACAGGCCGGGCGGGTCACGGAACCCACCAACAATGCACCTGGCTCGCAGGAATCCGCGATGTTTGCGGACTTCTCCGCCCTGGTTCTCGCAGGAGAACGCGATCCACGCTGGCCCCGGACCAGCCTGCTCACCCAGCAGGTGCTCGACGCCTGCCTGCGCTCCGCGCGCTCCGGCGGCGTATCGATGGCGGTTGAATCCTAGAAGCGCATCCGGAGGGGACGTGGCGATGGGTAGCGCGGACCTTGACGGCACTCGCGGTTCACCGCGGTCGCTGGTTTTAGCCGCACCGTAAAGGCGTTTACGAAATTGATCGCCGCACGAGCATGGAAGCGGCGCGGCAGTCCTGTAGGCTGCATCCGTCTCCCCGGCCCGACTGGAACACGCCCGCCCTGTGTTCGCGATGTTCCCCGTGCCACGGTCGCAATCCCCCCCCATTGAATGCACCTCCATATCACACGGCTGCTCACCCTTCTTCTCGCCACGGCCATTTTCGCAACGGGCGCGGAGAGTGATGTCGGAGCCGCGCTCAGCCAGATGCGCGAGCTGACCAAGGAACGCAAATGGGGCGATCTGATTGCACAGTTCAAGGACCAGAACCTCGCGGCATGGAAGGACGTGCCCGCCAAGGCTGCCGAGGGAGCCAGTATTCGGGCGCGTGCCTACATCGCGCTCAAGGATGGGGGCAGCGCGGAGCGCGACCTGAAGCTCGCCGTCGAACTGGCACCCAAGAGCGGGGAATACTGGCATGAACTGGGCGCCCTGTATGAAGGGCTGCTAGCGAACAGGGAAGAGGCGCTGACCGCGTATGGCAGGGCTTATGCCTGCTCCGGCAAATCGTTCGGATGGTTGTCGATCAGCGCCACGCTCAATGCGGCGACGATCCTTCTGCAACTGGGCAAACCACAGGACGCCCGCAAGGTGATGGAGCGTTATGACACCTCCGACCTCGTCCAGATGGCACCCGTCTGGGGAGACAAGATGCGCGCAGCCAATGAGCGGATCGCGGACAAACTCAGCGGCTCCCTGCTGGTGCTGGCCGACAAGGGCGCGAGCGACTACCAGATCGTCCTGCCCGACAGCCATCCGACGCCTGCGATTGGCGCAGACTTGGAACAGGTGGCGCGCCTCCTCCAAACCGCGTTCAAGGCCAACGGTGCGGAACTCCCTATCGTCGCTGAAACAGCCCGCGACATGGCAAAGCCCTCCCTCTACCTTGGCTCCACCGCATTCGCACGCGCCCACGGCGTGCAGCCCGTCGGCTGGAGTTACGTCCACAAGGCGGTTGGCCGCGATCTTATCCTCGCGGGCCGCGATGAACCCGCGCCCGGTCGCGGCGCGGGCACCACGAAGGGTCCGGGCTTCGATCGACTCGGCACCGCCAAGGCCGTGACGGACTTCCTGCAACTGCACGCTGGCACACGGTTTCTGTTCCCAGAACAAGGCGGATTCGTGCCGCTCGCTGCGGTTTCCAAAGTGGACCTGCTCCACACCCCCACGATCGAGTACCTGCCGATGCCGCGCATCGCGGTGCCACCGGATCTTGATGTGAAGACCACGCCTGCGCTGGAGTTCGACATCACATGGCCGCCAACCGTCAGCTTCTATCACCTCGCCCAGAACCGCTTTCCGTTGGTGGACTCCACATGGGGCGGGCACACGTGGCACCGCGCCATCCCGTCGAACGAAGCCGCTTTCAAGGCGCATCCGGAGCACTTCGCCCTGCTCGGCGGCAAGAGAACGCTCATCGGCAGCGAAGCGCAGGTGCAGTTCTGCATTTCCAACCCAGAGGTGCAGGATCTCCTCTACAAAGACTTGGAAAAGCACTTCCAGTTGGGCTTTCAGACCGTCGACCTCGGGCAGCCCGACGGTTTCCGCGGCTGTGAATGCGAGCCCTGCACCAAGCTCTTCAACACCGGCTCCGACTGGAGCGAGAAGGTCTGGATCCTCCATCGCAACCTCGCCGAACGCGCCCACAGAGAATTTCCGGGCCGCACCGTTTCGATCTCGGTGTATGCGATCACGGAGACCCTGCCCAAGACCTTCCAGTCACTCCCGCCCAATGTGCAACTTTCCCTGAGCTGCACCCGCGACCATGAGCTCGCGACATGGCGGCAATTCGGCGCTCCCCGTGGCTTCTCCACCTACCTCTATTACTGGTGCCCGAACATGATGCCTCGGTACATGCCGATGCGCACGCCGCTCTATGTGGAGAATGCGGCGAAGCGTCTGATGGCAGCCGAGGTCCGTTCGATTTCACGCGATGGCAACGGCGGTGCAGCCTACGGGCTGGAGGGTCCCACCTATTACACCATGGGCCGGATGTTCGACGGGCCGGGCACCCACACCGCAAAGGATCTGGTGACCGAGTATGTCAGCGCGGCCTTCGGAAGAGCCGCGACACCCATGATCGGCTTCTACGATCAGCTCTACAATTCGCTCGAGATGTACGCCCGCTACATGGCCACACGCGAGGATGGATGGGCTTTCACCGACATCTATGGCCGCAAGCACAAGCACCTTTCCAACCCGGAGCAGATCATCACTTTTCTCTACCCGGTCGAGCTCATCCAGGGCATGGAGAAACAACTGGCCCTCGCCGAGAAGACCGCGAAACTGAGCGCCAAAATCCAGACACGTCTCACACTCGTGCGCGCAGAATTCGACTTCCTCAAGGGCATCGTAAACACCGCGCACCTTTACAACGCCCACCAGATCGCGCAGGACCCCGGGTCGCTCGACCGCCTTCTCAACGCGATCGACGCTCGGCGCATCGCAGTGGATCAGCTTTTCGCCAAGGGTGGCGGACTCAAGGGCTGGCCCCTCACCCTCTTCCCTCCCTCCGGCCACAGCGCGGCCGCGATGAAACTCACGCAGGACGGTTACCAGGAGCCCTACAAAAACTCCTTCTTCAACTGGGACACCGCCGCCAAACGCATGGCGCCGCTGCCCAATGCGAAGCGCATTTTTGCGGGCCTCACAGAGGGTCAGGTGACGATGGATTCACCACAATGGGACAAGCTCCCGCCACAGAAGATCGTTGCTTCTTCAGGGACCACACACGTCCGTGCGATGCGCGATGCCGGCAGCGTCTACTTCCGATTCGACTGCGACCTGCCGCCCGGTGCGACCGCGGATGCCATCGAGAAAGAGCGCGTCGAAGCCTATCTCCAGCCCGCAGCAGACTCGAAGGTCACCTTCAAATTCAGCGCAGGACTCAAGCCGGACTCTCGCACACAGGCCGCACGCGGCTTGATCGAGGACATGATGAACCTCGGCTACGGGAAATTTGACACCCTGTGGAAAGCCGCGTGGACGCACGTCGCATCCAACGATGCCAAGGCCGGACGTCTGGTCGTGATGATGACCATCCCATTGCGTTCCATCCCGCCCGCAGCCGTGAACTCCGGTCAGCCTTGGTTCGTCAATTTCCAGCGCATCGGTCCTGCGGGCTCCAGCGCTTGGTCGGTGATCCCGGGCGGCTCCGGTGTCGAAGACCCGCGCAGCAACGGCGAACTGTCTTTCACCAGCGATCCCACGCTCTCTACCAGCCATCCGCTCAAGGCCGAACGAGAGAAGAGCTACAGGGACACCTTTGAAACGCCTCCGGCATGGAAGGATCAGATCGCCGCGAACCCCGCACTCCCGCTAACCAATTGGCGGTTTCGTGCAGACCCCGCAGAAGTGGGCGCCCGCGAGCAGTGGTTCGAACCGGCGCGGCAGTCAGAGTCCGACTGGCTTCCCGTCAGCGTCCCGGCCTTCTGGGCTGAAAACGATGCCATTGGAAATCTGCTCGGGGAGGGCTGGTATCGCGTTGAGCTCAGCATGCCTGCGGCTTTGCAGGGCAGAGCACTCCGGCTCCTGTTCGCCAGTGTGGATGAACAGGCATGGGTATATCTCAACGGCAGACTGATCGGAGAGCATTCCGAGAAGTCGCAGAAGAAGCCCTACACCGCCCTGTATGACGAGCCGTTCATCGTCGAGGTGCCGTCCGACCAACTCCGGGCCGGTGCGCAGAACGTGCTTTGCGTGCGCGTCCACAACCAGCTCGGCGCCGGCGGCATCTGGCGTCCGGTCCACGCCATCGCCGCGCCCGCTGCTAAAGATCGATGATCCCGGGCAATGACCAACTGATGCGGGATGCGTGTCCGCCGCACGCGCGCAGAGTCCCTGTCGACACCAGCCAACAATCCCCAACCCCAGAAACCTTATGAACCCAAGAACCCGCACGCTCGCTGCAACAGCAGTGTTCGCCGCAATGGCGCTGTCTCCCGCATGGACGCAGGATCTCTACGACTACAAGAAACCGCGCGAGTCGCAGAACTGGACCACCATCTCACTCAAGACCAAGGCTGCCAATGGGCCGGATCTCGCGCTGGTCCTTCTCATCGGCGACTCGATCACCGTGCGTTACGCAGCCGATGTCGGCACCGCCCTTAAAGACAAGGCCTACGTCTCGCTGCTCGGCACCTCCAAGGCGGTGGGCGATCCGGCGCTGCTCGACGAACTCAAGCTCGTGCTCCGCCAGAATCCCTACGCTGTCATTCACTTCAACTTCGGCCTGCATGGCGACACTGCGGATCTCCGCACCGGATTGGCGGATGTCATCGCGACACTCAAACACCACGCCCCGAAAGCGAGGCTCATCTGGGCCACGACCACACCCTGCCAGAAGAAGGACGATGCGCCCGACACGAGCGTCATCGAGAAGAACGCAGCTGCCGCCGAGCACATCACCAAGGCCGGCATCCCGGTGGATGACCTTTACTCGCTCGTGGCGAAGCACCCGAAGAAGCTGTGGGATGGCGGCGGCGTGCATTACACGCCCGAGGGCGCTGCGCTCCAGGCGGCACAGGTCGCCCAATCCATCATGCCCCTCCTGCCATAGGCTCCGGACTCCGGCTCGGCCGCGGCGGATCGACACCGCTCATTTCATCGTCAGAACCAAGGCAGAACCACCCCCATGTCACCCACCCCTCCTGAATCGCCGCCGGCACGGCTCACCTCTCTCGACGCCTTCCGCGGTGCCATCATGCTATTCATGGCGTCCCACTCCTTCGGTGTCGTGGCGACGGGGCAGAAGCTGCCGGGAAGCTTCTGGCAATCACTGGCGTGGTGCTTCGATCACGTCGCGTGGATTGGGTGCTCCCCATGGGACCTCATTCAGCCGTGCTTCATGTTCATGGTCGGAGTTGCGGTGCCATACTCGTATGCGAGCCGCGCGGGGCAGGGGCATTCGTTGGGCAAACAAATCCGCCACGCACTTGTTCGGTCGCTCATCCTCATCCTGCTGGCGGTTTTCCTTAGTTCGCGCTCCGGACGCACGAACTGGGAATTCCCCAACGTCCTCGCGCAGATCGGGCTCGGTTATCCGTTTCTTTTTCTCCTGCTCAACCGGCGATGGACACTGCAGGCGGGCATCGCGGCCGCCATTCTCTGCGGTTACTGGCTCTGGTTTGCACTGCATCCGCTGCCCCCCGAAGGCTTCGATTACGCTGCGGTGGGCGTCACGCCTGATCTCATCGTAAAAGGCGCCATCCCCCCGGGCTTCTTCGCACACTGGGGCATGAACACGAATGCAGCTGCTGCATTCGATGTGTGGTTTCTAAACCTCTTCCCCCGCGAAACCCCGTTCCTCCTCAACAAGGGCGGGTACGCCACCCTCAACTTCATCCCGTCGCTGGCCACAATGATCTTCGGCCTGCTCTGTGGCGAGCTGCTGCGCAGCTCCCGAGACCAACGGGACAAGTTGCGGGCACTCCTCCTTGGCGGGCTGATCCTTGTCGCCGCGGGGACAGTCGCCGGCGCCACCGTGTGTCCCATCGTAAAGCGGATCTGGACCCCGTCATGGGCGCTCTACAGCGGCGGATTCGTCATGTGGCTGCTTGCGGCGTTTTACTGGGTCGTCGATGTGCTCGGATACAAACGGTGGTCGCAGTTCCTGATCATCGTCGGCATGAACTCCATCGCGATGTACCTCATGTCGCAGCTCCTGCGCCCATGGGTCCGCGACACGCTCAAGATCCATCTCGGCCCCGCCCTTTTCAGCGGGAGCTACGGCGCCATGTGGGAGCAGAACCTCACCCTGCTCCTCTTCTGGCTCGTCTGCTGGTGGATGTTCCGCAGGAAACTCTTCCTGAAGATCTGACGCCCCAGCATCCCGCCAGAGCCGCCCCGACCGTATGCATTCACGTTGCCTTCTCTCTCCAGTCATCGCCTGCCTGCTCGCGTTCATCTCCCCGCCCGCGTCTGCGCAGGTCCGGCAGTCCTTCACAATCGATGCCTCCTTTCCCGGCGGGAACATCCTCGTGAACAAGATTGAGGGTGAAACCGTCACGCTCGGCCCGGACCAGCGCGACAGCGTGGTGCCATGGTTTTACTGGTACTACAGGGTGACCGGCGCGGGCGGCAAACGTCTCACCTTTGTGCTGGGCAGGGACAACCTCGGAGCGCGGGGACCCGCCGTCAGCCTCGATGCTGGCAGGACTTGGAACTGGCTGGGCGGGCAGGCAGTGACCGACGGAGCCTTCACGTTTCAATTCCCGGTGAAAGCCGATGATGTGAGGTTCTCGGTGGGCATGCCTTACCTGCGCGCGAATCTGGACGCGTGTCTGGCCCGGCACCGGGACAATCCTTTCCTCCACCTCGAGGTTCTCACCAAGACACGCAAGGACCGCGACGTCCCCGTGGTGCGCATCGCCGACCCAAAGGGGATGAGCCGCTACGCCGTGGCCATCACCGGCCGGCATCACTGCTGCGAGATGATGGCCAGTTACGCGCTGGAGGGCCTGGTCGAAGGCGCGCTCGCCGATGATCCCGCGGGCCGCTGGCTCCGCGCCAACGTGGATTTCCTCTTCGCCCCCTTCATGGACACCGATGGGGCAGAGGACGGCGATCAGGGAAAAAATCGCGCGCCCTTCGACCATAACCGCGACTATGCCGGGGACCCGCCGCGCTATCCAGAGGTGGCGGCCTTGAAGAAACGCCTGCCAGAGTGGAGCGCGGGACGCCCCCTCCTCTTCCTCGATCTCCACGACCCGGCTTTGCGCACGGACATCCACGAAACCGTGCATTTTCTCGAGCCCGAGGAACGGGACATGGCCGCGCGCATGGACAAACTCTGCACCGCGCTCGAGCGCGAGCAGCAGGGGCCCATCTTGTACAGGAAGGCCCACAACCTGCGTTTTGGCGCGGGCTACAACACGCACATCGCACGACCCTCGCCGCTGAGCGCCGGCTGGGCGCGATCGCTGCCCAACACACTCCTCGGGTGCACCGTCGAGATCGCCTATGCCAATGCCGCGGGCTGCGAGGTGAACGCCCACTCAGCAAGGGAACTGGGCCGCGACATCGCCGTAGCCTTCATGCACTTCCTGCGTGAAGAGCACGCAACCGCCGTCGGCAAATAACGCGTCTCTGTCTATGAAGCTTCCATTGCTCGCCGCCGCCGCGCTCACGCTCGCCTCCGCTCGCGCGGATTACAGCACCACGTTCGCCACCCCGCCTTATGCACTGGACCAAACCGTCATTGGCACGGACGGATGGACCGACCGGTTGCCCACAGAAAAGGCCAAGCCAGACACCACGCGTGTCGTCGCTGTCCGCTGGAACAACCACCACGGAGCGCTGATGATGAAGGGCGCGAATTTGAAAAACACGTTCCCGCCCACCGTGGGCGACAAGGTCAAAATCACCTTCGATCTCGCCGTCACTTTTCCCGATAACGCCGCGCGAAGACCGTTCCGCCTTGGTTTCACGGGCGCACCGTGCGGCGAGATTTTCCTCGAGGGAGGGGCGGACGGCGGCCTTGGTTTTCAGGCGGACGGAAGCGGGCGCGGCGGTGTGGTGGCGCTGAGAAAGTCCGAGGTCAAAATCAATTCCTTCTACACCTTTGCGCTGACCATCGATTACGCGAGGCGGACCTACGACCTCACCCTCTCAGGCCAAAGAAAGGACGGGAGCCCTTTTCAACACAGAGCCGAGGGGGTTGCCTTCGAGTCCAAGACGAAGGCTGTGAGTTCGCTGTATATCATCGCGGATGGCGCCATCACCGCCTACCTCGGCTCGATCATCATCCATTCTGAAGCACTGCCGTGACTCCGATCCCTCGAATGCCCTGAACGCACTGGCAACCACGCCCCCAAAGCCTCCATGCACAATCGAACCCAGACCCCCAAGGATCTCTGGATCCCCTTCGCTGCGGCCCTCCTGCTCTCACTCTCCTCTGCCTCGGCGGAAAACTGGCCGGGATTCCGCGGCACCACAGGAATGGGAGCGACAACCGCCACGGGGCTTCCCTTGGAATGGGGAGGCAAGGAAGGCAAAAACCTTCTCTGGAAAGCGCCGCTCCCACCAACGGTTCACGAGGGCGAGCCGGACCTCAATCCATCCAGTCCCGTGGTATTCAACGGCAGGGTGTTCGTCACTGCAGCGCACTGGCCCAAGGGCACGACGGACAAGCGCACCGTCCAACCAGAACACCGAGTGGCGGCCTACGACGCGGCCACCGGCAAACCAATCTGGGACACCGTGGTCGCTCTGGGCCCTTTATGCCTGAAGGATTTGCGCGGTGGCTATGCGGTGCCGACTCCCGTCGTCGCGGAGGGCCGCATCTTCGCACTGTTCGGCTCGTCGATCCTCCATGCCCTCGACCTCGAGGGCAACCTGCTCTGGTCCCACACGCTGAGCGATCCCGACAAGTTCGACGTGGCAGTCGTCAGCAGCCCCGTGGTTTTCCAAGACACCGTGATTCTCCTGCTCGAGCGCAAGGCGCCCGCGGCAAGCATCCTCGCCCTCGACGTCGCCACGGGAAAAGTGCGCTGGGAGAAAAAGCGACCGGACACCGACCTCGGCCACATGTCCCCGGTGCTGACGACCATCGCAGGCAGGCCGCAACTGCTCGTTACCGCGACACACGCCATGCAGGGGCTCGATCCCGCAAACGGCGAAGCTCTGTGGTCCTGCAATTGGGATCGCAAGATCTGGCCCGTGTCTTCACCGGTGATTGCAAATGGTCTGATCTACGCGATCGGGGGACGGACCGGCCATCCGGGAGTCGTGGTGGACCCCAGCGGCCACGGCGATGTCACGACCACCCATCTCAAATGGAGGGTCAGTCCCATGGCGGAAGGGGTTTCCTCACCGGTCGCCTTCGGCGATTTCATCTTCCGGGTGAACGCCCCCGGCGTCGTGCGCTGTGTCCGCGTTGGGAACAGCGATGAGCTCTTCAAGGAACGTCTTGCGGGGGTCAATCCCGACGTGAGCCCGATCGCATCAGCCGATGGCCGCATCTACTTTGCCACTGCCGGAAAATCCATCGTGCTGAAGGCCGGACCCACTCTGGAAATCCTCGCCGAGTCCGATCTCGGCGATCCGTGCGGCGCCGCACCCGCGGTCGCGGATGGGAGAATTTTTCTCAAGGGCAGGGCATTCCTTTACGCGATTGGGAACAAGGGCGGTGGGAAATAATCGGCACGACGCTCCGCGGGCGCAGACCATCCCGGAGAGTCAGCTTGCGCCGCGCGAGCGGACGACGCAAAGACGCCCAACCGTTTGGTAATTCGCGCCGCCCCGCCGGCCCCATCACTGCAGCGATCGCAGCCATGCCACCATCTCCACCAACTCCCGTTCCGAGAGCGTAGCATCGAGGCCCGATGGCATCAGGCTTTGCGTCAGCACCGTGTCCGAGACAATCTCCGCGAGCGGCACGTTGCGCTCCTCCCCGGAAACCTCCACGACCAGCAATCCCTCCGCCGTGTGGCTGCGGATCACCCCGGTCACCGCACTCCCGCCGCGCAGCTCCACCACGTGCGCCTCGTAATCACGCGCCAGGGTGTTGCTCGGAAACAGGATGCTTTCCACAAGGTCACGCTCCGTGCGGATGGAGCCGATCCTAGAGAGATCAGGGCCGATCGCGCGCCCCGCATCCCCGACCCGATGACATGCCACACAACTCCCGCGTCCCGCTAAGAACAATGCACGCCCGGCGGCCTGCGCCTGTCCTCCAACAGCCGCAGCCTTCTCCGCAAGCGGACTGATCTGCCGCCGTTTGGCTTCGGCATGCACCTCCTCGCGCCGCAACGCTGGCAAGATTATCTGCTCGAAGAGCTCCGGCGGATGACTCTGGAAAAGTGTCCGATACACGCTCTCCTGCTGACTCGCGAGGGCCGGATTGGCCGCCAGCGACTCCGCAAGACGGCGCGCCACTGCCGGACTCTTTGTGCGTCGCACTATCGGCAGCAGTTCCTTGAGTTCCACGGGTCCCGCAGTGGCGAGCACCCAGGCACTCACCTCGATCTGTGCGTCGGTCAGCGACGCCGCACCGAGAATGCGCGCGGCCTCGATGCGTGTCGCCGCAGAAACAGGATCCCGGGCCCCCGCGAGCAGCATGGCCACGAGCTCCGGCGTCATGCGCCGGGTTGCCATGGCATCCAGAGCCTTGAGGCGCAGAGCTGCAGGACGACCGGAGTCCGAGGCAAACGCGTCCAAAGCGGCATCGATCTGCGGTGCGCGGAGCTTGCGCAGGGCATCGAGCAACAGCGGCGGCGGACCGGATGGCGATGCGAGGAGTGTTTCCAGTGGCTCGATCCATTCGGCGGAAGCAGGTCCGCTGGGTTGGCCCACGATCACCTCCAGCCCGGCTCTTTGCAGTTCCGCAGACGGGTGCCGCAGCATTGCGCCCACGAGCACCTCCCCTGCCTTTTTGCGCAGAAGCCCGCCTGCGACCGTCTTTACTGCGCGCAGTCGCTCCGCAGAAACTTCGGCGCCGGAAAGCCAGCCGCGCATCTGCTCCACCAGTTCCGCCGGCGGCTCACCCTGCTCCACCACAAGGCGCAGCGCGGTTCGTGCGAGCACAGCGTCCTTGTCATCAATGCGCGCAGCCGCAAAGGCGACCAGCTCCGAGGGCCGCTTCCCCTCAGCACCCGCAGCCACACTCAGCATAAGCCGACTGAGCTCAAGCGGTGAGCGCGCCTGCGCGCAGTCCACGAGCTTCACCGCTCCAGTCCGCTGCGCTGCCCAAAGCAGCGCGTGTTCGAGCGGCGCATCCAGCGGGCGCCCCATTAGCGAGCGCAACGCAGCCGCCACCTCCGGTTCCGTGCGACTTTCTTCTGCAACCTGCGCAAGAGCCCGCCGCACCACCGCGGGTCTGGGAGACGAAAGCTCGCCAAGCATCGCTGACAGGACATTTGCAGCCGGTCGATAGGGAACGGCCCAAGCCTTTGCCAATACGGCGGGCGCGCCGGCCGGCGGGCGGATCCGATAGATGGCGCCCGGGACTTCGGGCTTTGCCATGAGGCTGGAGGGACACCCGATCCGGAACCATCCGCCGGTGTCGACCACCAGGAGCGATCCATCGCGATCCTCCAAAACATCCGTGAGATGCATGTCGGGATCCTCCAGTTTCAGGAACTCATTCTCCGTCGCGCGATACGTGGAGCCCTCGGGGGTGAGCTCGATACGGACCACGCGTTGTGTGTTGAAGTGGGTCACGAGGAACTGCAGTGCATCCGCATGACCGCGGTCCTCCGGGCAGTGCCGCCAGAAGCACGCGCCGCTCACCGCGACGTGTCCGAAGTTGTGCAGCACCGGCATCGTCTCCAGTGTCCGCGGACGGCCGGCGATCACCTGCGGCAGATCCGCCCTCTCGTACACGCCGCCCGGCAGCCAGTGCACCACCGTGTCGCCGCGCGGCTGGCTGTAGTAAAGATTTTGCACCCCGACCACATCGCCCTCGGGAGTGAAGTCGATCTCCACCGGATTGTCGCCGGCGGCCAGTGAATGCCACTGCACATCGCTCCCATCGGAACGCGCGCTCCACACGCCCGCGCACCCCCCTTCATGCAGCACACGGCCCGCCCCGTCGGTTACCCGGAAGGTCTTGCGTCCATGGCACCAGTACAAGCGGCCGTTGGGATGCAGAAACGGCCCGTGCACATCGGCCGCATTGCCCGTGTAATCGAACCCGGTGACGATCTGCTCGCGCACATCCGCCACGCCATCCCCGTCCGTGTCCGTCAGCTTCCAAATTCCCGGAGGCGATGCCACATAGAGGCTGCCGTCGAGCCACTGGGCGCCCTGTGGGAACGTCATCCCGTCGGCGAAGACCGTGCTGCGGTCAAAGACGCCATCGCCGTCGCGGTCCTCCAGCAGCAGCACACGGTTGGGTGGCCTCGCCTCGAGGTCGGCTTTGCGCCAGTTCACCCCCACCGCATCCGCGACAAAGAGCCGCCCTTTCCCGCCGATGCACGCCGCCATGGGATGCGTGACCAGCGGCGGCCCCGCAACCCGCTCCAGCCGGTAACCCTCCGGCAGACGCGCCCGCGGAAGCTGCGTGGAAGCGCTTTCCAAGCCACCTCGCGCAACCTCCAACATCACCGGCCTGCGCGCGGACGGCGGAATCTCCAACGGCACAGAGGCCGGCATGTCGGCCGCAGAAGCTGCAGTGAGCAGCAGACGCGGGAAGAAGCCGCAGACCAGTGTCGCCAGGGGGAGCGCACGTTGCATTTCTGCAGTCCTAACATGCAGGCCGCCGGAGGTCAGCGGCATTCTCGGACGGCAAAAGCACAGGGTCACGTCCTGTAGCCCATCAAACGCCGCCGCACCGACCCCGCCGCTCCAGCGCTTGGCAATGCGCCCGCTTCCGGCGCAGACTCCGGCTCACCACCCCATGAACAGACTCCTGCTGCTCCTCGCGAGCATCCTCCTGCCGCTGTGCTGCCTCGCAGACGAACCGTTTGAAGTCCGCATTTACAAAGGCTCCGACGGCGCCTCACTCCGCTACCGCCTCCTGCGACCCGAGTCGACCGCGGCGGGGGTGAAGTATCCCGTGGTCCTCTTCCTCCACGGCGCCGGCGAGCGTGGAGAGGACAACGCCGCGCAGCTCAAGCACTGCGTGTCGCTTTTCACACAGCCCCCCGTGCGCGCCAAGTATCCGTGCTACGTGGTCGTCCCGCAGGTCCCGACAGGACAGCGCTGGGCGGATATTGACTGGAGCAAGACCGAGGCCGCCATGCCCGCAGACCCCAGCCCCAGCATGCGCAGCACCCTCGAGGCACTCGCCGGACTCGAGAAGGAATTCCCCATCGATTCAGACCGACGCTACATCAGCGGCATCTCCATGGGCGGCTACGGCACATGGGATGCACTCTGCCGCAAACCGGATCACTGGGCCGCCGCCGTTCCCATCTGTGGCGGAGGCGATCCCGCCATGATCGCGCGCGCCGCGAAAGTTCCCATCTGGGTCTTCCACGGCGATTCCGACCGGGCCGTGGCGGTCAGCCATTCGCGCCGCATGGTGGCGGCTTTGCGGGCCGCCGGCGGGTCGCCGCTCTACAGCGAATACGCGCGGGTCGACCACAACTCGTGGACCCCCGCCTATCAGGAACCCGACTTGCTTCCGTGGCTCTTTGCACAGCGCCTCGGCAAACCCGTCACCTTCACCGAGGTCGCAGGCACCGCTGCGCAACCCCCCAGCGAAAACATGACCGCCTCCGGCCCCGTCCAGCCAGGAGTCTGGTTCCGGGGCCTCTGGAAGGGGCACCGCGCCGACTGGGCGGCACACCGGGAACAGGGTGCGGTGGTGTTCTTTGGCGATTCCATCACCGAGGGATGGAAGACCCTTGCGCGAGACTTTGAGGGGATGCAGGTGGCGAACCGCGGCATCAGCGGCGACACCACGCGCGGCCTCCTCGAGCGACTCGAGGGCGACGTGCTCGCGCTCCATCCACGCGCTGTCAGCCTGCTCATTGGCACCAACGATCTCAGCCTTGGGGCCGAACCGGAACTCGTCGCGGAAAACCTCCGCACCATCGTCTCGAAGCTCAAAGCTTCCAATCCACAGATGCCCGTGGTGGTGAACAAGGTCATGCCACGCGGCGCGGCTACCGGTCTTTTCCCCGACAAGATCCAACGCCTCAATGGGCTCATCGAGACCGCCTTCGCCAACGATCCGCAGGTGACCCTTTGCGACACATGGGCCCTCTTCGATGATGGCTCGGGCACCTGCCGAAAGGCGGAGTTCCCCGACATGCTGCACCCGAACGCCGACGGTTACGCCCTCTGGACCAAGGCGCTCAAGGCTGTCTTCGCGAAGCTCCGGCTGTAGCGCCCGCTCATCAACAGGCCAAGCGCCTGCCATTCGATCAAAGGCGCTTGAGCTCAGGCCGGCCCAGTGGGCTCCGACGGTCCCCCTCCGGGACAGAGCCGTGCGCTGACATCGAGGTGACGCGGGCCTTAGGGGGCATGAAGACCCGTCGTCAGCCACACATCTCCAAGAACCTGAGGCCCAGCTCAGGTTGAACATCCGTGTTGCCGCAGATCCCGTCCTCTGATTTCAAACGCCCCGGCGCACCCAGCGGCGCCACCGCCCTTCCTCACCATGCCTCCGATCCACGCCATCGCTTCATCGGCTCCAGACAGCGCACTCTCCCACGGCTACATCATGGGCACGCTGCTGGGCGTCGTCATCCCCGCGGTTTTTCTCGTGCGGTTGCGCGGCCAGTTCAGGCTTCCGGAATACAGCAAGAGGGGCGTCGTCGGTCGGATGTGTTTTCAAGGAGGCTGGCTCCTTCAAAGCCTCCTTGGTTCGGCGAGCCTGCTCGTCCCCAACCAGTCCGCGCCGATCCTCATCGCGGCCCGGATTCTCATGCTCGCTCCGGTGGTGGGGCTGTTCATGGCCGGCGGGGTCCTCTCCCTGCTCGGAACGATCGACACCTACCGTTCTCCCGAGCGCTACAGCCGGGGCCGCAAACGCTGCATCAGCGTCTGCGCATTGGTCCTCCTTGGAGGTTCCCTCGCGATTGCCGGAGCAGTCGCAGGGGCGCTCGCCGCACGCGGAGACACCAGACCTTGGGAACCGGGCTCGGTCGCGGTGGAGGAATACCGGTTCCGCATCGCACCACCGGAGGGCTGGGAACAGCGGGACCCGAAGGAACTGGATGCAAGCCAGGCAAAGGACGCAACGCCGTCCCGCGGCCGCGTGCTCTTTGGAAAAAAGAACTCCCAGATGCGGACAGTGGTGCTGGCAGAACCCCTCCCCGAGGGCAACCGCCACACGCTGCAGGACGAAGCCAAGGGCGTCCGTGCAAACATCTACCGGCTTCAAGCGGGCGACGTCCTTGGCGAGCAACCCCTGCGGGTGAACTCCATGGACGGCGTGCGAGTCGATGCAAAGTTCATGGGCGCGCCGTTCACCCTCTACTGTTCCGAAACGTGGGCCACGATCCAGAAGGGCGCTCGCTACAGCGTGGTGACATGGGGCCCGCTGAGCGAACGCGCTCAAATCCAAGCCGACGCAGCCCTTTTCAGATCCACCTTCCACCTCCTGCAGACACCGCCCCCGGGCCTCAGCCTCGCAGTCGGCCAGCGTTACCGTTCCCCCCAGTTTGGATTCAGCGCCGATCTGTCGGGCACCGGGTGGACTCAGCCGCTCCCGGCGTCCGCTCGCGCCAGGTCCGTGCCGATGGCTGAGTGGGCGGTGCTCAGCGGCGACGGCAAATCGGCTTTCTTCATCATCCCCGTCGGACTCGGCCGCCAGGACGCGGAGCTCGATCCCATGGTGTTCGCACTCCTGCGGACATTGAACTTTTCGATGGAAGGTAAAAACACTTCCGAGAAGCCCTTTGAACAAGGCGCGCTCAGCGGCCGCGACCTCACATGGAGGGGCCCCCGCGACGGTTCTGACAGTCTTCTGCGCGCGCGCATCCTCTCCTCGGCCCACGCCAGCTACCTGCTCGCTGCATGGACCCACAAGCTCGACCCACCGGGCCCCGAGCAGCTCGAGCGGGCGCTCAACGCCGTGCGGTTCGAGTCCGCGAATCCCCCCGCTTGGGACGCCCTGAACGACGAGGAGAAGGCGCGCCACCAGTATATCCTCAACAGCATCGGCCTCTTTTTCCTGGATCAGAAGCGCCAGCCAGCGGAGTCCCTTTCCTGGTTCCAGCGCGCCGTGGAAAGGGGGCGCCCGGAGCCCGCGTTCCTGTTCAACCTCGTCAAGGCCCTCGGCGTCATGGGTAAGGCCGACGAAGCGCTCGAAACCCTCGCCAAGGCCGGGGAGGAACTCAACGAGCATCCCCTGATCTGCCTCACCCGCGCGAGCCTTGAGCTTGCGAAAGGCGACTGGACCGCCGCCTCCACAAGCTTCGAAAAGGGCTTCAGCAAAGGCTTCCGCGACGACGACCAATTCGAGTTCTGGATCCGGGCACTGTGCGAACGAGGCGAGACCGAGCACGCGCTGAATGCGCTGGAGAATTACGCCAAGGGACAGGACAGCGCCCGGCTGCGTCGGTTGCGCGCCACCATTCTCTGCGCCCGCAAGGATTTCGACTCCGCACTCGCTGTGCTGGAGGCGCTTTGCAAGGACGACCCCGGAAGCGAGGCAAACCTCGTCGCGCTCGCGGAAGGTTACTTCGCTGCCGAACGCTTCAGCGAATGCGCCGTCCAGTGCGAACGCCTCCTCGCACAGGGGCACGAGCTTGCGCCGGTGTATTTCCGCAAGGGCCTGTGCGAACTTGCGCTCAAACGCTACCGCAACGCCAAGGCATCCTTCGAGAAGGCGCATCAGAAGGAACCCGGCGAACCCAACATCAAAAAGCTTCTCGACCAGACCAACGCCATGCTGGGACAGGGCGACAACCTCACCGTCAAAAAACCGCTGGCCGAAGTGGAGGTGCCGGCCGATCAACTCATCCCCGCAGACCCCGCCACGGCGGCCGACTACCTGCAGGGCTACAACGCTTACTACCGTCTGTGCCACCGCGCGATCGTCTACCAAAAGGGCCGGGAACTCCGCTCCACCGAACGGCACGTGGTCACCGTGCTCGATGCCCCCGCCGTGGAATCCTTCTCCACACTCTCCTTCCCGTTCGACCCTCTTCAGGAGGAGATCTTCGTGAACGCGCTCTCGGTCCGCAACGCAGAGGGCGAGCTCATCGCCAGCGCCAGCATGGAACAAAGCTACGTGCTCGACGAAGGCGGCAGCGACCTCGTCAGCCAGCGCAAGATCCTCCATGTGCCGGTGCCGGGACTCCAGCCGGGCAGCACCCTCCACTACACCCTCACACGGCGCGACGTAGACGCTCCGGACGCCTTCGAATTCCGCTCGTTCACTTTCTCCCGCGGTCTTCCGGTGTTGCGCAGCGTCGTGCAGCTCAAGGCCCCCACCAAAAACATCCGCTGGGAAACAACGCCGGACGTCCCCGCGCCCCTTCAAGATCCAAGTAGCAAGACGCTTCGCTGGCACTTCGAAAAACCCCCGGTTTACCGCAGCGAACCCCTCCAAGCCGACACCGAGCACTGCCTCCCCCTTCTCTGGATGGCTGAGAGCACAGGAAGCTGGAAGGCCGAGGCCCAGAATTACCTCAAGCTCATCAAGGACCGCACCCCCATCGATCCCGCGGTGCGCGAGGCGGCCAAGAAAGCCGTCGCAGGCCTCAGCGAACCCGGTGAGAAAATCGCCGCCCTCAGCCGGCTGGTGCAGCGGGATCTCACCTACAAGGGCCTCGAGTTCGGCCGTCGCGCACGGGTCCCTGCTCCCGCGGCAGAGACTCTTCGCAACCGTTACGGGGACTGCAAAGACCACTCCTTGCTGCTCTGGCAGCTTCTGGAGGCATCGGGCGTGGACGCTCGCCTCGCCCTCGTCTCCACAGCCGCCGACGTGCGCCCTCAACTCCCCTCCCTCGATCAGTTCAACCATATGATCGTCTACCTCCCGTTCACGGACGGCGGCCGCTTCGTGGACTGCACATCCAAGTCCGCCAACCTGCGCGACAAACTCCCGCCCCACAGCCTCGCCACACATCACGCCCTCGTTCTCGATCCCGAGAAACCGGGTCTCGTCGCGATCCCCGATTATCCGGACACCGCCGCCCGCGTCAGTTCCCAGCGCCACCTCACCGTGGAGGAAAACGGCGACCTCAGTGTGCGGGAGAGCGTCACCTTCGAGGGCTACATTGCAGCATCCCTTCGCGAACACCTCGAGCGCATCCAACCCGCACAACGCCAGAGCGCCCTCCAGACGATGCTGCACGACAAAGCCCCCTCCCTCGAACTGCAGTCCGCAGAAGTCACCGGAGTCGACTCCCCGGAAAAGCCCTTCCGCCTCGAACTCCGCTATCTCCTCCGCCAACGCTTCCAGACCGTCGGCAACCAACTCATCGGACAGATCCCGGCCATCTGGGAGCGCGCTTTCTTTGTGCCGGAACCAGTCGAGAAGCGGCAGAGTCCCTTTCATCTGCGCATGCCACTGGGCATGGAATGCCATGTGGAAATCCATAGCGCCGCTGGCTGGAAGCCCTCTCTCTCCAAGGGCACCGAACACAAGGACGCCTTCTCGCAGGCCCAGCCCATCGCCCGCATTGACGCCCAGAACCTGCTCCTCGACTGCCGCCTGCTCCGGCAGCGCGGGGAATTCCCGGCCACGCGGTACAGCGCATTCCAATCCAGCTGCGCCGCCGCTCTGAGCCGGGCGGAACAGACCATCGTCTTCGAGAAACCGCACTAGCACGCGCACGCCGAACCGGCTGCAGACGCAACGTCCACAGGTGTGCTTGGAGCCGCGCCGCAGAGGGCGATGCGTCCGCTCCAAACGCTCTGGAATCCGCCTTTGGGAGCAGCAGAATGGGATGGTCACAGCCCCCCCGCTCATCTACTCTTGGCGCTCTTCCCATTATGACGCCCGCCCCGTCGATTCTCCTCCCGCGGCTCCGCTCCCTGACCGCCGCCGCAATCACAGTCCTTTCGCTTTTGTTCCTGCAACCGGAACCCGCCTCCGCGCAGGGCCCGAAGCCGGACACACTCGACGTTCAGGACACCAAACAGGGGATCCGGCTCCTCAGCGAAGGCAAGTACGGGGAGGCTGCACAGTTCTTCCTCGGCATTCCCAAGAACTATCCGACGTCGCCCATGATCCCAGAGGCGAACTTCCGGCTCGCGTACTGCTATTACTTCATGGGCGAATTCGACAAGGGCGTCGAACTGCTCAAGGCCACGGTCGAGCTCAAGAATGTTCCCAAGGAAACCGTCGAAGCCGCCCTCGGCTTCATCCCCAAGCTCCTCCTCGGCAAGGCCATGGCCCTTCCGGAAAACGCCCCCAACCGCAAGGAGGCACTCCAGACCGCCGTGAATGAATTCGACGCCTTCCTGAAGCGCTTCCCCAACTCGGAGGAAGTCGAGGCTGCCAATTTGGTCAAGGCGCAGGCGCACTTCGCCCTCGAGCAGTTCGACGAGGCGGTCGCATCCCTCCGCTTTAACATTCAAAAATTCCCGCAGAGCCCTTCCGCGCTCGATAACAAGTACTCCCTCGCCTTCGCCCTCGGCACCAAAAGCAAGATCGGCCTCTCCAAGGCCACCGCCCCCGATCCGGAGGCCATCAAGACCTTCGACGAGGCCAACAAGCTCTTCGGTGAGCTCATCTTCCAACGCGTCGATCTCGCCCTTTCCAACGACGCCCAATTCCAGATCGCAGAAATGCAGCAGATTCGCGGGCAACTCACCGAGGGCGACGACAAGGCCCGCCGCCTCCGCTTGTCCCTCGACGCCTACCGCGCCGTCCTCCCCAAATCCGAGGTCGTCAAGCTTCAGCAGGCAAAAGTCGCCTTCTACAAAGGCATCGTCGAACGCGGCGGAATGCCCGCCGACCAGTTCCGCCTCTACCAACGCACGCTCATGAACGAGAAGGAGAAGCTCGCCAACTTTGAGGCCCGTGCCGACCAGTTCATCCCGGCAAAGCTGAAGATGGCCAACGTCTACGTCACCCTCGAACAATACGATGCCGCGCGCATCGTCGCCCGTTTTTTAGAGAACCAGATGGAGGACCCGGAGCAGAAGAAGCAGGTCGCCTACATCCTCGCACTCACCTACGCCGTCCAGCATCTCACCGAGCCCGCCGTCAAATACTACGACGCTTTCATGGCCGCTTATAAGGCGGACCCCATGGCGGAAAACCTCCCCATCCTCCTCGGCGCAGCCTTCTCCCACCACAACAAGCCCGACGAGGCTGCCAAGTATTTCAAGGCCCAGACCGAGCTCTATCCGCAAAGCAAGCTCACCTCCGACGCCGCGATGAACGAGGCCCTCTCCCTCATCCCACTCGGAAAATTCGACGATGCACTCGAGGTCCTCATCAAGTTCCTCAAAACCAACCCCGAACCGCCACAGGCTCGCGCAGCCCTGATGGGCCTCGGCAGCATCTACCAAAAAACCGGCAAAAACGAAGAATCTCTCAAATCCTTCCTCACGGTCCGCGACGACCACAAGGGCACCCCGGAAGCCGACCAAGCCTCCTACTGGGTCGCACAACTCACCTTTGCCAAGGGCGACACCAAGGCCGCACTCGACGCAGCCCAGTTGTTCCTCACCGAGTATCCCAGCAGCCAAACCCGCCCAGCCGGCTTCTTCCTCCTCGGCCAGATCCAGACCGCCTCCAACGACAAGGCCGGAGCCCTCGCGAGCTACACCGAAATCACCGAAAAGCATCCCAAGTCGGATCCCGCTCCAAACGCCTACTTCAGCCGGGCCGCCCTTCACCTCAAGGATCAGGAATACGACCAGGTGAAGGCCGTGATGGCCGCCTTTCTGGATACCTACCCGGACAGCGACCGGAGCTACTCCGCCTACGATTTCATCGCCCAAGTGCAAATCGCCCAGCAGGCCAATGCCGACGCCATCGCCACCTACGAAAAATACCTCGCCCTCGGCCGCAAGGAAGTGGATGTGGCCAAGGCGCTCGTCAAAGTCAGCAACCTTTACAAAAAGCTCGCCGACGCCATGCCCGTCTACCTCTCCCTCAACGAGCAACAACGCAAGGACTGGGAGAAGGCCATCAACAGCACCGTCTCCAGCGCTGAAAAAGTCGTCGAACAATTCCCTGACGCCTCCGAGGTCTCGCTCGCCCTTCAGAACCTCCTCGCCTGCCAGAAACTCATGCAGCGCGTAAAGCTGAAGTCGGAGAAGGACGTCGACGACTACTTCCAATCCTTCGCCAAAAAATTCGAATCGCAGGCCGCCACCAAAAGCAAAATCCTCTTCGCCTACGCGGGCCTTCTTGCGGAAAAGCAGGAGGAAAAGTCCTTCGAGACCATGAAGGCCGCCTACGACGAAAAACTCGTTTACGCACCCGCCGACCTCGACCTTTACGGCGGCGTCCTCCTCAAAAAGAAGGACTGGACCGCCGCGCAGAAGATCTTCGAAAAGCTCGCCAAAGATTACCCGATCCCAGCCAACACCACGCCGGACAAGGCGCCCCGCATCGTGGGCGAAGCCCAATCCACCGCCCTTTACGGCTTCGCCAAGGTCCTCCAAGGACAGGATAAAAAAGCGGAAGCCATGGAGAAGTTCGCGGAACTCAAAACGACCTACCCCTTTTCCACCAAACTGCTCGAAGCCGACTTCGGCATCGCTGAGGGCGAGTTTCAGGCCAAAAAACTCGAGGAAGCCCTCACCCTCCTCGGCAAGGTCGCCAAGTCCACCGTCGCACCCACCAATCTCCGCGCCCGCGCCATGCTCCTCATCGGCAAGATCTCTCAGGAAAAAGGCGACGTCGATTCCGCCATCAACAATTACATCAAGGTCGGCGCACTCTTCCCGGCAGAATCCGAACTCGCTCCCGACGGCCTCTGGCGCGGAGCCCAGCTCATTGAGGAAAAGATGGCCAAGGCCGCTGCCATCGGAGCTTCCAAGTCCAAATAACACCCCCCTGTCATGCTCCGGATCCTTCTCTCCTCCGCCTTCGCCGCGCTCCTCGCCGTCGGCTCCACTGCCTGCTCCAAAAAGAAGCCCGAACCTAAAAAACCCGGCGAACTCTCCACTCAGGAGCTCAACAAACTCAAGGACAACGCCCTCAAGGCCTATGGCCAGATCGTCAAGGACTACCCCGACTCACCCCACGCCGCCAAAGCCAAGGAGCGCATCGAAGCCCTCAAGCCCCCGGCCGGCAAAAAGTAGACGGGGCAGACGCAAGGCCCCGGACGCGGCCACGGTCCTCGCCATCCTCGCGCAGACTTATCCGACCGCGCACTGCGAGCTCGATTTCACCAACCCCCTCGAACTCCTCGTCGCCACCATCCTGTCCGCCCAGTGCACGGACAAGCGCGTCAACATCGTCACCAAGCAGCTCTTCCAACGCTGCCGCACCGCACGCGACTACGCGGAAATCCCGCCCGCCGAGCTTGAAGCCCTCGTCGCATCCACCGGCTTCTTCCGCGCCAAGGCCCGTAACATCCGCAACTGCTGCGCCGCACTCGTCGCCGAACACGGCGGCCAGGTGCCCGCCTCCATGGACGCCCTCATCAAGCTCGCAGGCGTCGGCCGCAAAACCGCCAATGTCGTCCTCGGCAACGCTTTCGACCTCAATGAAGGCGTCGTCGTCGACACCCATGTCGGCCGCCTCGCCCGACGCCTCGGATTCACCTCCCACTCCAACCCCGTCAAGGTGGAAGCCGACCTCGCCGCCATCGTCCCCCAACCGCAATGGGCCGTCCTCAGCCACTGGCTCATCTGGCACGGACGCCGCCGCTGCTCCGCTCGAAAACCCGACTGCCCAGACTGCGAACTGCGCGCCCTCTGCCCCAGCGCCAGTCCGGTAGCCTGACCATCAACCCAGAGCGAACTTCCAATCCCCGAGAAACCTCTCGCCCTTCCCCCCCAACCCTCCCGAAACTCGCTCATCATGATCGGCCGTCAGGTTTTCTACGAAGGACGCGTCCAAGGCGTCGGCTTCCGTTTCACTGTCAAATCCATCGCGCGCGGCTACGAAGTGCTTGGCTGGGTGCGCAACCTCGCCGATGGGCGCGTCGAACTCCACGCCACCGGAGAGCAGGAGGAGGTCGAAGCCTTCCTTGAAGGCATCGCCGAGAGCCAACTCAAGAGCCACATCAAGGGCGTCGAATCCAGCACCGTCCCGCCTTCCCGCGGCCTGCGCGGCTTCGAGATCGCCCAGTAAAAGCCTCCGTATCGCGCCACCCACACACGCTGTCACGCCTCCCCATTCCCGGTTGAATCGCACGATCGCTGCCATCGAGACCCCAGTTGCCATGAGCACGGCCCCCACCCCCTCGGCTCCTGCCATCGCCATCCACGACCTCACCAAGGTCTTCCCCATCCCGTTCAAACGCGAGGTCGTCACCGCCGTCGACTCCCTATCGCTCACCGTCGCCCCCGGCCAAGTCTACGGGCTCCTCGGCCCCAACGGCTCGGGCAAGAGCACCACCATGAAGATCGTCCTCGGCCTCGTCACCCCCACCAAGGGGCACGCCGAAATCTTCGGGCGCCCCTGCACCAGCGTCGACAGCCGCGAAGCCGTCGGATTCCTCCCCGAGAACCCCTACTTCTACAAGTTCCTCACAGGCTCCGAGACCCTCCACTTCTACGGCCGACTCTGCGGCCTCTCCGGCCGCAAACTGAGCGAGCGCACGCGGGAATTGCTCGCCCTCGTCGGCCTCGAAGACGCCGCCGACCGCCGCGTCGGTGGCTATTCCAAGGGAATGCTGCAACGCATCGGCCTCGCTCAAGCCCTCGTCCAAGAGCCCCGTCTCCTCGTCCTCGATGAACCCACCGCCGGCGTCGACCCCGCGGGCTCCCGCGACATCCGCGACCTCATCCTCCGCTTCAAAGAGCGCGGCATCACCGTGCTCCTCTGCTCCCACCTCCTCGGCCAGGTCCAGGAGGTCTGCGACCGCATCGGCATCCTCCACCGCGGCAAACTCCTCCGCGAAGGCCCCCTGCGCGACCTCATCTCCATCGAAAACCAGACGGAACTCGTCCTCGAAAACGCCAGCCCCGAACTGCTCGCCGATCTCGAAGCGCGCATCACTCTCGGAGGCGCGAAGCTCCTCGAAAAACGCAGGCCCCAGACCACTCTGGAGCGCTTCTTCATCGAAGTAACCACCGGGCAGGATCCCCGTTAACCCGATGCACCCCTCTCCTTCCACCCACCGCATCTTCTCCCCGACGCGCCTCTGGGCCATCGCCTCCAACACCCTGCTCGAACTCGTCCGGCAGAAGGTCTTCTACTTCCTCCTCCTCTTCGCCCTGGTGAGCATCGGCAGCTCGGTCATCCTCGTCCAATTCTCCTTCCAGCAGCAGTTCCAAGTCCTCAAGGACGTCGCCCTCGGCGCCATGTCCATCTTCACATGGCTCCTCGCCGTTCTCTGCACCGCCATGATCCTCCCGCGGGATATCGAGGACCGCACCCTTTACACCATCCTCGCCAAGCCGGTCCCCCGCTTTGAATACCTTCTCGGCAAACTCGCCGGCGTCCTGCTCCTCCTTCTGCTCGCCCTCTCCCTCATGGGCGTGGTCGCCGCCCTCGTCCTCTACCTCCGCCAGCAGGACGTACTCGCCGGCATCCTTGCCCACACCGCACCGGAGGACCTCGACGCGGCAGTGCGCGAACTCAAGGCCTCCACCTTCACCGCCAACCTCATCCCCGGCATCCTCCTCATCTACATCAAGGCCGCCATCTGCGCCGCCCTCACCCTGCTGATCTCCAGCTTCGCCTCCTCCCCCGTCTTCACCATCATCGTCTCGGTCATGGTCTACCTCATCGGCCACATCCAGCCGATCGCCCGCGAGTACTGGCTCAACCAACTCCCAGCCGGCACCATCGTCCCTCCTCTGATCAAGGTGTTCCTCGGCTTCGTCGCCTTGATCTTCCCAGACTTCCAACTCTTCAACCTCATCGACGACATCGTGGTCGGCGCCGCCGTGCCCTTCGCCGCCTTCGCTCAGACCGCCTTGCTCGGCCTCGGTTACACCGCCGTCTACACCATCCTCGCCTACCTTTCCTTCGCCCAAAAGGAACTCTGAGCCCATGCGCATCCGCACAGCGCTCATCACCCTCGCCTGCCTCCTCGCCTTCGGCGCCGGCAGGATCCCCATCGAAAACCATCTGGCCGCACGCCATGGCGCCGCAGGACTCAACACCGCCCAACTCGACCTCTCCCTCCGCCAGCGCATCGGCCAGATGAGCTTCCTCGCCGCACTCAGCGGCTTCCGCGCCGTCGTAGCAGACCTCCTCTGGATCGAAGCCCACTCCGCGTGGGAACGCACCGAGTGGGGCCGCATGAAGCTCCTCCTCGACACCGTCACCGCCCTCCAACCCCGCGCCATCCTTTTTTGGGACAACGCCGCATGGCACATGGCATGGAATGCCAGCGTCGCCGCACGCGAGGACCGTTCCCAACCTCGTGAAGCCCTCCGCATCCGCAACCAGCGCGAATACTTCAAGGCGGGCGAAGACTTCCTCCTCCGCGGCATCCAGAACAACCCCTCCAGCGCCCTCCTCCACGAACGCCTCGGCCTCCTCTACCAAGACAAATTCCGCGACCCCGCCCGCGCCGCAGAGGCTTTCCAAAGGAGCGCCCAACTTCCAGGCGCATCGCAGTACGTCCACCGCTTCGCCCTCTACCAACTCGCCCTCGTCCCCGGCAGAGAGGCGGAAGCCTACGCCTGCCTCAAGGCCCTGTACCAAAAATCCAAGCAGGAACACCTCCCCACGCTGCTTCGCCGCTTGCAGGATCTGGAAAAAAAATTGAGCGTGCCGCCCGACCAACGACTGCCTATACTTGAAAGTCCGTAGGCAAGCCCAGCCCCCATGCGATTCGCCATCTTCGGAGACATCCACGCCAACCTCGAGGCCCTCAACGCAGTCCTCGCGGATGCTCAGGCCCATGGCGTCACCCATTACGTATGCCTCGGCGATATCGTCGGCTACGCAGCAAACCCCGGCGAATGCCTCGAAATCGTCCGCGCCCTCGAATGCCCAGTCGTCCAAGGCAACCACGACGAACAGGCTTGCGCCAACGACGATCTCGCCGGCTTCAACCCTCTCGCCCAGTTCGCCATCGACTGGACCCGCCAGCAACTTTCCCCCGAGCAAAAGGACTGGTTGCGCGCCATGAAACTCGTCCGCCAAGTGCGCGATTTCACCATCGTCCACGCCACTTTGGATACCCCGCAGCGCTGGGGCTACATCTTCAACCCACTCGACGCTGAGGCCAGCTTCAACTACCAGAACACCCAGCTCTGCTTCTACGGCCATACCCACGCCCCGCGCGCCTACGTCCGCGACAGCAGCACCACCGTCCACAGCCACGCTTTCACCGCGGACTCCCCCCTCCCCGTCGAGGCCGGGAAAAAATACTTCGTCAATGTAGGCTCCGTCGGGCAGCCACGGGATGGAGACTGGCACGCCTCCTACTGCCTCTACACACCCGCGGACCAATCCATCCAACTCCGCCGCCTCGAATACGAAATCGGCGCCGCTCAAGATAAGATCCTGTCGGCCGGCCTCCCCCAACGCCTCGCCGACCGCCTCGCCCTCGGCAAATAGGCACTGCCCGGGCCTCCCCTCCGCGACCGTGCAGTCTCCCGCCAGCCTGCTGATCCTCAAGCCCAGCTCCCTCGGCGACGTCGTTCACACCCTCCCCGCTGTCGCAGCACTCCGCCGCCAGTGGCCCCACACCCTCTTCCGCTGGATGGTGAATCCCGAATGGGCTCCCCTCCTCGAAGGCAACCCCTGCATCGACGAGATCCTTCTCTTCCCTCGCGGCCAGTTCCGCGGCCCCCTCGGCCCCCTGCGCGCACTCGCATGGGCACGCACCCTCAAAACGTTCCGCTCCGAACTCGTCCTCGATTTCCAAGGCCTCCTCCGCAGCGCCCTCGTCTCCCGCCTCTGCCGCGCACGCCGCGTCGCCGGCCTCTCCGATGCACGTGAAGGCGCACGTTTCTTCTACGACCACGTCGTCGACGTCTCCTCCCACGCCCACGCAGTCGACCGCTACCTCGCCCTCGCTCGCGCCGTCGGTGCCTCCACCGACACCCCTCCCGACTGGCCGCTCCCCAACGGCGACCCCGTCCCGGACATCCCTCAGGACTTCATCCTCCTCCACCCGTTCTCCCGTGGTACGGGCAAATCCCTCAGCGCACACGAGGTCGAGAATCTCTGCCATGCTCTCGCACCGCTACGCATCCTCATCGCAGGTCGTTCCTCCGAAACCCTTCGTCTCCCCTCTCACGCAACCAACCTCCTCAACCAAACCTCGCTCCCGCAGCTGATCTGGCTCCTGCGCCGCGCCGCGTTTGTGTTCAGCGTCGACAGCGGCCCCATGCATATCGCCGCCGCTCTCGGCACCCCGCTCCTCTCCCTCCACACGTGGAGCGATCCACACAAGGTCGGCCCCTACAACCCCGATGCATGGATCTGGCAAAACCAACGCCTCTTCCAGCAGGGCACCCCCGCGGGCTCCCAACCCGCCAACGCGCAGGACATCGCGCAGTTCATCCGCTCCAAGGCCTCCCCTCGTCCCCGCACCGTCGGCCCCTGAGCCAATTTCCGGCTCCTCCCCCCCGGGGCAGTACCCCGCTTTTTCCGCATCACTCGGCTCCCACCCCAACATCTGCTCTTGAAGCCGCCCGGTTTTCCCCCAAGTATGAAGACTTCAGTCTGGATGGGTGACAGAGTGGTCTATTGTGCTCGCCTGGAAAGCGTGTGTGCTTTTATCGGCACCGGGGGTTCGAATCCCCCCCCATCCGCCACCACCCTTGCTCCCCGGCGCTCATGCCGGCCATCAAGGCTCTCCGCTTCCCCCTTCCGCCGGTCCTCGTCTGCGAGATCGGACAGCGGTTCGTCCACCGACCCCTTCGCTTCGGCCGATCGCGATGCCACTCATGGCCAGGCCGCACGAATCGGTCGACTCGGTCGTGCCCGAGTCCGCAGCCTCTACCGAACCCACCCATCGGCCTCCGAAGGGATCAGACGATGATTGGTGAAGTCCCTTGCCGGGCGCGCCCCCCTTCCGTATGGTTGGGCGTTCAACGGGGTGTAGCTTAGCTTGGTAGAGCGCCTGGTTTGGGACCAGGAGGTCGCAGGTTCGAATCCTGTCGCCCCGATTTCGATCGCCGAAAGTCCCGGCCATCGCCCGAAAATTTCCCCCTCGGAAAAGCGGCCATTTCTCCCCTGATCTCCTGATCCTTCGGACTTTTGACGACTTCCCACCACGCAACCGTCTCGCCGTGGAGCGCGCCCTCCTATGCGCGTTCGTTCTGAAGCAAAAAGTACACGAGCAAGACGCCGAGAAGAACGAAGCCGACCGCGAGGGTGATCTTGATCCAGCTCTTGGGATACCGGCCCGCAATGGTAGCCGTGTAACCGTTCACCACCACCTGGTAGTTCCGCCCCCCGAACTGATAGCTGAGAAGCCACACGGGAACCAGGATGTGCTTGAAGGTCTGCCCCGAAAAATCAGCGTTCACCTGCAGGTTGCGATGCGTGTCTCCAGGCACCTGCCGGGCGCACAGATCCTCCAATTCCGCCTGCATCCGCTCGCGCGCGGAACCCGCCGCCGCAACGAGGTCGACTTGGTAGCGCTCCACCACCCAGCCAGAAAGATAGCCCGCGTTATACGGCTTCAACTTGTCCGTCGGAAAGGATCCGACATCGGCCAGCAACTCCGGATCCACGCCGCGCGATGCCGCCACCAGCTCGTCGTCGAAAAAGTGATCGAGTGATCCCGCGCTATACTCCCACCGGGTGCGCTGCACCGTGCGGCTCTGGCTGCGCCCCTCCGAGTCCGTGTAATGCTCCGTCTCCTGGTAATGATATCCGCTCTCCGCGGTCCACTGGGCATCCACCTGCGCGTCAAAGGTCCAGTACGGGATGTACAGCCCGCGGAGCGTGTCCGTCATCGCCCGCGATCCAAGGGCGCTCGGCGCAAACCAACGGCTGCCGTACCATGCTCGCACCGCATCCCGCACCTGGCTTTCGCTGCAAAGGAATTCGAGCAGGCTCTCCGGACGGAACGCCTCCTTTGTCTGCTCGTATGGAACAAGCGCAGACGACCCGCAGAAGTCGCACCGCTGGCCGACACGTTCAGGCTCAAAAACCGAAATGGCCTGACAGCTCTGGCAGCGCACTTCAGTGCGTTCCACCTCCCAACCCCGCGCATCGTCCGGAATCCCGCGCAACGCCACCACCAAATCGTGCTCCACGATCTGCTCCGCTCCGCCCGCCGACAGCTCGATGTTTGCCGGGGATACCGTCGCACAGTATCCGCAGACGAGGGCTTTCTTCGCCGGGTTCCATGTGGCTTCCGCACCACAGGCGGGGCAGGAGAACTTGTTCAGTGCGGTCGTCATTCCGCAGAAGGAAACACGGTCAAATGCGGAGGGTTCTCACCAACGAAACCGCATCCCTCAACTGCGCAGAAACTCGTCGAGCGCGGCCCGGGAGACACGCCATGCGGAGCCGATCTTCTTGCCCTTGAGCGCTCCTTCAGCGAGCGATGCGAGAACGTCCGCTTCCGTGACACCCAGCTCGCCGGCCACCTCGGCTGGTGTCAGAAGAGTCACAGGCAGCGGGGGCGGAGTCGCCGGAAGCGGGGGCGGCGCGGCGGCCGGCGTGGCCTGCGGTGCAAGGATGCCGCCGGGCTGGTTCATGAGCTGCTGCGCCATGCCAAAGCCCATCGCGATCTCCGCCGCAGCGCCGCCCGGACCGCCCCCGCTGTGCGCGAGGCCCTCGGCCATCTGGAACTTCACGTAGTCGTTGAGATTCCCGATCGCCGCCATGCTGGAACGCTTGTCGATGGCCTGCTCAACCTCTGGGGGAAGGGAGACGTTCTCGACGACCATGCTGGTCATCTCCAGCCCATAGCGGGCTGTGAACGTCGCATTGATCAGCGGCAGAAGCGCCTGCCCAAGTTCACCGTAACGCGCAGCCACATCCAGCACCGGCACCTTTGCCGACGCAAGGGCCTCTGTAAAAACGCTCACCACGCGCGAACGCATCGTGTCCGCAAACTCATCAAGTCGAAAGTGGTTGTCCGTTCCAGCCACCTCCTTGAGAAACGTCTTCACATCCGACACCCGGAAATCGAAGGTCCCAAATGCACGGACCCGCACAATCCCGAAGTCCGCATCGCGAAGCATCACCGGGTTGGAGGTGCCCCATTTGTTCCCAGTAAAAAGGCGTGTGTTGACGTAGTAGACATCCGCCTTGAAAGGGCTCTCAAGGCCGTACTTCCAGCCCTTCAGGGTCGAGAGCACGGGGATGTTGTCCGTCACCAACTCATGCGTCCCCGGCCCGAAAGTGTCGCCAAACTGCCCAAGGTAAACAAACTGCGCCGCCTGCGATTCCCGCACGACCAGCTTTGCGCCCCGCTTGATCTCCTTGTCCTGATCCGGAAACCGCCACGAAAGCGTGTCGCGGGAGTCGTCCTCCCACTGGATGATTTCAAGAAACTGCGTGCGGAGATAGTCGAGGACGCCCATGGCCGGATTCAGAGGTTCGGGGTGGAAAGGTTCGACTGAAGACGCAGTCGATCCCTACTGCGACTCGGCGCCTGCAGACTCGTAGCGACTCAGCTGCCCGTTGGTGAATTCCAACGCGTAGCGCTCCGCAACAATATCGGGCCCGGGGACAGGCTTCATCCGATGATACTCCCATACCTCGATCAAATCAGCGCCGTTCCTTCTCACTCCATTGAACTGGTCCGGATGCCCTAAAATCTTGATCACCTCCTGCTTGCCCATACCCATGCTCAACAGGTGAAGCCTTGGAGCCCGAAGTTTGACGATCGGAGTCTCGTAGTCTTTGTCGATAATCGTGGTCCATGCGCAGCCCGAGAGGACGGCGCTCAAAAGAATAAGGAGGGATTTCCGAAGCATGGAGGGTGGTGGTTTTAGTTCGCGGCGACGTTTGAAAACTCTACCAAAGCCGCCAGCTGGTGGCGATTTCAGAATGAGAGCCCTGAAAGGTTATTTACCCGCGATGGCCTTTGCCGCGGCTTTAGCCATCTCCCCGGCACCCTCCGTGTTCGGGTGCACGCGGTCCGGAAGCATCTCAGGCTTGTCGGCAAGAGCAGCGTGCATGTCGATCACCTCGCACTGCAGCTCCTTGGCCAGCGGATCGAGACGCGCGATGATCTTCTGCACGTTCTCCTCGTTGATCCCGAAGTTGCCGGCGCCGGGCACCGGACAGGGGCGGCAAACAAAGACTTTCGGCTTGGAGGAAAGACCTTGGAAGGACTTCACCAGCTCGCGGTAGTCGCCGACAAAGTCCGCCTCGTGCGTCCAATTGTGGGGCTTCGAATCGTTGGTCCCCAGCATGATCACCACCACCTGCGGCAACATCTCAAGCGCCTGCTGATACTTGGCCTCCTTGCGGTACGGATGATCCCCACTCTGCATCAACGTCCGACCGCTCACTCCGAAATTCCCCACCTTGTACCCCTCGCCCAACACAGTCTGGAGCTGGGACGGATAACTCATCCCATTTCCCGCCCCGGCACCCTGCGTAATACTATCCCCCACGCAGGCCACCCGGATCGGATCCGCAGCGCGCAGGATGGGAAGGAAAAGGAGGAGGGCGGAAAGAAGGCGGAGGAGCGGTTTCATGGGGTGGAATGAGCGCGGTTACTAGCCGTCTTCGAGGATAGGATCAAGCAAAGGGGCAGCCCAGCTAACCGCCGGAAGCGCCAATGCACACCACACCGCTCTGCACGGGCGTGCCGGGCTTGAGAAAAAATCCGGTGCCCGTGTTGGCGCCGGGCAGGAACACGCCCCTGAACAAGCGCCGCACATTCGGTGCAGTCGAGGTGTCGAGGAAGTTGCCGCTGAACTGCCCGCTGAACGCGTTGATACTCACGCTGACCTCCACCTCGGACAGCACCTGCGGGTCGGCGCTGACAACGTGCTTGTCGCTGAAAAGCAGCCCCGCGCTCATGTCGGCCACCCCAATGGAAAGGGTGATCCCGCCCACTCCCCCGCTCGCAGAAAGCGCCGGCAGGATCCGCTGACCGGCAACCGGCTTCCTCCATCGGTGCCCATAGGTGCTCAGCACGGTGTCGAATCCCTCATTCCACGCGCGCGGTGCGGCACGCGTGTTCGCCGTCCGCTTCCATTCAAGACCACCGTCAAACGCCGCACCCTCCGTCTGCGCAGGGAAGCCCAGACTCCCGCGCAAGGTCTCCAGCTTCCCCGTCAGCACATGACTGAGAATCAAGTCGCCATCCGCATTCAACGGCGCCTCGAGGACCATCAAAGTGCCATCGGCTAGCACACCCGAAATCCTCGCACTGCCCGCAGCACGAACCAACAGCGTCGCCCACCCATTCCCCCGGGGCGGCTCCGGAGAAGTCGCAGGCGCACCCGTCTCGGCCTCGGAGAAAAAGCCCACGGTATAGTTACCCGCCTGCGGGCACGGTGCCGCAGCGGTGTAGACCGGGAGCGGCTTGCCCTGAAATCCCGCCGTAACATCTCCAACGGTCAGAGTGCCACTCAACACCCCGGCGTCCTGCTCCCCCAGCGCGACCTGTTCGAGAACCAACGTCGCGCTCTTATTGAGGAGCGAAACCGTGAGCGTGCCCTGCTGGCTGAGAGCGCCCCGGACGATGAGCGTGCGTCCGTCCAAAAAAAGCGTCCCGGTCACCGCCCCCAGCCCGCCCACCGTGAACTTCCATCTGCCCTGCGTGTCCGCGGTGGAGCCGCCTCCAAACGCGCCGTAGTAACTGCCCGCCGTGAAAGGCAGTGGGATGAAGTTTGCTGTCACCTGCAAACCCTCCACCATCCCCACCGGAAGCGGGTTCAAGGTGGAGGTGGTGGTCCCGTTCGGCGTGGTGACCGTCCAGTCGCGGAAAAGGGAGCCCGTCTTGGCCGTCGCCTTGAAACTCAGCTGCGCCCCAAGGAGCTGCGTAGTCGTGCCGGCATAAGGCGCCTCGATGGAGCCCCTCGCTGCGTTGTTGACGGCCGCGGTGAGCACCGCCGTGCTCCCGGTCAGCGCATACCCCATGTCGCCCAGCACAGCAAAATCCAGCGGCGCGAAGGGAGTCCGCGTATTGACGGGCAGCGAGGGCGTCATGCAGAGCTGCTTGCCATCGAACTTCAACCCGTCCGCCCAGTGGGACGCATCGTCACCCAGAGGAATGCTCGTCGCATCCGGATTGAGCGTCTTGTAGAGGGCAAGCGCACGCGAGCCGGTAAACCCACCGGCCGTGGTCTGCGCAACGAGTGCCTTGGAAGCGTCGGTGAATCCCAGCAGATGCCCAATCTCGTGCTGGGCCACCGAAAGGAAATCGTACTTCCCGGCAAACGCCTCCAGCGTGGTCGGGGTGGGATCAAAATACCAATTCGCCACATTATCGAACGCGATGGTCCCACCCATGGGCTCAAAACGCACAGAGGAATTCTTGCCACTCACCATGTCCACCCACGCCTGGGTCCCTTGGGTGGAATTCCCCGGCGTGGTCGCAAGCCCCAACGTCGGGCCCTCCAGATCCCGCGCCCCGATGTAAATAATCAGCGTGTCCGCCGACAGCTTCGGATCCGTGAGGGAGAACGTCACACCCGTAGTCGGGTTCGTGAGTTCCAGACTCAGATGGTTCGTTCCCGATGGAGTGAGCGCCCCCCATGTGGTGCCCCCAAGCTGGGTCTCAAACACCCTCGCCGCCTCGTCCAGCAACGCGCGCCGGGCAATGTTCGCCCCGGAAAAGAAACCGCTGCTGTCTAATGAATAGTCAAACACGATGTCGATCGCAGCAGAGGACGGCGCCACAGACGCCGCCAGAACCAGCAACGCGCAAAAGACGCGCAGACCGAACGGGCGTTGGGAAACTTCCATGATAGTCCCCCACTGCACCATGGAAGCGGCTCCGCAAGCAAGCCCAGCAGCCTCACGCCAAGGAACTAACGCACCAAGACAGCCTCGGAGTCCGAATCCTCCCAACCCCTCTCCTCCCTTTGTGCCCTTGTGCCTTCGTGCGAGCCTCCTCGCTCACTGCCCCGAAGTGCGCTGCACAAGCTCCTTCACCTTGCCCGCGATCCGGTCCTCCACCGAATCGGCCCAGTTCATCGCTGCCTCGTATCCTCCTTCCTTCAGAACCCGGAGGCTGGGAACATAACCCGTGTAATCGTTGCTATAGCCCGCGACCCACACGCCTGCGGGCCCTGCAAACTCCCGCTTGAAACGCAGCGAGTAATCCACCACCACCTCGCTGCCGAGCAGGATGAAAAGGAGGTCTCCTCCGAGACGGATCACCTGCACGGGGTAATCATGCGCAGGCCGCTTCGCATTGGCGAATTCCAGCGAAATCTCCTCGTACGCAGCCCGAATCGCGCCCGTCACCGGACGCGGATTGACCGTCAGCGCCATTTCCACCGCATTCGAAAGCGCCCGCCCATGCTGCTGTGCCAGTTCCAAATCCGTGATGCCCGGCACCACGTCCGACCGCCTCGGATAGGGATTCTGGTCCCCACCGCAACCCATCAGAAACAACGCCGTGAACCCCGGCCGATGCTCCTGAAGATACTGCTGCGCGAAACCCGCGTAATCCCCGCAGAATTGGAAGAAACCAAGACTCGTATTATGACACGCATAACCAAAGAGCGTCCCCAGCAACCTCCCATCCTGCGCCTCCACCCGCAACGCAGGCACCTCGTGATCCACCACCCCGTCCGGATTCGGCACCTTCTGCGCATTGGGATGATCCGCAGGCAGCGTGTAATCCCGGCGCCGGTTCATCGCAAAACCACACCGGGCTTTGTTCCATGTGAGCCGGGCCGGATCGCGCTGCGAAAGCGCACGGCCGATCAACTCCACCAACGCCTCTTCCAACCCCCGCGTGTAGGCGAGCGAATCAACACCCTGCTCGGCACCCGGCTGCCCCTCCACCACCGGCGCAGTCCGCAGGGAAGGCCCGCAGTGGGTGTGCGATGCGTTGAGAACGAGGTTCGCCGGCGGCAGCTGAAACCTCGCATTCACACGCTCCGCCACCGCATGACGCAGCGCCTGCGGCACACCGATCAGATCAAGCGTCACAAACACCACGCGCCCTCCCTGCTCATCTTCAAGCGCCAGAGCCTTCGCAAACAAATCCTGCACCACTCCCTCCGCAGGCTTCTTGCGGCTCGCGTAGCCCGCCATAAATAGCAGTTTCTCCGGCGTGATCTTCTGCGAGGCAAACCCCGCCTTCCAACTCACAGGCACCTGCGGAGCAAGCGCCTTGGGGGGCCGCGGCGGCGTGAGCGGCGTCGCTCCTTCGGGCGCAGCGGCCCGCACCGTGCAGCCCATCACCACGCACACGATCAAGCAACGCCGGAGAAAAAGACGAACTCGCATGGCAACGAAGTTCAGGCCGCCGCAGATTTCTCGGGCGGCATCCGATAATGACTCCGGATCAGCGCCTCCGCCACGGCCACATCCCCGGACCGCTCACCCGGCCAGCCGCTTCCATGCTGCGCCACGTGCTTCTCGAAATCCCCCCAGTTCAAATTCGCCGTCGTCTCATCGTGCGCCACCAACACGTCATACGGACCCGGCCTCGACAGCAACTTCACCATGATCGGGATCAGATCCAGCAGGAACAGCGTCCCGAAAACGACAAGGAACTGAAACACGCCCGCCGCCCACCGATACTCGAGCTTCGCGTCCTCCGGCATGTCCGGCGGCGGTGTGAAGATGACTTTGTACAAGCCGATCGTCTCTTCCATCGGATCGAAGATTCCGTTGATCTTCCCTTCGAGCCTTTTGATCTGCGGCAGATACGTGTCGTCGTGCCGCTTCTGCGCGCGATCAAGATCCTCCTCCAAAGCCGCCACATGGGCAGTCTGTTTCGCACGCCGCGCGGTGTGCAACTCGTCCTCCGTGCTGATCTGTTTGGCGAGCTGCGCAAGACGCTCCTGGCGCACCCGCTCCCGCTCACCCGCCTCCTTCACGAACGCCTCCCTCTTGGAAGCCAGAGTGTCCAGGTAACCATTGCGATCCGCGAGACGCGCCCGGGTAATTGCCTCAGTCGTCAGCGCCAACTCCCTCTGCGCCTTCTCCAGCGCTCCCTCCAACCGCCTCACCTCCATCATCACCTGCGCGTCCCGCGACCGCAGATCCTTCACCCGCGGCCCCTGGCCAGCCCTCTTCGGCTCGGGATAAAACTCATTCGGAAGCCCCTCCTCCTCACGAGTCGCCGCTTCCACGTACCGACTGTGCATCTTCAGCTGCTCCTCCAATAGCGGACGCAGCCGGTCGGATTCCTCCTTCTGCGCATCCATGCGCGCAATCAGATTGAGCGTCGCCCCCGTCGCCGGAGCCACGAAATCATCCGCCGTGGCGCGCCTCCGCTCCTCCTCCATCTTCTCATCCGCGTAGATCTCCGCATTGATCACCCCGCGTTCCAGCGGCGCCAGTTGCGCGACAAGCGACTCACGCAACGTCGTGTGATCCGCCTCCAGCTTCCTCCGGTCCGCCTCCGTGCTCTCGCGCATCTGATTCAAATTCTGCGTCAGCACCTTGCGCCCACCGGACTCCCCATCGCGCAGCTGGTTCAGCGTCCCCTGTAACTCCGTCTGATACCGGAACCGAATCGCCGGCCGGTATTGGTCAAGACAGAAGGGGAAAGTAATAGCGAGTGATACAACCCCCGCGAGCCCCAGCCGGAAGCCCACCTGAATGAACCTCCGCCAAAGAGGCTGAAACGGACGGTAAAGCGCAATCAACACCCGGTCCGTATTCAAAATCACCAGCGCCCATAAAACCGCAAGGGCCGCACAGCTCAGAAATGGCGGATCCTCAAATCTGCTCCGCACAAAAAAGAGCATTCCGAGAAAACCCATCGTCGTCGGAACCAAAAGCGTCGACCCAATCACCGCCACCCGCTCCTGCTCCGCAGACCCGCACAGCCTCAGAATCTCCCACCGCGCACCGGCCATCCAAAAAAAGGCTTTCTGGAACGGGCCCGGTTTTCTGGGATCGGGGGAATCTCCGGGGGAAGACGGGGAGGGAAGGGACATGAAGGCGGATGTTGCCATGCGACCCATGATCGATCGAGGAGGGAAATCGGCGTCATCCTTTAAAAAAAAGACCTACTTTATTGACATTACCCGATAACTAGATATAATCACGAAGCCTAGTCGACGTGTCTTTGTTATTTTAAGACAGACAGCTAGTTATCACACCGCCTCCCGCGCCGGGAGGCACGCCCCCCACTCCGGCGCCTCATACCCAAGACCGGATGCTTTCCCTCCGGATGACGCTCCCTCGTGCCCGGATCTCTCCTTCCAAAAGAAAAAAACCCGAAAATCCGCTCCCCCGCCCCTTCCACTCAGTGAGGGGAAAAATAATCCCGCCTCACCTTCCTCCAAAAAACCCACTCAACCCACTCAACCCACCATGATCCAACCGCACAAAAACCAAAAAGTGAGAATGAAAGTCACCGGCAACGGCTACCAAGCCGGCCGCGTCTACACCGTCGTGCGTGTCGACACTAATGACGACACCCTCATGGCCTCGGATTCCACCGGGAAAACCGGTTCCTGGGTCAACTGGGACAAAGCCGAACCCGCCATCGAGATCGGCTTCGAATTCCTCAAACAACACCTCCCTGCCGCCTCATTGGAACTCCTCTCCGCTTTCGACGGCGTCCTTCAACTCCGGCTCAAGGACGAAATCCGCGATCAGATCCTCATCACGCTCCCAGACCTCAAGAAGCGCGTCCTCCAAGCCCAAATCACGCTGGATGAGCAGAACGCCGCGAGCTCGGTCGTGTCGGATCAGGGAAACAATTGCGACCCGGACGGCGACGCCTTTCCCGGGTGATCAGCAACCGCAATCACTCTCAACTGCCCATCTCACACCCATGACGATTCCCAAAACAAAACTGCCACGCCGCGTGCTTCTCAAGGGTTTCGACCAGGAAGGGCACGACAACGCCTCGGCCTTCCTCGCCTCCCGGGGCGTGGAGGTGATCAACCTTCCCTCGCTCGCAGACATGGTCATCGCAGGCCCGCAGGCGGACGCCGCTCTCCTCGAAAAGACAAAGACCGGCGGCCCAAAAGCCATCGCCTTCGACGAACTCCGCGCCCTTCTTTCCGTGGCCACGGGCGACCCCTCGGGGGCGCCCTCTGGCGACGTGGATCAGCAGGCTTATGCACAGGTTCTTCTCGAGGGAGAGGCCAGGCTCCCCATCGAACGCACAGCCACGCACCTGCGGGTCTTGGACATCGAGCTCCCGATCCCCACGCCACCCGCAGAGGCCCATCGGAGCAGGGTTCCCGCGGGTGAACAGTTCGCGCACCTCTGCCTCGACCAACCCCTGCTCGAAAGCCTTCGCGCCGTCGCCCTCGGCGTCCGCCACGGGATGCCGGTGGCCCTTGAAGGGGAAACCGCCGCGTCCAAGACCACAGCGGTCCTCTACCTCGCACATCTGCTCGGCCAGCCTGCGGTCCGCCTCAATCTCCATGGCCACAGTGATGCCTCCGAACTCGTCGGACGCTACGTCCCATCAGAGCAGGGAAAATCCACCTGGCGCTTCCAGGAAGGTTACCTGCCTCAGGCCATGCGCCATGGATGGTGGCTGCTCCTGGACGAGGTCAACCTCGCCGAAACTCAGGTCCTCGAACGCCTCAACTGCGCCCTCGAAACCCCGCCAAGCCTCATCCTCAGCGAGGGTCCGGGCACCGATGTGCCGGTCGCTCCGGGCTTCCGCCTGCTCTGCACGATGAACCCCTCCCACTACGCCGGACGCGCGTTGTTGTCCCAGGCATTCATCGACCGCTGGGGTTTGTGGCATCAGGCGGGAAGCCCGGGCGAACGCGAAGTGGAGGCGATGCTCCGGCTGTGGGTCTTTGGCCAGCATCCGCGCGTCATCACCTGCGGGCGCGCCTACAAAGCCGGAGACGCAACCCCCGTGTTCGGCGAACTCCAGCAGATCAGCAACATCGACGATCTCGTCCATCGCCTCGCGATCTTTCACCATGGCGTCGTCCTCGCCGCGGGCGGCGATGGAAAAGTGCCCTCCATCGGACGCCTCTCCAAACAGCGCCAAAGCTTCTCGCGACGCACCCTCCACAACCTCGTCCGCATGGTCGTGGAAAACATCCGCGCCGGCGTCCCCGCCACGCCAAACCTCATTTCCGATGCGATCCGGGACTTGTATATCGGACGGCTTCGGGACAGCGGCGACAGACGCGCCGTGCAAAGCATGATGGTCGCCGGAGGACTGTCTTGAACCTCCATTTTTTAGAACACGCGCCGCGCACCGGAGCGGAGCTTGCGGAAGAAATTCAGGAGGCTCTCGCCATGGCCGCGATGATCTCCCTTCGCGGAGATCTCAAAGTGGAACTCGGCCAATGGTGGGCCTTCAACTGGACGAACAACGTCATCACCCTCCCGCTGCATGAACTCCAGACGCGCCCGAAAGCCCGCTGCGCCTGGATCGTCATGCACGAGGCCGCACACGCCGCGCTCACCCGTCTCCACGAAATCGTCCCCGAAAAACTGCGCCAACAACCCGCCGTCCACTACCTCCTCAACTGCATCGAGGATGTGCGGATCGAATCGTGGTTGGTCGCCCGCTTCCCTGGCTCCCTCCCATGGCAGGAGGTGACGAAGCTCTGCGATCGCGCCGAATCCGATCCCTTCACCACGGACGAACACCCCGCGCGCGCCTTCCTGCGCGGCCTGATGGAACTCGGCGAAACCCAGGAGATCCCCGCCGGCATCCATCCCGCGGCCGGCGCCGCCCTGCTCGAGTGCCGGTCCGCTTTGGAAAACGCTTTCGCCTGCCTGCCCCCCGCCACCACCAGCACCGACTTCGTCGAGGAGATCTACAAGACCCACCCCGTGGCAGCCGCATACCGCGAGGTCGATTCGCGCCTCTCCCCGCCAAACTTCGAGCGCTGGGTCCGGATGACACAGGCCACCATGTGGGATCACGTCCGCAACGGTGTGCTCCCTGCTTATTTGAAACTCATCGAGGAATTCGGCGAACCCCCGTTCCCGAACCAGACCGTACGCGTTCACACCGGCGGAACCACGGCGGGCACTGGTGCAAGCGTCACAGGAGAAATGCGGCGCCGTCTCGAGAAGAAGGGGAACGGTCCCTATCTCGCCGCCGTTCAGAAACACGACGAGCAGATCCGCAGCACGACCGACCTCCTGCTGGAGCTCCTCCCCAACCACCGCGGCCTCAAGCACGTCCGGGGCAGACCTTCCGGGGATCGCATCGACTTGCGGGTCGCCATGCAATGCGAGGCCAACCCCCGCCTTCACAACCAGCTCTGGATGCAACGCGTCCGCAGGACCCTTCCAGACCCAGCATTCGCCTTCCTCGTCGACCGGTCTTTTTCCATGAAGCAAAACGGGAAGGCGACCGCGGCCTTTGAATCCCTGGTGATCGTGCGGGAGAGCTGCTCCCGAGCCGGCATTCCCTTCTCCGTCCTGGGATTCAACCATGGGGTCGATCTCCTTCATGCGTGGCAACGGATGAGCGACGCGCGCGCTGAAGCAGTTCTCGGCTCAATCCTCGAAGCAGACGGCGGCACCAATCTGGTGAAGGCGATGAAGAAGGCCGCGGAGTCTCTCGAAAAGCGCCCCGAACGGGACCGTTTCCTCTTCCTCCTCACCGACGGCGACATCGCATCCGAAACCGAAGCAGCGGTGCGCGAAGCCGCCCAGGACCTTGAACAACAGGGAATCCACCTGCTCGCCATCGGCATCGGCATCCAGCCCATGCACAGAATTTTCCCAGACTCTGAGACCATCCAAAACGCCTCCCAACTCCCCGAAGTCCTCGGAAAATCCCTCACCCGCGTCCTTCAGTAACCACATCGCCACCGCCACGCCCCCTAACCCCTCGAGAACCACCACAATCATGAAAATCCAGCACCCCACGCCGCAACCGAAGGAAGACGATGGCATCGGCAACTACCTCCGCGGCATCGGAGCCACCGCCCTTCTGACCCGCGAGGGTGAGGTCCGCATCGCCACCGAACTTCAGGAGGCGCAGACCCAAGCAGCGGCACTTCTCTCGAGGTTCCGCCTCACGGCCGACCACGTGCTCGCCCTATCCCACAAACTCCTCAGTGCCGAGGAGGGTTCGCACCGTCTGGAGCAGGCCTTCACCCTCGACCGCCGTAACAACGCCGGCGGCGCCGATCCCTCCGAGCATCACGCCAAACTCCCCGCATTGGTGAAGAAACTCGAACGCACCATCAACGCGGTGTCCGCAGCCGCCATCGCACTCGGAAGGCTCCCTCGCAAAAGCGCAAGCCGTCGCCGGGAAGCGAAGGAGATCTTCGAGCTGGCTTTCAAGAAATATGCCGCCGCCCTCCACGCTCTGAAGCTCCGCCCCGCCTTGGTGCTGGAAGCTCTACCGTCCATCCATCCTCACGCCGCCGATGCCGCGCTGGCAGACTCCCCCACGTTTTTCGAAAAACACTGGGTCACATCCGACGATCTCCCATCCATCCTGCAAGAAATCCAAAAGCTCTCTGCAAAGGCCCTCGCCGCAAGGAACCACATGATGCAGGCGAATCTGCGCCTCGTCGTCTCCATCGCCCGTCATTACACCCACCGCGGGCTTTCCCTCTCGGATGTGATTCAGGAGGGCAACCTCGGCCTCATGCGGGCCGTCGACAAATTCAACCCGCACCTGGGCTTCAAATTCAGCACCTACGCCACCTGGTGGATCAAGCAGTCCATCTCAAGGGGCATCGCCAACCAAAGCCGCACGGTCCGCACACCCGTCCACATGAACGAGCACTTCGGAGCGCTCGAACGTGCCACGCGCACACTCACACAGGAACTCGGACGCGATCCATCGCCCGAAGAGATCGCGGCCGAAACCAGCATGCCCCTCCAGCGCATCGTCCAACTCCAACGCCTCGCCAAAGCCCAGAGCATCGTGTCTCTCGACGCTCCGATGGGCGAGGACGGCGACGCCACACTCGCAAGCACGCTGCCCGATGAACGCGCCCAAAACCCCTTCGCGGAAGCCGAACGCAACGGCGAACGCGACCGTCTCCGTGCCGCATTGAAAAAACTCTCCGAGCGCGAACAAAAGGTCCTCATGCTCCGCCACGGCCTCGGCGACACCCATTCCCCGATGACCCTCCAGGAAATCGGCGTCGTCTTCAAAGTGACAAGGGAACGCATCCGCCAGATCGAAGCGAAAGCCCTGCGCAAGCTGCGCCACCCCACGCGCCTCGGCCAATCCTCCCTCGCCGCTTGATCCCTCTAACCCCGCAGACACCCACCCCACCCCATGAGCACGACCCTCATTCACACCGCAGACTGGGGCAGTGCTACGGTGTCGTCCGGTGAAGCCACGCTGGAGGGGTTTCGTCTTGCGCTAATTTCGCTCGGCGGAACAGCGGGCAACGGCACGCTTCGGAGTACACTGGGCTGGTCCGAGGACGACTACCAGCGGATCAAGGACGAGGCAGTCGGCGCCGGTCTCATCGAGCTTGGCCGTGGCCGTGGCGGTAGCGTGCGTCTGATTGAAGGCTGACCCGACCTTGCCACAGACAGCCATGCACGCCCCCGCGGAACATCACCAGATACGCATCGCCTCGGCAGTGAAGGCGGCGGTCGAGGAGGCGGCCTTGATCACCGAGACGTGCATGGAGGCGGAGGGGCGGGAGGACGACGTCTTCCGCAAAGAGTTCCCGTGGAGTCATGCGCTTTGCCATCCCTCGGAGCGCCGGCTCCGGGAGCTGCTCGTGGCTTCTCTTTGGGAGATGGGTGTCGTGCGCGGGTACCCCGTGGTGCTGGTGGGAAGGCGCTTCCCGCCCGAATGCTTGGTGCTCAGCGTGCTGTGCGATGTCGCGCCGCTTGCTCTTCCGCGCATGGCGCGCGCCATTCTCGATGAGGACGACTTCCGTCGTCTGGACGATGCGGCGTTCCGGATGTCGCGGACCACTTCGATTCGGATTGTGGATGAAACGCACATCGAAGCCGCAGCGCCCATTTTGCGCGGTCGGCTTGATCCGCAGAAGTGGCCGTGCGGTCCCTTTGTGATCTCCGACACCGTCCTCTCGAGCGGCGACATCGGAACGGCTGCAGCGCTTTGCGCGATGCTCCCGTGCACCATCATCGACCCGAGCGGCATCGTCCAAACCACAGGTCGCTGGCGACTTCATCATTCCAGCCGTTAGTCAGCAACCGCCCCTTCGAGCATCCGACAAGCCCCCCCTGCGAGAGAAGTCGATCCGGTGCGCTGATTGGAGTAGAATGCGCCCGCTCGCCTCTTCCCCGCCCGCACCACCCCCGCCATGCATTCCGTCCTCATCCATCCGGCCTGCGATCTCACGGAGGTCGAGCATCTGCGCAAACGCTTCTCCCTGGTGCTGCGGCACCTCGCCGCGCACGGCCGGCCGTCGGTCGCGAAACCCTGCACCGATGAGGTGAACCGGGGCTGGCGGCGGACTCCGATGGGGGGCAACAACGGGAATCACTTCTACCTCTGGTGGGCACCGCAGGGCACGCCGAAGACAAAGGACGCGAGCTTTCCAGAGGGCTCCATTGTGGTGCGCGATATCCGGCACCACGACGACCACACGCCCCTCGACGCAGGTTTCTACAGCGATTATCTCCACCACCAAACCAGCCAAGACTTCGAGGGGGGCGATTTTCACGGATCGCCTTGGACAGAAAAGCAGCTGCAATTTGCCCAGTCCACGAGCCCCGTGCGGATCGTCCTCGGCCCGCCAGGCTCTGGAAAAACATTCGCTCTCTGGAAGGCCGCCATCCCGCAGCCGGGGCAGCGCGTGCTGTACCTCACGTGGTCGGCCGACCTTGCAAGGACGGCCGCCGAACACTTCAGCGCATTCGCGCCCGAGGGATCGGTGGTCTCGAAAGATTACGCCACTTTCCTGGGGGAAATCTGCGGACGAGATATTCCAAAGCCGTCGGCACACGCTCGCGTGCGTTTTCGCCAAGTCACCAATCGGTTGGAACGTTCCACCCTGGGGCCGTGGGCTGAGGCCGAAGACGCCCTGTTTTGCGAGATCCGGGGCGTGCTCTTCGGCGGCATCATTCCGGGCCATTCAAAAACCGACTGCCGGGCGGGACTCACGCGGCTGAGCGACGAGGATTACCGCGAGCGCCGGGAACACGGCTCCCGCATCGACGGCCGCGCCGTGACGTCGCTGCTCCACACCATCCGCTCCATCGAGACGCACATTGTCGCCGGCGACCCCGAGTATCCTTCGCTTTCGCAGTTCTTCCCGGAACTGGAAGCGGCTTGGGAGGCGGTGTCCCTGCTCCAAAAACAAGGGGCCCCACAGGTGCTTGAGGGCTTCGACCGGGTGGTCGTCGACGAGGTGCAGGACCTCTGCGTTCTTGAAGCTGCGGTCGTTCTGGAGCTCTGCCTCGCGCTGAAAAAGAGCGGAGGAAGGCTTCCTGAGTTGCTGATCGCCGGCGACGAAGCACAGACGGTGCGCCCCTCGGCGTTCGATTGGGCCTCCATCAAGAGGCTGCTTTCCCGGCTCGGATTTCCCAAACCTCTGGAACTGCAGCTCAGTGAAAATCTGCGTTCGCCAGCCCGCATCGCGGAAGTGGTCGACCGCGCGAGCGCGTTTTATGACAAGCTGAACCGGTCGGAAAAACCCAGGGGCCAGTGCGCGGCAGAAGGGCAGTGTATGGAAGCGCGGATCGCCCATGTACGGTGCTCCCGCAGCGAAGCAGAAGAGGGGCTTGCGCAGCTGGAGTCGCTGCCGGGCGTGGTGCTGATCACGGCGGACGAGGTGGTTCCTCATTGGATTCCCGAGTCGCTCGGCAAGGCGGTCCTCACGCCGGCCCAGGCAAAGGGGATGGAATATCAAACGGTATGCGTGGTGGATCCGGGGAGCGCCCTTCGACGACTGCAAAAGCTCCTTGAGCAAAGGCCCCCCGTCGGCGCTGACCTCACGGCGCACGAAGCCCGCCTGCGCATCGACCAGCTTCGCGTCGCTCTCAGCCGCGCCACCGAGACCCTCGTGTTTCTGGATACCACCCAGGTGCCGGAGACGATCGCGCTGAGCCGGAACATCATTGGGAACGCGGCACCCTTCAGCATTTCCGACCTGCTCGCGGAGCTTGCGCAGACCGACCACGACGCCGACTCCGACGTGCAGAGTCGCACGGCCAATGCCCTCAAACTTCTGGAGGATGCTCCCGAGCGCGCATGGCAGCTGGCTCGCCAGGCCGTGTGCCTGCTCGGCGATCCTGCACTGCCGAATGGTGTCGCGGATCAAGGCACACGCAGACGCGCCCATTCCACACTGCTCGCCGTGTGTGCGCATCTTCTTCTCTCCCCGGAGAACGTTGCGGCGCTCCGGGAGGAGGCGGTCACGTTCGCATCTGAAGTGATGAACGACCTTGCGCCCCGGGGCTCCGTAACGGGCTATGGATCGGAGCCCGCTGGGGACCGTGTCGCGTTCGAGGCTCTGAAGGCATGGGTGGCAGACCGGCAGATCTCCCCCTGCGCTCTCCTCACCGCCGCCGTTGCGGAGGGTGCGCACAGGGACTGGCTGCCGGGGGCTCTTGCACCGATCAGTCAGGAACTACGGAAGGCGCTCGGCGCAGCAGCGGCCGCACCTTCTTCCGCCCGCCTTTTCATCGGCGATGTCCCGGGATGGCTCGTGCTCACGGGGTTCGCAACGGGCAGCGCTGCAACCGATGAGGAGGCACGCAGATTGCGAGGCATCGCGTTCGACACGCTGCTCGACGCCCGGCGGTTCAGCGATGCGGAAGCGATCCTTGGCCTGCTCGAGCCGGAGGATCTCCTCCGGAAAGCCCGCATGCACGAGGCGCGCGGACTGCACCGCGAGGCGGCGTCCCTTTTTGCCACGATCCCCGCGGTCGGCGATGCCCTCAGGAACTGGCGCGCCGCAGGTTGCTGGGAGGAGGCGCTGGCGCTTGCCGCGGGGCCGGAACGCGCGAGTCTGACATGGCTCCGCGACCTCGGACGGATGCTTGAACAAAAACCCGGCGGCGAACTCACTCCGGGCGAGATCGCGCGGCTGGCTTCGCTGTACCATGCGGCTTGCGGGTCCTAGATGAGAGGCTTCGCCGCGGTATTCGAGGGGGGCAACGCCGACAGGCAGACGCCGGCAAACAGCGGAGCCGATGGGGACAAGCAAGTTTTCCTCCATAGTCCTCCTTCTCGCGCCCGCTGCCGGGGCGCGTCGCGTAGGGAAACGGGTTCCGGTGGTTTCCTCAATCCGCTTTGCGGATTGCGTTCACCGACCGGCTATGGGCTCCCATGCCTCCGGCATGCTGACGGTGAGATCGACCGTTTCGCGGCCGAGCCACCCCATCGAGGCATGGCAGATCCCTTTATTGAGGATCGCGAAATAGGGTGACCGCGCCGCGCCCAGAGAATGGGCCTTCCGGGTGTCACCGTGATGTACGACGCCCAATAATAAGCGCCATTCGGGACCATCCACCCCGCCTCGCAAACTCAGGCCTGAGGCGGCGTGGACGGTGTGGATGCGTCTTCGGTGGCCTTGGGAATCAAGCCGATGAGACGGCCGGCCTTCGCTACCAAATCTCCTTCTTCGAAAGGCTTGATGACGTATTCGCGCACGCCGAGACGGGCGACCGACGACACCGTTTCGGGGTTGGAATTGGCGGTCAGCATGATGACCTTCGTGGGCTTCAGCGCTGGATCGGCGCGCAGTTGCCGCAGCATCTCGAGCCCGTCCATCACGGGCATGTTCACGTCGAGCACGATGAGATCCGGCCGGTGTTCCCTCGCCTGCTGCAGGCCGATCTCGCCGTTCTCCGCATGGATGATGATGGTTTCGAATTTGGCAAAGGCGCGGGCCACGGCCTTCCGGATAAGGCCGCTGTCATCAACACTGAGAATCTTGGGAGTCATGCTTGGGTGGGCCTGAGGTGGATGGCGAGGGAGAAGGTCTGGCCGGTGCATTGCCACGTGCCGGAAAAAAGAAGCTCGGGCGAGGCGGCGCCTGTAGATAATTCGCGGCTGACGGTCGGCGTGCCAAGGTCGTAAAAGTGGCCTCCACTGTGGAACGCCTCGCTGATGCGGCCCGCGAGCATGTTGCACATCTCGCCGGCGAGATCGCGCTTGTCGCTGTCATCCACCGGCGTGCCGTCTGGAAGCGAGAGCATCCGCGCCGCCAGGTGCCCTGCCAATTCGTCGGGAACCGAAAGCACGACGTCGCTGGAAAGCTGCCCGAAGATTGCCACGGAACTGTGCAGCCACGCGCCGGGTCCCACGGGCATCTCGGGAGTGGAACCGAGGGCGACCGCGGTCTCCCGGAACTGTGTCCGCAGGACTTGATCCACAGCCGCGTGGACGATGGGTTCAAACGACGGGGTGGTCATGGCCTTCAAGAAGATTGGGGTCTCGTGCTCTGCCGTTCCGTGACTGCGCTGACGATCGCTTGTGGCATCTCGTGGAGCGATACGATTTTCTCAGCGGCACCGAGTTCGATCGCCGCCTTCGGCATTCCAAACACGATGGAACTCGCCTCGTCCTGGGCAAAGGTCCTCGCGCCCGCGGCACGAAGCGTGAGAAGACCGCGCGCGCCGTCGGCCCCCATGCCCGTCAGAAGCGCGGCCACCGTGTTCTTCCCCACCGACTGGGCTGCGGACCGGAAGAGAACGTCCACGGCGGGTCTGCAGTAGTGCACGGGCGGGCTTTGGGTCAGATGCGCCACGTAGCCCCTTGGCCCATTGTGCAGCGCCAGGTGGTAGTCTCCCGGGGCGATCAGGCAGCTGTTGGGTTCAAGGACCTGGCCCTCCTCTGCTTCACTTACTGGGAAGCGGCAGAGCTGGTTCAGGCGCACCGCCATGGTGCGCGAGAAGTGAGCCGGCATGTGCTGGACGATGACGATCGGGGGCAGGCCCTCCGGCAGGCGCGGCAGGATGGAACGGAGCGCTTCCACGCCCCCGGTGGATGCGCCGATCACAATCACCTTCCGCGCCAGACTCGACCCGCTCACCCGCGTGACCAAGGGCTTTTCCGGCTCAGCCTTGGGCGCTTCCATGAAGTGCTGGGAATGGGCCGCAGCCTTCACGAGAAACGCCAGTTTTCGCGCCAACTCCCCGATATCCTGGCTCCCGTCGGGTTTTCCGATGACATCGACTGCGCCCGCAGCCAGAGCCTCCAGCGCCATGACGGATCCGGTCTGCGTCAGGGAACTCACCACAACCACCGGGATCGGATGGTGCTGCTGCAGGATTTTCAGAAAGGTGAGGCCGTCCATCCGCGGCATCTCCAGATCGAGCGTGATCACGTCCGGATCCAACTCGAGGATCCGCTCCCGGGCCACATACGGATCCTGTGCGACTCCCACGACCTCGATGGCAGGGTCCCGCGCGAGCGCCTCGGTGATGGAGCGCCGGGCCAGCATCGAGTCGTCCACCACAAGCACCCGTATGCGTTTTTCGGCCATCAGCTTTTCCGGTAAATACCCTGCTGCACAGCCTGCAGGGCATGGGGGATCCCGACGAGATTTTCCGAGCACCCAATGACGAGGTAGCCCCCGGGTCTCAGCATTTCGGACAGGCGCTTGATCAAAAGGATGCGCGACGGCAGATCGAAATAGATCATGACGTTGCGGCAGAAGATGACGTCCTGCGCAACCATGTCCGGGTAAGCTGGCTGGAAGAGGTTGATCCGCTCGAACTGCACCTTCTGGCGGAGCTCCGCACGGACCCGGCAGGTGCCCTCAAAACGTCCGTGCCCACGCTCGAAGTAGCGCTTCAACTGTTCCATGGGAACGCGGTCGACGTCTTCGAGTCGATAGACGCCCCGCTGGGCGCGAGCCAGAATGCTACGGGAGATATCGGAGGCGATGATCCGCCACGAAAGGCTCGGGTACTTGGCCAGCTCATCGGAGAGCACCATCGCAATGGTGTAACACTCCTCACCGGAAGACGCCGCGGCAGACCAGACATTCATCGGCCGGCTCGCCGAGATCAGCGTCGGCAACAACTCCGGGATTACGCGCTGGGAGAGGAAGGAGAAGTGGTCCGGCTCGCGATAGAAATGCGTGTGGTTGGTGGAGACAAGATCCACGACCATGTCGAGCTCGTCGGGATCGCGCCGCGAAGACAGGAGCGCGACGTAATCGTCGAAGCTCTCCAATTCCAGCTCACCGATGCGACGCCGCAGTCGGTTCTGCAGCATCGACTGCCTGTCCGCACCGATCTGGATGCGGCTGTGCTCATAGATCAGAGAGACCAACGCCCTGTACGCATGCGCCGTCAGACCATGAGTCGCCGGATTCACCGGCAGCGATCAAAAGAGTGGCTGGCCATGCTTAGAAGCGGCGAAAGCCGGAGTCGTCCGAGCCATCATCCGCAGGTTCGGGCATGGGAATATTGCCCAAAGCGCGCCGACGTCCTCCACCCAGAGCGGGCGCGGCCGGCGACTTCACGGCCGACGACGGAGCCGCGCTGGCTGGCCTCTTCACCTGCGGCGTCTGAACGAGCCGAATCTCGTGATCCCTCTCTTCCGTATGGTCCGTCGATGCGCCCACCAGAGCGCCCAGCTTGAGCACCTGGTTCTTCAGGTTCTCGGCTTGAGCCTCGAGTTCCTGCGCGGAACTGGCGCTCTGCTCTGCGCTCGCGGAGTTCGTCTGCGACACGGTCTCCATCTGGTTGATGGCCGTGCCGATCTGCGAGATGCCTTGGGATTGCTCGGATGCGGCCCGGGCGATGTTGCCGACGAGCGCGTCCGTGGCTGACACCTTTTCGGAGATCTGGAGCAGCGCCTTGCCGACCAGAGCCGTGCACTCGGTTCCACGGCGGCTGTTGGAGATGGCGGCCTCGATCTTGTCGGCGGTTTCCTTGGCGGCTGCCGCACTCCGCTGGGCGAGCGAGCGCACCTCGTCGGCGACGACGGCGAATCCCGCTCCGGCCTCGCCGGCGCGCGCGGCTTCGACTGCCGCATTGAGGGCAAGAATGTTCGTCTGGAAGGCGATCTCGTCGATGTTCTTCACGATCTTGGCCACCTCGGCGCTGGACGAATCGATGGCCGTCATGGCCTGGTTCATCTCCGTCATCGTCTTGGTCCCGTTCTCCGCCACACCGCGGGCTTCGGCGGCGAGGGCCTTCGCCTGCTGCGCGCTGTCTGCGGTGGTCCGGATCATGGTGGACATCTCTTCAAGAGAAGCGCTGGTCTCCTCGATGGCAGCGGCCTGCTCCGTCGCGCCCGTGGAGAGGGACTGGCTGGCGGACAGGACCTGCTTGGCCGCGGAAGCAGTCCGCAGCGAGCCTTCTTCGAGGTTCGTGGAAATGGCGCGGAGCGCGGAATTGATGCTGCGGATCATCGCGATGGCGATGAGCAGGGCGATTACCAGCACCACTCCGATGATGATCTTCGTCGAGAACAAGCCGGCGTTCGCCTGCGTCTCGCCGTCCTGCCCCGCTTTCTCGCCCTGCTTCACGTTGTAGGCGAAGTCCTTCGAAGCGGCCTCGGAGAAGTGCTCGTAGTTGGTGATCTGGGTTTGAAGGAAGAGCTTCTTGTACTCATCCGCGTTGCCCTGCCGGTGCAGCTCCTTGAGTTTGGGACGCAGCTCGGTGACTGCAGCGTAAGCACTCACGATTTTCTCGTAGAGTTGGCGGTCTTCGGCGTCGGAGATCAGCTCCTTGTAACTCGCGAGATGCGCCTGGATGCTTTTGTCCTTCTCATCCACCAGTGCGTCCGCCTTTGCGATGGCTGCTGGATCCTCCGAGTTGATCGTGTCGAGCTGTGCGAGCATCTGCTCCTGCCCGTCATCAATAATTTCCGCCATGAGCACCAAGCTCGGCATGCTGTTCTTCGCGAGGTTGTGCAAGGCGTCCTTGGTCGAGTTCAGCCTCCACAACGCCGACCCACCAAGCAGCATTGTGAGAACGATCAGAGTGGAGAAGCCGACGATGATGCGGCTGCCAATAGTCCAGTTCTTCATACTTTGATTAGTTAGGATTTGAGATGCGCCGAAGAGGATTGCGGGGGAATCACGAGACTGCCTTCCTGCCGGAAGATGTGGTCGATGTTCAGAAGGGTTTTCACTCCGCCACGGATGGTCGCCACTCCCAGCATGTACTGGGTATCCAGCGCTTCACCGAAGTCCGGCGTCGGCTCGATCTCGCCGGCACCGATGTGGACCACCTCCTCGACCGCATCGACGATCGCGCCCATCAGGGTGCTGTCCCCGTTTGCGGAAGAAAACTGCAGGACGATGATGCAGGTGCGGTCGCCGCCGGCCACGGTGGGCATCTCGAACTTCGCGCGCAGGTCGAGCACCGCGATCACGGTGCCGCGCAGGTTGATCACGCCCTTCACATAGGACGGCATCCTTGGCACCGGGGTGATCGGACACAGACGGATGATTTCGCGCACATTGAGCACCGGCACTCCGTAAGAGTCGGCACCCAGCCCGAAAGTCAGGTAGCGGCCAGCGAGACCACCTTCGTTCGCGTTCGCATTGGATCTAGTTGTCATGGGCAAGTTCCTTGATCGGATGAGCTGCGGCGTTGGGACGATCCAGGGGGAGCTTCACCAGAGTATCGACATCGAGAATCAGTCCGACCCAGCCATCGCCGAGCACGGCGCCGCCAGCGATCAGGTTCTGGTTCTCGAAAGCATGGCCAAGGCTCTTGATGACCACCTCCTGTTTGCCGATCAATTCGTCGACGAGGAGGCCGCGCGCTGCGTCGCCGGATTCAATGACGACGATGATGCCATCCGTCGGAGTGAGCGCCTTGCTTTTACCGCCCAGAAACCGGCCGAGCCTCAGCAGCGGAGTCTGCTTGCCGCGGACCGAAACCATTTCTCCGCGCTCATGCACAGTGGTGACCTGCCCTGGCCGCGGCCGGAACGATTCGCGCACCGACAGGGTGGGGATGATGTAACGGTCCCCGCCCACGCCCACGAGCAGGCCGTCGATGATGGCCAGCGTCAGTGGCAGCAGAATGGTGAACGTCGAGCCCTTCCCGGGTACGGAGTGAATCTCGATCTTGCCGCGCAGGTTCTCGATATTACCGCGCACGACGTCCATGCCCACGCCGCGTCCCGAGAGTTCAGTGATCGTCTCCGCAGTCGAGAACCCGGGCAGCAGGATCAACGCATGGATCTCCGACTCGGTCAGACTGGCGCCCGGCTTCACCAGACCGCGCTCGATGCCCTTGGCCAGAATGCGCTCGGTGTGGAGACCACGACCATCGTCCTGAATGCGGATGACGATGCCGCCGCGCTGATGTGCAGCCGAAAGGGTGACTGTTCCCTGTGCGGGTTTCCCCGCCGCAATCCGTTCCTCGGGGCTTTCCAATCCGTGATCCACTGAATTGCGGATCATGTGGATGAGGGGGTCGCCCATCTTCTCGACGATGTTGCGGTCGAGTTCGGTGTCTTCGCCTTCCAACGAGAGTTGCACCTGCTTGCCCAGATTCATCCCAAGATCGCGGACAAGACGCGCCATCTTCTGAAACAGACCGCGCACCGGCACCATGCGGAGGGACATGGCATTGCGCTGCAGTTCAGCGGTGACCCGGCTCAGCTGCCGCAGGGAACGCGACAGTTGCAGGCTGTTGATGCCCTGCACCTCCGGGTTTTCCACCACCATCGACTGCGCGATCACCAATTCACCGACCAAATTGACCAAGCTATCGAGCTTCTTGATGTCGAGCTTGACGAAAACGGACCCGCCCCCTGCCGCATCACGCGCACGCGCATCGGCGGAAGGATCGGCGGCCGGAGCGGCCTTGGCCACAGGCGCGACTGGGACAACCGGAGCAGCTTGGGGGGCCGGAGCAGCCTTCGGCGCTGGCACGGCTTGCGGCGCGGGCGCAGCTTGGGAAACTGGGGCGGGCTTCGGCGCTGGCACGGCTTGCGGCGCTGGCACGGCTTTCGGTGCTGGGGCGGCTGGCGTCGGCTGAGGTGCCGGTGCGGCCTTGGGCGCTGGAGCAGCCGCGGCAGGGGCAGGGCTCACAACAACCTCGCCTCCCAACGCAGCACGGACGCGGATGAGAACGTGGTGCGTGGGCACCGTGATGGGGGTGCCGACACCAACGCCTTCCAGTTGCTGACTGATCTTCTGCGTGAAGTCGTTCAGGACATCGGCACCGGCCAGAATGGTATCAATGATCCCCCGGTTGACGGCCAGTGTGTCCTTTCGCACCGCATCGAGGAGCGTCTCGAGTTCGTGGGCCAGCTCGCCGAGCGTGGGCAGTCGCAGGAAACCGGCGCCCCCCTTGAAGGTATGGAAGGCGCGGAAAATGGCGTTGATGGTCGGCTTGTCGTTGGGCTTGTCCTCCAGCACCAACACACCTCTCTCGACGGTCTGCAGCAATTCGATCGCCTCGCTGGAAAAGTCGGTGAGCAGTTCACGGTCCTTTGCGAAATCGGGCGAGAAGACGATGGTCGTCTCGTGAGCGCCGGCATCTGCCACGGCCTCTTCCGAAGCCGACTCCTCTGCTGCGGCGGCAGATGCTCCTCCGGCAGCGGCCGACCATTCTGCGGGAATCGGTGTCAGGTCCGCGCCTTGGGACATCGCAACCACCATCGCACTAGCCACGCCGTGCCATTCGCTCAGACGGGTGATCATCTCGGAGGTGAAAACCACCGGTCCGTCCAGAATGGCATCCATCCAGCCGCGAAGCGCAGTGACAGCGGTCCGGAAAGCCGGGGGCGCATCGCCTTCCGCGAGAGATTCCAAATCCAACGCCACGGCGTTGATCGCGAGCAATCCGGAATCCCGGTCGGGCACGACAAAAGCCAGTTCCTCGGCGAGTTGGCTAATGAAGCTGGAGGCCGCTTCGATCGACTGGGCGTTCCATAGCATTGGCCGGCATTTCATCACTAGCTAACGATGCCTAACCCAAGTTCCGCAGTTTGCGGAAGCCAATGACGCAACCATGCGGGTTGGCGGCGTTTTTCAGCGGTTTTTCTCCACTACATTTTCGACGATTTTGGATCGCTTGGGCAGATGAAGGCCAAGGTGCGCGAGCAGCACCGCTGCCTCTTCC